>JBBSLI010000023.1:0-68950 GCA_038255395.1 Solirubrobacterales bacterium
GCAGGATGGCAGCTATCGGGCGGATATAGCCCACAAACTGCCAGGCACGCGTTCGACGCCATCGGGATGCCGTGGTTGACCGCCGTCGGCCCGCGTATACATGCTTGCGGCACTCTGCGGACGTCCGCTCGGTGACCGTCCGGCAGCACCCGTACGCGCCGGCGTCGACTGCGCACTCAAGGATCGGCGGGCTTCGCGCCCCGGGGACACGAGATCGCCGGCGTCGGCGGACCGCGCAGAGCCGGAGTTGGCGCATCATCGCTCGTCAACCCGACCGACTTTTGGTCCACCCTTGGTACCTTGGCGCCCGTTCGATCCTCCTGCAAACGTTGCACAAACCGCTCGCGTGCAGGCACTTCACGAGGGTGAGCGACGGGACTTGAACCCGCGACCGCCTGGACCACAACCAGGAGCTCTACCAACTGAGCTACGCCCACCGTGTGGACCTGAATCTAGCAGCGGGGCCGCGGCTGAGATCATCCCCGCCATGAGCTTCGAACTCGGCGATCCCGTCCCGGCCTTCACGCTGGCCGACACCGCGGGCACCGGGCACAGCGTGCCCGCCGACCCAGCGCCCGCGGCGACCGTGCTCGTGGTGACCTGCAACCACTGCCCGTACGTCGTCGCGTGGAACCCGCGCCTGCGCGCCGTCGCCGAGGACTACGCGCCCCGCGACGTGCGCCTGCTGGCGATCAACGCCAACGACGCCGCGCGCTACCCGGCCGACTCGCCCGACGCGATGGCGCGCTTCGTGCACGACCAGTCCTGGCCGATCCCGTACCTCCACGACGAGACCCAGGAGGTCGCCCGCGCGCTCGGCGCGCAGGTCACCCCGCACGTGTTCGTCCTCGATGGCGAGCAGCGCCTGCGCTACCGCGGCGCGCCCGACGCCGACCACCAGGACCCCTCGCTCGACGCGCACTGGCTGCGCGACGCGCTCGACGCCGTCCTCGCCGGCGACGAGCCCGCCGAGGCCGACACCCGCGCGCGCGGGTGCTCGGTCAAGTGGAAGGTCTGAGCGTGACGGACGTCACGCTCAGACCTGCCGCGTAGGTCCACCATCGGTCGCGGGCAGGGACATCGCGAACGGAGGACACCACCGATGGCAACCGCGACACAGACCGCGAACCTCTTCGAGCTGCGTTGTGACCAGACCCGGCTCACGTACGCCACGAGCAGCATCGACGGACAGCCGCGATTGAGCTACTCAGACGCCGGCGGCGACCACAGCTTCGCCGGCGACGAGATCCAGGCACAGGAGACGAAGCTCGGGACGGAGGTCACCGTCACGCTCCAGACCGTGCCGGACCTGCAGACGATCACGCTCACGCTGCTGCTGGCGTCGTTCAAGCTCGGCGCCGGCGACGAGTCGCCGTTCGAGACGCTCGCGATCAAGACCACGAACCGCACGACGATCGCGGGCCCGCCGGCCGGTCCGGCGCAGTCCTACGAGTCGATCGCGCTGCACGGCGTGGCGAAGTCCGTCGTGTTCTGATGACAATGGGCGGGTGAAGCGCACCCTCCTCGTCGGGCTGGGCATCGCCGCCGTCATCGCCGCGGCGGCCGCCCTGCACCGGCTCGTCACGCCCGTCCCCTCCTAGCCGGCGTGGTGGCGTCGTGAGCCTGAGGCTCACCGACGCACCACACGCGCCCGCAGCCCTTTAGCCACGTGGCCTGTCGCGGGGCGCTCGCTTGCTCCAACCGGCCCAACCTCTGAGCACCTGCGCGCGGTTACCGTCCGGCGGGTGCGACTCTCCCCCGCCGACAAGGACAAGCTGCTGCTCGCGACGGCGGGCATGATCGCCCGCGACCGGCGCGCCCGCGGCGTCAAGCTCAACCATCCCGAGACCGTCGCGCTGCTGTCGTGCTGGGTCATCGAGGGCGCTCGCGACGGCCGCTCGGTCGCCGAGCTGATGACGGACGGGCGCCGCGTGCTGACGCGCGACGAGGTCATGGAGGGCGTGCCCGAGATGGTCGCCGAGGTCCAGGTCGAGGCCACCTTCCGCGACGGGCGCAAGCTCGTCACGCTGCACGAGCCGGTCGCATGATCCCCGGCGAGCTGCGCGTCGCGCCGGGCGCGATCGAGCTGAATGCCGGCCGCGAGACGATCGAGCTGACGGTCCTGAACACCGGCGATCGGCCGATCCAGGTCGGCTCGCACTTCCACGTCGCCGACGTCAACTCCTCGCTGCAGCTCGACCGCGCCGCCGCGCAGGGCTTTCGCTTCGACATCCCCGCCGGCACCTCGTTGCGCTTCGAACCCGGCGCGAGCCGCGCGGTCGCGCTCGTGAAGCTCGCGGGAGCCCAGCGGGTCCCCGGCCTGCAGATCCGTGACGGCGGCAGCGCGTGAGCGAGATCGGCCGCGACCGCTACGCCGCCCTCTACGGGCCGACCGTCGGCGACCAGCTGCGCCTCGCCGACACCGACCTCTGGCTCGAGGTCGAGGAGGACCGCTGCGCCGGCGGCGACGAGGCCGTCTTCGGCGGCGGCAAGACGATCCGCGAGTCGATGCTGCAGGGCAGCCGCACCTCCGCGGGCGGCGCGCCCGACATGGTCATCACGAACGTCGTCGTGCTCGACCACTGGGGCATCGTGCGCTGCGACGTCGGCATCAAGGACGGGCGCATCGTCGGCCTCGGCAAGGCCGGCAACCCCGACATCGCCGACGGCGTCGACCCGGCCCTGGAGATCGGCCCGAGCACCGACATCGTCGCCGGCGAGGGCCGCATCCTCACCGCCGGCGGGATCGACGGCCACGTGCACCTGATCTGCCCGGGCCTCGTCGACCAGGCCGTCGCGGCCGGCATGACGACGCTGATCGGCGGCGGCACCGGTCCCAGCGAGGGCACCCGCGCGACGACGTGCACGCCATCGCCGCGCGCGATCGGCGAGATGCTGATCGCGCTTGACGAGCAGCCGGTCAACGTGCTGCTGCTCGGCAAGGGCAACACGATCTCCGAGGACGGCCTGCGCGAGCAGCTGCGCGCCGGCGTCGGCGGGATGAAGCTGCACGAGGACTGGGGCACGACGCCCGCCGCGATCGACACCTGCCTGCGCGTGGCCGACGACACAGGTGTCCAGGTCGCGATCCACACCGACACGCTCAACGAGGCCGGCTACCTGCAGTCGACCCTCGCGGCGATCGCCGGCCGCACGATCCACGCCTACCACACCGAAGGCGCCGGCGGCGGCCATGCGCCGGACATCATCGAGCTCGCGTCGCAGCCGCACGTGCTGCCGTCCTCGACGAACCCGACGCGCCCGCACACGGTCAACACGATCGACGAGCACCTCGACATGCTGATCGTCTGCCACCACCTCAACCCGCGCATCGCCGAGGACCTCGCCTTCGCCGAGTCGCGCATCCGAGCCACGACGATCGCCGCCGAGGACGTCCTGCACGACCTCGGCGCGATCTCGATGATCGGCTCCGACGCGCAGGCGATGGGCCGCGTCGGCGAGACGATCATCCGCACCTGGCAGACCGCGCACGCGATGAAGGCGCGCCTGGGCACGAGCGAGGGCGCGCGCGCCGACAACGACCGCCTGCGCCGCTACGTCGCGAAGTACACGATCTGCCCGGCGATCGCGCACGGGATCGACGCGCACATCGGCTCGATCGAGGTCGGCAAGCTCGCCGACCTCGTGCTGTGGGATCCCGCCTTCTTCGCCATCCGCCCGCGCCTCGTGATCAAGGGCGGCGCCATCGCGTGGGCGCCGATGGGCGACCCGAACGCCTCGATCCCGACCCCGCAGCCCGTGCTCGGCGCGCCGATGTTCGCGGGCAGCGGCCGCCTCGCCGCGCGCAGCTCGATGACGTTCGTCGCGCCGCTGGCGCTCGCCGAGGGCGACCTCGCGCAGCTGCGCCTGGAGTCCGAGATCGTCGCGATCGGAGACACGCGCTCGCTCGGCAAGGCCGACATGCCGCAGAACACCGCCTGCCCCGAGATCCGCGTCGAGCCCGACACGTTCGGCGTGTGGGTCGACGGCGAGGAGATCGAGCCCCGACCCGTCGACGAGCTGCCGCTCGCGCAGCGCTACGAGCTGTTCTAGCGATGAGCGCGGTCGCGCTGCTGCTCGCCGACTCGCGCTTCCCGGCCGGCGGCTACGCGCATTCGCTCGGCCTCGAGCAGGCCGTCAGCGACGGTCTCGGCGTCGACGGCGTCGCGGGCTTCATGGCGGCGCGGTTGCGGCTCGTCGCGCGCGCCGACGCGGCGCTCAGCGTCGCCGCCCGCCGCGCGGCCGTCGCCGGCGACGACGTCGGGCTCGGCGTCCTCGACGACGAGCACGCCGCGCGCTGCCCGAGCCCCGTGCTGCGCGACATCGCGCGCCGCCTCGGAGCGCAGCTGCTGCGCTCGGCCGCGACCGCCTGGCCGTGTCCGACGATCGAGGACTACCGCGCGACGTCGTGCTCGACGCCGCGGCCCGTCGCGCTCGGCGTCGTCGGCGCCGCCGCCGCGATCGACGACGCCGAGGTCGCGACGATCGCGCTCTACGACGACGCCGCGACGGTCTCCAGCGCCGCCCTGAAGCTGCTCGGGCTCGACCCCGCCGAGGCCGCGCGCTGGGTCGCCGAGCTGGGACCGCAGATCGACGCGGTCGCTCGCACGGTCGTCGCCGACAAGCGGCCGATCGCCCAGCAGCCGCCGCCGGCAGCGGTCGGCATCGAGCTCGCCGCGTCGATCCACGCCGCCCGCACGGAGCGCTACTTTGCGAGCTGAACGCGCACTGCGGATCGGGATCGGCGGGCCGGTCGGGTCGGGCAAGAGCAGCCTGATCGCGGCGCTCTGCGGCGAGCTGCGCGACGAGCTGCGCATCGGCGTCGTCACGAACGACATCTACACGACCGAGGACGCGCAGTTCCTGCGCGCGAGCGGCGCGCTGTCGCCCGAGCGGATCGTCGCGGTGCAGACGGGCTGCTGCCCGCACACCGCGATCCGCGACGACATCACGACGAACCTCGAGGCCGTCGAGCAGCTCGAACGCGACGAGGGCCCGCTGCAGCTCGTGCTCGTCGAGAGCGGCGGCGACAACCTCACCGCCGTCTTCAGCCCCGCGCTCGCCGACGTGCAGATCTTCGTGATCGACGTCGCGGGCGGCGACGACATCCCGCGCAAGGGCGGGCCGGGCGTCGCGCGCGCGGACCTGCTCGTCATCAACAAGACCGACCTCGCGCCGTTCGTCGGCTCCGACGTCGGGCTCATGATCCGCGACGCGACGGCGCGCCGCGGGACGCTGCCGGTGCTCGCGGTCTCGCTGCGCAACCCGCCGCGCGCGATCGCCGTCGCGGAGTGGGTCCGCGCGCAGCTCGCCGCCTACGCGAGCGCCGGCGGACACCTGCACTCGAGCGTCAGCGGAGCGCCCGATCACCATCACGGCCACGCCCACTCGCACTGACGCGGCGGCGGTGCTCGAGGTCGGCGCCGGCGGCGCGGTCGTCGAGCTGCGGCGCGGTGCGCGGCTGGCGCCGCGCGTCCTGCACCGTTCGGCGGACGGCGTCGTGCACGCGGCGTTCGTCCCGACGCAGGCCGGCCCGCTCGCCGGCGACGAGGACCGCGCGCGGATCGTCGTCGGCCCCGGGGCGACGCTGATCGTCGAGCCCGTCGCGGCGACGCTCGCCCTGCCGGGCGCGGCGCGGACGCTGCTCGCGCTCGACATCACGGTGCGCGCGGGCGGGCGGATCGTGCTCGACGAGGCGCCGCTGATCGTCGCCGCGGGCGCGTTCGTCGAGCGCCGTCTCACGCTCGCGCTCGAGCCGGGCGCGATCGCCGCGCTGCGCGAGACCGTCGTCCTGGGCCGCGACGGCGAGCTGCCCGGCACGCTGGACTCGACCACGCGCGCGACGCTCGACGGCCGTCCCCTGCTGCACGACGGCCTGCGGCTCGGGCCCGGCCGCGGCGGCGAGCACGTCGCGCTCGCGCCCGGCCACCGGGTGCTGGGCACCGTCAGCGTGCTGGGCCTGCGCCCGCCGGACGCCGGCGCCCACGAGCTGGCCATGCCGGGCGCGCTGCGCCGCGCCGCCGGTCGGTCGCTGGCGGCCGTCGACGCGGCCCTGGCGGACACCTGGCGTTCGTGGTCGCTCGCCGGTCAGCCGCCCAGCGTGACCCCGTGCGCCTCGATCGGCGCCGGGATGCTCGCGAAGTCCAGCTCCAGGCCGTAGCGGTCGGCGATCGCGACGCGCTGGTCTCACCCGCTACGACACCAGGTACCCGCACAAAGCACGCGGCGCGATCCCGCCCGCCGAATGCCTCGCCGAACGGACCAGCCCGGCTGCCGCCTACAGCTCCTGGCGGTCGATCGGATCCACGGCGGCGTTGCCCGCGGCGTCCAGCAGGAGGTTGCGGGCGAGCGGGATCTGGTGCGAGCTGCTCTCGAGGATGTGCATGAGATAGCCGGCGGTGTTCGGGAAGACGACGATGTCGCCGACGCCGACGCCGCTGCAGAAGCGCATCCGCCGCCAGGTCAGCAGCTCGCGCTCGATGCAGTACGCGCCGACGAGGTATCCCTCGATCTCGCCGGTCGGCGGACCGCCGCGGTCGTCCGCCTCACCGGCAGCCAACAGCAGCGGGTCGACGAGGAAGTCCTCCGACGTCGACCGGCACTGCGTGCGGTTCATCTCCACGCCGATCAGCCAGGCCCCGTCGCGGCGGCGCTTGCGGTACGCCACGCGCGCAGCGGTCAGGCCGCAGCCGTCAAGCAGCGCGCGGCCGGGCTCGCAGCGCAGCTGCAGGTCCCGCGCGCGGATCGCCTCGGCGATCGAGGCCGAGCCGCACGCCGCTCGCGCGCCGAGGATCCCGGCGAGCCAGTCGCCGCGGGTCGGCGACTGGTGGTAGGGGTAGACGGCCGGCCGGCCGAGGACCTCGCCGGCGTGGGCCAGCAGCCCCAGCCCGTGCCCGTCGAACGTCAGCGCGGCGCGGCGTCCCAGCAGCGCCGCGCGATGCTCCTCCCAGAATCGCCGCCATGGCGCCGGGCTGTCGATGTAGCTCATCGGGATCCCTCCCCCGATGTCGACGAAGGACGGCTCGTGGCCGTGCTCGCGCAGCGCGTCGATCACGACGAGGGCCTGGTCGATCGCCGTGACGCGGTCGGCCGCGTCGTAGCCGTCGAGGTGGAAGTGGACCCCCTCGATCCGCAGCCCGGTCGCGGCGTACGGTGGCCGGCCTGCCGCGATCGCCAGCGCTTCCTCCTCGTCGAGCCCGAAGCGCGTCGGCAGGCGCCCGCCGGGCAGCACCGGGGCCAGCCGCAGCGCGACCGGCGCGGTGCGGTCCATCTGCGCGGCGACTCGGACGAGCCGGCGCAGCTCGTCGGCGTTGTCGACCGCGATCGTCGTGCCCGACGCGATGCAGCGCCGCAGCAGCGACTCGGGCTTCACCGCGGCGGTCATGACGAGCGCGCCGCCGGGCACGCCGCGCTCGAGCACCTGGGCCAGCTCGCGCTCGCCGGCCAGATCGATGCCGAGCCCGAGGCGCCGCGCCTCGTCGACGAGCCCCAGTGCCTTGTTGGCCTTGCGGGCGAAGAAGATCGCGAGGTCGATGCCGAAGCCGGCGGCGGCGTCCTGCAGCTCGGCCGCGTTGCGCGCCATCGGCGACGCGTCGAGCAGGTTGATCGGCGAGCCGTGCTCGGTCAGCCACCGATCGATGCGCGCGGGCTCGTGGCACAGCGCGAGCTGCCATGGCTCGAGCCGGGCGGGCAGCGCCACCACGCCTTCGCACCGCGCGCGGACGGCGCGCTCGCAGTCCACGGGGATGCCCGGCGAGCTCACCGCGTCACCGCGACGGCGCTGCACAAGGGCGTGCCGGTCGACCGGGCGACGACCCGTCGCGCCCACAGATCGGCGTGGGGGTGCAGCGTGCGGCTGAGGGTGTCGTTGCCGATCACGCAGTCCTCCGTCGGGCGGCCGATCGCCGACAGCCCGGTGGTGCGCTGCCCGTCGCCTCCGATGCAGCGTGCGTCGGCGGCGACCTCCAGGCCGCGGCGCCCGCGCACGAGCCGCGCGTGCCCGGCCCCGACGAGCGCCTCGAGCAGCCCCGTGTCGGAGCGCAGCGCGCCGGGCTCGGGCAGCACCGCGTTGACGACGGCGTCGACGGCGACCTCGCCATGAGGGCTACTGATCGCGGTCGTCCCGCGCTGAGCCGTGAGCCGCCCGCCCGCGACGTGGCCGAGCTCGACGCGACGCGCGGCGATCAGCGCCAGCAGCTTCGCCGCGTTGACGGCGGGCGGCCCGAAGGCGATGCGCTCCATCTGCGCGGCGAGGTTGCGGAACGCGGGCCAGTGGCGCTGGGCCAGGCCGTCCCCGCCGAGCCGGGTCACGAGCGCGGGGTACACGGCGCGCCAGGTGTGCCCCAGCGCCCACTGCAGGTCGGGTGCGCACAGCCCGGCGCCGATGTCCAGCGAGCGCGCGATCTCCTCGGCGGGGCCCAGCGGGGTCGGCGGCGGCGCGCCGGCGGCGGCCGCGGCGAGGCACTCCCCTGCCGCGGCGGTCGCCGCGTCGCGCCGCGCGCGCTCGCGCGCTCGGCCGCCGGCCGCGAGCAGGCTCGCGCCCGCCGCGGCGGCGAGGACCGCCAGCAGCTCGCCGCTCAGGTCGAAGTCCGCGCGCAGGGCGAGGATCCTGGCACGCGCGGACGCGGAGATCGCCTCGAGGCCCGGGACGGCCGCCGCCAGCGCGGGCTCGGGCTTGGCGAGCATCGGCCGTCCGGTGCGGGCGAAGGGCACGATCAGCCCGGCGTCGTCGCGCCCCGGCGTGTACCGCAGGCGGTACGGATGGTCGTCGGCGGCGAACGTGCCGCCGCGCCCTTCGGTGAGCGCGAGCGCGGCATCGATGAAGGTCAGCGCGAAGCCACGCACCGCGACGGTCGATCCGGGCACGACGCGGGCCGCAGACAGCCGGCGCCCGACGGGAAAGACGGCGGGGATCAGCGCCGCCGAATACGGCCACGGGCCGGCCGGCCAGTCGTCGTCCGACGTCCTGTGACCGGTCGCGACCAGGACCTCGTCGTAGCCGTCGCGCTCGGCGCCGTCGGACGTGACGACCGTCCAGGACCGGCCGCGCCGCTCCAGCGCGCCGACCGCCAGCGGGCGCACGGCGATCCTGACGCCCCGCGGGGCGTGGGCCTGCATGCGCGCCAGCGCGTCGGCGAGGTAGCGGCCGACGAGCGCCCGGGGCGGATAGCGATCGCCGAGATCCTCGCCGCCGAGACCCCGCCGCCAGTCCACGAAGGCGAAGCGGTCGCCCGCCGGCACGGCCCGGCTCCCGGCGGCCCACGCGTTCACCAGCTCGGCGGCGAAGTTCATGCGCAGGAAGCCCGGCTGGCGGGGGTCGTAGACGGGTCCCGCGCCGGGGTGCGGATGGGGCTCGTACAGCTCGACGTCGAGCGCCGGCTCGCAATCCGCCGCGCGGGCGTGACTCAGCAGCCGCTCGAGCGCGAAGAGGCCCTTCGGCCCGCCGCCGACGATCGCCACCCGCAGGGGAGCGTCCCGGTCCTGCTCGGCAGGCATGCGTCAGGCTGCCGCGGGCTCGGGCTCGGGCTCGGGCTCGGGCTCGGAGGGAGCGATCGCCTCGCGCAGCTCGTCCGCCGAACGCCCCAGCCTGCCCGCGACCCAGTCGTCGTTGTAGATCGTGTCCAGATAGCCGGCGCCGCCGTCGGGCAGGATGAGCGCGCAGCGGCTTCCCGCGGGCAGCGACGGAACGACGGCCAGCAGCGCCGCGGCGACAGCCCCCGAGGACCCGCCGGCGAAGATCGCCTCGCGCTGGACCAACCGGCGGCAGCCGAGCACGCAGTCCAGATCGGAGACCCGAACGAGCCGGTCGAAGCCGGCCGACCTGGAGAGCGCGGTCTCGACGCCCGCGCCGAACCCTGGCAGCGCGCGCTCGCCGCGCACGCCGCCGAACAGCGCGCTGCCGACAGCGTCGACCGCCACGACCCTCGTCGCGCGCCCGTGCTCGCGCAGGTGGTCGCAGCAGCCCCGCAGCGTGCCGGCGGTGCTCGTCGCGACGAACAGGTAGTCGAGCCTGCCACCGAGCGCCTCGTCGATCTCGCGCATCGTGCCGTCGGCGTGCGCGGCCGCGTTGGAGGGGTTGGCGTACTGATCGGGCCAGAAGGCGCCGGGCGTCGAGGCCAGCAGCTCCTTCACCAGCGCGATGCGGGCGGCGAGCAGATCCCCGCTCTCGGGGTCGGGGCGGGTGACGACGCGGACGTCCGCGCCGAGCGCGCGCAGCGTCCGCACGTTCGTGTCGTGCGCGCGCGCGTCGACGACGCAGATGAGCGCCAGCCCGTGGTAGCGACACGCCTGCGCGAGCCCGACGCCCATGTTCCCAGAGCTCGACTCGATGATCGTCGTGCCGGGCCCGATCCGCCCCTCCTCGAGCGCGTCGGCGAGCATCCGGACGGCCGGGCGGTCCTTGATGCTGCCACCCGGGTTGGCCGCCTCGAGCTTTGCCCAGACGTCGATCGCGGGATCGTCGAGATAGCGTCGCAGCGCGACCAGCGGGGTGTCGCCGATCGCAGCGAGCACGCCGTCGACCGGCGGACGCGGACGCACGTCCCTCATCCGGGCGACCGGCGGCGCGCCGAGCGGGTACGGCCGGCGTCGGCCCGCGACGGCAGGGACAGCGCGGCTACGGCGGCAGACATGCGGCGACCCTACCCAGCGAAGTCCCGCAGCCAACGGCACCGCCGAGCCGCGTGGCGATCCCGGGTCGTCTGCCGATCAGTCGCCGCCCGTCACGAGCGTCACGCGCGGCCGCAAGACCAGCTCGACGGTGGCGCCCTCGACGCTCGCGATGCGGCGGGACGCGCCGCCCTGCGCGACCCGCCCGATCGTGACCGGACTCTCCGTGACGTCGTAGAGTTCTCACTCGCGCAGACATGGCGCAGCCGGTCGGGACTGCAGGCGGCGGCGTACCATGCGCGGGGAGCGGCCGCGCTGCGGGCGTGAGAAGGCTCTCCGACGGGGGTTCACCGACGTCTCATCGACGCGCGCCGACGTCGTCGCTCACCCCTGCCGTCAACGTCAAGCGAGCCCACCACATGCCCTCAAAACCAGCCCTTCCGCGCGTTCCAAGCCGCAACCACGACGCGCGACGCGAGCGTCGTCGTCGCCCCGCGCTCGTCACCGCTCTGCTCACGATCACCGCCACGCTGCCCTCGTCCGCGGTGCCGGCCTCGGCCGTGGCAGCCTGCAGGTACCAGCACGTCGTGCCGAGCCCGCGGAACGTCGTCAAGGTCAGTGCAGCCACGCGCTGTCTGATCAACCGGGAGCGCACGCGCCGCGGGCGCGCCGCGCTGGTGCGCAGCGGCGAACTGCGCAAGGCCGCGCGGCGCCACGCGCGCCGGATGGTGCGGCGGCGCTTCTTCGCCCATGTCGGCCCCGATGGCTCGACGTTGCTCAGCCGGGTCTCGGGCGGCACGAGCTACGTGAGCGACGCACGCGGCTTCGCGCTCGCGGAGAACCTCAACTGGGGCGTGTCGCAGCGGGCAACCCCACGGCAGATCGTGCGCGGCTGGATGCGGTCCTCCGCACACCGGCGCAACGTGCTCGACCGCCGCTACCGGCACATCGGCATCGGCGTCGTGCCCGGCGCGCCGACGCCGGTCCGAGGCCGGGCCGCGACCTACACAACGGTCTTCGGCAAGCGCTTCTGAGGACGATCGCCACCTGGCTGCGCCGGTGCGTTCGAGCCGGCGCGCCCGCGCTCGCCGCAACTTAATTCCCCCCGCCCGCCCGGAGCGGTTAGCTTCCGCCGAGGTACTGGAAACGGAGGAGGGGCACGTGTCGGTTGCACTCAGCCCGGATCCACCGATGATCGCGGATGAATCCCTGTCGCCGGCGCGGCCCAGGGTCGATCGGCGGCGCACCCGCAGGGTGGACCCCTTCGAAAGCCGCCGATCGGCGCTGGGCCGTGATCGGCGACGGGGATTCGCCGCGAGGATCGGTGGATCCGGGCTCAGGACAGGGCTGCTCGTCACGGCGGTCTTCGCATTCGCGGCGGCGCCGTCGGCGGCCGCCGCACCGGACGTCAAGGACACGTACATCGTCGTGCTGGCGGCGGGCGCCGACGACAGCGTCAACGAGCGCGTCAAGGACAAGGCGACGCGCAACGGCGGCAGCGTCGAGCGCGACTACCGGCGGGCCGTCAAGGGCTTCTCGGCGAAGCTCAACAAGAAGGCGCTGGAGGCCATCCAGAGCGATCCGGCCGTCGCGATCGTCGAGCCCGATCAGGTGGTCACGCTGAGCGCCACGCAGACCAACGCGACCTGGGGTCTGGACCGCATCGACCAGCGTGCGCTGCCGCTCAGCACCACCTACTCGTACACACCGACCGGCCAGGGCGTCACCGCGTATGTCATCGACACCGGCGTGCGCACGACCCACACGCAGTTCGGCGGTCGCGCCGTGTCGGGATACGACGCGGTCGACGGCGGCGCCGCGGACGACTGCAACGGCCACGGCACCCACGTCGCGGGCACCGTCGGCGGCTCGACGTACGGGGTCGCGAAGGCGGTCAGGATCGTCGCCGTACGCGTGCTCAACTGCGCCGGCTCGGGAACGAACTCCGGCGTCATCGCCGGCATCGACTACGTCAGCACAGACCACGCGGCGGGGCAGCCCGCGACGGCCAACATGAGCCTCGGCGGCGGCGCCTCCGCAGCGCTCGACCAGGCCGTGCGCAACTCGATCGCCGACGGCGTGGCCTACGCGGTCGCGGCCGGCAACGAGAACGCGAACGCCTGCAACGGCTCGCCGGCGCGGGTCGCGGAGGCGATCACCGTCGGGGCGACGACGACGACCGATGCGCGCTCCTCCTTCTCGAACTACGGCACCTGCCTGGACCTGTTCGCGCCCGGATCGGGGATCACGTCGGCATGGTCGACGTCGGACACGGCGACGAACACGATCAGCGGCACGTCGATGGCGACGCCGCATGTCGCGGGCGTCGCGGCGCTGGCCCTGCAGGGCACGCCGGCCGCGTCGCCGGCGACGATCCGCGACACGATCGTCAACTCGGCGACGACCGCGGTCGTCACGAGCCCGGGCAGCGGCTCGCCCAACCGGCTGCTGTACTCGCCACTCGGCAGCGCGCCACCGCCACCACCGCCGCCGCCGCCGCCGACGTGCGGCACGGTCTACAGCGGCACGCTGTCAGGCACCGGCGACGCCGACTTCCAGCCCGGCGGCACCTACTACCAGTCGACGACCAGCGGCACGCACAAGGGCTGCCTCAAGGGCCCGGCCGGCGTCGACTTCGACCTGTACCTGCAGCGCTGGAACGGGTCGCGCTGGGTCACGGTCGCAAGCGGGCTGGGCACGACGGCGACCGAGACGGTCACCTACAGCGGCACGCCCGCCTACTACCGCTGGCAGATCCTGTCCTACTCGGGAGCGGGCAGCTACACGTTCGAGATGAGCAGGCCGGCGTGACCGACCGGGCAGGGGAACCGGCGCCGGGGGGGCGCCGGTCCTCCTGCTCCATCACATCCGATTCCTAGGGCGTGTAGCGGAAGATCCAGAGACCGTTGTCGCGGTCGCTGGTCGCGACGTACTCCTTGCCGGCGTCCTTGAAGACCTGGACGCCCCAGAGGTTGCTGCCGCCGGGGGCGATGTAGCGCCCGACCTCCTGGATCTTCTCGTCGGCGGTGATCTTCGCCACCCGCAGGCCACCGGAGTAGTAGGAGAAGTACAGCAGCCGCGGGTCCACCTGCGACGCCGCGACCTCGTGTACGGAGAGGTCGCCGAAGCCCTCGGCGTAGGCCGGGTCATGCGCCTCGGGAATCGCGTACGTGTCCAACTCCGCCATCTTGCCGTCGGTGTTGCGGAACAGGTGCACGTAGCCCCAGCCGTCGAAGTACGACGACAGCGTCAGCGTGTCGCCGACCGCCCCGACCGCCAGCGGCGCCTGCTGCGTGCCGTTGCCGGCGACGCATGCCGCCTCGTCGTAGGGGAGCCCGAAGATCGCGAATCCCTGCGCCCGCGGCGCGACCCCGAACGTCGCGATGTCGCCCTCGACGTCCATGAACAGCGGCGTCGAGCAGCCATCCGGCGCCGTGCGGTTGAACACGAGGATCGCCTCGTAGTCACCGGCCGCGAGCACTGCGTCGACCTTCTCCGTGAAGGTGCACACGCCGCGCTCGACGACCGCGATCTGCGTTCCCGCGCCACCGCCGGGGACGGCCGCGTCGCCGGGGCAGGCGCGACCGACGAACACCGCCGGCCCGGTGATCGTCTCGCCCTCATCGAGCTGGCGCGTCTTGTTGCCCGGGCTGGCGCTGATGACGGTGCCGTCCGTGACGTTGCGCGCGACGAGCGCGTACGGCGCGAAGTCCTCGTCGGCACCGACGACGTAGGCGTTGTCGCTCGTGAACTCCGCCTGATGGCCGTTGCCCTCGGGCGGGACGGTGAAACCGCTCTCGGCCGCCTCCGGATCGGGGTTCGTGAAGTCGGTGTCGCCGAGATACACCGGATTCAGTGGGTTCGTGACGTCGAGCTTGACGTAGCCTGCGTCCCAGTAGGACAGGAGCATGACCTGCCGGCCTCCGATCTCCTTGACGACCATGTCGTGCAGGAAGATCTCGATGAGGTTCGGCGGCATCGCCTGCTTGATCTGCGGGAACGTCTCGTCGAGGTCGTACTCGGCGATCAGGCGCGCCTTCTTCGGGTTCGTGATGTCGATGATGTCGACATCCATCTGCTCTTCGTTGTCGACGATGACCGCATAGGCCTTGTCACCGGCATCCCAGGCGAAGACGCTGTGGATCTCGTTGGCGGCCTTCTTGCCCTGCCCGTTGACGGTCGAGTCGCCGATCCCCTCCACGAGCGGCGTCGGATGCTCGGGGTTCGTGACGTCGTAGATGTTCATGCCGCCGAAGCCGGCCCTGTCCTTGCAGATCTCGTTGTTCGTGACGAGGATCTCGCCCTTGAAGGCCGGTGTCGTGACGTTGAGCGCCTGCACGCCCTCACCGGGATAGCTGCCTTCCTTGGAGCCGATGAACGCGACCTCGCGTGGCTTGGCGGGATCAGCGATGTTCACGACGTGGACGCCGTTGTACTTGCACGTCACGACGCCCCAGGCGGCCACGAACGCGTAGTTGCCGTTCTCCGACACGCCGACGTCGGCGATCTTCTCGGGCACGACGTTCTTCAGCGCCAGGCTGCTGACGAGCTCGACGTTCTGCTGCGACGGCATGAGGTGCCCGAGCGCGCCGCCATGCTGGTCGGCGTGGCGTTCAGACCAGCCGGGCTTCACCGCGCCGTCGGTCACGAAGTCGTCGTGCGCGGACGCGATCGATGGTGTGAGCGCGCATGCAAGTGCGACGCATGCCGCGAGCCGAGCAATGGATGTGGACGTCATCGCGTCCTCCGAGGTTGCGGTGTCGGCCGCGGCATGGTGCCGATGGCCCCCTGTTGACGCGGACGCTACTCGCCGGTGGCCGCCGCGTCGAGCGGTGTTGAGCGTGCTGGCCGAGCACGGTCGCAGCCACCACCACGGTCGGCACACGGGCCAAGCCAGCGTCGGAGCACGCGCACCGCGGTGGCTGACCCCCATGCCGAGCTACCAGCCGAGCGGTCCCGGTCCTGCACACGTTCTGGCGAACGGCACGGACCTGATCTCATCCGCCAAGCACCCCCGGCTGGACTCGAACCAGCGACATTCGGCTTAGAAGGCCGACGCTCTATCCATCTGAGCTACGGGGGCTCGCACCCGAATGCTACGTCCGTGCACCCGGTACAGGCCGATATCGGGACGCCCGGATTCGAACCGAGGACCTTCGCCACCCAAAGGCGACGCGCTACCAGGCTGCGCTACGTCCCGTCAGCGCGAGTCTACGCGGCGAGTGGAACCCGTCGGTGACGTCGATGCGTCCAGATCAGCATGGACGCGCCGCATCCCCCTTCTGTCCAGTTCACCGCTCTGCGCATGGTGGACGGCCACTGGACCGTCGATCACCACGGCATGGCACACATTGCCAAGCTCCTCGCTCCCGCCCTGCTGGCCTGCATCGCGCTTGCGCTGCCGGCCTCGGCATCGGCCGCATCCTGCTCCAACGCCGACGTCGTCCCGAGCGCTGCGAACATCGCGACCGTCAAGTCCGCCACGCTGTGCCTGCTCAACCGGGAGCGCACCTCGCGGGGCCGCTCCAAGCTGTCGTCTGACCGACAGCTCGCCAAGGCCGCGCAGGGGTTCAGCGCCTCGATGGTGCGCCAGCGCTTCTTCGATCACGTCAGCCCGTCGGGGTCGACGCTCGCCAGCCGCGTGCGCGGCGGCACGAGCTACCTGCGCGGCCGCGTCCGCAGCTGGTCGCTGGGCGAGAACATCGCCTGGGGATCGGGCGAGCTCGCCTCCCCGCAGCAGATCGTCCGCTCGTGGATGGACTCCGCCGGCCACCGCCGCAACATCCTTGACCGCCGCTTCCGCCACATCGGCCTCGGCGTGGCGACCGGCGCTCCCGACGACGTCCAGGGTCAGCCCGCCGCGACGTACACGACGGACTTCGGCTTCCGCAGGAAGCGGTAGCACTCGCGGCCCGGACCGAGGTGCCGACGGCTGGAGCGTCGACCAGGGGCCTCTGACGGCTGCGCCGGGCGCCGGCGGTTCGGGGTCAGACGTTCCTCGTCGACCGACTAGTCTCCAGCGCCGATGGCCCACGTCGAGCCGCTTGCAGCCCTGCATTACGACCCCGCCGTGGCGGGCCCGCTGCAGGATCTCGCGGCGCCGCCCTACGACGTCATCGATCCCGGGCAGCGCGCCGCGCTCGCCGCCCGCGCGCCGCACAACGTCGTCCGGATCGACCTTCCCGAGGACCCCGACGGCGGCGACATGTACGCCCACGCCGCGGCGCTGCTGGAGGCCTGGCGCGCCGAGGGCGCGGTCGTGCAGGACGACGAGCCCGCGCTGTGGGCGATCGTCCAGGACTACACCGGCCCCGACGGGCGCACGCTCACGCGCAACGGGTTCTTCGCGCGCGTGCGCGTCGAGGACTACGGCCCCGGAACGATCCGCCCCCACGAGCGCACGCATCCCGGCCCGAAGGAGGATCGCCTGCGGCTCACGCGCGCCACGCGGGCCAACCTCTCGCCGATCTTCTCGCTGTACTCCGACCCCGAGCTGAAGGCCTGGCGCGCGCTCGAGCCGGCGACGCAGGAGCAGCCCTTCGGTGAGGTCACCGACGAGGACGGCACGCACAACCGCCTCTGGCGGATCGCCGACCCGGACGCGATCGCCGCGGTGCAGGAGGCGATCGCCGACGCCGAGCTGCTGATCGCCGACGGCCACCATCGCTACGAGACCGCGCGCGTGTACGCCGACGAGATCGGCGGCGAGGGCGACCACCGCTACGTGCTCATGTGCCTCGTCGCGCTCCAGGACGAGGGCCTGACGGTCTTCCCCACCCATCGCCTCGTCGACGGCCTGAAGGGGACCGAGAAGCCCGAGCTGCTCGGCGCCACGCTCAAGCAGCACTTCGACATCGAGGAGATCACCGCCGACGACCTCGTCCCGCCCGGCGAAGGCGACGGCACGATCCAGATCGGCTACATGGACAGCCACTTCAAGCGCGCGTTGCGGCTGACGCTGAAGGACAAGGCGATCGCCGACGAGGCGCTGCCCGACATGCCCGAGCCCTACCGCCGCCTGGACACCGCCGTGCTCGAGGCGCTCGTCCTGAAGGGGCCGCTGCAACTCAGCGAGGACGACATCTCCCATCTCAACGGCCTCGGCTACGCGCGCTCCTTCGAGGAGGCTCGCGAGCTCGTCGAAGCGGGCACGTTCGACGCCGGCTTCTTTCTGCGCGGCATCCCCGTCACGCAGATCCAGGAGATCGCCGCAGCAGGGGTGAACATGCCGCCGAAATCGACCTACTTCTTCCCGAAAGTTCCGACCGGCCTGCTCTTCAATCCGCTCGGCGACCGGGAGTAGCATCTTGTCCATGCACGCATCAGCGCAACGGATCGGCGGCTATCGGCACATCGTCAAGGTCCGCCAGCACCGGCTCAACAGCGACGAACCGAAGGATGCCGGCGGCGACGACGACGCCCCCTCGCCGCAGGAGCTGCTGGCGGCGAGCCTGGCCTCCTGCACGGCCGTGACGATGGAGATGTACGCCGCCCGCAAGGGCTGGGTGCTGCGCGACGTCGAGGTCGAGTGCGAGTACACGCCTGCCGAGCGCGGTTGCCCGACGAAGTTCACGCTGACGCTGCGCCTGCCGCCCGACCTCACCGACGAGCAGGTCCAGCGCCTGAAGGTCATCGCGACCAAGTGCCCCGTGCACCGCACCCTCGACGGCGAGGTCATGTTCGACGAGCGTGTCGAGCGCATCCAGCTCGCTGCCTGACGAGCTGCGCGCGGTCCTCATGGACCCCGACGAAGCCAGCGCCGTCGAGGTCCACGGCCGCACGAAGGCCGGCGTGCTCGTCGCGCTGTACGTCGCCGGCGGCGACCTGCATGCCGTCTTCACCCGCCGCCGCCACGACCTGCGCAGCCACGCCGGCGAGATCTCCTTTCCCGGCGGCCGCCGCGACCCCGAGGACGAGAGCCTGCTGCACACCGCGCTGCGCGAGACCGAGGAGGAGATCGGCCTGCCGCCGGACGCGGTCGACATCCTCGGCGCGCTGCCGCCGACGCCGACCGTGGCGACGAACTACGGCGTCTATCCGTTCGTGGGGCTGATCGAGCCGGGCTACGCATGGACGCCGTCGGCGTGGGAGGTCGACGAGGTGATGGAGCTGCGCCTGCGCGACCTGCGCGCCGCCCGCACCCGGCGGCGTCTGCTGCATCGCGGGATCCCGTTTCGCAGCGACGTGTACGACATCAGCGAGCAGGCCGTGATCTGGGGCGCGACGGCGCGGATCGTCGGCGACCTGCTCGGGCGGATCGATCCCGTGCTCGACGGAGCCGGACGCTAAGGCGTGGGCCGTGGCCGAGCGCGAGCAGCTGCTCGAGCGCATGCGCTCATGCGGCGTGCAGGAGCGCGTGATCGCCGCCGTCGCGACCGTCCCTCGTGAGCTGTTCGTCGCCCCCGCCCTGCAGCGCTGCGCCTACGCCGACCAGCCGCTGCCGATCGGCGGCGGGCAGACGATCTCCCAGCCCTCGCTCGTCGCGCGCATGTGCGCGCTGCTCGAGCTCGGCCCTGGCGACGTCGTGCTCGACGTCGGCACCGGCTCGGGCTACCACGCCGCGCTGCTGGCGCGGCTGTCGCGCCACGTCTACGGGATCGAGCTCGACCAGCAGCTCGCGGCGCAGGCGGCCCGCGCGCTGCGGCTCGCCGGGATCGAGAACGTCACGGTCGTCGCGGGCGACGGCGCGGCCGGGCTTCCCGAGCGCGCGCCGTTTGCGGCGATCAACGTCGCCGCGACGGCGCGCGGCGAGGTGCCCGCGGCGCTGGAAGGACAGCTTGCGATCGGCGGACGGCTGATCGCGCCCGTCGACCACGCCGGCGACGAGCACCTGCTCTTCGTGCGGCGCACGCCTGCGGGCTTCGAGCGCACGCCGCTGGATGCCGTGCGCTTCGTGCCGCTGCGCTGAGCGGCGCGGTCACGCGTCCAGGCCGTGCCGAGGTCCGCGGGAGCGATGCGCGTACCGACGTAGGCGCTCGCACCGGCGGCGAGCGCCGCAGCGATGTCGTCGGGATGCTCCGAAGGCGACAGCATGACGACCCGTACGGCCGGGTGGCGCGTCTTGATCTGTGCGACGCAGCTGAGCCCGTCGGCGCCCGGCATGCGCAGGTCGAGCAGGAGCAGATCCGGTTCGTGCTCGTCGACCATCGCGATCACCTGGTCGCCTGACGATGCCTCGCCGGCGACCTCGAATCCGGCCGCCTCGAGCGCGGCACGGACGCCGGAGCGAATCAGACGGTGATCGCCGGCGATGCAGACCCTGATCATGTCGCGGGCAAGCTTCGCCGCGTATCCGGACGGGGACCCGCAACCGTCACAAACTGTGCAGCCCTGCACGCCTGATCTGTCCAGAGGCGGACCGCTCGGCGCCGTGTGGCGGGCCGTCGAAGTCGCTCGCAACCTTTCTACGCCTCAACCTCGACCTTCGTCGGGCGACAACCATCCGCGGCTCGCGCGACACTGCCGCCATGCAGTCGAAGTACCCCTTCGCACCGCAGACGGAGCCCGGCTCGGCCGGCACCGACCGCCTCGCGCCTGTCATCCGGTTGCGCCCCATCCGGACACTGGTCATCAGCCCCGATCTCGCCTATCGCGAGCGAGCGTGGACGGTGCTGTCCGAGCTGGGCCCCGTTTCCATGACCGTCGTCTCGCTCGCCGACGCCGACGACATCGCCGGCCTGCTGCACGAGGAGGGCCCGGATGTCCTGCTGCTCGATGCGACCGGCCGCGAGACGGCCGCGCGCGAGGTGATCCAGACGCTCGCCCGGACCGCCCCGCGGACGGGCATCGTCGTCGTCTGCCACCACTGCACCGAGGCCGCCCGCGAGCTGCGGGCGCTGCCGAAGTGGGGCTGGACGCAGGACCTGCGGGCGGGCGTCGAGCAGGCCTACGGAGCGGGCAACCCGCTCGCCCCCGTCACGCTCAGCCCGCTGCGCCGCAACTCGACCTGGCAGCGCATGGCCGGCCCGCTGCTGCGCCGCGGCGGCTGACGGCCCCGTCACACACCGAGCAGCCCGTCGATCGCCGCCCGCGTCGACGCGACCCACGAATCGGGCTGCGCGGGATCGGCGTCGACGAGCGCGAACGGGATCTCGTTGAGCTCGCACATGCGGCCCACGAGGGCCGCACCCCCCGCGAGCGTCGCCGCGTCGACCGTGCCGGCGGCCTCGTAGACGACCCCGCGGGCGGTCGTGTCGATCGTCTTGGAGAGCATCATCTCCAGCCGCGGGCCGTGCAGCGCGGCGACGGCGTCGGCGCTCCCGCCGGCGGTGCCGAGCGCCCAGACGAGGATCGTCACGTTCTCCAGCGCGTAGCGCAGCGTTCCGACGACGTCGGGGTCGCCGATCCAGCACTCCGCCCCCGCCCGCTCGATCCGCGCGCGGTTGGCCTCGTCGCGCGTCACCGCGCGCACCGCGTGGCCGTCGGTGACGAGGTTCTCGGCCAGCCGCAGGCCGCGGCAGCCGCCGCCGATGAGGAGCACGCGCATGATGCGCACGCTAGCGTCCGCGCGCAGATGGACTTCGACCTGTCCGACGAGCAGCAGCTCATCCGCGAGACGGCGCGCGCCTTCACCGACCGCGAGGTCGTCGCGCGCGCGCGGGAAAACGCCCGCAACGAGCACTTCGACCTCGAGCTCGTCGGCAAGCTCGCCGAGCAGGGCTACCTCGGCGCGATCGTGCCGCGCGAGTACGGCGGCGCGGGCCTGGACCACATCACCTACGGCCTGATCGTCGAGGAGATCGGCCGCGGCGACAGCGCGATGCGCACGGTCATCTCCGTGCAGACGTCGCTCGTCTGCAGCTCGATCCTCGCCTGGGGCAGCGAGCGCCAGAAGACGACCTACCTCCCGCGGCTGTGCAGCGGCGACTGGCTGGGCTGCTTCGGGCTCACCGAGCCGGAGGCCGGGTCGGACGCCGCCAGCCAGCGCACGCGCGCCAAGAAGGTCGACGGCGGCTGGCAGCTCGACGGTGCGAAGATGTGGATCTCGCTCGGCAACCACGCCAAGGTCGCGCTGATCTTCGCCCAGACCGATCCCGAGTTGCGCCACCGCGGCCTGGCCTGCTTTCTCGTCGACAGCGGCCTGCCCGGGTTCGCCACCCAGCCGATCCATCACAAGATGGGCCTGCACGGGTCCGACACGGCGTCGATCGCACTCGACGGCGTCGTCGTCCCCGACGACGCGCTGCTCGGCGAGGTCGGCGAGGGCTTCAAGATCGCGATGAGCGCGCTGGACTCCGGGCGCTACTCGGTCGCCGCGGGCTGCGTCGGGATCTGCCAGGGCTGCGTCGAGGAGTCCGTCAGGTACGCGACGCAGCGCCGCCAGTTCGACCGCCCGATCGCGAGCTTCCAGCTCGTCCAGGCGATGCTCGCCGAGATGCGGGTCCGCACGGATGCCGCGCGGCTGCTCGTTTGGCGGGCGGGCGCGCTGCGCGACCAGGGCAAGCCGTGCACGACCGAGATCTCGATCGCCAAGCTGTACGCGACCGAGGCGGCGCAGTGGTGCGCCAACGAGGCGATCCAGGTCCACGGCGGCGCGGGCTACGTCGACGATCACCCCGTCGAGCGCTGGTTTCGCGACGTCCGCGTGACGACGCTCTACGAGGGCACGTCGCAGATCCAGAAGCTCATCATCGGCCGCGCGCTGACCGGCATCAACGCGCTCGTGCCGGAGTAGGCGGGCAACCTCACGAACCGGCGCCGGCGAGCGTTTCATCCCCGTGCCAACCGCCCGCCTGCCTCCCTTCCAGCGCTTCCTCGACGCCCACCGCGACGACGTCCTGCGCTTCCTCGTCGCCTCGCTGGGCCGTCACGACGCCGACGACGCCTTCCAGGAGACCTTCATCTCCGCGCTGCGCGCCTATCCGCGGCTGCGGCCCGGCAGCAACCTGCGCGGCTGGGTGCTGACGATCGCCCACCGCAAGGCGCTCGACGTGCACCGCGCGCGCGGCCGCAACCCCGTCCCGGTCGCCGAGATCCGCGACCTGCCCGCGCGCGCACCGGCGCTTGAGCCACCCGACGACCACTGGGAGCGCGTGCGCGCGCTACCCCCGCGCCAGCGCGAGGTGCTCACCCTGCGCTACGCCGCGGACCTGACCCACGCCGAGATCGCCGACGCGCTCGGCTGCAGCGAGGAGGCCGCGCGGCGTGCCGCCGCCGACGGCCTGAAGGCCCTTCGAGAGGAGCTCCGAGATGTCCCTGCCACCGCCTGACCTGCGCGCCGGCGAAGCCGCCGCGCTCGCAACCCGCACCGCGGCCCGCGCCGCCGCCGAGGGGATCGCCGAGGTCGTCTACGCGACGGTCGACAGCCCCGCCGGCCGGCTCGTCGCCGTCGCCACGCAGCGCGGGCTCGCGCGCCTGGCCTACGAGCTGGAGAACGGCGGTCTGGACAGCATCCTCGACGACGCCGCGCTGAGGCTGTCGCCGGCGATCGTCGAGGCGCCCGCGCGCCTGGACGCCGTCCGGCGCGAGCTCGACGAGTACTTCGCGGGCCGCCGCGAGGCGTTCGACGTCGCGCTGGACTGGGCGCTGACGACGCCCGGCTTCCGCCGCCGCGTCCTGCAGGAGTGCGCGCGGATCCCGTTCGGCGCGACGCGGACCTACAAGCAGATGGCGATCGCCGCAGGCTCGCCGCGCGCGTTTCGCGCCGCCGGCGGGGCGCTGGGGTCCAACCCGATCCCGATCGTCGTCCCCTGCCATCGCGTGCTCGCGTCCGGGGGCGGCCTCGGCGGCTACACCGGCGGCCTGGACAGAAAGCGCCTGTTGCTGGGAATCGAAGCACCTACTCTCTTTGCATGACCGTCGACCCGAACCAGCACGACGTCTTCGTCCTGCGCCAGAAGATCAAGCTCGTCATCAACCAGTACGAGTTCTTCCTGCCCGATTCCGACGGCAGCACGCCGGGCGAGCCGATCTGCTTCGTCGAGCAGAAGCGCTTCAAGTTCAAGGAGGACATCCGCTTCTACCTGGATGCCGCGAAGACGACCGAGCTGCTGCGCATCAAGGCGCGCCAGCGCTTCGATCCGCGCGCGACGTACGACATCACCGACGAGACCGGCGCGAAGATCGGCGAGATCAGCAAGGTCTTCGGTGCGAGCCTGCTGCGCTCCACGTTTCGCATCAACGACGCGGGCGGACAGGAGCTGTTCATCTCGACCGAGAAGAGCCTCGGTGTGGCGCTCCTGCGGCGCGCGGTGGGCTTCATCCCCTACGTCGAGAACGTCGCCAACTGGCTGCCGATCCCCTACCACTTCGTCTTCAAGCGCGGCGACGAACTGCTCGGCGAGAACAAGCGCCAGATCGGCAAGTTCCGCGACGTCTACACGATCGACCTGACCCCCGACAGCGGCCACACGGTCGACCGGCGCCTGGTGCTCGCGCTCGCCGTCGGACAGGACGCCCTGCAGGCTCGTTAGCGGGCGACTCGCTAGCCTGGTTTCATGGACAACGTACGTTCCGAGGCCTACGGACGGGTCATCAAGACGCTCGCCGACATGGGCCCCACGAAGCTGAGCACAGACGAGCAGCAGACGATCCGCACCGCCGCGGATGCGCTGCTCTTCGAGGGCGACGGCTACGACGAGCTGGCCGCGGTCGAGGACCTCGTCCAGCAGCTCGTCGACGCCGACCGCTGGTCGGCCGAGCGCGGCCGCGAGCTCGTCGACGACGTCGCCGCGTGCGGCCCGTCGGCCAGCGTGCGCTGAGCGCGGCGCCGGCCTCCCGGCCGATCAGGCGTCGGCATCCGTCGCGCCGAGCGCGGCCGGCAGCTCGCGCCGCGAGCGCACGTCGAGCTTGCGGTAGGCGTTGCCGAGATGCCACTCGATCGCCTTGCGGGTGACGAACAGCGCATCGGCGATCTGCCGGTTGCTGAGCCCCTCGACCGCCAGCGCGACGACGCGGCGCTCGCTCGGGCTCAGCGCGTCGACGCCGCGGCGGGCGGCGCGCTGCACGCGCGAGCCCGCGACCTCGAGCTCCTCCAGCGCGCGCTCCTCTGCCAGCCGCGCGCCGCATGCCCGCGCGAGCTCGAGCGCGTCGCCGAGCGCGCGGCCGGCGTCCGAGCGCCGGCCGGCGCGGCGCAGCGCGGTGCCGAGATCGAGCTGCGCGCGGCAGTGCTCCAGGCGCGCCTCGGACGGCGCGACGATCGCCACGGCCTGCTCCAGGCGTTCGATCGGCAGCGTGAGATCGCCGTGCGCCTCGGCGTGGGCGAGCGCGCGCAGCGCGCTGGAGATCGCGCGCGGCGCGCCGTAGGCCTGCGCCAGCTCGAGCTCCTCGGCCGCCAGCACGCGCGCCTCGTCGGTGCGGCCGAGGTGCATGAGCGCGTACGCCGAAGCCGCGCGCCAGGCCGCGAAACAGGCCGGGTTGGCGATGTCGCCGGTGACGTCGCGCCACGCCTCGAAGTGCGCGAGCGCGTCGCTCTCGCGGCGCTCGATCAGCGCGAGCCGGCCGAGCGCCTCGTGCCACGGCGCGAGCGTCGCCCAGCCCTCGTCGCCGGCCGGCGGCTCATAACGCGTGGCGCACCTCGCCGCGGCCTCGAGCTCGCCGCGGTCCAGATGCAGGCCGATGACGGTGCCGTACGCGCCCGGGAGGAACTGACGCCAGCCGTAGCGCTCGGCGTCGATCGCCTGCTCGGCGTCGGCGAGCGCCTCGGCGAGGCGGCCCTGCGACCGGCGCGACGCGCCGCGGCACAGGCTCGCGGTGGCGAAGGCCATCATCGATCCCTGAGCGCGCGAGTGGGTCATCGCGGCGGTGAGCACGCGGTCGTTCCACGCCAGCTCGTCGGCCGAATGCAGCGCGACGCTGATGCCGAACAGGACCGACCCGCCGGCGCCGGCGTCGCTGAGCGGGGAGTCGCTGGTGAGCGCGCGCCGGGCGGTCGCGACGACGTCGTCGCGACCGACGCCGCGCAACGCGTCGTGCATGCACTGCGTCGCCAGCCGGGCGCGCTGCGCGGGACTCGTCGCGCTCGTGCGGGCCCCGTCGACCTGCTCGCCCGCCGCCGCGAGCAGCGCCGCGCGCCGCGTCCGGTCCAGTGCCCCCAGCGCGCCGGCCTCCGCCCGCGCCTGTGCGGTCACGTGCGGCTCGGCGTCGGTGACGACGGCCTCGTCGAACGCGCGCAGCGCATCGGCGTTACGCCCGACGCAGGACAGCGTGCCGCCGAGCGCGAGCAGCGTCAGCGCGCGCTCGCCGTCGTCGCGCGCGGCGGCGAGCGCCTCCTGCAGGCGATCGACCGCGCTCGGCAGGCCGGTCGCAGCCTCGCTGATGCCGAGCTGGCGCAGCAGGGCGGCGCGCGCGGCGGGCGCGGGCGGCTCCTCCAGCGCGCGCCGCAGGTAGCTCGCCGCGGACTCGGGCGCGCCCTGCGTGTGGGCGCGGCCGGCGGCCTCGCCGAGCACCTCCACGACCCAGGTCTCGCCGCTGCCGGTGCTCGGCAGCAGGTGGGCGGCGACGCGCTCGGGCGAGATGCCCTCGTCGCGCAGGATCTCGGCGGCGCGCCGGTGCAGCGCGGCGCGCTCGCCGGTGCCGACGTCGGCGTAGACCGCGGACGCCAGCAGCGGGTGGGCGAAGCGCAGCGCGCCGCTGTCGACGGGGCGCAGGATGTCCGAGGCGGCGAGCGCGTCCGCGGCCGCGGCGACGCGGGCGGGCTCGCGCCCGGTCAGCGCGGCGACGTGACGCATGTGGGCGTCGTCACCGAGCACGGCGACGGCGCGGGCGACGCCGGCGGCGTCGTCGGACAGGCGCATCAGCCGCACCGAGACGGCGCGCAGGACCGCCTCGGGCGCAAGCGTGCCGATCCGCGCGGCGGCCTGCGCGTCGGGCTGCCAGCCCTCCGCCTCGACGGCGCCGACAAGCTCGCCGAGCAGAAAGACGTTGCCCTCGGTCATCCGCCAGCAGGCGTCAGCGAACGACTCATCCGCGTCCGGCAGCGCGGCGACGACGAGCTGGCGAGCGCCCTCGCGCGTCAGCGCCGAGGGGCGCACACGGCGACTGGAGACGTGCGCGGCGATCTGGCCGAGCAGGTCGTCGGGCGCGCCGGGCTCGCCGAGCCTGCGTCCGGCCACGATCGAGACCGCCATCTGGTCCAGGCGCTGCAGGAGGTAGAGCACGAGCCGCAGCGACGCGCGGTCGGCCCAGTGCGCGTCGTCGATCGCGATCAGCACGGGCCCCGTCTCGGCGAGGTTCGTCAACAGCCAGAAGAGCCCGTGCATCACCGGGTAGGAGCGGTCCTCGGCCTCGTCGCCGCCCCAGCTCGTCGGGCGCTCGAGCAGCGGTCCGGCGAGCGCGGCCGAGCCGGCGAGCAGGCGGTCGTGGGTCTCGTCGTCGGCGCCCGCGAGCAGCGGCTCGAAGAGCTGCAGCGCGATCCCGAACGCGAAATCGCTCTCGAGTGCGGAGGCGCGGGCGCGCATCACCGTCATGCCCTGCGAGCGGGCGCGCGCGACCGCGGCGTCGAGCAATGCGGACTTGCCGATCCCTGCGTGACCCTCGACGAGCAGCAGCCGACCGGTCGCTGCGCTGCCGGCCTCCAGCAGCTCATCCACCGCACGCAACTCCGCCTCCCGCTCGAGCAGGCTGTCCGGCCCCGTGATTCCTGTGGCGGCTGGTGCGCGCTTCGTCAAAAGACTGGGGAGCTGCCCTAGTGTGCCCGGCCCTGCAACCGACTAGAAAGAGCCTAGCGGTTGACCAGGAGGGTCGATCGGAGCGCACGACACGGACGTCGGTGGAGCGCAGAGCACCGTACGCGGACTCGCATGGAGGCTTCAGCGACCCGGGACCGGAGGTCCCGGGTCCGCGTGCTCGAGGACCGAGCGCCGCCACATCGGGCCGTGCGGAGCGATCGGTCTACGAGGACTCGCGCGTGGGCGCCCACTGCGCCTCGGCGAGATCGCCCGCGGGCATGCCCTCCGGCACCGCGATCCCGGGCGTGTCGCGCAGATACCACTCGGCGTCCAGCGCAGCCTGGGTGCCCGAGCCGGCGGCGGTGACCGCCTGGCGGTACGTGTGATCGACGAGGTCGCCCGCACCGAAGACGCCGGGCTTGCGCGTCCGCGTGGAGCGTCCCTCTGTGATGACGTAGCCCTCGTCGTCGAGGTCGACCTGCCCCGCGACGAGATGCGACTGCGGCTCGTGGCCGACCGCGATGAAGGCACCGGCGACCTCGACATCGCGGGTCTCGTCGTTCTCCGTGTTGCGCAGGCGCGCGACCTCGAGGCCGCCCTTCTCGCCGGCGTCGAAGGACTCGACCGTGTACGGCGTCAGCCACGCGATGTTCTCGATCGAGCGTGCCCGCTCGAGCATGATCTTCGACGCGCGGAACTCGTCGCGGCGATGGACGATCACGACGTTCGAGGCGAACTTCGAGAGGAAGATCGCCTCCTCCATCGCGCTGTCGCCGCCGCCGACGATCATCGTCGGCTTGTCCTTGAAGAAGGCTGCGTCGCAGGTCGCGCAGTACGAGACGCCGCGGCCGCTGAGCTCCTCCTCGCCCCGGACCGCGAGCTTCTTGTGCTCGGCACCCATCGCGAGGATCACGGTGCGAGCGCGGTACTCGTCCTTGCCGACCCAGACCGTGTGCACGCCGCCGGCCTCGTCGGCGAGCTCGACCTTCGTCGCCTGGTCGGTGATGAAGCGGGTGCCGAAGCGCTCGGCCTGGTCGCGGAACCGCTGCATCAGCTCCGGCCCCTCGATCCCCTCGGGGAAGCCCGGATAGTTCTCGACGTCGGTCGTCTGCTGCAGCAGCCCGCCCCACAGGAATCCCTCGATCACGAGCGGATCGAGGTTCGCGCGCGACGTGTAGAGCGCCGCGGTATAGCCGGCCGGGCCGGAGCCGACGATGATGACGTTCTCGATGGTGTCAGGGCTGGGGCTGGTCACTTCACAAAGTGTAGGGGCAGCCGATTTCGTTACGCGCCCGCCGTCGCCGGGATCTCACCGCGCGGTCGCTCCTCGCGCCAGCGCGCGACGGTGCGGCGCAGCTGGAAGTAGGCGATCGCGCCCGGGATCGTCGGGAGCCAGAACGTGAAGACGCGGTACGCCAGCACCGCCGGCACCGCAAGCGACAGCGGCACGCCGAACGCGGCGAAGGCGCCGATCATGCCGCCGTCGACGCCGCCGATGCCGCCCGGCAGCGGCAGCAGGTTGCCGAGGAAGCCGACGAAGTAGCCCATGATGATCACGGGCAGCGGGGGCGGATCGCCGAACGCGTGGAAGCACGCCCACAGCACGGCGACGTTGCAGCCCCAGTAGGCGACCGCGCCCAGCAGCGCCGGGTCGCGCTCGCGCACGTGACACAGCGCCTCGCGCATCCCGGCCGAGAACGCGGCCGGCGCGTTGGCCAGGCGCTGGGCGATCCGCGCCAGGCGCCCGCCGCTCGTCGCAAAGCCCTCGAGGCGGCGCTGCAGGTCGGGCGGCACGCGTGAGAGGCCGAGCCCGGCCGCGATCACGACCAGCCCGAACAGCGCGGGGATCACCGTGATCGCGAACGGTCCCGGACCGGGCAGCAGGCCCCAGTACAGGCCGAAGCCGCAGATCACGAGCGCGGCCATGTAGACCGCGTAGGTGAGGATCAGGAACGCGAGCGTCTTGTCGGCGACCTTGCGCCGCGGCATGCCGGAGCGGCGCAGCGCCCAGGCGGTGAGCGCGATCCCGCCCGCGCCGCCGGCGGCGAACAGCCGCGTCGCGGCGAGGCCGGCCATCGTGATCTGGTAGCTGGCCTTCCAGTCGATCCGCGCGCGCGCGCCGCCGCGGACGAAGACGCCCTGGAACATCATCACGTAGCCACCGAAGGACGCCAGCGTGAAGACGAACGCCACGCCGAGCCAGACGCGGTTGCCCTCGCCGACGCGCACGCCGTCCTTCCTCAGGTCGGCCAGTTGGGGCAGCACGAGGTACAGGAACGCGACTGCGGAGACGACGAAGAAGACCCCCAGGATGAGGCTGCGTCGCGTGACCTGCACGCGGGGCATCGCCTCGTCGAGATCCTCCTCATCCTCGTCTGGTTCCGGCGGATCGACCACCGGTGGCTGGTGCTTCGAGTCCATCGTCCTCGTTCCGCGCGCGAGGACGCGAGTATAGATCTGGCGTCAGACCGTACGGAAGCGTTTCTCCGAGCCGGTCGGCCTCAGCCTGAATCCGGCCTCAGCGCACGCGCGCGGCCGCGTGCTCGACGAGTGCGCCGATCAGGCGGCTCGTCTCGTCGGCCTCGGGATGCCACTGCACGCCCAGCGCGAAGCGGTGTCCCGGCACCTCGATCGCCTCGGGCAGGTCGTCGACGACAGCCCAGCCCGTCACGACCAGACCTTCGCCGATGCGGTCGACGCCCTGGTGGTGATGGGACTTCGTAGCGTGCAGCTCCTCGCCGGCCGCGCGGGCGGCGAGCGAATCGGGCGCGAGGCGCACGTCGTGGTCGGCGCCGTCGAAGCTGCCGAGCACGCGCCGATGCTGCTCGTGCCCGAGCAGCTCGGGCAGGTGCTGGTGCAGCGTCCCGCCGCGGGCGACGTTCATGACCTGCATCCCGCGGCAGATGCCGAGCACCGGGATGTCGCGCTCCAGCGCGCGGCGCATGAGCGCGACCTCGAAGGCGTCGCGCGCGGGCACGCTGCCGATCGTCTCGGGGTGCGGCCGGGCGCCGTAGCTCGCCGGATCGAGGTCGGCGCCGCCGGCGAGCATGAGCCCGTCGATGCGGTCGAGGACCTCGTCGGGGTCCGCGGTGAGCACGGGGTCGGGCGCGAGCAGCAGCGCCATCGCGCCGGCGCGGTTGACGGCGTCGGCGTAGCTGCGCGGCAGCAGGAACGCGTCGAGGTCCCACACACCCCAGCGAGCGCGCTCCAGCGGCGTGCAGATGCCGATCACGGGCCGAGCCATCCGCTTGAAGGTAATACACGCACCCGCACGTTCTGCGGGTGCTCCCGGCGCCCCGATCCGCGCCTGACGGCCGCCGGCACGCGCCCCCGTGCCACCAGCACGAAGGCGGCGCACCGTCGACCGTCAGATCGCGGCCGGGCATCCGGGAAAACCCCGCAGCACTCCCGGCCACGTGTAATAGCTTCTCCGTCCATGTACGAGACCGTCGAGCTCGAGCGCCGCGGGGACGCCGCGATCATCCGCCTCAACCGTCCCGATGCGCTGAACGCCTGGAACCACAAGCTCGGCACCGAGTTGCTCGACGCCGTCCGCAGCGTCGCCGAGGACGACGCGGTGCGCGCCGTCTGCGTGACCGGCAGCGGACGCGCGTTCTCCTCGGGCGCCGACCTGCGCGAGCTCACCATGCGCGGGCTCACCCCCGAGGGGGACATCGACGTGCAGACGACGCTGCGGACCGTGTACCACCCGATCCTCACGACGCTGCGGCGCATGCCCAAGCCGGTCATCGCCGCGATCAACGGCCCGGCGGTCGGGATCGGCTGCTCGCTCGCGCTGACCTGCGACCTGCTGATCGCGGCCGAGTCGGCGTACATGCTGCTGGCCTTCGTCAACATCGGCCTCGTCCCCGACGGCGGCGCGCTGGCGCTGATCTCCACGCGCGTCGGCGCGGGCCGCGCGACGCAGATGGCGTTGCTCGGCCGGCGGGTACCGGCGTCGGAGCTGCGCAGGTGGGGTCTCGTCAACGACGTCCTGCCCGACCACGAGTTCGAGGAGTTCGTCCTCACCACCCTGGACGGGCTCGCGGCCGGCCCGACGCAGTCCTATGCGGGCTCCAAGCGCCAGATCAACGCCTGGATGTACGCCAACCTCGACGAGCAGCTCGAGCTCGAGGCGAGCATCCAGCAGCAGCTGGCGCAGTCCGCCGACTTCCGCGAGGGAGTCGCCGCGTTTCTCGAGAAGCGGCCGCCGAGATTCGCCGGTGGATGACCCCGGCAGGGGCGGCTGTCGGAGCCCGCCCAGGGCTCGCTTCGGCGCGCCGGATGTCGTGGGGAAAGCAGATCGCCGCAGCATGAATACAATCCCCGCCGCTTTGGCCCCCGCCCGTCTCCGAACCCGTCGCCGCGTCTTCGCGCTCGCGCTCGTCGCGGCGCTGACGGGCGTCCTCGTGCTGACAGCGGGTGCCTCCGCCGACTTCTTCACGCCCGAGTCCGGCGGCGGGTCGCCGAACGCCGAGAGCATCGACACGCTCTACAAGTACATCCTCGTCGTCGCCGCCGTCGTCTTCTTCGGCGTCGAGGGCGCGCTGCTGTACTCGCTCGTCAAGTTCCGCGCCCGCAAGAACGCCGTGCCCGCGCAGATCCGCGGCAACACGCGCCTGGAGATCGGCTGGACGCTCGGCGCCGCCGCCGTCCTCGTGGTCCTCGCGATCGTGACGTTTGCGATGCTCGACGACATCCGCAACCCGCCCAACTCCGATCCCGACGGCTTCCCGACGGCGCGGGTCGTCAACGTCCAGAACGCGTCGGCCTACCAGCCCCGGCCGCCCAACGGCCGGGCACTGAACATCGAGGTCAACGGCCAGCGCTACGTCTGGCGCTACACCTACCCCGCGGACAAGCCCAACACCCCGGCCCACGAGCTCACCTTCTCCTACGAGACGCTCGTCGTCCCGACGAAGACGACCGTGACGCTGACGATCGTCGCGCAGGACGTCGCGCACTCATGGTGGATCCCCGAGCTCGGCGGCAAGATGGACGCCGTCCCCGGGCACACGAACTTCACGTGGTTCAAGATCTCCGAGCCGGGCACGTTCAAGGGCCAGTGCGCCGAGCTGTGCGGGCGCAACCACGCCGACATGCTCGCGAAGGTCGTCGCCGTCGAGCCGGCTGAGTTCAAGACCTGGCTCGCGACGAAGAAGGCCGAGATCGACGCGAACAACAAGGCCGCGCAGACGCGTCGCGAGGCGGAGGCCGAGAACGCCGCGGCGGGCGACGGCGAGACCGCAGCCCAGGGCGAGGGATCGTAGGAGTCATGGCAGCCACAGATACAGCGGTCCTCGTGCCCGAGATCACCGCCGCGCGGGTCGACAAGCCGCAGCACGGCTGGGTCTCGTGGGTCACGACCACCGATCACAAGAAGATCGGGATCCTCTACCTCGTCACGACGTTCGTCTTCTTCCTCATGGGCGGCGTCGAGGCGCTGCTGATGCGCGTCCAGCTCGGCACGCCGGACAACACGTTCCTGACGCCGTCGACGTACAACGCCCTGTTCACGCTGCACGGCACGACGATGGTCTTCCTGTTCGTCGTGCCGATCATGGCCGGCTTCGGCAACTACTTCCTGCCGCTGATGATCGGCGCGCGCGACATGGCGTTCCCGAAGCTCAATGCGCTGTCGTACTGGCTGCTGCTGGCGGGCGGCATCGTCTTCTACGTGTCGCTGTTCTTCTCGCCGCCCGAGGCCGGCTGGACGTCCTATGCGCCGCTGTCGGGGGAGACGTTCTCGCAGACCGGCGGCATGGACGCGTGGATCTTCCTGATCCACCTCACCGGTATCTCGTCGCTGCTCGGCGCGATCAACTTCTACGCGACGATCGCGAACATGCGCGCGCCCGGCATGGGCTGGGGCCGTCTGCCGCTGTTCGTCTGGTCGCTGCTCGTCTACGCGATCCTGCTGATCCTCGCGCTGCCCGTGATCGCGGGCGCCGTGACGCTGCTGCTGACCGACCGCCACTTCGGGACGGGCTACTTCGACCAGAGCCAGGGCGGCGACCCGCTGCTGTGGCAGCACCTGTTCTGGTTCTTCGGCCACCCCGAGGTCTACATCATGATCCTGCCGGGCTTCGGGATGATCTCGGAGATCCTGCCGGTGTTCGCGCGCAAGCCGATCTTCGGCTACAAGGCGATCGCCGCGGCGACGGTCGTCATCGCCTTCCTCGCGCTGCTCGTGTGGGCGCACCACATGTTCACGACGCCGAGCGCGACGATCGTGCTCGTCTTCTTCATGATCAGCTCCTTCCTGATCGCGATCCCGACGGGCGTGAAGATCTTCAACTGGGTCGCGACGCTGTGGCGCGGCACGGTCGAGTTCAAGACGCCGCTGATCTTCAGCGTCGGCTTCATCTCGGTCTTCCTGATCGGCGGCATCACCGGCGTCTTCCTCGCCGTCTTCCCCGTCGACTGGCAGTTGCAGGACACGTACTTCGTCGTCGCCCACCTGCACTACGTGCTCGTCGGCGGCTCGGTCTTCGCGATCTTCGCCGGGATCTACTACTGGTATCCGAAGATCACCGGCCGGATGCTCTCAGAGGCGCTGGGCAAATGGTCCTTCGCCTTCATGTACATCGGCATCAACGTGACGTTCATGATCCAGCACTCGATCGGGCTGGAGGGCATGCCGCGGCGCGTCTACGAGTACCCCGACGTCGGCAACCTGGGGCTCTACAACCTCATCTCCACGATCGGCTCGTTCATGCTCGGCCTCGGCGTCCTGCTGACCGTGTGGAACTGCGTGCGCTCGCTGAAGAAGGGCGTCCTCGCCGGGCCGGACCCGTGGAAGGCCAACACGCTGGAGTGGTTCACGCAATCCCCGCCGCCGGTCAACAACTTCGACGTCATCCCGCGCGTGCGCTCGGTGGAGCCGATGAAGGACATCCGCCGGCAGGTCGCGCGCCAGACCGAGGGTGACCTGAGCCCCGCTGCGGCGGGATCGTCGGAGCACTGATGGAGGCCTCCCAGGTCGTCGTCGCCCCCGTCCAGACGGGGTGGCGTCAGGTCGTCTCGGACTACGTCGCGCTGACGAAGCCCAAGGTGCAGTCGCTGCTGCTGCTGACGACGGTCTGCACGATGGAGATCGCCGGCGATCCCTCGCTCGGCCTGATCGCGCTGACGGTCGCCGGGGGCTACCTGTCGGCCGGCGGCGCGGGCGCCGTCAACCACTGGTACGACCGCGACATCGACGCGCTGATGGCGCGCACCGCCGACCGGCCCGTGCCGGCGGGGCGCGTCTCGCCGCGCGCAGCGCTCGTCTACGGCTGCGTGCTGGCGCTGCTGTCCTTCGTCCTGCTGACGTCGACCGTGAACCTGCTGGCCGCCTCGCTGGCGTTCACCGGCTTTCTGGGCTACGTCTTCGTGTACACCGTGTGGCTCAAGCGCCGCACGCCGCAGAACATCGTCATCGGTGGCGCAGCGGGTGCGATACCCCCGCTCGTCGGCTGGGCCGCCGTCACCGGCGGGCTGGGCGGCATGCCGCTGTATCTGTTCGCGATCGTCTTCTTCTGGACGCCGCCGCACTTCTGGGCGCTCTCGCTGCTCATGAAGGAGGAGTACGAGCGCGTCGGCGTGCCGATGCTGCCCGTGGTGAAGGGCGAGCAGGAGACGCGCCGGCAGATCCTGCTCTACAGCGTGCTGCTGTGGGCGGTCACGCAGCTGCCGTTCTGCGCGGGCGGGCTGGGCGCCATCTACCTCGTCTCCTCGATCGTGCTCGGCGGGATCTTCATCGGCGCTGCCGTCCTGCTGTACCGGCGGGCGGACCGCAAGAGCGCGCTGCGCCTGTACCTGTTCTCGCTGCTGTACCTCGCGCTGCTGTTCGGCGCGATGGTGCTCGACGTCAAGCTCTAGACTCCCGCCCGCATGGATCAGAAACTCGCCCGCAAGAACCTCCGCTCCGGCCTCCTGGCCGCCGTGGTCGTCATGTTCATGTTCGGCATGACGTTCGTCGCCGCGGCGATCTACGTCTCCTGAGCGCCGTGAGCACGCTCGAGCCCGACACACCGCCGCCCGGGGAGCACATCCACCTCCCCGGTCCGAGCCTGCAGCCGATCCTGCTGGCGCTCGGCATCACGCTGACGCTCGTCGGCGTGACGCTCGGCCTGTTCCTGCTCGTCAGCGGTCTCGTGCTGACCATCTGGGTGATCATCCGCTGGATCGCAGACGCGCGCCGCGAGATGCGCGCGCTGCCCGAAGACCTCGGCTCACAGCACTAGTACGGCCGTCCGCAAGTTCTGCGCGTTTCCCGGGCGCCCGAACCGTGCCTGACGCCCGCCGGCGCCCGCCCCGTGCCACCAGCACGAAGGCGGGTCACCGCCGACCGTCAGATCCCGGCCGGGCATCCCGGGATTCCACGCAGAACGTCCGGACGGCCGTACTAGCCGGCGCGCCGCCGGCGGACTCGAAAGGCCCGCCTGACGGGAGTAACGTACCGACGGCGAGCGTCAACGCGCCAAGTTGGGCCCATGCGCGCATCCTCGAGTGGGTAAGGCCTCGTAACAGTGACCATGGAACTTCCGGTTCAGCGTCCCGCCACCGTCCGTCACCGCACGAGCCTGTTTCGCGATGCCGTCGCGATCGTGGAAACGGAATACGGGTCCGATCTGTCGCTCGACGAGATCGCCCGTCGCGTCGCCTCCTCACGGCGTCAGCTGCAGCGTTCCTACGCCGAGATCGGCGAGACGACCTTCCGTGAGCACCTCACGGCCGTTCGCATGGAGCGCGCCGCGGAGTTGCTCACGACCCGCGGCCTGACCGTGCGCGAGGTCGCGCAGCGGGTCGGCTACCGCCAGCCGGCCCAGTTCGCCAAGGCGTTCCGGCGCCACCACGGGCTCGCCCCCTCCGCGTTCCGCGACACGCGTCGCTTCCGCGCGGCCCCCGCGATCGCCGCCTGAGTCCCTCGCAGACGCGCGCCGGCGGCGGGCTCGAAGCCCCCGTCGAGCGCCGCTGCGCCCGGCGCCGGGGTACCTGATCGCGTTCGTCGCGCGCACCCCATAGGATGCCGGGCCGCATGAGACGGGAACGAGCGCGCGACGAGAAAACCCCGGTGCTGTGGATGGTGATCCACGGCGTGATCGCTTCCGCGGTCGGTATCGCCGTGGGACTGCTGATCGAATGGTTCCCCGAACAGGCCTCCACCCAGGCCGGCCCGATCGATCATCTCTACGACGTCCTGATCTGGACCTCGGTGCCGGTCTTCGTGACCGTGACGATCATCGTGCTGTTCAGCGTGCGCAACTTCAAGATGCGCCCCGGCGAGGAGCAGCTCGACGGCCCGCCGATCCACGGCAACACCCGCCTGGAGGTCATCTGGACCGCGATCCCGGCCGTGGTGCTCGTCATCCTGTGCTCGTACGCCTGGGTCGTCCTCAACGACATCGAGGAGGCGCAGGCCAACGAGATGCGGATCAACGTCGTCGGCCAGCAGTTCGCCTGGACGTTCGAGTACCCGCAGGCCGACGGCAAGCCGATCAAGTCCACGCAGCTGGTCGTGCCCGTCGATCAGCCGGTGCGCTTCTTCGTCAAGGCGCTCGACGTCATCCACGACTTCTGGGTCCCGGCGTTCCGGATGAAGGTCGACGCCGTCCCGGGCATCGAGACGAAGTACCGCATCACGCCCAACCGCCTGGGCAACTACCCCGTCGTGTGCGCCGAGCTGTGCGGCCTCGGCCACTCGGTCATGCGTGCCCAGACGCGCGTCGTTCCCGCGGCCGAGTTCGACAAGTGGCTCGCCGAGCAGAAGGCGCCCGCCGCGGCGACCGCCGACGGCGAGATCGACGGCAAGGCCCTCTTCACCGACGGCAACGGATCCGCGACCGCCTGCGGCGCCTGCCACACGCTGGCCGACGCCGGCACGCAGAGCCAGACCGGCCCCGACCTCGACAAGGTCCTCGCGGGCAAGGACGCGGCGTTCACCGAGGAGGCGATCGTCGAGCCGGACAAGGCGATCGCCGCCGGCTTCCAAGCGGGGATCATGCCCAAGAACTACGGCGCTACGCTCTCGGCCGAAGAGCTCGAAGCGCTCGTGAAGTATCTCGGCGAGGTTGCCGGGAAGTGAGCACCCCGATGGAAAGGACGCGCTAGATGGTCAGCAGGCTCCGAGGACCCGGAATGCCCAGGGCTGCTCTGGGCACCGCGCTCGCCACGGCGCTGTCGTACGTGATCATCTTCATCTTCCGGTCCTGGTACGACCTGGACCCGCTGCTGGACGGCTTCGCGGTGCTCGAGCTGTCGCTGTTCCTCGCGCCGATCGGCTTCCTCATCGGCCTTGGCGCCTTCGACTACTGGTTCTACTGGGCGGCCGGCAAGAAGACCGTCGCCGACGACCACGCCAGCCACGGCGCGCACTCGTGGAGGGACTACTTCAAGGTCAACACCGACCACAAGGTCATCGGCATCCAGTACGTCGTGACCTCGTTCTTCTTCTTCTTCATCGGCGGCCTGTTCGCGATGCTCATGCGCGCCGAGCTCGCGCAGCCGGGCAAGCAGTTCGTCGACCCGAACACGTTCAACGGCCTGTTCAGCGTCCACGCCTCGCTGCTGATCTTCCTGTTCATCATCCCGGTCTTCGCGGGCCTCGCGAACTTCGTCCTGCCGCTCATGATCGGCGCGCCGGACATGGCCTTCCCGCGTCTGAACGCGCTGTCGTTCTGGATGCTGCCGCTCGCCGGGATCATGATGCTCATGTCCTTCGGCGCGCCCGGCGGCTCGTTCGCCAGCGGCTGGACGGCGTACGCCCCACTCTCGGTGACGGCGCCGGAAGGGCAGGTCTTCTTCACGATCGGGGTGCAGTTCGCGGGCGCGTCGTCGATCGCGACCGCGCTGAACTTCCTGGCGACGATCATCACCATGCGTGCGCCCGGGATGAGCTTCTTCCGGATGCCGCTGCTCGTCTGGGCGAACTTCTCGACGTCGCTGCTCGTCGTGATCGCGACGCCGTTCGTCGCCGTCTCGCAGTTCATGGTCTTCTTCGACCGATCGCTGGGCTTCAACTTCTTCGAACCCGTGGGCGGCGGGGACGTGCTGATGTACCAGCACATCTTCTGGTTCTACTCGCACCCGGCGGTCTACATCATGATGTTGCCCGGGTTCGGGATCATCTCCGAGATCCTCGCGGTGAAGTCGCGCAAGCCGATCTTCGGCTACCGCATGATGGCCTTCTCGCTGCTGGCGATCGTCGTGCTCGGCTTCACGGTCTGGGCGCATCACATGTTCGTCTCGGGCATGCAGGACTGGATCCGCGTCCCGATGATGATCACGACGGCGATCATCGCCGTGCCGACCGGCATCAAGATCTTCTCGTGGCTGGCGACGCTGTGGCGCGGGGTGCTGCACCTCGACACGCCGATGCTGTTCGCGCTCGGCTTTCTGACGATGTTCACGCTCGGCGGGATCTCGGGCGTGATGCTCGCGGTCATCCCCGTGACGATCCACGTCAGCGACACGTACTTCATCGTCGCCCACATCCACTACGTGCTGTTCGGCGGATCGCTGTTCACGATCTTCGCCGGCGTCTACTACTGGTTCCCGAAGATGACGGGCCGGATGTACGACGAGCGCCTGGGCAAGCTGCACTTCTGGACGACGTTCATCTTCTTCAACGCGACGTTCGCGCCGATGCACGTCATCGGCATCCAGGGCATGCCGCGCCGCGTCGCCGACTACGCCGAGCAGTGGGCGGGCTGGAACCTCGCGATCTCGATCATGAGCTTCTTCCTCGGCCTCAGCGCGCTCGTGTTCGCCTACAACATGATCACGTCCTGGCGCGGTGGCCCGCGCGCCGAGTCCAACCCGTGGCGCGCCCTCACGCTCGAGTGGCTCGTCACCTCACCTCCCCCGATCTTCAACTTCGACGCGATCCCGACCGTCGTCGGCGGCCCCTACGAGTACGGCGTCCCGGGCGCGGTGCACGGCGTCCTGAAGGGCGGCGAGATACCGCAGCCTGCGGGTGCGGCCGCTTCAGCGGCGGGTCACGGGCACGGATCGTCCGGCGCCACCAAGGATCAGGAGTAGCCAGCGATGTCCAAGCACATCCTCGTTGTGGCCAACCAGACGATCGGCGGCGCGTCGATGCTCGAGCTCGTGCGCGAGCGCGCCAAGGAGCCGGACACGGTCTTCACGCTCATCGTGCCGATGACACGGCCCAAGTCGGGCTACGTCATCTACGACGACGCCGTGCGCGACGCGGCGCAGGTGCGCCTGGACCTCGCGCTGTCGTACCTGCGCGGCGAGGACATCGTCGCCGGCGGCGACATCGGCGACGAGGATCCCTACACGGCGACGCTCGACGCGATCAGCGAGCACGAACCCGACGAGGTCATCATCTCGACGCTGCCGCAGGCATCCTCGGGTTGGCTGCGGCGCGATCTGATCGAGCGCATCCAGGGCAGCACCGCGGTGCCCGTGACGCACGTCGTCTCCGACATCGACGCCGAGGGTCTCCCCTTCCAGGTCACCCTTGTCGTCGCGAACGTCACGGCCGGGCGCGGCACGCTGCGCGGTCGCATGAAGGAGATCGCCGCCGAGGCCGACGACATGCTCTTCATCGTCGTCGTGCCGCTCGAGGCGCACCGCGACGGTCGCGCCGCCGCGGTCGCCCGCGCGCGGCTGGGCAACACGCTGGACAAGATGCGTCGCGAGGGGCTGCTCGTCGCGGGGATGATCGGCGACCCCGATCCCTACACGGCGACGATGAACGCGCTGCAGTTCTACAGCGTGTCGCGGATCATCATCTCGACGCTGCCGGAGACGAAGTCCGGCTGGATGCGCTCCGACCTCGTCGACCGCGTCAGCAAGGCGGCCAACATGGACGTCGAGCACATCGTCGCCGAGGCGCGCGCCGAGGTGCAGGGCTGATGGAGGCTTCAGGGATCAGCGCGGGGATCGCGCTCGACCACCACGACGACGACCACGGCCACCACGGGCCGCCGATCGCCAACCGCAGCTCGCGCGTCTCGCACGAGATCCTCGGGATGCTGCTGTTCATCATCTCGGAGATCATGGTGTTCGGGGCCTTCTTCACGGCCTACTTCTTCATCCGTCTCGTCGCCGAGGGCCACACCTGGTTCCCGATCGACGGCGTCGAGCTGCCCGTCGCGATCGCCGGTATGAACACGGCGATCCTGCTGAGCTCGTCGCTGACGATGCACTGGGCGCAGACGTCGATCAAGAACGGCAACAACTTCGGTCTGAAGGCCGGGATGGTGCTGACCTCGCTGCTCGGCGCCACCTTCCTCTTCATCCAGATCAACGAGTACGTCCACATCGGGTTCTCCCCGCAGGACCACGCGCAGGGCACGATCTTCTACGGGCTCACGGGTCTGCACGGCGCACACGTCTTCGTCGGGTTGACGCTGCTCGTGATGGTGACCGTACGGGCCTTCCGCGGGCACTTCTCGCCCGAGCACCATCACGGCGTCGAGGTGCCGGGCATCTACTGGCACTTCGTCGACGTCATGTGGATCGTCGTGTACACGGCGATCTACATCATCTAGAACGCGGTGCGACCGCCCTGGGAATCCGAGGAGGCCGCCTTCGCCTTCCTCCTCCGCGTGCTCGCCGTGTGCATCGCGATCGCGCTGCTCGCGGTCGCGCTCAAGGCGATCTTCTAGTACAGCTCGAGCATCGCTGACGGATTCGGCGCTCGTTCACGGCGCTGACGGACCGCGAACGCGCGCCAAGCGCCCGCCCGCCGACCAGCGCCTGCCTGCCAAGCCGCGCGCCGCGCGCGCCCAACCGCCTACTTGACGGTGAGCGTGCCCTCCATGCCGCCCTCGCGATGCCCGGCGACCGTGCAGTAGTACTGGTAGGCGCCGGCCTTCAGCGTGACGGTGAACTTCGACACCCCGCCGCCCTGCACGGTGTCGCCCTTGCCGCTCACGCCGCCGCCCTCGAGCGCGATGTCGTGCGGGATCGAGGCGTCGTTCTTGGAGGAGATCTCCAGGCTGCCCGGGGTCGCCGTGGCCTTCTTGGTCACGTAGGCGAGCTGGCCGTTGGGGTCGGCGGGGATCTCGAGCTTGCCGTCCTTCGCCGCGATCGGCTTGCCGGCGCCCGCGGCGGGCACGGCCGTCGCGAGCTTGCCCGCGTCCTTGCCGGGCCGCGCGGCGACCGCCGCGACGTAGGCGGCGACGTCGCTCGCGGCCTTGCCGCTGACGAGGTCGGCGGGCATGTAGGCCGGGCTGTCCTTGGGGACCTCGGCGGGATGGTCGATCTGCGACAACACGACGCCGTGGATCGTGTCGCGCCCGAAGCCCTCGCTGAGGGCCTGGCGGAAGGCCTCGTCGAGGTTCGGTCCGATGGTGCCCTTTGCGTCCGCACGTGCCAGCACGTGACATGAACTGCACTTCTGCGCGAAGGCCTTCTTGCCCGCGATCAGATCCGCGTTCTTGCCGACGTTGTCGCTCTCACAGGCGCTCAAGCCGGCGGCCAGCAGGCCACACGCGGCGACGCCAAGAAGTCTGTTCCTCAGGGGTGTTTGGCTCATGCGAGCGCGGGAGTCTAATCAAGCGGCCCGGACGGCGTTCCCTTACCGCCGGGGCGGGCGCGCCGGCCCCGCGCCACGCGCGTTTGCAGCGGGTCCGCTTGCTAGGGTGGCCCCGTGGAAGCTCCTCAGCGCTACCGGATGCGCGCACCCAAGACCGGTCGAGAGATCATCCGCGAGGCCGAGCCCGGTCGGGTCTACGTCGACAGGCACAGCGGCGAGACGCTGGAGATCGTCGGCAAGGTCCTCCCGCTCGCGCCGTCGAAGTCCCGCCTGCCGTGGGCCGTCGAGAGTCTGCGCTTCTGTCCCTGGTGCGACCAGCTCTGCCAGCGCGACCTCAACGACTGCCCGCACTGCGGCCGGCGCATGGACCCGGTCAGCTGAACGACGGTCCCGGCATGCGCCGCCAGCGCCTTCTCAGCCTGCTCGCCGTCCTGACGCTCGCCGGCGGGCTGGGAGCCTGCGGCTCCGATGACGAACTGTCGACGCAGGTCCCGAAGACCGCGCCCGACCTGACGATCCCGACCGGCACGACCGAGGCCCCGCCCGCGGCGGCCACCACACCCTCGGCGACGACGACCGCGACGAGCACGACGCCGCCTCCGGCAGGCACCACGCCCCCGGCCGCGACGCCGCCCGCGCAGACACCGCCCGCCCCGCCCGCCGGCTCGGCGACGACGGGCGGTCAGTCCCCGCCGACGGGGACGCCCACGACGGGCGCCGGCGGCGGCGCCGAGTTCGAGGACTTCTGCGCGCAGAACCCCGGCGCCTGCTGACGGCGGCCGTGACAGCGCGCGGCCGTCCCGTGGCTACCGCGTGGTCGGTGCTGCGGCGGCCGGCTCCTTCGTCGGGTTCGTGATCATCGTCGCGCTGTAGGTCAGGCGCGCGGTCTTGAACAGACAGGAGAACCGCACCGATCTGCGCGAGCCGACGAGCGCCGACTGCGTCGCCGTGTCGCCACAGGTGTCCTTGGCGCGGCTGGCGCGCCACGACGTGTCCGCGCCCAGGCCGATCTGCAGCGCGGGCGCCCACGACGGCACGGACAGGCCCACGTACTGGCCCTTCTTGATCCGCAGCGAGCGCTCGAGCGGGAACTGCACGACCTGACCGAAGTAGTCGGTCAGCTCCTGCAACGGCGCCTTGGCGACGACGCGGCGGACGAGCTTCTTGTCGGGCGCAAGGACGACGATCGTGGCCTGCGACTCGCCGCCGAGGCGCTCGGTGAAGAACGCGGTCTGCTTGGGTCCGGGCTTGCCGAGGGCGATCGTCCACGCGACGACGCGGCCGTCGGCGGGCGCCTGGTAGAGCGTGCGGTCGGGCCCGACCTTGGCCTGGTAGCCGGTCGTGCGGCTGACGGCCTGGCAGTTCTCGGGACAGGCGCCGCGGACGCCGTCGGTGAGCTGGCCCAGCTCGGCGATCTTCGCGGGCGAGGCCGCGGGAAGCACGAGGGCGGCGGCGGCCGCCAGCCCGGTTGAGCTGAGGAGAAGACGATGGCGTTTCATGCCCGCATTCAACACGCTTGACCGGTTGTTGTTGCGTCCGCCCCCTCCGAAAGAAGTTGCGCGTGCAATAGCATCGATCCAATCGCAGCGATCGAGGTCATCGGACTTGAGCGTGAGTTCAAGGGCGCCATCAAGGCCGTCGACGGCATCGACCTCGAGGTCGCCGCCGGCGAGGTCTTCGGCTTCCTCGGACCCAACGGCGCCGGCAAGACCACGACGGTGCGCATGCTCGTCACGCTGCTGCGGCCGACCGGCGGCCACGCCCGCGTCGCCGGCTTCGATGTCGCCAGGGAGCCCGCGCAGGTGCGCCGCCGGATCGGCGTCGCCCTGCAGGACGCGGCGCTCGACCCGCTCATGACCGGCAGCGAGCTGATCGAGCTGCAGGCAACCCTGCACGCAATCGCGCCGCGCAGGGTCCGCGCCCGCGGCGCCGAGCTGATCGAGCGCGTCGGGCTCAGCCAGGCCGCCGACCGCCGCGTCGGCACGTACTCCGGCGGCATGCGCCGGCGCCTGGATCTCGCGATGGCGCTCATCCACGAGCCCGAGGTGCTGTTCCTCGACGAGCCCACGACCGGCCTGGACCCGACCTCGCGCGTGACGCTGTGGGACGAGGTCCGCCGCCTGCGCGACGAGGGCACGACCGTCTTCCTCACGACCCAGTACCTCGAAGAGGCCGACCAGCTCGCCGACCGTCTCGGGATCATCGCCGCCGGCCGGATCGTCGCGGGCGGCACGCCCGCCGCGCTGAAGGCGGAGATCGGCACGCCGCACCTGGACCTCGTGCTCGCCGACTGCTCGGACGTCGGCCGCGCACAGGCGGTCGTCAGCGGCTTCGGCGACCACCGCCCCGCGACCGAGGGCTGCCACCTCTCGATCGGTCTCGAGCACGGCGCCGCCGGCATCGCGCCGATCCTGCGCGCGCTCGACGACGCCGGCTTCACCGTCGCCGAGCTCGAGCTCAAGCAGCCGACGCTCGACGACGTCTTCCTGGCCAAGACGGGCGAGCATCTCGAGGGCGCCGCCGAGCCCGAGCCGCAGGCCGCCGCGGAACTCGTGTGAGGGCCGCCTCGCTCGCGCTCGCGCGGCGGGCGCTGCGCAACGCGTTTCGCCGGCCGCAGTTCCTCGCCCCGCTCGTCCTCTTCCCGACGCTGTTCCTCGCGGTCACCGTCGGCGGCCTGGAGCGCACGACGTCGCTCGAGGGCTTTCCCGCCGTCGACGGCTTCCTCGACTTCCAGCTCGCTGCGGCGATCACGCAGTCGCTGCTGCTCGGCGGCGTCAGCGCCGGGATCGCCGCGGCACTCGACATCGAGGGCGGCTTCTTCGATCGCCTCGTCGCCTCCCCCACCCCGCGCCTGGCGATCGTTCTGGGTCGCGTGCTCGCGGCGAGCGTGATCGCCGTGCTGCAGGTGACGTACTTCCTCGTCCTCGGCGCGATCTTCGGCGCCTCGATCAAGGGCGGCGTGCTCGGCGTGCTGTGCGTGCTGGCGATCGGCGTCGTCGCCGGGACGGGGTTCGGCGCGCTCGGCGTGATGATCGCGCTGCGCGCCCGCAACGCCTCGACGGTGCAGGGCATCTTCCCGATCGTCTTCGTCGTGCTGTTCGTCTCGTCGGCGTTCTTCCCGGCGAACCTGCTCAGCTTCCCCGCCGACGTGATCGCCGTCTACAACCCGCTCTCCTACATCGCCGACGGCATGCGCCAGCCGATCGCCTTCGGCAACGAGCTCGCGCCGCTGCTGGAGGGCCTGGCCGCCGCCGGCGCGGTCGCGGTCGTCGCGACCGGCCTGTCCGTGCTCGCGCTGCGCGGACGGTTGCGCCAGTCATGAGCGCGCTGCGCGAGGACCTGCGCACGATCGGCGCGCTCATGCGCCGCGGCCTCAACGAGATCCTGCGCGTGCCGGGCGGCGCGATCCCCGGCGTGCTCGCACCGACGATCTTCATGCTCGGCCTGTCGGCCGCGTTCGGGAAGGCGGCGCAGCTGCCCGGCTTCAGCGCCGACGACTTCCGCACGTTCATCGTGCCCGTCGGGATGCTGCAGGGCGCGGGCTTCACGGGCGCCGCGACGGGCGTGAACCTCGCCCGCGACATCGAGCAGGGCTGGTTCGATCGGCTGATGCTCGCGCCGGCGAAGCGGCCGGTGCTGCTGGCCGGCGTCGTCGGGTCGGCCTGCCTGCGCTCGCTGCTGCCGGCGGCCTTCCTGCTGAGCGTCTCGTTCGCGCTCGGCGTGAGCTGGCCGGGCATCGGCGCGCTGATGCTCGGCGCGCTGCTGATCATGGGCTTCGCGGCGGCGGTCGCCTGCTATGCGACCGTGCTCGCGCTGCGCTTCCGCACCCAGCAGGCGGCGCCGCTGATGCAGGTCGGCTCGTTCATCGTCATCTTCTTCACGACCGCCTACGCCCCGCGCGAGCTGCTGTCGGACTGGCTGCGCACGCTCGCCGACATCAACCCGGTGACGCACGTGCTCGAGGGCATGCGCCAGGGATTCGTCGGCGACGTCACCTGGGCGACGACATGGCCCGCACTGCTGGCCCTCGCAGCGCTTGTGACGGTCTTCGGCACGCTTGCCGTGCGTGGCATGAGCCGGCTGGGCTAGCGCAGCCTGAAGGCTCGCACGGCGCCCCTGCCGGGGGCGGTGTCGATGCAGCTCGGCCGCTCGCAGCCGGGCCGCGTCGACTCGGCCGCGAAGCGGATGCGCTGCGGCCGGCCGAGCGAGCTCTGCGAAAAGCGGATCACGATGCTGCGACCGCTCGCCGTGCGCTTGACCGAGGCGTCGGCGAGCCGCTTGGGCAGTTCGGCGCCGGTCACCTCGTAGACGCCGCCGCGTAACTCGTCCTGCGCGCGCGCCGTCACGCAGGCGAGCCGGTCGGGCCGCATCGCCTTCGTGTCGGCGTCAGGGTTCGTCCAGATCCGCAGGCAGGCCGAGCCGGGCGGACCCGAGCTCGCCAGCAGCGTCTTCGGCGTGAGCTTCTCGGCGAACGTCACGACGGCGCGCAGCTGCCCGTCGGAGCTGCGCTGCAGCGACACGCGGGTGATGTCGAGCGCGCCGCTGACGTCGTCGTCGGGATCGGAGACGACGACCGTCTTCGACGCGGCCGCGAACGCCGCCGACACCACGAGCGCGCTGACCGCGGTGGCGATCCCCGCGACCGCGACGCGGCGGCGCGCGCGGCTGCTCGATCGCTGAGGGACGCCGTACATCCGACAAATATGACGCACCGCGCTGCCGGAATCGACCGCGCAAGCGCGCGCCCGCGTCAGCCGGCGAGCTCGGCGCCGGCCGCGCCGATGTCGTCCAGGTCGCCGGGGGACGGCTTCCAGGGCAGCCGCAGCGGGTCGCCCGCGTAGCGCGGGATGACGTGCATGTGGAAGTGAAAGACCGTCTGCCAGGCGGCCGAACCGCTGGAGTTGAGCAGGTTGACGCCGTCCGCGCCGAGCCGCTGGAGCTGCAGCGCGGCGATCCGCTTGGCCGTCGCCGCGACCGCCTCGAGGTCCTCGGTCTCGATCTCGTGGACGTCGGCGGCATGGGCGCGCGGGATCACGAGCGCGTGGCCGCGCGTCGCCGGGTTGATGTCCATGAAGGCGATCGTGCGCTCGTCCGCGGCGACGATCGTGGCCGGGATCTCACCGGCGACGATCTTGCAGAAGAGGCAGTCGGGATCGGTGGCGGCCATCGCTCCGCGAAGCCTAGTCGGCGCGCTCGAGCCGTTGCGCCGCGAACGCGACGGCCTCGTCGGGCGTCGTCACGTCGCCGGCAAAGCGCGCCTCGTCGATCTCCGCGAGCAGCCGGCCGAGCTGGGGACCGCTCTCGATCGCCAGCGCGGCTGCCAGCGCGTCGCCGCGCACGAGCGGCGTGCGACGCCCCTCAGCGCGCCACCGCAGCGCCGCGGGCATGACCTCGCGCGCGAGCTCGAGGTGCCTGGCGATCGACTCCTCGGCCTTGCGGCCGCGCGTCGCCAGCCGATCGGCGACCGACAGCAGCGTGACGTCGACCTCGACGGGCTCGGTCGTCTTCAGATAGCCGTAGAGCGCGCGTCGCGACAGCGGCATCTCGTGGACGAGGAAGCCGAGCCGCAGGTGCTGGCGCGTGAGCGCGCAGACGTGCGCCTTGAGCTTCTCGCTGGTGCGCAGGCGCGTGAGGACCTCGCGCGCGAGGTCGGCGCCGGCGCGGTCGTGGCCGAGGAACGTCGGCGAGCCGTCGTCGCGGTGGCCGAGCGTCACGGGCTTGGCGGCGTCGTGCAGCAACGCGCCGAGGCGCAGCGCGAAGCCGCGGTCGAGCTCGTCGCCGAGCGGCTCGGCGAGCAGCGCCGTGATCGCGTCTGCGCGCTCGGCGCCGAAGACTGCGCCCGGGTCGGCCTGCAGCGCCATCACCTGCTCGAGCACCTCGATCGTGTGCGCGTGGACGTCGGCGTGGTGGTAGCGGTTCTGCTCGACGCCATGCAGCGCCTGGATCTCGGGCAGGATCGCGGCGGTCAGCCCGATCTCGTCCATCAGCGCGAGCGAGGCGATGACCCCGTCGCCGGCGATGATCCGCCGCAGCTCGGCGAAGACGCGCTCCTGGGCGACCGTGGCGCTCGCGGGCGCGCTCGCGCCGGCGAGCTCGATCGTCTCACCGTCGGGTTGCAGCCCGAGCTCCGCCGCCAACCGCACGAGCCGCACGACGCGCAGCGGATCGTCCGCCAGCGAGTGCGGGCCGACGGCGCGCAGACGGCCGGCCGCGAGGTCGTCCGTCCCACCGTGCGGGTCGACCCGCACGCCGCCCGCCAGCGGCTCGGCGATCGCGTTGACCGTGAAGTCGCGCAGTGCGAGGTCGGACTCGAGCGAGCCGCCGCGCAGCGGGCTGAGGTCGATCTGCCAGCTGCGGTCGCGGGCCATCACGCGCCAGGCGCCGAAGTCGTCGGAGAGCTCGAACGCCGGCCCGCGCGCGGCACGGGCGACCGCGCGCGCCGCCGCGCCGACATCGCCGTCGACGACGATGTCGAGATCCGCGGTCCAGCGGCCCAGCAGTTCGTCGCGCAGCGCGCCGCCGACGACCCAGGCGTCGCAACCCCCCAGCGCCTCGCGCGCGATGTGTAAGCGGTTTCGGCCTGCGGTCATCGCAAGCTCTGACCTTCGGACGACGTTACACCTGCGGTCATCGCAAACTCTGACCTTCGGACGACGTCACACGACGGCTTCGCCGTCGCGGTGGTAGACCCGCGGCACGCGCGGCAGCAGCCCGCAGGTCACCTCGTAGTTGATCGTGCCCAGTCGCGCCGCGACCTCCTCGGCGCTGATGCACTCGTCGCCCTGCGACCCGATCAGGATCGCCGCGTCGCCGACGGCGGCCGCGGGCGGCGTGCCGACATCGAGGATGACGTTGTCCATGCTGACCGTGCCGACGAGCGGGCGCCGCGCGCCGCGTACGAGCAGTTCGGCGTTGTTCGTCAGGGCGCGGCGCACGCCGTCGCCGTACCCGATCGGGATCGTCGCGGTGTGCGTCGGTCCGGCGGCGACGAAGCGCCGGCCGTAGCCCGCGCTCTCGCCGGCCGCGATCGGCTTGACCGCGGCGACGTAGGAGCGCAGCTCCAGCGCGGGCTGCAGGTCGCGCGCCCCGGCATCCTCGAGGAACGGATCCAGCCCGTAGATCGCGACGCCGGCGCGGGCCATGTCGAAGTGCGCCGCGCGGTCTCGCAGCGTGGCCGCGCTGTTGGCGGCGTGCAGGATGATCGACGGGTGTGCGGCCTTCAGCGGGCGCGCCCAGGCCTCGAAGCGCGCGAGCTGGCGGCCGAAGAAGTTGTCGCCGCGTTCGTCGGCCGTGGCGAAGTGCGTCATCGCGCCCGCGAGGTAGACGTCGTCGGTCGCCGCCGCCAGCTCCGCGACGCGCGTCGCCGCGGCGGCGTCGCGCGTGCCGAGCCGCCCCATGCCGGTATCGAGCTTGACGTGCACCGAGCCGCCGCCGCGCGCCGCCACCGCGGCGATGAAGTCCTCGTCCCAGGCGATGACGTCGGCGTCGGCGGCGAGCGCGATGTCGAGCTCGTGCGGCGACAGCGCGCCCATCACGAGGATCGGGGCGTGGATGCCGGCGTCGCGCAGCGCGCTGGCCTCGTGCGCCGCGACGACCGCCAGCCAGGTCGCGCCGCCGGCGAGCGCCGCACGCGCGGACGGGACCGCGCCGTGGCCGTAGCCGTCGGCTTTCACGACCGCGCAGAGCGCGCCGTCGGCGGCCAGCTCGCGCCGCATGCGGGCGACGTTGCGCTCGATCGCCGCGACGTTGACGCGGGCGACCGCGCGAACCGCCACGTCCTGCTGAACAGCCATCGGCGCAGGCTACTCGGGCGCGCCGCGCACGGCGTTGGGCAGCGCCGCGATGACGTCGCTTGCGATGACGCCGTCGACGCCGTGCTGCGCCGCCGCGACGCGCCCTGCTGCGGCGTGGCGGCGCACGCCGGCGCAGGCGGCGGCGAACGGGTCCATGCCCTTGGCGAGGAACGCGCCGATGATGCCGCTCAGGACGTCGCCGGTGCCGGCGGTCGCGAGCGCCGGCGCGGCAAGGGTGTTGACGGCGGCGCGACCGTCGGGCAGCGCGATGATCGTGTCGTCGCCCTTCAGCACGACGACCGCGTCCGCGCGCTGCGCGGCCTCGCGGGCGCTGCGCAGGCGGCTGCGGCCGACCTCGTCGCTCGAGCACTCGAGCAGGCGCGCGAGCTCGCCGGCGTGCGGCGTGAGGACGGTCGGCGCGCGGCGCAGCGCGAGCGAGTCGAGCTCGCCGGCGTGGGCGTTGAGGCCGTCGGCGTCGAGCAGCAGGGGCACCTCGGACTGCGCGGCGAGCGCTCGTACGAAGGCGACGGCGCCGTCGCTGCGTCCGGCGCCGGGGCCGAGCACGAGCGCGCCGGCGCGAGCAACGGCCGCGAGCGCGGCATCGACGCCGTCGTGCGACAGCGCGCCGTCCGCGTCGGGCATCGCGCGCGTCATGACCTCCAGCAGCCGCGTCTCGAAGACGAGCTCCAGCGAGGCGGGGACGAGCGCCGTCACGTAGCCGGCGCCGGCGCGCATCGCCGCCTCGCCGGCGAGACAGGGCGCGCCCGTCAGGCCGCGCGAGCCACCGGCCACGACGACGTGGCCGGAGCTGAACTTCGTCGCCGCGGCGTCGCGCGAGGGGACCAGCGCGTGCACGCGCTCGGTCAGCAGGCCGACGTCGGCCTGCACCGGAGCGCCCGCCGGGATCTTGATGTCGATGACGTGCAGCTCGCCGGTCCGGCGCTTGCCGGGCGCGATCCAGTGGCCGGTCTTGGCCGCGTGGAACGTCACGGTCGTGGTGGCGATCACCGACACGCGCGCCGCCGCGCCGGTCGAGGCGTCGATGCCGCTGGCGATGTCGGCGCAGACCACCGGGCCGCCGAAGCCGGCGATCGCCTCGATCGCGGCCTTGGCGCTGCCGCGCGGCTCGCCGTCGAAGCCGGTCCCGAAGATCGCGTCGACGACGACGGCGGCATCGGCGAGCGCCAGCGCGTCGAACGGCTCGCACGCGCCCTCGAGGCGCGCGAGGTTGACCGCCGCGTCGCCCCCGTGCTCGTGCCGTTGCGCGAGCAGCAGCACGCGCACGCTGCGGCCGAGCTCGCGCAGCAGCCGCCCGGCGACGAAGCCGTCGCCGCCGTTGTTGCCCTTGCCGCAGACGACCGCGACGGGCCCGCGCGGCACGGCGCGGTCGGTGAACAGCGCCAGGCCCGCGCCGGCGCGCTCCATCAGATCCAGCGACGGGACGCCGCGCTGCTCGATCGCCCAGCGGTCGATCGCGCGCATCTGCTCGGCGCCGTAGAGCGGCTCGAGCCAGTCGGGAAGCGGCGCGCTCACCGCACGATCGCGACCGCGCCGGCGGTCGCCCTGGAGTGCGTCATCGAGATATCGACCTCGACGCCGAGCTGCGCGAGCGGACCGTGGAGGGCGACGCGCGTCTGCGCGCCCTCGCCGACGACCTCGATGTCGTGATGGCTCCAGACCTCCAGCCGCAGCGCCTTGGCGACCGCCTCCTTGGCGCAGAAGCGCGCCGCGAGGTGCTGGCCGGGTCGGCCCTTGCGCGCCGCGTACGCACGCTCGCCGTCGGTGAACAGCCGCAGCGCCAGCCCCGGCCGGCGCTCGAGCGCCTGCTCCATCCGCTCGATCTCCAGCAGGTCGATCCCGACGGGCATGCGGCTCATCGTAGAGGCGACCCACGACGAAGGAACGCGAGGCGTTCGGGTTGCGGCTGCCGCGAAAGGGCGGCCCGACGGGGATGCCGTGTCGCGAATGTGTTCCATGCGAACACATTCGCGACACGGCTCCGGCCTGGTCGGGCTACTCCACCGTGACGGTCTTCGCCAGGTTGCGCGGCTTGTCGACGTTCAGCCCGCGCTTGCGGGCGATGTGGTAGGCGAAGAGCTGCAGCGGGATGACGGCGAGCAGGGCCTGCAGCATCCAGTCCGTGCGCGGGACGTAGAACGCCTCCTCGGCGACGTCGTCGAGCCTGTCGTCGCCCTCGGTCGCGATCGCGATGACGTGCGCGCCGCGCGCGCGGACCTCCTCGATGTTGGAGACCATCTTGTCGAGGATCGGCATGTCGGTCGCGACGCAGACGACGGGGGTGTTCTCGTCGAGCAGCGCGATCGGCCCGTGCTTCATCTCGCCGCCGGCATACGCGTCGGTCGCGATGTAGGAGATCTCCTTGAGCTTCAGCGCGCCCTCGAGCGCGACCGCCCGGCCGACGTGGCGTCCGAGGTACAGAAAGAAGCTCGACGCGGCGTGGCGCTCGGCCGTCGCCAGCAGGCGCCCGTTGAGACCCGCGATGAGCTCGGTGATCTGGTGGGGCAGGTTCTTGACCTCGGCCAGCAGCGCGGCGACCCGCGCCGGCTCCATCGCGCCGCGCAGCTCGGCGAGCCGCAGCGCGAGGAGGTACATCGTGGCGACCTGGCAGACGAACGTCTTCGTCGCGGCAACCGAGACCTCCATGCCGGCGCGCGTGTAGAGCACGCCGTCGCAGGCGCGCGTCACCGACGAGCCGCGGACGTTCGTGCAGGCGATGACCCTCGCCCCGAGGTCGCGCGCGAGCTTCATCGCCGTCAGCGTGTCGGCCGTCTCGCCGGACTGCGTGATGCCGATGACGAGCTCGCGATCGGAGACGATCGGGTTGCGGTAGATCCACTCCGACGCGATGTCCATCTCGACCGGCACGCGCGCCCACTCCTCGATCGCGTAGCGCGCGATGAGGCCGGCGTGGAAGGACGTCCCGGCGGCGAGGATGAGCACGCGGTCGATGCCCTCCAGCAGCGCCTCGTCGAAGTCGGGGTCGGCGAGGTCGACGCTCGCCGTGCCCAGCGTCCGCGGGCGGATCGTCTCGGCGACGGCGTCGGCCTGGTCGTGGATCTCCTTGAGCATGAACGTCTCGTAGCCGCCCTTCTCGGCGGTCTCGGCGTCCCAGTCGACGTGCGTGACGGCACGCTCGATCGGCGTCCCGTCGGCAGCCATGAAGTCCACGCCGGCGGGTCGCAGGACGACGAGCTCGCCGTCGTGGACGTACTGCACGTCACGCGTGTGCTCCAAAAAGCACGCGATGTCGGAGCCGACGTACTGCTCACCGTCGCCGCGGCCGATGACCAGCGGGCACTCCTTGCGCGCACCGACGAGCGTGTCGGGCTCGTCGGCGGCCATGACGACGAACGCGTAGTGGCCCTCCAGCTCGGCGTAGGCGGCGCGCACCGCTTCGACGAGGCTGCCGCGCGCCATGTGGTGCGACACGAGGTGCGCGATGACCTCGGCATCGGTCTCGGACGTGAACGACGCGCCCATGTCGACGAGCCGGCGCTTGAGCACCATGTGGTTCTCGACGATCCCGTTGACGACGACGTGGACGCGGTCGCTCGTGTCGAAGTGCGGATGCGCGTTGGCCTCGGTCACGCGGCCGTGCGTCGCCCAGCGCGTGTGGCCGATGCCGGTCATCGGCGTGCGCTCGGCGAGGGCGACGGCAGCCGCGCTCTCGACGACCTCGCCGGTCGCTTCGGCGAGGTCGTGCACGGCACGACGCAGATGGCTCAGCTCACCGACCGCGCGGACCGAGGCGATCGCCCCGGCGTTCATGACCGAGACGCCGGCGGAGTCATAGCCGCGGTACTCGACCTTCTCCAGCCCCGCGAGCAGGATCTCCTGCGGCGGACGCTGCCCGACATAGCCGACGATTCCACACATGCCGAAGAGGTTAGGCGAGGGCGCTGTGAACCCTGCCTGGCGGTCTGGTTAGGTGGTTCCCGGCGCGGCCTCGGACGCGACGATCGCGACGAGCCGCCCGCAGACGGCGTCGGTCTCCGCGGCCGTCGGCGCCTCGACCATGACGCGCACGAGCTGCTCGGTGCCCGACGGCCGCACGAGCACGCGCCCGCGGCCCTCCAGCGCGGCCGATTCGTCCGCGGTCGCCGCGCTCAGCGCCGCGCTCGCCATCGCCGCGTCGCGGTCGGCGACGCGCACGTTGACGAGCTTCTGGGGCAGCTTGTCCATCGCGTCGCGCTCGGCGAGGTCGCGTCCGCCCAGCGCCTCGAGCGTCAGCAGCGCCGACGCGATCCCGTCGCCCGACGGGACGAAGCCCATGTCGATGATGTGGCCCGACTGCTCGCCGCCCAGGCCCCAGCCGCGCTCGCGCAGCTCCTCGAGCACGTAGCGGTCGCCGACGGCGGTCGTCGCGACGTCGACGCCGGCGGCCTGCATCGCGGTGTGAAAGCCGTAGTTCGTCATGACCGTCACGACGACGCCGTTGCCGGGCAGGCGGTCCTGCGCGCGCAGGTGCAGCGTCGCGAGCGCGACGAGCTCGTCGCCGTCGACGATCGCGCCCGCGCGGTCGACCGCCAGCAGGCGGTCACCATCGCCGTCGAACGCGAAGCCGATGTCGTGCCCGCCCGCGCGCATCGCGGTGACGACGCCCTCCAGATGGGTCGAGCCGCAGCCGTCGTTGATGTTGCGCCCGTCGGGCGTCTGGGCGAGCACCGTCACCGTCGCGCCGAGGCGGCGGAAGATCTCGGGCGCGGCGCGATACGTCGAGCCGTTGGCGCAGTCCAGCACCACGTCGATGCCGTCCAGCGACAGCCCGGCGAAGCGCTCGAGCAGCGCGCGCAGGTAGTCCTCGGTCGTCCCGTGCAGGTCGCTGATCGACCCGATCCGGTCGGGCGGGCCGCTTTGCGGACGGGCGGGCGGGGTCGGCTCCAGGCGCTGCTCGATCGCCAGCTCGGTCGCGTCGGAGAGCTTGAAGGCATCGGCGCCGAAGAACTTGATGCCGTTGTCCTCGAACGGGTTGTGCGAGGCCGAGATGACGGCCGCGAGGTCGAAGCCGAAGCGGCCGATCAGCAGCGGCGCGGCGGGCGTCGGCAGGACGCCGCCGAGCAGCACGTCGCCGCCCGCCGAGGCGATCCCGGCGGCGAGCGCGGCCTCGAGCATCGGGCCCGACTCGCGTGTGTCGCGGATGACGAGCACGCGCGGGTGCTCGCCCCCGACCTCGCGCGTGGCGGCGGCACCGAGCGCGAGCGCCAGCTCCGCCGTCAGCACCCGACCGGCGACGCCTCGGACACCGTCGGTGCCGAAGAGCTTGCGCATCGATTCGTCGCGCGGCAGCGGCGCTGTCAGCGCTTGGAGAACTGCGGCTTCTTGCGGGCCTTCTTGAGGCCGGCCTTCTTGCGTTCCTTGACGCGCGGATCACGCGTCAGGAAGCCGCGGCGCTTGAGCTCGCCGCGCAGGTTCGGGTCGGCTTCGAGCAACGCACGGGAGATCCCGTGGCGCAGAGCGCCGGCCTGGGCGCTGACGCCGCCGCCGTGCACGCGCACGACGACATCCATCCGGCCCTCATAGCCGACGGCCTCCAGCGGCTGGCGGATGTTGCGACCCAGCGAGGGGCGCGGGAAGAACGTGTCAAGCGGCTTGCCGTTGACGAGGTACGTGCCGCTGCCGGGCTTGAGGATGACGCGCGCGACGGCCGTCTTGCGCTTGCCGGTCGCGCGGTAACGAGCGCCCGAGGCGAGGTCGATGACGGCGGCGACGGGCTGCTCGTCCTGGCGATCCTCCTCGGCGGCGAGCGCCTCGGCGAGCTCGTACTCGTCCATGTCCTCGCGGGCGAGCGGATCGGCGCCCTCGGCGACGATGTCGACCTCGAGGTCGGCACCGGGAATCGCGGGCTTGACGCGCGGAGCGGGCTCCTCGTCGTCGTCGGCGTCCGGCTCAGGCTTGGCGGCCGAAGCAGCAGCAGGCTCCGCAGCGCCAGCGGCAGGCTCCTCGGCGGCAGCGGCAGGCGCCTCGGCGGCGGCAGGCTCCGCGGCCGGGGCGGAGGCGTCGTCCTGCGGGGTGTCGGCTGCGGGCTCTTGCGCCTCGGGCGGCTCGGTGCTCTCGTCGATCACGAGGAAAGCTCCATCGGTTGGGGTTGTTGGGCCTGGTGGGGATGCTCAGGCCCGGCGTAGATCTTGAGCTTCGTGAGCTGCTTGCGAGCGAGGCGGTTGCGCGGCAGCATGCCCTTGACGGCGAGGCGCAGCACCTCCTCGGGACGGCGCTCGAGCATGTCGTTGAGCGTCCGCGTCTTGAGCCCACCGGGGTAGCCCGAGTGGCGGTAGTACATCTTCGCGGAGCGCTTGTTGCCCGTCACCGAGATCTTCTCCGCGTTGACGACGACGACGAAGTCGCCGGTGTCGACGTGCGGGGTGTAGGTCGGCTTGCGCTTGCCGCGCAGGGCGTCGGCGATCTGGGTCGCCAGACGGCCGAGCGTCTGCCCGGTGGCGTCGACGACGAGCCAGTTGCGCTCGCGATCGTTGGCGTTGGCTACGTAAGTTTTCATGGCGTGAAAAATGCCACGCGGATCTTCCGCGCGGCGGGCACCAGCATAGGACATTCCAAACGGCCATGGAATTGGACCGATATGTCCACCCTGCGCCGCCGCGGGATCATGTACGGTCCCGCCCAGCAGGTCGCCGAATTCGCCGTGCGTCGCGGCGGAGCGGGGGAACCATCGGCATGCGCGTCTCGGCGTGCGTGCTGTGGGGCGAATCCAGGTGGACGTCACCCGGTAGCGCGGACCTTGACCGCGCGAGCCCGTCAGCTAACCCCGTAGGCAGCACACAAGGGGGTCGATCGAGCTGAAGCGCTTCGTCGTCGCAGGGGTTTGCGGGATCTGCATGGTGGCACCGGCCGGTGCGTCCGCGGCGCGGTCCGGAGGCGTCTACGCCTCCGAGCCCGCAACGATCCGCGCCGTCTCGTGCGTGGCCGGCTGCGCAATGGCGGACTCGGCCAAGGCCGGCAGCATCGTGCGCGTGCGCGGAAGCGCGATGCGCTCGGTCGCGAAGGTCGTCTTCCTCGGCGGCAGGGGCAACGACGACAACGTCGTCGCACGGGTGCTCAAGGCGCGCCGCAAGAGCGTCGACGTCGCCGTGCCCGAGAACGCCTCGAGCGGTCCGCTGCGGGCGATCAACAAGGACGGCGCGCGCTCGTCGGCGAGCCGCGCGACCGTCTCGGTGCAGCGCGGCGCGGGCAGCGCCGCGCTCGACGTCAAGGTCGTCAAGAGCCGCGTCTTCTTCGACGCGGCACGCCCGGCGCGCGTGGACCTGCTGGCCCGCGAGGCGATGTCCGTGAACGTCGTGCTCGTGCGCGTCTCCGACGGCGCCACCGTGCAGGGCTGGCCGCTGGCGCTCACGCCCGGTGTCGTGGCGAGCGTCCTGTGGGACGGTCGCGTCGCCGGCGTGCCGCAGCCCGCCGGCCGCTACGAGTTCCGCGTGTTCGAAGCCGCGCCCGCCGGCCTCGCCGTCGCCGCTGCCGCGCCGGCGACGCTCGCGACCGCTCCCTTCGACCTCGTCGACCACAAGTTCCCCGTGCGCGGCCGCCATACCTACGGCGATGGCGAGGCCGCGTTCGGCGCCGGCCGTGCCGGACACACGCACGACGGTCACGACGTGTTCGCGCGCTGCGGGACGCCGCTCGTCGCCGCCCGCGGCGGCGTCGTGAAGCTCAACCGCTTCCAGAGCGCGGCCGGCAACTACCTCGTCATCGACGGCGACGGCACCGACGTCGACTACGTCTACATGCACCTGCGCGACCCGTCGCCGCTGGCGAAGGACACGCGCGTGCTGACGGGTCAGGCGATCGGCCATGTCGGCGACACCGGCCGCGCGCGTGGCTGCCATCTGCATTTCGAGCTGTGGACCGGACCCGGCTGGTACACGGGCGGCGCGGCGATCGACCCGCTCCCGTTCCTGCAGGCCTGGGACGCCTACAGCTGACAGCGCCCGCCGGCGCCGCCGAAGCCGGCGGCGAGGGCGCGCGTGTTGAAGCGCAGCGAGCCGGCGTAGGTCGCGCCCGGGCTGCCCTGCGCGCCGAGCGTGTCGGCGTAGAGCGCCGGGCCCACGCGGGCGCCGGCGTCGCGGGCGATCGCACGGGTCAGCTTGGCGCCGGCCGAGCTCTCGGGGAAGATCGTCGTCACGCCCTCCGCGCGGATCGTGCGCACGAGCCGCGCGACCTCCCCGGCCGACGCCTGCGCCTGCGTCGAGAGCGCCGGGATCACGGTGCCGACGACGTCGATGTCGTAGCGATCGGCGTAGTAGCCGAGCGCGTCGTGGTCGGTGACGAGCTTGCGCCGCGCGACCGGGATCGAGCGCATGCAGGCCGCGATCGAGCGGTCGAGTGAGCGCAGCCTGGCGATGTACGTGTCGGCGTTGGCGGTGTACGTCGCCCCGCCGCCGGCGTCGGCGGCGATGAGCGCGTCGCGGATGCGCCGCACGGCGACGACGGCGTTGCGCGGGTCCTGCCACCAGTGCGGGTCGGCGCCGCCCTCCCCACGGCGCGTACGGACCGCGTCGATGAGCGTGAGGACCTCCGCGTCGGAGCCGGCGTTCTCCAGTACGTCGCCGAGCCACTCGTCGAGATCGCCGCCCGAGCGCAGCACGACGCCCGCGTCCGCGACCGCCTTCACGTCGCTCGGGCGCGGCTCGTACGCGTGCGGGTCGGAGTTGGGCTTCAGGATCTGGCGCACGCCCGCGCGCTCGCCCGCGACGGCGCGCGCGAGGTCGCCGACCTGCGTCGTGGTGGCCACGACGAGCGCGGCGCCACCGTCGCCGGAACCGCAGGCCGACAACGAGGTCGCGAGGAGCGCGACGGCGACGGCGGCGAGGGCGGTGACGAGCGGGCGCGAAGGCATCGCGCCAGAACTCTATCGGGAATGATTCTCGCTAAGCGGGCGGCTACGCGGCTGACGCCACGCCGCCGCGCGACGGCTTCGTGCGCGCGGCTGCGTCGTCGCCGCCGACCGCGACGGCCGCCTTCGCCGTCACGAGGTGGTAGAGGATCAGCACCTGCGTGATCGCCAGCGACTCCGAACGGTGCCCCTCGTCAGCGCCGACCGTGAACACACCCAGTCGCTCCGTGCGCATATGGCGCGCGAAATGCATCTTCTCCCAGATCGCCTCCTCGATCGCAGCGCCACGATCACGCTCGACGTTGCCGGGGATCGTCAGACATCGCTCCGACGAGCGCTGCTCCAGCGTGATGCCGTCACGGCCCTCCTCGTCGAGCATCACCGACAGATCAGGATGCGGCAGACCGTCGCGCAGCGTCAGCACCGCATCGAGATGATCGGCGTCGTCGGCGACACCCGGCTGAAACGACACGACAAGATCTGCGCGACCCTTCTGGGGGCGGATGAACGCCTCCGAATCAGGCTCGCGGCGGTCAAGCTCCTCCAGCACCTGCTCCTCGCTGTAGCCACGCTTCGTGCTGTCGCGCTTGATCTTCCACTCACGGCGCAACGCCTCCGGCGGCGCGAGATACACGCGCACATCGAACTGCGAGCTGAGCTCGGGCGTGTGGTAGCCGAGCAACCCCTCGACCACGACGAACGGCTTGGGCTCGACATACTCCGGCCGCCCGAACGTCCCATCACCATGCCCATAGACCGGCTTGAGGATCGGCTCACCCCGCCGCAGATGGCCGAGATGCTGGCCGATGATGTCCATGTGGTTGCAATCCGGATTCAACGGCGTCAGCCCGTTCTCAGCCCGCTCCTGACGGTCATAGCGGTGATAGTCATCCATCCCGATGTGGGTGACGTTCTCCCGCCCGAGAATCTCGACGAGGCCCTTCGTGATCGTCGTCTTCCCAGTAGCTGAGTCGCCGACGACGCCGAGGATGATCGGCCGTGCCATTTGTGCAGTTCTCCCCTGTTGCGTCGCTCGTCGAAGTCGCGGAACCTTAGCGGTTGCAACGCATCGTGCACCGCCCGCTCGGATCGAGCTACGCAGGCGTGATCTGCCGCCTCAGCGGCGCGGCGATCCAGAGCAGCGCCGCGAGCAGCGCGAGCGTGCCGAGCAGTGCGGGCAGCACGCCCACCGGGCCGACCTCGCGGACGAGGTTCGCCTGCCACGGCGAGAGGTAGCGGCGGTAGTCGTCGCTGCGGGCGGAGCGGTCCGATGCGGCGTCGATCGAGCGCCCCGTCAGCCCGGGCAGCTCGCGGTACTGGCGCACGATCTGCGGACCGTCCGTGCCCGGCGCCCGGTCGAGCAGCTGCGCTCCGGCGGGCGCGAGCACAGCCGAGAACGAGAGCACGAAGCCGAGCGCGAACAGCGCGGCGGCGATCTTCCAGCGCCGCCTGTCCGTGCCGATCCAGGGGCCGACCGCGACGAGCACGAGCGCGACGCCGGGGATCAGCAGGCGCGGACCCCAGCTCCATCCGCCCATCCACGACCACCACGTCGCCGCGAGCACGAACGTCGCCGCGAAGACGGCGACGAGCAGGCCGGTCGTCGTGCGGTCGCGCCGCCACAGCGCGAGCAGCCCGAGCGGCACGAGCACGATCGCCGGGGCGAACAGCACGATCGACTTCTCGGGTGAGAAGAGCAGCCCGCCGGCGCCGTCGAGCAGCGGCGTGGTGAAGCCCGGATCGAGGGGCGGCCGGTAGCCGAACTCGAGCGCGTCGTGGAAGCGGTAGACGTTGTAGGCGACGGTCAGGACCGCCGCCGCGCAGAGCGGCGCCAGCGTGCGCGCGATCGCGGCGACGGAGCCGCCGCGCAGCAGCAGGAACGCGAACAGCAGCGGCACCAACGCGGCCGACTGCGGCCGCGCGAGGACGGCGAGCGCGAGCGCCGCAGCGGCCTGCAGTTCGCGCCCCGCGAGCGCGCGCTCGACCATGACGACGACGCCGAGTGCGACCAGCGGCTCGGTGAAGAAGTCGCGTCCGTACGGCAGCAGGTAGGTGCCCAGCACCGTCCCCAGCGCGACGAGGCCCGCGGCCGCGCGCGGCGCGCCGAGCCGCCGGCCGAGGAGGTGCAGCGCGCTCGCGAGCGCGCCCGCGATGAGCGGCATGAGCGACGCGGCAGCGGCGGCCTCGACGAGGTCCACGCGCCCGATGAGCGCGCCGATCGGCTGCGCGAGCGCGACCGGGACGATCGACAGCAGCGGCAGCAGGATCCCGTACTTCGAGTAATGCGTGATGCCGTCGTGGCCCGGCACGCCGAGCTCGGGCGGCACAGACAGCGATCCGCCGTGGACGACCGACTGGGCGACCGCGAGCATCGAGCTGCCGTCGAGGACCGTGACCTGTGCCTGCCCGACGAGCAGGAGAAACAGGGCCACAGCGCCGCCCAGACGCACCGCGACGCCGCGGTCGTCGCGCGCAGCATTCATCGCGGGCGAATGTACCCAAAGCGGTCGCGCGAGGGCCCGTCCGCTTGAATGGCCCGCATCGGCGTCTCGTTCCTCATCCCCGCGTACAACGAGGCGGCGACGATCGGCGAGGTCCTCGCGCGCATCGACGCGCTCGGGCTCGATGCCCAGATCGTCGTCGTCGACGACGGCTCGACGGACGCGACCGCGTCGATCGTCGAGGCGTACGCGGCCGGCCGGCCGCATGTCGAGTTGCTGCGTCAGCCCAACCGCGGGAAGGGGTCGGCGGTGCGGCTGGCGGCCACCCGGATCACGAAGGAGATCGCGGTCATCCAGGACGCCGACATGGAGTACGACCCGGCCGACGTCGTCGATCTGATCGCGCCGATCGAGCGCGGCGTCGCCGACGTCGTCTACGGCTCACGGCTGAGCGGCGGCGCCCCGCAGCGGGCGTACATGTTCTGGCACCTGATCGGCAACCGCTTCCTGTCGCTGTTGACGGGCGTGCTGTTCAACACGACGCTCAGCGACATGGAGACGGGCTACAAGGCGTTTCGCTCCGACGTGCTGCGCTCGCTGCGGCTGACGCAGGACGATTTCGCGATCGAGCCGGAGATCACCGGTGAGGTCTGTCGTCGCAAGCTGCGCATCTACGAGATGCCGATCGCCTACTACGGGCGAACGTACGCGGAGGGCAAGAACATCACCTGGCGCGACGGCTTCAAGGCGATCGGCGTGCTGGTGCAGGTCCGGTTGCGGCGCGGGTGACCGCGCGGCGCGGACTGCGGCCGGTGCTCGTGGCGGCGGGCCTCGTCGTCACGGTCGCGTGCATGTACCTGGCGGTACGCGGCGTCGCATTCGACGACGCGGTCGACGCGCTGCGCGAGAGCGATCTGCGGTGGCTCGCGCCGGCGATCCCCGTGTTCGCGCTGGCGATCGTGCTGCGCGCGGTGCGCTGGTGGGCGCTGTTCTCACCCGCGCAGCGCCCGCCGCTGCGGGCGATCGCGTACGCGCTGCTGATCGGCTACTTCTTCAACAACATCCTGCCCGCCCGCGCGGGCGAGGCCGCCCGCGTGATCGCCCTGCATCGCCGCGCGTCGACACCGAAGGCCGAGACCCTCGGCACCGTCGTCGTCGAGCGCCTCTTCGACGTGCTCGCGCTGCTGATCATCCTGTTCGCGTCCTATCCGTGGCTGCCGGAGATCTCCTGGCTGCGCGCCGCCGCGATCTTCGGCGCCGTCGTGGTCGCGGTGCTGCTGGCATTGATCTTCGTCGTCGTGCGGTACGACGAGCGCGCCGTGCACTGGCTGCTGTCGCCGCTGCGGCGCATCAGGCGCGAGGGCGTCGCCGAGCGCCTGGAGTCGGCCGCCGTCAACGCCACGCGCGGCCTCGTCGCGCTGCGCAACCCCCGCATCGCGCTGCGCGGCATGGTCCTGACGATCGCCTCGTGGGCCACGCTCGGCGTCTCCTACGCGATCCTCACGAACGCCTTCCACCTCGATCTGCCGCTCGTCGCGGGGATGCTCGTGACGGTCGCGATCAACCTCTCGCTCGTGCTGCCCTCCTCCCCCGCCGCGCTCGGGGTCTTCGAGGCCGCGACCGTGATCGCGCTGCGCGCCTTCGACGTCCCGCACGCCGAGGCGCTGTCCTACGCCCTCGTCCTGCACCTGCTCAACCTCGTCCCGTTCCTGCTCATCGGCGTCGCGCTGCTCGGACCCGGCGCCCTGCGGCGGCGGCGCCAGCCGACCATCTAGCCTGGGTTCATGGAAGACGCACCCGAGCGCAAGGCCGCGACCCCGCCCACGAACCTGCGCGACGCCGTCGGCGGACCGCTCGGGATGGCCGAGACGTCGCTGCCGGCGGTCGCCTTCGTCATCGCCTACACCGCGTCGGGATCGGACACGAACACCGCGGCGATCGTCGCCGTCGGGCTCGCGCTCGTGCTCTCGCTTGCGCGGATCGTCAAGCGCGAGTCGCCGATCTACGCGCTGTCGGGGCTCGGCGGCGTCGCGTTCGCGGCCTTCATCGCGACGCGCAGCGGGCGCGCCGAGAACTTCTTCCTGCCGGGCCTGTTCATGAACGCCGCGTACGCCGCGGCGTTTCTCATCTCGCTCGCCGTCCGGCGGCCGCTGATCGGGATCATCGTCGCCTCGCTCGACGGCGAGGGCAGCGAGTGGCGCAAGGATCCGGCCCGCGCGCGCGCCTTCGTGCGCGCCACCTGGCTGTGGGCGGGACTGTTCGGGCTGCGCCTGCTCGTGCAGCTGCCGCTGTACCTCGCCGGCGCGGTCGTCGCGCTCGGCGTCGCCAAGACGGCGATGGGGCTGCCGCTGTTCGGCATCGGCCTGTGGCTGACCTGGCTGCTCGTCCGGCGCCACCGGATCGCGCCGGCACCCGCGCAGGCCTGACGGGCCGCGCTAGATTCGCACGGACCTTTCAAGCGACCCGTAGGGAGCACGTATGGCGGTTTCCAGCAGCGCGACGACCGTATGGGAGGGCGACCTCGGGCACGGCTCGGGCGTCACGACGCCGGCGAGCGGGGCGTTCCCCGCGACCGACGTCAGCTGGGCGTCGCGGACGAAGCGCGCGGCCGGCAAGACGAGCCCCGAGGAGCTGCTCGCCGCCGCACACGCCGCGTGCTATTGCATGGGGCTGTCGCACGAGCTCGGCGAGGCGGGCACCCCGCCGGACCGCCTCGAGGCGACCGCGACCGTCGACTTCGTGCCCGGTGAGGGCGTGAAGTCCTCGCATATCGTCGTCACCGGGCAGGTGCCGGGGATCGATCAGGACACGTTCGCGGCCGCAGCCGCCGCCGCCGGCGAGGGCTGCCCGATCTCGGGCGCGCTGAAGGGCAACGTCGAGATCACGGTCGACGCGACGCTCCGATAGCGCGGGTCAGCCGCCGATCTGATCGGCGCTGCGCATCGCCTCGGCGGCGGGCTGGTCGAGCGCGAGCAGGTGGCCGCGTAACCTCTCGCGCCGTGCGCGCGTCGGTTCTCAGGTACTCGGGTGTCTTCGGCGTGGTGGTCGCGGCGATGCTCACGGCCGCGGCCACGGCGCCGGCCGGCGCCTGCGACGTCAGGAAGGTCGCGCGGGCACACGAGGACCCGTCGCGCGCGGGCCGTGCGCCGCTGATCGTCGGCGACTCCACGATGCTGCTCGCCACGCCCTACCTCGGCGCACGCGGGATCGAGGCCGACGCGCGCGGCTGTCGCCAGCTCGACAAGGGGATCGACGTGCTCGCCGCGCGCAGGCGCGCGGGCACGCTGCCCAAGGTCGCGGTGCTCGCCCTGGGCTCCAACGGCTCGATCGGCGCAGCGCAGATCCGGCGCGCGCTGCGGATCCTGGGCAGCTCGCGGGTGCTCGGTCTCGTGACCCCGTCGCGTGCCGGCTCGGGCTCGGCGGACGCGATGCGCCGAGCGGCGCGCCGCTATCCCGATCGCGTCGTGCTGATCGACTGGTCGGGCTTCACCCGCGGCCGCGGGGGCGTGTTCGCCGGTGACGGGCTGCACGTCAGCGACCGTGGCGCGCGCGTGTTCGCGGGCTTCGTGCGCCGCCGCCTGGCGCCGTTCTTCCCGCCGCGCGCGCTGCGCGTGCCGGTCGTCGCGACCGGCGCGAAGGCGTGCGGGCGCGTCGGTCGCCTCGACGTGCTCGTCGTGCGCGGCGCGCAGCGGGTGAGCTGCCTGCGCGCGCGCAAGCTCGCACGTGCCCGCGCGCTGGCTGGAATCACCGGCTGGCGCTACTACGACTGGCGCCGCAGCGGGCGCCGGCCGTGGACGGGCGTCTACGTCCGCGCCGACCGCAGGATCATCGTGGCGACGCGGCGTACGTCACGGTGACGCGGATCGTCGCGGTCTTCGGCACGGGGCAGCCGGCGCGAAAGCGCTGGACGCGGCGGGTGGTGCCGTCGGCCCGCTGGGTTTGAGTCCCCGTCGACTCGTGCGCGCATCAGCCGTACCGTCTCTGGATGGCGTGGACGACGACGAGCGACGCACGGCGGTACCTCGACGCCGCCGGCCCGTTCCTGCGCGCCGACGCCGCGAGCAACACCGTTCTCCTGACGGCGGCCGAGAGCGTCGCCACGGGCGGCCCCGAGGTCTACGGCGACGAGCGGCCGCTGTTCGGCTGGTGGGCGGGAGCGGGCGGGCTCGTCGAGGGCGCGTTCATCCACACTCCGCCCTATCCCGCGCAGCTGTCGGCGCTGCCCGGCGCGGCCGTCGATCCGCTCGCTGCGGTGCTCGCCGGCGCCGACCGCGCGCTGGCCGGCGTCGGCGCGGCCGGGGGCCTGGCCGAGGTCTTCGCCACCGCCTGGTGCGCGGCGCGAGACGAGACCGCCGAGCTCGCGCTGGCCCTGCGTCTGTACCGCCTCGCCGTGCTGCGGGCGCCCGAGCCTGCACCGCCGGGGCGTGGCGACGTCGCGACGATCGCCGACGGCGCGCTCGTGCGTCGATGGATCGACGCGTTCGCACACGAGGCGGGCGCGGTCACGAGTGGCTCACGGACACTCGAGCGGCGGCTCGCGGCCGGCTCGATGACGATCTGGCGCGACGCCGCCGGCGCACCGGTCGCGCTCGCGGGATGGTCACGCGAGGTCGAGGGCACGCGCCGCATCGGCCCCGTCTACACCGTGAAGCGCCACCGCCGCCGCGGGTACGGCGCCGCCGTCACCGCGCTGGCCTGCCGCCGCGCCCTCGATCGCGGCACGAAGCAGCTGCTCCTCTACGCCGATGTCGACAACCCGACGAGCACGATGCTGTACCTGCGGCTGGGCTTCGAGCCCGTCGAGGACCGCACCACACTGCGCTTCAAGCCTCGCGTCTGAGCCTGGACCAGGCTGCGCGCCGCACGGTGCCGGCGGCGCGCGGGATCCTATGGCGCGGCTACTCCCACTCGATCGTGCCCGGCGGCTTGGACGTGATGTCCAGCACGACGCGGTTGACGTCGCGCAGCTCGTTGATCATCCGCGAGGCGATCTGCTCGAGCAGGTCGTAGGGCAGGCGCGCCCAGTCGGCCGTCATCGCGTCGTCGGACGTCACCGCGCGGATGACGACGACGCTGCCGTACGTGCGCTCGTCGCCCTGCACGCCGACCGTGCGGATGTCGGGCAGCACGCAGAAGGACTGCCACAGATCGCGATACAGGCCGGCGCCGCGGATCTCGTCCTGGAGGATGTAGTCGCACTCGCGCAGGAGGTCCAGGCGCTCCTTCGTCGCCTCGCCGCCGACGATCCGGATCGCCAGGCCGGGGCCCGGGAACGGCTGGCGCCAGACGAGGCGCTCGGGCAGGCCGAGCTCGGCGCCGACGGCGCGGACCTCGTCCTTGAACAGCGCGCGCAGCGGCTCGACGAGCTCGAACTGCAGGTCGTCGGGCAAACCGCCGACGTTGTGGTGGGACTTGATCGTCGCCGCGCCCGTGCCGCCGCCGGACTCGATGACGTCGGAGTACAGCGTGCCCTGGACGAGGTACTTCGCGTCGCCGAGCTTCGCCGCCTCCTCCTCGAAGACGCGGATGAACTCGCGGCCGATCGCCTTGCGCTTGGTCTCCGGGTCGCTGATGCCCCGCAGGCGCTCGAGGAAGCGCTGCTCGGCGTCGACCGCGACGAGCGGGACCTTGAAGTGATCGCGGAACGCGGCGACGACCTGCTCGCCCTCGTTCTTTCGCATCAGCCCGTGGTCGACGAAGACGCAGGTGAGCTGGTCGCCGATCGCGCGGTGCACGAGCAGCGCGGCGACGCTCGAGTCGACGCCACCGCTCAACCCGCAGATGACCTTGCCGGTGCCGACCTGGGCGCGGATCCGCGCGATCTGCTCGGAGACGATGCTCTCGGGCGACCACGTGCGGTCGGCCTCGCAGATCTCGCCGAGGAAGCGCTCGAGGATCGTCTGCCCGTAGGGCGTGTGGACGACCTCGGGATGGAACTGGATGCCGTAGATGCCGCGCGCGACGTGCTCCAGCGCGGCGACCGGCGAGCCCGTCGACGAGGCGAGCGCGGTGAAGCCGGGCGGCGGCTCGAAGACCGTGTCGCGATGGGACATCCAGCACGTCTGGTCGGCCGGCAGGCCGGCGAACAACCGTCCCGGCTCGCGCACCGTCAGCTCCGAGCGGCCGAACTCGCCGACCTCGGCGCCCTCGACCTTGCCGCCGAGCTCGGTCGCGATCAGCTGCATGCCGTAACAGATGCCGAGCACCGGGATGCCGAGCTCGAGCAGCTCGCGATCCAGGCGCGGCGCGCCCGGCGCGTACACCGACGCGGGCCCGCCGGACAGGATCAGGCCCTTGGGCTTGCGCCGCCGGACCTCCTCGGCGCCGACGTGGTGGGGCAGCAGCTCGCTGAACACGCCCAGCTCGCGCACGCGGCGGGCGATGAGCTGCGAGTACTGGCCGCCGTAGTCGAGCACGACGACCTCGTCGACCGCCCGCGGCGCCGTGATCTCACGGACGTCCTCCTGCACCAGCTCGGTGGCGGCCGTCGCGCTGGTCACGACGCCGTCGGTCATGCGTCGCCTGCGAGGGCCGGCTCCTTGTGAGCCCCGTTGCCGTTCGTCGGCTCCGGCGGCGGCGCGGTCGCGCCGGCGCCGCGGGCGCCCATGCCCACGCCCTGTGCGTTCTGCAGCTGCTTGCCCTCGGTCTGCAGCGCCGGCGCGATCATCAGCTCGGCGCGGTTGAACTCGGCGATGTCCTTGTAGCCGCAGGTCGCCATCGACGTGCGCAGGCCGCCCATGAGGTTGAAGGTGCCGTCGTTCTCGTGCGCGGGCCCGGTCAGGATCTCCTCGAGCGTGCCGTTCTGCACGGTCTTGACGCGCGCGCCGCGCGGGAGCGTCGGGTGGAACGTCGCCATCCCCCAGTGAAAGCCACGGCCGGGCGCCTCGTAGGCGCGCGCCAGCGGCGATCCGATCATGACCGCGTCGGCGCCGCAGGCGATCGCCTTGGAGACGTCGCCGCCGTTGCGCATGCCGCCGTCGGCGATCACCTGGCAGTACTCGCCGGTCTCGAGCATGTGCTGCGAGCGGGCGCCCGCGACGTCGGCGATCGCCGTCGCCTGCGGGACGCCGATGCCGAGCACGCCGCGCGTGGTGCACGCGGCGCCGGGGCCGACGCCGACGAGGACGCCGGCTGCGCCGGTGCGCATGAGGTGAAGGGCGGTGTGATAGCTGGCGCAGCCGCCGACGACGACGGGCAGCGGCACCTCGCGGATGAACTCCTTGAGGTTCAGCGGCGGGCGCGCCTCGTCGCTGGAGACGTGCTCGGCGGAGACGACCGTGCCCTGGATGACGAGCACGTCGAGGCCGGCCTCGAGCGCGAGCTCGTAGTGCGCGCGCACGCGCTGCGGGGTCAGCGAGGCGGCGACGACGACGCCTTGGTCCTTGATCTCACGGATCCGCTGGGCGATCAGCTCGGGGACGACCGGCGCCTGGTAGATCTCCTGCATCGCGCGCGTCGCCGCGTCCTTGGGCAGGTGCGCGATCCGCTCGAGCTGCTCCTCGGCGTCCTCGTAGCGGCAGAAGATGCCCTCGAGGTTGAGCACGGCGAGGCCGCCCAGCTTGCCGACGAGGCCGGCCGTCGCCGGCGACACGACGCCGTCCATCGCCGACGCCAGCAACGGCAGCTCGAAGCGGTAGTCGCCGAGCTTCCATGAGATGTCGACGTCGTCAGGGTCCCGCGTGCGCCGGGACGGCACGATCGCGATGTCGTCGAAGCCGTATGCACGGCGGGCCTTTTTCCCTCGGCCGATCTCAATCTCCATGTACGAATCCTAGGCGTGGGGGCGGACAAAACGACCCCGTCGAGGCGGGGTCGGGAACAGCGAAATCCGCTATTTGCGGGAGGCGTCGGGACGTCGTCCGAGCTTAGCAGCGGGGTTATGTATTCCCGTTGCCAGCGCCACCGCCGCGCTGCCGCCGGCGCCTTCTTGCCAGGCGCCGGCGGTGGTCGTGACGAGGACAGCCATCCGTCCAGATGTTCTAGTGGTCCGTCTCGTAACAGGTCGCTGGAAAACCCGGGATGCCGGCGCCGCCTGGCAAGGACGCAGGACCGAAGGTGTGGCTCTGCCACATCGAGCGTCCGAGGACGCCGCCAGGCGGTGATCGGCGCCCGGGGTTTCCGGTGGACTGTTACGAGACGGACCACTA
>JBBSLI010000024.1:0-64974 GCA_038255395.1 Solirubrobacterales bacterium
CGCATAGAACACCTTCACGACACGCCACCCCCGCGGCCGGCCCCGGCGCGACGGCCGCCAGCACGAACGCCCACCCACTCATCGATGCAGGTTCTGCCTGCGTGACGGTGATCGGCGCCCCTCACCGATGCGTCACATCGGCCGCGGCCGATGCTCACACAAAACCTCCTACGACCGCGCCCGATGCTCGGCGGTATCAGGCTCGCTCGTCAGCGACTAGTGCTCCGTCTCATAACAGGTCGCCCGGAACCCCGGGCGCCGATCACCGCCTGGCGGCGTCCTCGGACGCTCGATGTGCCAGAGGCACACCTTCGGGGCGGGCGGGGATCGGATCTTGCCAGTCGGCGCCGCCATCCCGGGTTTCCGGGCGTCTGTTACGAGACGAAAGCACTAGGCAGCCTCGTCGCCGCCGTCCTCGTCCTCTTCCGCAGCGTCGGCCGCCGCGAGCGTGGAGCCGTCCAGTGCGGCCAGGATCTCGGCACGGGCGGCTGCAGCTGGATCGTCGACCTCTTGCGGCGTGTCTTCGTCGATCATCCGTCGTCCCCTTCGGGTCGTCCTGTGAACCCGCCGAAGTATCCGCGATCGATCGGTGGCACGTCGGCCGGCGCAGGGGTATAGCGTGCGCGCACGATGACCTACGAGGAAGCCTGCGCTGCGCACGCGTGGCGGGTGCCCGAGCGCTACAACATCGCCGCTGACGTCTGCGACAAGCACCCGCGCGACAAGCTCGCGATGGTCCACGAGGATCCCGACGGCGAGGTCCGCGAGGTGTATTGGGGCGAACTGCAGGACATGTCTCGCCGCTTCGCCCTGCGACTGCTCGATGCGGGGGTGCAGCGCGGCGACCGCGTCGCGATGCTGCTGCCGCCGACGCCGGAGACCGCCGCCGCCTTCCTCGGCACGTGGCGGATCGGCGGGATCCTGCTGTCGATGTCGATCCTCTACGGCGACGACGGGATCCGCCACCGGCTCGACGACTCCGCCGCGAAGGTCGTCGTCACGAACGCCGCCAACCGCTCGCGCGTCGAGCAGCTGACGCAGGTCGTCGAGCTCGAGGTCGGCGACCTCGACAGCGGCTCGACGGAGCACGCGATCGCCGACACCTCCTGCGACGACCCGGCGCAGCTGTACTACACCTCCGGCACGACCGGCCTGGCGAAGGGCATCCTGCACGCCCACCGCTACATCCTCGGCCACGAGGAGTTCGTCTACTGCCACGACGTCCAGGACGGTGAGCGCTTCCACGGCATGGGCGAGTGGGCCTGGGCAGCGGGCATCTCGCCGCTGCTCGGACCGTGGCGCCTGGGCGCCGTCCAGATCGTCCTGCAGCGCAAGGGCGGCTTCGACCCGCACTCACAGCTCGCCTTCCTCAGCCGCCACAAGCCGACGAACGTCTTCGCCACCCCGACGGCGATCCGCTCGATGATGGGCATCGCCGACGCCGGCACGCGCTACCCGCAGGACTTCCGCATCGTCTGCTCGGCCGGCGAGCCGCTCAACCCGGAGGCGATCCGCTGGTTTCGCGAGCAGTACGGCGTCACGGTGCTGGACTACTACGGGCTGTCGGAGAGCTATCCGCTCGTCGCCAACTACCCCTTCATGGAGGTCCGCGAGGGCTCGATGGGACGCCCGATGCCGGGCTGGGAGGTGCAGATCCTCGACGAGGACGAACACCCGGTGGCGACCGGCGAGCGCGGCGAGATCTGCCTGCGTGCGCGCTCCAACCCGCACTATCCGCTCGGGTACTGGAACAACCCCGAAGCCGGCGAGGAGACCTTCGGCGGCGAGTGGTTTCACACCAAGGACGCCGCCTCGCAGGACGAGGACGGGTACGTCTGGTACGAGGGCCGCGCCGACGACGTGATCATCTCCGCCGGCTACCGGATCGGCCCGTTCGAGGTCGAGTCGGCGTGCCTCGAGCACCCCGCCGTCGCCGAGGCCGCGGCCGTCGCCTGGCCCGACGAGCGCCGTGGCAACATCGTCAAGGCATTCGTCATCCCCGCTTCCGGGTATGAGCCCAGCGACGAGCTCGGCAGGGAGATCTCGGCGTTCGTCCGCGAGCATCTCTCCGCCTACGCCTATCCGCGGCTCGTCGAGTTCGTCGACGAGCTGCCCAAGACCCTGACCGGCAAGATCCGCCGCATCGAGCTGCGAGAGAGGAGCTCCGCGCAATGAGCGTCGATTCCCACGAGGCCCTCGCACAGCGGCTCGAGCAGCTGCTGGAGGTCGAGTCCTTCGCGCCGCCCGAGGAGTTCGCGCGCAACGCGCTGCTCAACGACCCGGCTGTGTACGAGCAGGCCGCCGCGGATCCGCTCGCCTGGTGGGAGCGCCAGGCCCGCGAGCTCGACTGGTTCAGCGCGTGGGACACGACGCTCGACGACTCCGACCCGCCCTTCTACAAGTGGTTCACCGGCGGCACGATCAACGCGTCGTACAACTGCCTGGACCGCCACGTCGAGGCCGGCAACGGCGACCGGATCGCCTTCCACTGGCGCGGGGAGGAGGGCGAGGAGCGCGACATCACCTACGCCGACCTGCACCGCGACGTCATGCGCCTCGCCAACGCCCTGCGCGACCTGGGCATCGAGGCCGGCGACGTCGTCGGGATCTACCTGCCGATGATCCCCGAGGTCGTCGTCTCGATGCTCGCCTGCGCGCGCATCGGCGCGCCGCACAACGTCGTCTTCGGCGGCTTCTCGGCGGAGTCCGTCAAGGAGCGGATGGAGTTCTCGCAGGCCAAGGCGCTGATCACCGTCGACGGCGCGCGGCGCAAGGGCAGGACCGCGCCGATCAAGCAGGCCGTCGACGACGTCGGCATGGCGGTCGCGACGACGATCGTCGTGCGCCACACGCAGATCGAGTGCCCGATGGGCGCCGGCGACGTCTTCTACGACGAGATCATGGACGCGGCCGGCGCCGAGTGCGAGGCCGTGCCGCTGGACGCCGAGCACCCGCTCTTCATCCTCTACTCGTCGGGCTCGACGGCGAAGCCGAAGGGGATCCTGCACTCCACCGGCGGCTATCTCACCGGCGCCGCCTACACGCACAAGGTCGTCTTCGACCTCAAGCCGGAGTCCGACGTCTACTTCTGCAGCGCCGACGTCGGCTGGATCACCGGCCACACGTACATCGTCTACGGGCCGCTCATGAACGGCGCGACCTCGGTCATGTACGAGGGCGCACCCGACTACCCCGACAAGGACATCTGGTGGGAGCTGTGCGAGCGCTACGGCGTGACGCTCTTCTACACCGCGCCGACCGCGATCCGCGCCTGCATGAAGTGGGGCGAGGACTACCCCGGCCGCCACGACCTCTCCACGCTGCGCCTGCTCGGCAGCGTCGGCGAGCCGATCAACCCCAAGGCCTGGGTCTGGTACTACCACGTGATCGGCGGCGAGCGCTGCCCGGTCGTCGACACCTGGTGGCAGACCGAGACGGGCTCGATCATGATCTCGCCGCTGCCGGGGATCACGCACTGCAAGCCCGGCTCGGCGACGCAGCCGCTGCCCGGCGTCGTCGCCGCGGTCGTCGGTGAGGACGGCGAGGAGCTGCCGCGCGACAAGCAGGGCCTGCTCACGCTGCAGGAGCCGTGGCCGTCGATGCTGCGCACGCTCTACGGCGACGACGACCGCTATGTGAAGACGTACTTCGAGAAGTTCGGCCCGCAGACGTACTTCGTCGGCGACGCCTCACGCCAGGACGGCGACCACTACTTCTGGGTCATCGGCCGCGTCGACGACGTGCTCAACGTGAGCGGGCATCGCATGTCGACCGCGGAGATCGAGTCCGCCGTCGTCTCGCATCCGAAGGTCGCCGAGTGCGCGACGATCGGCGCCGCCGACGAGGACACCGGCCAGACCGTCGTCTGCTTCGTCACGCTCGAGGGCGAGCTCGAGGGCACCGACGAGCTCGTCGCCGAGCTGCGCGAGCACGTCGCGGTGAAGATCGGCAAGCTCGCCCGGCCCAAGCGGATCATCTGGGCCGACGACCTGCCCAAGACGCGCTCGGGCAAGATCATGCGCCGGCTGCTGCGCGACATCGCCGAGGGCCGCGAGCTCGGCGACGTCACGACGCTGCGCGACCCGACGGTGATGGATCAGCTCGGCGAGCGGGTCGCCGCGCGCCGCGACGACGCGGACGCCTGACGGGGCGATCGCCCGCGGTCGAGCTCAGTCTGCGAACGGCAGCCGGTCGGCGAGATCGGTGATCTCGAAGACGCGGTGGACCTGCCTGGGCCCGCGCAGCAGCGCGAAACGGCCGGGCGAGCAGCGCTCGGCGGCCATCACGAGCAGCCGGATGCCGGTCGAGTCGATGAACTCCAGGCTGCCGAGATCGACGACGATCGAGCCCACGTCGGTGCCCTCGACGCGTCGCAACTCCTCCTCCAGGCGCGGCGCACCGTCGAGGTCGAGCTCGCCGATGAGCTCGATCACGTGGGCATCGCCCTCGCGATCACTGCGCAGGGCGAGACTTCCCAGCTTGCTGGTGTGCGCGGCGCGGCCGCCGTCCTCCGGCATGGCCCCTCTCTCCGTCAGATGACGCTCAGCCGGGCCGGTGGCCCAGCCGTGCGCCTCAATCTAGCAGCGGGCATCGAGCTTGGCCTGCGTGCGCAGCTCGGAGACGATCCGCTCCAGGCGCGGCTCGGTGTCCCGATCGAGGTGGGTCATCGCCGCCGCCACGGCCGGATGCACGGCCGCGATCCGCTCGTGCATCGCATGCGCCACCGCGCGGTAGGAGGGATGGCCCTCGCGGCCGGAGCGCAGCTCGATGAGCTGCATCGCCTCGCGCGCGTTGAGGTCGAGCACGTAGCGCAGGCGGTAGCCGAGGCAGAGCGGGTACATCGCCGCGCGGCGGTCGTGGCCGGCGTCGAGCAGCGCCTCGTACTGGGCCTGTGAGATGTCCAGGGCGCGGCGGTAGTCGTCGCCCACGCCGGCCTCGTCGACCTCGTGCGGGACGCCGGCGCCGAGGTCGGGCGTCAGCGTCTGCCACTGGCACGTGAGCATGCGGTGGCGCTGCAGATCGCGGAACGCGCCGTAGTCCGACACGATCTCGAAGCGGTAGCGCAGCGACTCCATGCCGCGGCCGGGACGGTGGCGGCGGTTGGCGCGGTCGCCGACGAGGTCGGCGAGCAGCGCGCCGCGCTCGTCGCCGGAGAGCTCGGCGAGCGCCGCGCGCGTGGCGCGCTCGTCCGTCGTCGACGCCTCGAACAGCAGCGCCGCCAGCAGCAGGTCCTCGTCGCCGTCGTGATGGGTGAGGCGCACCGACGGGCCGCCGGCGCCGTCGTCGCCCGGCGCGCGATCCAGGCCCAGCCGTGCCGCCCAGCGCTCGGCCGCCTGCTCGCGGCGCTCGAGGTAGGAGACCCACTCGCCGCCGCGGTCGGGACGCTCGACGCGCGAGACGAAGCTCGGCATCACCGCCTGCACGGCGCGCAGGATCATGGCGCCGTAGTGGCGCGCCTCGGGCAGGGGGTGGGCGAGCAGGTGCAGGATCAGCTGCTCGTACGTCTGGCCCGTCGCGAAGATCCCCATGTGCGACAGCGAGGCGGCGGGCAGCAGGCCGCGCAGCAGGTCCAGCGCCTTGGCGCGGATCGCGCGCTCGTGCGCCTGCGCCGACGCGCCGGCGGCGGCCGGGTACTGCTCGGCGGCCCAGGCCTGCACGCGCGGGAGCGCCGCCGAATAGATCCCGAAGACCTCGTCCATCGCGGCCTCGTAGGCGGGGCCGAGCGCCGGATCGCGGTGGTAGCGGTACTGCGACGTGCCCTCGATCGGCGCGTCGTAGGCGATGTAGCGCGTGGACTGCTCGAGGTAGGCGCCCAGGCGCGGGCGCTGGAGCACCTTCGTCATGACGTTGGAGACCCACTCGCAGGCGATGTGGGCGCCGCCGAGCTGGGCCACCGAGTCGTCGCCGTAGCCGACGAAGATGCGCTCGTAGAGGTCCGCGGCGCGCGAGCCCTCCTCGTTGTCATAGCTCGCGTTGGTCACCTGCAGCGACGGCGCGAACTCGTCGAGGAACATTCGCCGCAGCGTTCCCTGGTAGCGCGAGTAGCGCGCGAACAGCGCGCCCTTGACCGTCTCGGGCAGGTTGACGAGCGCGAAGACGGGCTCGTCGAGGTTCGTGACGTGCGGCTTGAGGCGTGCGCGCTCGTCGGCGCTGAAGGTCTCGACGGGGTACTCCACGGGGGCGTGAGGCTAGCGGGCGCAGCGGCGGCCGGCCCGCGTCAGCCACCCTGCTCCTGCGCCGCGCGCAGCACCCGCGCGACGACGGCGTCGAGGTCGTCGGTGACGAACAGCAGGTCGAGGTCGAGCTCGTCGATCTTGCCCTCCGCGGCGACGCGCTCGCGCAGCCAGGCGACGAGCCCCGACCAGTACGCGACGCCGACGAGGATGACCGGGAACGAGCGGATCTTCTCGGTCTGGATCAGGCACAGCGCCTCGAAGAGCTCGTCGAGCGTGCCCAGGCCGCCGGGCAGCGCGACGAAGGCGTTGGCGTAGCGCACGAACATGACCTTGCGGCAGAAGAAGTAGTGGAAGTCCAGCGACTGGTCGACCCATTCGCTCGCGCCGCCCTCCTCGAAGGGCAGCTCGATGTTCAGCCCGATCGAGTGCGCGCCGACCTCGCGCGCGCCGCGGTTGGCGGCCTCCATCGCGCCGGGCCCGCCGCCGGTGATGACCGCGAAGCCGGCCTCCCCGATCCGCCGGCCGACCTCGACGCCGAGGCGGTACTCGTCGCTGTCGGGCGGCGTGCGGGCGGAGCCGAACACGGACACGGCGCGGTGCACGTCGCGCAGCTCGCGAAAGCCCATCGCCAGCTCGGTGGCCATGCGCGCGACGCGCATCGCATCGGTGATCTCGCTCTCGACGTTCGCATGCTGCGCGCCGATGAGCTCCTCGTCGGGTGTTCTGGGTGTGCGGGCCACCCGTCGAGACTACGCGCGCGGCGTGACGGCCTCATCGGTTGTGTCGACGTGTGCGACGTGCGTGGTCGGGCCCCGCAGGGCGTGGTGGCGGATTCGTGCTCCATGCCGACAGAAACGCGCCACTACGCCCGGCGTGCAGCATGCAGATGTGACGGATCGATCCACGCCCGCGCGCGCTCCGTCATTCGTGCAGGCGGCGTCAGACGCGCTCGGGCACGGCGGGCGGAGCGTCGGTCGGCACGGACACGCCGAGCTTGGCGTCCTGGCGGTCCTCCGGCTTCGGATCGGCCAGCTCGAGCGCCTGCGGCAGCCGCTTGTCGGCCTTGATCGTCCACTCCGTCAGCGGCTGGATGATGCCGCGCAGGGCGAGCGCGCCGCCGACGTAGCGCGGCGCCCACAGGCGCGAGGAGCGGCGCTTCACGCCGCGCTCGATCGCGTCGACCGCCTGCGACAGCGGCGCCGGGGTCGAGATGAACGAGGGCATGCCCGCGGTCAGCTGCTTCGTCGAGGGATGCGCGAAGCTCGCCTTCACGAGGTCGGTGTCGATGAAGCCGAAGTACGCGCAGCCGACGCGCGCGCCGCTCGGCGCCAGCTCGACGCGCAGCGCGTCGGTCATCGCCTCGACGCCCGCCTTGGAGGCGGTGTAGGCGCCCATCAGCGGGGCGTGGCTGGCGGCCGCCAGCGAGGCGACGTTGAGCAGGTAGCCGCGGTTGCGGACGATCTCGTCGAGCACCGCGCGGTTCGTGCGCCAGACGCCGAGCAGGTTGACCTCGATCGTGCGCTCGAACTGCTCGCGCGGCATCGTCGCCATGCGGCCCATGAACTGCAGGCCGGCGTTGGCAATCGCGACGTCGATGCGCCCGAAGGTGGCGACGGTGCCGTCGACCGCGGCGACGAGCGCGTCGTAGTCGGTGACGTCGGCCTCGAACCAGGCCGCGCGCGGGCCGAGCTGCTGCGCGAGCGCGGCGAGCCTGCCGGGCTCGAGGCCCACGAGCGACACGTTCGCGCCCGCGGCGTGCAGCCGTCGTGCGCTCTCCGCGCCGATCCCGCGCGCGGCGCCCGTGACGAAGACCGTCCGGCCCGCGACGTCGAAGCGCGAGCGCAGCATCACGCGGCCGCCTGTTCGCGCGCGCGCATCCCGGCGCCGCGCCGCAGCTCGTAGGCGCGCGTGTCGAAGCGCCGCGTGCGATGGCGGAAGCGCCACGTGAAGTCCGGCCAGATCGTCGTGTTGTTGCCCGACGCGTCGAGGTACCAGCTCGCGCAGCCCGACATCCAGACGGTGCCCGGCATCTTGGACTGGATCTGCTCGTTGTAGGCGGCCATCGCCTCCGGCCGGACCTCGAACGTCGCGATCTGCTGCTCGTCCATCACGCGCAGCGCGTCGACGACGTAGCGCAGCTGGGACTCGATCATGAAGACCATCGAGTTGTGGCCGAGGCCCGTGTTCGGGCCGATCAGCTTGAAGAAGTTCGGCAGCCCGGTCATCGTCGCGCCGAGGTAGGCCTGGATGCCGTCGGACATGCTCGCGGCGAGCGTGCGCCCGTCGCGGCCGCGCACGAGCTTCGCCGTGGGCGGGTCGGTGACGTGAAAGCCGGTGCCGAGGATGATCGTGTCGACCTCGCGCTCGCTGCCGTCGGCGAGCACGATCGTGCGGCCGCGGATCTCGCGGATGGCGTCCGTGACGAGCTCGACGTTCTCCCGCGCGAGCGCCGGATACCACGCGTTGGAGAGCAGTACGCGCTTGCAGCCGAGGCGGAAGGCCGGCCGCGTCTGGCGCCGCAGCTCGGGGTCCTTGACCTGCTTGTGGCGGTGGGCGGTCGCGATCTTCTCGGCGCCGGCCATGAAGCGCTGGTCCTTGATGAAGCCGAGCAGGAAGCTCTCGCGGCTCCAGTACACGCCCGCGCGCACGGCCTTCTGCACGAACGGCGCGAGCGCGTAGAGGCGGCGCTCGAAGGCCGTCGTCGGGCGGTCGGTGTGGGGCAGGATCCACGGCGCCGTGCGCTGGAAGACGTGCATCTGGCCGACCTGCGCGGCGATCCGCGGGACGAACTGGATCGCCGACGCGCCGGTCCCGATGACCGCGACGCGCTCGCCGCTGAGGTCGTGGTCGTGGTCCCAGTCGGCGGAGTGGAACAGCTTGCCCTCGAAGCGGCGCAGCCCGCGGATCGCGGGGACCTGCGGCTGGCTCAGCGGGCCTGTCGCGTCGACGACGACCTGCGCCGTCCACGCGCCGCCCGACGTCTGGACGCTCCACAGCGCGCGCTCCTCGTCCCACGCCGCCGCGGTCAGCTCGTGGCCGAAGCGGATCTGCGGGCGCAGCCCGTGGCGGTCGGCGAGCTCGCGCAGGTAGTTCCAGATCTCGGGCTGGCGCGAGAACGTGCGCGTCCAGCCGGGGTTCGGGGCGAAGGAGAACGAGTACAGGTGCGAGGGGACGTCGCACTGGCAGCCGGGATACGTGTTCGCCTCCCAGGTGCCGCCGACGTCGTCGGCGCGCTCGATCAGGACGAAGTCCTCGATGCCCTGCTGCTTGAGCGCGATCGCGAGGCCGAGACCGGCGAACCCGGTCCCGACGATCGCGATGCGGACGTGCGGCACGGCACCGCCCGCGCCGTCGGTCGACGGCGCCGGCGGGAGCTCGACGACGCTCATTGCACCGGCTCGCGCTCGCGCTGGTCGTCGTGGCGCTCGGCTGCGGGCTGTGCCCAGGACGGCATCTGCACGTCGGCGGGATACGGCGGCGCGGGCTCCGGCTGCGGCTCGGGCTGTGCCCAGTCGGGCAGCGGCGTGTCGCGCTCGCGACCGTTCGTGACGGCGAGGCGGTGCAGGCCCCAGGCGAGCATCGCGATCAGCATCAGCGCGAGCGCGAGGACGGCGGCGTAGCCCGTGTTCCAGACCCAGGTCGCCTGCGTGCGGGCCTCGCGCTGCATCAGCACCTTGTCGGAGTAGAACGGTCGCTCGAAGCGCGCGAGCGCGGCGACGCCCGGGCGCGGGATCGCGGTGTCCGCCGGCGCGTAGATCGGCAGCCCGACGAGCGAGTTGCCCTTGTGCAGGCGGACCATCGTCTTCCACTTGCCGTGGACGGGCACCGCCCGCGTCGAGCGGTAGACGCCCTCCGAGACGCGCTCGAGGCGGTCCGTGGTGATGTTGCCCCCGCCCTGCCAGGAGGTGATAGTCAGCCAGGTCGCGCCCTCGGCGGCGTCGCGCGGGCTGAGCGTCACCGTCGCCCTGACCGTGCGCTCGGGGGCACTCGTGACGTCCGTCAGCGCGACCGCGGCGCGGACGTCGGTCGTGGGATCGGTGAACAGCGGGAAGGCGAGCATCGCGAAGATCGCGATCGCGGCCGTCAGCGCGATCGGGCGCAGGTTGCGCGTCTTGTCGTAGGAGATCTCGTCGTCCAGCCGCGCGGCGATCCAGGTGCCGAGCAGCGCGGCGCCGACGGCCGTCGCGAAGCCCAGCGCGATCGTCTCGGGCAGGATCTGCACCGGCCACGGCAGCGGCATCCAGACGTGCGACCAGCCCCACTCGGCGGCCAGGCCGACGGTGCCGATCAGCGCGCCGGCGGTCGCACCGAACGCGAGCGGGCGCTGCTTGACGGCGAAGATCAGCGCGGCGGCCTCGACGCACAGCGCCTCGACGATGTACAGCGGGAAGTGCGTCAGCGACTCGCCGAGCGTGTCGTGGACGAGCACCGCCAGCCCGCCGCGCATGATGAGGTAGAACGCGAGCGCGCCCCACATCGCGCCGCGGCCGAGCCAGATGCGCGCCATCACGAGCACGAGGCCGGCGGCGAGCATGATCAGCATCGGGTGGAAGATGAGCTGGAACTGCGGCGTGCCGAAGTCGAACTCGCCCTGGAACGTCGACATGCCGATGAGCAGGCCGCCCGGCAGCCAGACGACGCGCAGGTGGCGCACCCAGGCCTTCTCGAGGTGCATGACGTTGGCGGCCTTCATCGCACGGACGACCTCGGCCTGGATCACCGCGATGCCGAGCAGGGCCATGACCGCGCCGCCGATGAGCATGAGGTGCGTCGGGCCCCAGAGCGTGACGTCCTGGCCGAAGAGCCGGTGCCAGAAGTCGTCGAGCGGGAAGGCGGCCAGGGAGAACAGGCCGGTGAACATGATCAGCACGCCGCCGAGCGGGGCGTACCAGTCGCGGCCGATGCGGATCGCGGTCGGGCCGGGGCGATCGGCGCGTTCCTCGCGGCCGAGGCAGATCGCGAAGAAGCCGGCGGCGAAGATGCCGTACAGGCCGCCGAGGATGAAGAAGTGGCCGGGGTTGCCCCAGACGCTGACGTCGCGTCCCTTGTCGAGGTGGATCGAGACGTCCCAGTACAGGCCGAACACGGCCGAGATCAGCGAGATGATCGCCAGCCCGCATGGAAGCGAGGCCCAGGCCGGCTGACCGGAGACGCGCTCGGAGAAGCCCTCGAACCACGTCAGCGTGGGGATCAGCCCGTTGCGGTGGCCGAGGCCACCCATGAGCAGCACGATGATCGCGAAGCCGGCGATGCCGCCCGCGATGCCGAGATCCTTGGCCGATGCGCCGCCCGCGCCGGGATCCGACACGGCGGCCGCGATGGTCTGGAGAGACGTGTTGAGAGCGCTCATGATGACGCCACCGTAACATGTAACGTCAGTTGATGTCAAATAGCCGAATCGCCCGCGGCCACTGGGTTTTCAGCCGCCGGCGGCCTTTGGATTGCCGGTCGCCTGCGAAGGATCGCCGTCTTCTGCGGTGCTCGTCCGTGGCGCGTCGCCGTCCGGCGTGACGTCGTCCTCGGCGTGATCGCGGGCATCGATCCCGGTGCCGGGCTGGTTGTCCTCGGGATAGCCCTGGCCGGTGGTGTTCTTCTCGTCATCGTGGGTCATGGCCGGTGTGTACCCCGCAGGAGCGGGGTGCGGTCGCGGGGGCGGCCGGTTCGCGACCCTCGCCGCACCGGTCGTGGCGGATCTGCCGCGCATGGCGCTGCACAAGTGCCACGCTGGTGCACAAGCAGCGACGGCTCGCTCGTCCCGCCCACGCGCGAACCCGACCTCCCGAAGCAGCACCGTTCAGGCGCGAAGCGCCCGCGCAACCAGCTACAGCAACCCGAGCGCCGCGCCGACGTCGCGCATGACGTCGAACAGCGGCTGCGGCACGACGCCGAGCACGATCGTCAGCGCGCCGAACAGCACGGCCACGAAGACGATCTCGCCCTGCGCGCGCAGGCCCGTCGCCTCGTCCGAGCCGCCGGCCAGGATCGGCGTCTCCCCGCCTGGCAGCGCCGTCGCGACGACCTCCTCGCCGGCCGCGTCCTCCGACGGGGTCATCCAGATCGCCGCGACGACCTTGAGGTAGTACGCCAGCGAGATCATCGAGCCGACGACGATGAAGACCGCCAGCCAGACGTAGCCGCCGTCGACCGTGGCCTCGATCAGATAGAACTTCCCGATGAAGCCGGCGGTCGCGGGGAAGCCGGCCAGCGCCAGCATCGCGATCGTCATCGGCCAGGCCAGCAGCGGCCGCGTCGCGCCGATCCCGTTCAGCGCGGCGATGTCGTCGCCCAGCGGCGTCTCGCGCTCGCGCGCCACGATCACCGCGAACGCGGCGAGGTTCATCACGAGGTAGACGGCGATGTAGAAGACCGTCGCCTGCAGTCCGAGCCGGTTGGCCACGACGACGCCGGCGAGCATGTAGCCCGCCTGCGCGACCGACGAGTAGGCGAGCAGGCGCTTCAGCGAGGACTGCCCGAGCGCGCCGACGTTGCCGACGACGATCGTGATCGCGGCCAGCACCGCCAGCGGCGGCGCCCAGTCGTAGGACGCCTCGATCAGCGCGACGTCGAAGAGGCGCAGCATGACGCCGAACGCGGCGGCCTTCGTCGCGACCGCCATGAACGCCGTGATCGGCGTCGGCGCGCCCTCGTAGACGTCCGGCGTCCACTGGTGAAACGGCGCTACGGAGGCCTTGAACGCCAGCCCGACGATCGTCAGCGCGATGCCGGTCAGCAGCAGCGGGTCGGAGACGAGGTCGCCGTCGCCGCCCAGCGCGTTGGCGATCCCGGCGAAGTCCGTCGAGCCCGTCGCGCCGTACAGGAACGCCAGCCCGTACAGCAGCGTCGCCGAGCCGAGCGAGCCGACGACGAGGTACTTCAGGCCGGACTCCAGCGACGAGGCGCGGCGCATCTCGGTCGCGCACAGCACGTACAGGGGAATCGACAGCAGCTCGAGGCCGAGGAAGACCGACACGAGGTTCTGCGCGGCGACGAGCACGATCATGCCCGCGATCGACGTCAGCAGCAGGGCGTGGTACTCGCCGTGGGACGCCTCGCGCGGCGCGACGTGGCGCCAGGACAGCAGCACGGCCGCGATGCCCGCGATGCAGAACAGGATCGTCAGGATCAGCGTCAGCTCGTCGAGGCGCAGCGCGCCGGCGATGAGGTCCTCGCGCTCGCCCCACTGGCTCACAGACAGCCCGATCGCGGCCAGCAGCGTCACGATCGACAGCGCCGGCACGGCGGTCTCGCGCGCGGCACGCGAGACGACGAGGCCGAGCATGAGCACGACGAGCGCCCCGGCGAAGACCGCCAGCAGCGGCGACAGGCCGGCCCAGTCGATGTGCGGTCCGGCGATCTTCTCGGCGGCGGCGATCACCGGACCTCCTCCTCGTCGACCGCGGCCGAGGACTGCAACGCGTCCGCGGGCGCCGTCACCGCCGTCACCGACTTCTCGCTGCGCTGCAGGCCGAACTGCGGGTACAGCGCGATCGCGATGATCAGCAGGACCAGCGGCACGAGCACGAGCCCCTCGCGGAACGTCAGCTCACGCGACTCGACGTGCGCGCCGGTGCGGTTGTGCATCGTCGTGATGAACAGCCGCAGGGCGTAGAAGGCGGCCAGCACGACGCCCGTCGAGGCGACGATCGCGATCACGATCTTCTCCGTGAAGACGCCGAGCAGGATGTAGAACTCGCCGACGAAGTTCGACGAGCCCGGCATCGCCAGCGTCGCGAACGTGACGATCAGAAACAGCGTCGCGAGCACGGGCGCGCGCATCCCCAGGCCGCCCATGTCGCGGATGTCCTCCGACCCGCTGGAGCGCGCCGCCAGCAGCGCGACGACGAAGAACGCGGGCGCGACGACGACGCCGTGGTTGAACGCCTGCAGCAGCGCACCCTGGGCGCCCTGCGGGTTCAGCGCGAAGATCCCGAGCGTGATGAAGCCCAGCTGCGCCACCGACGAGTACCCGAGGATCAGCCGCGTCTCGGTCGTCGTGAACGCCATCGCCGAGCCGTACAGGATCGAGGCCAGCGCGATCAGCAGCAGCAGCGTCTGAAACTGCACGCTGGCGTCGGGGAAGAGCGGGAGGCAGACCTTCAGGAAGCCGTACGCGGCGACCTTGCTCAGCACGCCGGAGAACAGCGCCAGCACCGGCAGCGGCATCGCGCGGTAGCCGTCGGGCATCCAGCCGTGCAGCGGGAAGGCCGGCATCTTCACGAGGAAGGCGGCGGCGAAGAACAGGAAGATCCACGTCTGCGAGGACTCCGGCAGCGCGCCGCGCTCGAGCAGGTCCGAGAACGCGAACGACAGCTCGGGAGCGCCCTGCGCCGACAGCACGCCGGTCGCGATCGCCGCCGTCAGCATCAGCAGCGAGCCGACGAGCGTGTAGATGACGAGCTTCATCGTCGCCTGCACGCGCCGCGCGCCGCCCCACATGCCGGTGAGGAAGAAGAACGGCACGAGCATGAGGTCGAAGAAGACGACGAACAGCGCCAGGTCCTGCGCCAGCAGTGCGCCGAGCACCGCGGTCTCGGCGAGCGCGAGGTGGAAGTAGAACAGCCGCGGCCGGTCCCACTCGTGGTGTGTCGACCACAGCGTGCAGGCGAACCACAGCACGCCGGTCAGCGCGACGAGCAGCAGGTTGAGCCCGTCGATGCCGAGCTTGTAGTGGATCCCCAGCTCGCCGATCCAGATCTCGTCGGTGAGGTACTGCAGGCCCGCCGCGCCCGACTCGAAGTCGACGAGGTAGGTGATCGCGTAGGCGAGCACGAGGCCGGAGCCGACGAGCGCGAGCCGGCCCGCCAGCCGTGGCGGCGCGACGAGGCCGATGACGGCGAGCGCCAGCGGCAGCCAGAGCATGATCGACAGGTGCAGCGTCATGTGTTCAGCAGGAAGTAGAAGGCCAGGACGACCATGCCGACGACGACGAGCAGCGCGTAGTAGCGCAGGAAGCCGGTCTGCGCCGCGCGCACCGCCGACGAGCCGGCGCGCACGACGCCCGTCGTGCCGCCGACCAGCAGCCCGTTGACGAAGACGCGCTCGAACGTCTGCTGCGCCCAGGCGCCGAACCAGCGCGAGGGCCGCACGACGAGCAGGTCGATCAGCTCGTCGAAGTACCACTTGTTGACGAACAGGCGGTGCAGCGGCGCGAGCCGCTCGCGGACGCTGACCGCGATCTGCGGGTTCTTCACCCAGATGAGGTACGCGACCGCGATCCCGGCGATGCCGACGGCCGCGCCGAGCAGCAGCCCGAAGCCGATCAGCCCGTCGCTCAGCTCGCGGTGATACAGCGCCGACTCCTCGAAGGTCGGGTCGAGGAAGCTGTCGATGACGTGGCTGACCTTCGGGATCTGCAGGAAGCCGCCGACGACGGCCAGCACGGCGAGCACGCTCATCGCGAACTTCATCGAGGGCTCGCGCTCGGCGATGTGGTGGTCGGCACCGGGGAAGCCGACCTCCGTGTCCTCGACCTCGCCGGTGGCGGGGTTCGTGTGGACCTCGGCGTGATGCAGGTGGCCCTGCTCGAGCTCGCGCGCCTCGGGCACCGGCTCGCCGTAGAAGGCGCGGAAGATCATCCGGAACGTGTAGATCCCGGTCAGGAAGGCGCCGAGGTAGCCGGCGACGTAGAGGATCCAGTACCAGCCGCCGCGATCGCCGATCAGCAGCAGGATCTCGTCCTTGGAGAAGAAGCCCGAGAAGGGCGGCACGCCGGCGAGCGCGAGGCCGCCGATGACCATGCAGCCGAACGTGAACGGCATCGCCTTCTTGAAGCCGCCCATCCTGTCGAGGTTCTGCTGGCCCGCCATCGCGGCGATCACCGAGCCGGCCGCCATGAACAGCAGCGCCTTGAAGAACGCGTGCGTCATGAGGTGAAACAGGCCCGCCGCGTACGCGCCCGCGCTGACGGCCATGATCATGTAGCCGATCTGGGACATCGTCGAGTACGCGATGACGCGTTTGAGGTCGGTGACCGCGATCGCGATCGTGCCCGCGATCAGCAGCGTCAGGCAGCCGACCACCGCGCCGATGTCGGCCGCGGTCGGGGCCAGCTCGAAGAGCGGGTGCATGCGCGCGATCAGGTAGACGCCGGCGGTCACCATCGTCGCCGCATGGATCAGCGAGCTGACCGGGGTCGGGCCCTCCATCGCGTCGGGCAGCCAGGTGTGCAGCGGGACCTGGGCGGACTTCGCGAAGGCCCCGACGAGCAGCAGGATGCAGCCCGCGGTCAGGTCGCCGTCGCCCGGTCGGACCTCCTCGCGTGCGGTCTCGAACGCGCCGAGGAAGTCCAGCGTCCCGACGTGCTTGAAGATGAAGTACGTGCCGAGCACGAGGCCGACGTCGCCGAGCACGTTGATGACGAACGCCTTGACGCCCGCGCTCGTCGCCGTCGTGCGGCGATACCAGTAGCTGATCAGCATGTACGAGGCCGCGCCGACGAAGGCCCAGCCGATGATCAGCACGAGGAAGTTGCCCGCCAGGACGAGCAGCAGCATCGAGAAGACGAAGAAGTTCAGGTACGCGAAGAAGCGCGCGTAGCCCTCGTCGGAGGCCATGTAGCTGATCGAGTAGGCGTGGATCAGCGTCGAGACGCCGGAGACGACGAGGATCATGAAGACCGACAGCGGGTCGACGAGCAGCGACAACTGGGCGTCGACGCCGGCGGACGCGGCGTAGTCCCAGGCGACCGCGACGACCTGCTTGTGCTCGTGGTCCTGGGCGTTGAGCTTGATCAGCGTGGCGACCGCCGAGGCGAACGACAGCGCCAGCGCGCCGGTGCCGAGGTAGCCCGCGCCGCGGCCGGGCAGCCGGCGCCCGGCGAGCGCGATCGCGACGCAGCCCGCGAGCGGGAACAGCAGGGTGCACCAGGCGAAGAGCTTGAGCGCGTTCATCCCTGCAGCTCCTGCATCTCGTCGACGTCGATCGGCAGCCGGCGGCGCTGCACCGCGACGATCACGCCGAGGCCGACCGTGACCTCGCAGGCGGCGACGACCATGACGATGATCGCGAAGATCTGGCCGTCGGCGTTGCCGTGCATGCGGGCGAAGGCGATCAGGGCGAGGTTGGCGGCGTTGAGCATGAGCTCGAGGCAGAGCAGGATCACGAGCGGGCTGCGGCGCGTGAGCACGCCGACGGCGCCGATCGTGAAGATCAGCGCCGAGACCGCGAGAAACCAGCCGATGTCCACTAGCGGTCCCCGTCGTCCTCTGCGGCGCCGGCGACGGGCCGCTCGGCGTGGACGGGATCGTCGCCGGACGTCAGCGGCAGCGTGTGGCGCCCGCCGACGCCCTCGGCCATCGTGCCGGTGTAGGCCGGGCGCAGGATGTCCATCGCGCTGTAGCGCGCCTGCTCCTCGGCGTTCGTCTCACCGCCGCGGCGGCGCGCGAGCACGACCGCGCCGACGGCCGCGATCAGCAGCATGAAGGAGGCCACCTCGAAGGGCACGAGGAACTTCGTCAGCAGCAGGGTGCCGATCTGCTCGGGCGAGCCGAAGCTGCCGGGCACGGGCGTTCCGGGGCTGTCGATCAGCTGCAGGCCGGAGCCGAGCGTCGCGACGCACAGCTCGATGAAGAGCATCGCGCCGAAGATCACCGAGACCGCTTTGAGGCTGTTGCCGGCGCGCGGGCCGAGCGGTTCGTCCTGCCCGCCGACGTATGCGACGACGAAGACGTAGAGCACCATCACGGCGCCCGCGTAGACGACGACCTGGGCGGCGGCGACGAACTCCGCGCGCAGCAGGAGAAACAGCGCCGCGAGGCACAGCAGATGCGACACGAGCGCGAGCACGGAATAGAACGGGTTGCGTACGGCGACGACACCGATCGCCCCCGCGATAGCCCCGATCCCGGCCACGAAGAACAGCACCTCTCCCATGAACGGCGCAATCTATCCGTCCGGGCGCGATGAAGAACCCCCGATGGCGGTCCGGCGCCGCGCGGCGCGTCCGGCGTGCGCGTTTCGGGGGGCCGTCTCGGTCGTGTCCGGACGCGGCGGCGCGGCGATTTCAGCGGCCGGTGATGATCGCCGAGCCGAGGCGGCGACGGGCTTCCAAGGGCCTGCCCGTGCGGCGGCCCGGCGGCGCCGCGTGTCGTGGCGGTTGTGCAGCGCCGTGGGCGGCAGATCCGCCACGCGCCCCGTGACGTAACCGCGTTTGACACGATCCGCAGCCCGGCTCGCCGGGTACCTCTTCACCATGGGACGCGAAGCGGCCAGCTATTTCCTTGCGATTGCGCCCACCAGCGCGGACGGGGTCGTCGTCGCGCTGCAGGAGGGCGGAGCCCAGCTCGTCGGCCCCGGCCACTCGTGGATCGACCTGAAGCTCTGCGACCCCGACCGCTACTGGGTCGACCTGCGGCTGCATCGATCGCCGGAGGTCCTGCTCGAGGTGCGGATCGCGCTGACGAACGACGAGTGGTCGATCCGCGCGCCGGTCGAGGACGCGCTGACGGCGCTGCCACAGAGCGCCGCCCAGGGCCTGTTGCGCGCAGAGGACGGCACCGAGCTCGGCGCGCCCACCGACGACGGCTGGTCGCTGCGCCTGGAGGAGGACTTCGGCCGCCGGCGGGCAGACTTCGTCGAGCGTGTCGGCGACGTCAACGCGCCGATCTCGGCCGACCATGTCTACATGTACATCCACCAGACCGGCATGCGCCGCGACGACGACGCGGAGCTCGCGTGGCACCGCGAGCGCGAGATCTCGAGGATCGAGGAGATGTGGGAGGGCGAGCCGCAGCTGCCCGCCGACCACCCCGACAACATCCAGGGCGGCGGCTGAGCCAGCCACGGCTCGCCCGCTCCGGCACGCGGACGCGGACGCGGCAGGACTACGTGAGGTCGAACGAGCCCTTCTTGGCGACGGTGACGGTCGGGACGTCATCGCCCGAGACGGCGGCGACCATCGAGCTACCCGGCATCCGCCGGTACGGCTGTCCCTACTCGCCCTCGTTGCGCAGCGGCGTGCGCTCGAGCGGCTCGTCGAGCAGCATCTCCTTCGTGAAGATCAGGTCCGTGCGGTTGTAGGCCGACATCTCGTAGTCGTGGCCCATCGTGATCGCGTCGAACGGGCACGCGACCTCGCAGTAGCCGCAGAAGATGCAGCGCGCGAGGTTGATCTCGTAGACCGCGGCGTAGCGCTCGCCGGCGCTGATGCGGTTCTCCGGCGTGTTCTCCGCCGCGACGACGCGGATGCAGTCCGCCGGGCAGGCGGCCGCGCACAGCGAGCAGCCGACGCACTTCTCCAGGCCCGTGTCCTCGAAGCGATGCAGCCGGTGGCGGCCGCGGAAGCGCGGGTAGACCGGCACCTTCTCCTCGGGATAGGAGATCGTCTTCGGTCCCTCGAACAGCCGCGCCATCGTCGTCTTCAGCCCGCGCAGCGTCTCGCCGAACGCGCGGTACGTACCGCCCGCGGCGCCGGGCTGCGGCGGGCGGAGCACGACGAGCATCTCGTCGCCGGGGGTCCAGGAGGACGTCATGAAGCTGCCACCACCACGATCGCGGTCACCAGGGCATTCGCCGTCGCCAGCGGCAACAGCACCTTCCAGCCGAAGCTCATCAGCTGGTCATAGCGCAACCGCGGCAGCGTCGCGCGGATCCAGACGAACAGGAAGACGAAGACGAAGATCTTGCCGAGCACGACGAACGGGTCCAGGAAGCCGGGCGGATCGATGAACGGCAGGTGCCAGCCGCCGAGGAACATCGTCACCGCGATGCCCGAGACGACGAGGATGTTCACGTACTCGGCGAAGAAGTACGCCGCGAACTTCGAGCCGCCGTACTCGGTGTTGTAGCCCGCGACGAGCTCGGCGTCGGCCTCGGGCAGGTCGAACGGCGCGCGGTTGGTCTCCGCGAAGCCGGCCGTCAGGAAGATCAGGAAGCCGACGAACTGCGGCACGATGTACCAGACGCCCGTCTGCGCCTCGACGATCCCGGTCAGCGACAGCGTGCCCGACATCATCAGCACGCCGACGAGCGACAGGCCCATCGCGACCTCGTAGGAGATCAGCTGCGCGGCGGCGCGCATGGCGCCGAGGAACGAGTACTTCGAGCCGCTCGCCCAGCCGCCGAGCATGAGCCCGTAGAAGGCGATCGCGCCGAAGGCGAAGACGTAGAGCACGCCGATGCCGACGTCGAGGCCGTACAGCCCGACCTCGGTGCCGAAGATCGTCGCGACGTCGCCGAAGGGCAGGATCGCGAACGCCGCCAGCGCGGTCAGCAGCGAGATCACCGGGGCGGCCGCGTAGAGGAAGCCGACCGCCGTCGACGGCTGGAAGGGCTCCTTCGTCGCGAGCTTGATGATGTCGGCCAGCGGCTGCGCCATGCCCATCGGCCCCACCCGGTTGGGTCCGTAGCGGTGCTGGAAGCGGCCCAGCAGCTTGCGCTCGGCGAGCAGCACGACCGGCACGATCTGCACCGCGAGCAGGAACAGCACGATCGACTTGACGATCTGGATCCACCACTCCTCGGCGTAGCCGACGGCGCCGATCACGAGGCCGTTCATTGCGGCGACACCTCCACGAGGCCGTCGTCGAGCTCGCTGGCGGAGTCCTCGCAGATGCCCCGCTCGAGGAAGACCGAGCCCTCGGGAACCGCCGAGCGCAGGATCGCGGTCGCGCGGACGCGGGTGCCGTTGGAGCCGACCGTCACGCGATCACCGTGCGCGACGCCGAGGCGCTGCGCGTCGACGGGGGAGATCTCGGCGCGCTGGTGCTGGCGCAGGAACTTCAGCGCCGGCGAGTTCTCGACCTCGGGCGCGGCCCAGATCGAGCGGAACGTGCCCAGGCGCAGGGCGCCGTTCGGCGTCGGCGCGTGCGGCGGCGGCTCGAGGCCGAACGGGCCGGTGTCGGCGGCGGGCCAGGCCGATGACGCCGGCCGGGCCGGCCAGCGCGACCCGCGGCCGCCGAGCTCGTCGAGCGTCAGGCCGGCGTAGACCGGGACGGCCTCGAAGAGCTTGGCCGATGCCATCGGCCCGCTCAGCACGCCGGGATCGTGGTCCAGGCGCTTGCTCAGGTCGGCGAGCACGTTCCACTCGGCGCGCACGGCGTCGGGGCGCGCGATCGCCGGGCGCAGGCGCTGCACGCGCCCGTCCGGGTGCGTGATGGTGCCTTCCTTCTCGGCGTAGGACTCGGCGGGGAACACGATCGTCGCGTACTCCCACAGGCCCTCGGACAGCAGCGCGGCGTGGGCGATCACGCTGTCGGCCTTCTGCAGCGCGGCGCGCCAGATGCGCCGGCTCGGCAGGTCGCGCAGCGGATCGACGTGCAGCAGGTACAGCGCGGTCAGCGCGCCCGCGGCAGCGGCGGCGGCGATCCCGGCGGTGTCCATGCCGTCCGTGCCGACCTCCGCAAGGCCCGGCCCGGCGTTCGGCAGCACGCCGGCCTCGCGCAGCCCGCGGCCGTTCGTGCCGGCCGGCAGCTCGAGCAGCCCGGAGCCCGCGTGGTCGGCGGTGACGACGCGACCGGCGACGTTCAGCAGCGCTCGCGCCGCGTGCTCGCCGCGGACGCCGTGCGTCAGCCGCTCGCCGTAGACGATCACGACGTCCTCGCCCGCCTCGGTGAGCAACTGCGCCAGCGCTAGCACGTCCGCTGCCTCGGCGCCGGCCGCCGCCGCCAGCTCCGCGACGACGCCGTGGCCGCCGACCGCGGCGTTGAGCGCCGCGCAGAACGCCTCGCCCGCACCGGGCGCGAAGCGCGCGACGGCGGCGGCGTTGGCATCCAGCGACGACGGCCGCGAGGTCGCGATCGCGAGCTTGACGGCGTTGCGGCGCACGCCCTTGCGGATGCGCAGGTCGAGGATCGGCGCGTCGTCGACGGGCTCGCAGTCGAGCACGAGCACGGCGTGGGCGAACTCGAGGTCGGGCACCGTCGCCTGCAGCGCCGGCGATCCGAGCGCGGCGTGCAGCTCGCGCGGCAGCGTCCCGCCGAAGCGCGAGTCGAGGTTCGCCGAGCCGAGGCCGCCGCGGACGAGCTCCTGCAGCAGCCAGCCCTCCTCGTTGGTCGTCTCGCCGCCGGCGAGCGCCGCGCTGTCCGAGCCGGCGGCGCCGAGCGCCGCCGCGGCCTCGTCGAGGGCGCGCTCCCAGCTGACCGGGACGAGCTCGCCGTCGACGCGCACGAGCGGGTGCGTCACGCGCTGGTCGACGTGGACGGACTGGTAGGCGAAGCGGCCCTTGTCGCACAGCCAGCCGTCGTCGACGCCCTGGTGGTCGCGCGCCATGACGCGCAGGACGCGCTCGTCGCGGACGGTGAACTCGACGTTGCACTGCGCGGGACACAGCGTGCAGACCGAGCCCGAGCCCTCGACGTCCCAGGGCCGCGCGCGGAAGCGGTAGGGCTGCGACGTCAGCGCGCCGACGGGGCACAGCTCGATGATGTTGCCGCTGAACGGGGCGACGTAGGGATGGCCGTCGAACGTCGAGACGTAGGAGTCGGCGCCGCGCTCCTGCAGGACGAGCTGGTAGTCCTCGGAGATCTCCTGGCTGAAGCGCACGCAGCGATAGCAGAGGATGCAGCGCTCGCGGTCGATCGCGATCAGCGGCGAGAGCGCGAGCGGCTTGACGAAGTGGCGCTTGGGCTCGATGAAGCGCGAGCGGCCCGGGCCCCAGCCGAAGGTGATGTCCTGCAGCGGGCACTCGCCGCCCTTGTCGCAGACGGGGCAGTCGAGCGGGTGGTTGATGAGCAGGAACTCGAGCACCGCCTCCTGCGCCTCCTTGACGCGCTCGGTCTGCGTGTGCACGACCATGCCGTCGCGCACGGGCGTCGAGCAGGCGGTCTGCAGCTTCGGGATGCCCTCGATCTCGACGAGGCACATGCGGCACGCGCCGACCGGCTGGCCGAGCTTGGGCTCGTAACAGAAGACGGGAATCTCGACGTCGCCGAACTTCGCGGCGTCGGCGAGCATCATCCCCGCCGGCGCGTTGACCTCCAGGCCGTCGACCGAGAACGCGATCGTGTCGGGGCTGGGCCTAGGCACCAGCGGCTCCCTGGATGAGAACCGGGTCCGGATCGGGTGGATCGTCCGAGCCCCACGGGTTGCGCGCCCGTGCGGCCTCGATGTGGGCCTCGAACTCGCCGCGGAACTTCGCGATCATCGAGCCGATCGGCATCGCCATCGCGTCGCCCAGCACGCACAGGCAGTTGCCGATGATCTGCTCCTGGACGGAGGCCATGATGTCGAGGTCCATCGGCGTCGCGAGGCCGTTGTCGACGCGCTCGAGCATCGAGACCGTCCAGCGCGTGCCCTCGCGGCAGGGCGTGCACTTGCCGCACGACTCGTGCTTGTAGAACTTCGCGAGCTTCAGCGCGACGCTGACGACCGGCACGGAGTCGTCGACGACGATGATCGCGCCCGAGCCGAGCATCGACTTCGCGGCGGCGAGCGAGTTGAAGTCGTAGGGGATGTCGAGGTCGTCGGCCGTCAGGACCGGCGACGACGAGCCGCCCGGGAACCAGAACTTCACCTCGCGGCCCTCCGGCGGGCCGCCGGCGAGGTCGTAGATGATCGAGCGCGAGGAGGTCCCCAGCTCGACCTCGTAGTTGCCCGGGCGCTGGACGTTGCCGGACACGCTCACGAGCTTCGTGCCGGCGCTCGTCTCGGTGCCGATCTTCGCGTACTCGGCGCCGCCCATCCGCAGGATGTGCGGCATCGTCGCGAGCGTCTCGACGTTGTTGATGACCGTCGGTCCCTGGTACAGGCCCTGGTTGGCCGGGAACGGCGGCTTCAGGCGCGGGTTGCCGCGCTTGCCCTCCAGGGAGTCCAGCAGGCCCGTCTCCTCGCCGCAGATGTAGGCGCCGGCGCCACGGTGCAGGACGAGCGACAGGCTGAAGTCCGAGCCCATGATGTGCTCGCCGATGAAGCCCGCCTGCTCAGCCTCGACGAGCGCGGCGTCGATGATCTGCGCCTGCTCCTCGTACTCGCCGCGGATGTAGATGAAGGACTTCGTCGCGCCCGCCGCGTAGGCGCCGATGATGATCCCCTCGATCAGCATGTGCGGGCACTTCTGCATGAGCTCGCGGTCCTTGAAGGTCCCCGGCTCGGACTCGTCGGCGTTGCAGACGAGGTACTTGTCGACGTTGATCTTCGGGATGAACGAGATCTTCTTGCCGCTCGGGAAGCCCGCGCCGCCGCGGCCGCGCAGGCCGGAGGCGAGCAGCTCGTCCAGGACGGTCTGGGGCGTCATCTCGGTCAGCGCCCTGCGCGCCATCGCGTAGCCGCCGCGCTCGCGGTAGACGGAGAGGGTGTTGAGGCCGGGCTCGTCGATGCCGGCGAAGAGGATGGTCTTAGGCATGTTTCGTCCTGCGGTCGTCACGAGTCCAGCATCGTGCGGAGGTCACGGCCCGGTCGATCACTCGTGCCGACCTTCGGACGACGTCACATTCGGGCTCGATGCTGCTCCGGGGTCGGTGCTCTTGCGCAGGCGCAGCTGCTTGCTGGGCAGCGGCGGCACGCCGTCGCGGATCTGCTCGACGAGCCGCGGGACCTCGTCGAGCGTGATCGGGCCGATGTAGACGCCGTCGACCGAGGCCATCGGCGCGATGTCGCAGGCGCCGAGGCACTCGAAGCTGCGCACGTTGAAGTCCGGGTCGGCGGCGGTCTCCTGCTTGAGCCGGGCAAACAGCTCGTCGGCGCCGCACAGCGAGCACGAGATGTTCGTGCAGACGTAGACCGCGTGGCGGCCGACGGGGCGCGTCTCGAGCATGTCGTAGAACGAGGCGACCGAGATCAGGTAGCCGGGCGTCAGGCGCATGACGCAGGCGGCCTGCCAGATCGCCTCGGGCGAGCACCAGCCGTGGACGCGCTGCGCGGCGGCGAGCGCCGGGATCGCCGCGCTGCGGAAGTCGGGGTACTTCGCCATGTGCGCCTCGATCTCGGCGCGCAGCGGCGCCGGCACAGGCGTCGTCGCGGGATCGGGGATCTCGGCGGGGTCCTTGTCGAGATCGGCGGCGTCGTCCCAGCCCGGGACGCGCGAGCCGTGGCCGAAGCGCGCGACGTCGCGGCGGTCGACGACCGGGTAGTTGGGTGTCGCCGCGGCGCCGGTGCGCTCGACAGGCTCGCCAGCCGGCGCCTGCACGCTGCGCTTCTTCCTGCCCCCGATCATCGGTCGATCCCCCCGAGCACCGGATCGAGCATCGCGAGCGTCGCGATCAGGTCGGCGATGTAGGAGCCCTCGGTCATCGGGGCGGTCGCCTGCAGGTTCACGAACGAGGGATCGCGCATGTGCACGCGCGCGGGCTTGGAGGAGCCGTCGGAGCGCACGAAGCAGCCCAGCTCGCCGCGCGGCGACTCGATCGGGAAGTAGACCTCGCCGGGCGGCACGCGGAAGCCTTCGGTGACGAGCTTGAAGTGGTGGATCAGCGCCTCCATCGAGGTCGCCAGCTCGTGGCGCGGCGGCAGCGCGACCTTGCGGTCGTCGGTGATCCAGGGGCCCTCGGGCAGGCCGTCCATCGCCTGCTCGATGATCGTCACGGACTCGTAGATCTCGGCGACGCGGACCGCGAAGCGATCCCAGTTGTCGCCCTCGGCGCCGACCGGGATCTTGAAGTCGAAGTGGTCGTAGGAGCAGTAGGGCATCGCCTTGCGCAGGTCCCACGGGTTGCCGGCGGCGCGCAGCAGCGGGCCCGACACGCCGAGCTTGAGCAGCTCCTCCTCGGCGAGCGGGCAGATCCCGCGCAGGCGCTGCAGGACGATCTCGTTGTTGGCCAGCAGATCCTTGTACTGGTCGACCCGCGCGGGCATCTGGTCGGTGAACTGCTTGAGCTTGTGCGCCCAGCCGTGCGGGATGTCCTCCGCGACGCCGCCGACCTGGAAGTAGCGCGTGTGCATGCGCTGGCCGCTGGACTGCTCGAAGAGGTCGAGGATCAGCTCGCGGTCGCGGAAGCAGTACCAGAACATCGACATCGCGCCGAGGTCCAGGGCGCTCGTCCCGAGCCAGACGAGGTGGCTCATGATCCGGTTGAGCTCCATGTGGATCACGCGCAGGTACTGGGCGCGCGAGGGCACCTCGATCTGAAGCAGCGTCTCCGTCGCGCCGCAGAACGCGTACGCGTTGAAGTAGTAGGCGAGGTAGTCCATCCGCTCGACGACCGGGATGACCTTCCAGTAGCTCTTGTCCTCGGCGGTCTTCTCGATGCCGGTGTGGACGTAGCCGATGATCGGCTTGAGGTCGCGCACGACCTCGCCCTCGAGCGTCACGAGCAGGCGCAGCACCCCGTGCGTGGCGGGGTGGTGGGGACCCATGTTGAGCGTCAGCAGCTCGTGGTCCATGTCGTCGGAGCCCAACCGCTCCAACGGCGCCATCGTGATCGACTCCTCGATCGCGCGGTAGTCCGACGCGGTCTTCGTGACGTCGGTGCTCATCGCGTGTACGACGTCCCTTCGGACTCGTCGATCGTGAACAGCACCGGCTCGCCGCCGATCGGGAAGTCGCGCCGCTGCGGGTGGCCCTCGTAGTCCTCGGGCATGAGGATCCGGCGCATGTCGGGGTGGCCGTCGAAGACGACGCCGAACATGTCGTAGACCTCGCGCTCCTGGTGGTTGGCGGTCGGCCAGCCCGGCGTCACCGAGGGCACGTGCGGGTCATCCAGCGGCACGCGCAGCTTCACGGTCAGGCGGTCGACGGCGCTCATGTCGAGCAGCTCGTAGTGCACGCCCAGGCGCGGCTCCTCCGGGTAGTAGTCGACCCCGTGGACGGACATCAGCGCGCGAAAGCCCCTGCCGCGCAGCTGCTCGAGCGTCGCGACGATCGCCGCCGGCGCGACCTCGATCGCGCCCTTGTCGCGGAAGTACACGGTCGCCAGGACCGCGTCGGCATCGGCCTCACGCAGCTCCTGGGCGAGAAGCTCCAGGCCGACGGAATCAGGCACCTGCGGTGTTCCCCGGCCGGAAGACGTTGATGGCGGTCTCGGCGGTGTGGGGATCGGCGGTGGGATCGGATCCGGGCACGACCTCCTCGGTGCCGACGGCCTGATGACCCGCGCGCCAGCCCATGTCGGGGTCCTCCTGGATCATCTTGCGCAGCTTGAGGATCCCGTGCATGAGGGCCTCGGGCCGCGGCGGGCAGCCCGGCACATGGACGTCGACGGGCATGAACTTGTCCGCCGGCACGATCGCGTAGTTGTTGAAGACGCCCATCGAGGACGAGCAGGCGCCCATCGCGATCGCCCACTTCGGCTCGAGCATCTGGTCGTAGATGCGCCGCACGACGGGCGCCATCTTGATCGACACGCGGCCGGAGAGGATCAGCAGGTCGGCCTGGCGCGGCGAGGCGCGGAAGGCCTCGAAGCCGAAGCGCGCGACGTCGACGCGCGCGGCGACGATCGACATCATCTCGATCGCGCAGCAGGCGAGGCCGAACGTGGCCGGGAACAGGGCGTTGGACCGGGCCCAGGCGACGGCCTTGTCGAGCGTCGTCGTCAGGACGCGCTCCTCCATGTACCTGTCGAGGTCCTCGCCCTCGAGGTCGCCGCGCAGCATGTCGCGCGACCGCAGCTGGCGGATGCGGAAGTCCTCCTTGGACAGGTCCGTGCCCGCCGGCGCGACGGCCAGCTTCTGGCGCTCTACCGCCATTCGAGCGCCCCCCTTCTCCAGACATAGACGAAGGCCGCCATGAGCAGGCCGATGAAGACCGTGATCTCGATCAGCGCGAAGGTCCCGAAGGCCTTCAGCTGGATCGCGACGGGATAGAGGAAGATGACCTCGATGTCGAACAGGATGAACAGCATCGCGATCAGGTAGAAGCTGATCCCGAAGCGGAAACCGTGCCGGACCTCGGAGGGAAGACCGCACTCGTACGGGTCGGTCTTGTGCGGGACCGCCCGCCTCGGACCGAAGAGCGTGTTCAGCATCGCGAACGCGACGCCGATCAAGGTCCCGAGGGTGACGAAGACGATCGCCGGGAGATAGCTGCCGAGCACGGCTTCCTTTCTATCAGCTATGCCCTTTCTGCTCCCGACACCCCATGGATGAGAAGACCGTCGCCGAGATCGCCGCGTGGGCCACGCTGGCCGCCAACGCGGTCGCCGCCGCGTACGCCGGCTGGCGCTGGTGGCAGGTGCGCCCGAGCGCCGCGATCTGGCCGCTGCTGCGGGCCGCGCAGGCCGTCGCCGTCGCGCAGGCGCTCGTCGCGGGGGTCCTGTTCGCGGTCGGCTACATGCCCGCCGACGGCCTGTACTGGCTCTACGCGGTGCTCCCGATCGCGATCGGGCTGATCGCCGAGCAGCTGCGGATCGCCGCGGCGGAGCAGGTGCTCGAGAACCGCGGGCTCGAGGACGCTCAGGCGGTGGGAGCGCTGCCCGAGGTCGAGCAGCGCTCCGTCGTGCTGGCGATCGTCCGCCGCGAGGTCGGTGTCGTCGCCCTCGCGGCGGGGGTCGTCGCGTTCCTGGCGCTACGCGCCGCCCTGATCGTCTAGTGGTCGACCCACTGGTGCCGTGAGACCCCTCAAGCGGGTCGACCACCAGCGGGTCTGGATCGCGCCGATCAGAAGAACCGCTTGAACAGCCTGAAGCCGTCCTTCCACAGCGGCGTGGCGCCCGCGGAGGTCGCGGACTGGTTGGTGTAGGTCCGCCAGTCGCCGTAGCGGACCTTCGTCGGCACCGCGCTCATGCGCCTGGAGACGATCCCGCACGGTCCCTTCGCGACGCCGAGCTTGACGGTCTTGCGGGTCTTGCCTCCGAAGCGGAAGTGGATGTAGACCGGCTTGCCGGCCGTGAAGCCGCGCGCGGTGTACTTGACCTTCTGCTTGGGACGTTTGGGGCTCGACGGGCTCGACGTCAGCCCGAAGCGCGCCATCTGGAACGTCGATGCGCCGACGATCGGGGCGGCCGGGTTCGTGCGGTCCTCGCCGATGAGGTTGAAGGTCTGCAGGTTGCGGTGCAAGGGCGAGAACGACGGCGGGAACGCCTGCAGCCCGAACGCGCCGGCGGCGTCGGCGTTCGTGGACGTCGCGATCGCCGGCGGCTTGTTCGCCGGGCTCATGTAGACGCGGACGAAGCTGCCGGGGGTGAAGCCCGTCGCGAGGATCGGGAGCTTCGTGTCAGCGCCCCGGACGTAGGGGAAGCACGGCACCGTGGTGATCGTTGGAGCGGCCTGCGCGGGCGCAGCCGCCGCAGCGACTGCGACCACCGGGAGTACGGCGAGTGCGGCACGGCGAACTGCGGACATTGGACCTCCGGATGGATGGCTGGCGCAAACATTCCCCGTTTGATCGCGATCCTATTGTCCGTCCGCCTGCCTGCCCAGCTTCCGCAGCGACGGCTCACGGTTCTCTCACGCGCCGAGCAGCGCCGCGCTGGCCTCCCACAGGCGCCGCTGGTTGCCGGTGTCGCGCGAGCTGCGCGACGAGGGCCGCGCCCGGCGGCGCACGAAGTAGCGCGAGCTCACGTCCTCGACCTCGGGCGCGCTCGCCAGCCAGGCCTGCGTGCGCGCGCCGCTGCGCAGCGAGACGGCGAACGGGGGCAGCTGCGTGACCGTCATGAACGCTCGCATGACGAGGCCGTTGTTGTGGCCGAAGCCCGACCGCACGATCCCCGGATGCAGCGTGTTCGCCGTGACACGAGTGCCCTCCAGCCGGCGGGCGAGCTCGTAGGTGAACAGGATGTTCATGAGCTTGGAGGTCGCGTACGCCGACCAGCCGTCGTAGGCGTGCTCGAACTGCAGGTCGTGGAAGTTCACGGCGCCGGCGCGATGGGCCACGGACGAGACCGTGACGACCCGCGCCGGCGCCGAGGCGGCGAGGCGCTCGCGCAGCAGGTCGGTCAGCAGGAAGGCCGAGAGGTGGTTGACCTGGAAGGTCTCCTCGAGGTCGTCGACGGTGATCCGCCGCTGGCTGAGCATCAGCCCGGCGTTGTTGACGAGCACGTGCAGCGCGTCGAACCGGTCCAGCAGCCGCGTCGCGGCGGCGCGCACGGTGTCGAGGTTCGCGTTGTCGCACTGGATGACGTGCAGGTCGGCGTTGCCGGTCGCGGCGGCGATGCGGTCGCGGGCCTGGACGCCGCGCTCCTCGCTGCGGCACAGCAGCGCGACGGTCGCGCCCTGGCGCGCGAGCGCGAGCGCCGTCTCGTAGCCGAGCCCCGAGCTGGCGCCGGTGATCGCGCAGACGCGGCCCTTCATGCCGCGGTCTGTCGATGCGCGATCGTCGTGTAGCCGCCGCCGTAGAAGACGAGCGGGTCGCCCTCCTGCTCGGCGCCCGAGCAGACGACGGCGCCGACGCCGATCTCGTGGTCGCCGCCCGGCAGCAGCTCGCGCAGCTCGCAGGCGATCCAGGCCAGGGCGCGGTCGAGCACCGGCACGCCGTGGACCTCGCGCCAGCGGTGCTGCGTGAGCGCCTCGAACTTCTCGGGGCCGACGCGCTTGGAGGCGAACACGGCGGCGAGATCCTCGTCGCCGGCGCGCAGGACGTTGACGGCGAAGCGGCGCGACGTGCGCACGATCTCCAGCGTCCGCGAGCGCTGCTCGAAGCAGACGATCAGCAGCAGCGGGTCCAGCGACAGCGACGCGACGGCGTTGGTCGTCATGCCTGCCGGACCGTCGGGACCGGTCGACGTGACGATCGCCACGCCGGTGGGGAAGCGGCCGATCGTGTCGCGGTAGGCGCGGGCCGCGTCCGCGCTCACCGCTGCACCGTCAGCACGCCGTACTGCCCGAGGTCGTCGTGGTTGGCGATCGTGCACACGAGCCGGTACTCGCCGGGCTCGAGCGTCACCTTGATCGGCTCGCCGGTCTCGCCGGGCTGCATCGTGGCGGTGCGTCCGCCGAGGACGTCGGCGGGCTTGTCGTCGGGGCCGTCCGGGTCCTGCACGGCGAGGTTGTGGGTGAGGCGGCCGGTGTTGCGCACGGTGAGCTTCAAGCGCCCGGCCCTGACGACGGCGTTCTGCGGGACGATCCGGTACTCGTCGAGCATGACGCGCAGGATCGGGCGATCGGTGCGCAGGACGTCGTCGTCGCCGCAGCCGCCGAGGGCGACCGTGAGCGCGGCGAGGGCTGCGGCCATGAGGATCGAGCGGGACATCGCCCGAAGCATTGTTCCGTATGATCTGCGCCGCCTATGGCCCGACGCGTTCTGATCGCCGCATGTCTCGTCGCCGCGGCGTCCTTCGGCGCCGGCTGCGGCTCGTCGGGCGTGAAGCTCGCCGAGGGCGATCCCGATCGCGAGGGCGCGGTCATCTTCGCCGAGCGCTGCGGCTCCTGTCACACGCTCGAGGCGGCCGGGACGCAGGGCTCGACGTTCGACGTCGCCGACCGCGAGCGCGAGGACGGGCCGAACTTCGACGACCGCAAGGAGAACGCCGAGGACGTGACCTTCGCGATCCAGAATGGCGGCTTCTCCGGTGCGATCATGCCCGAGAACATCGTCACCGGCGAGGAGATGCGCAAGGTCGCGGCCTTCCTCTCCAAGTACGCGGGCAAGGGCTCCGCCGACGGCGGGTAACCGCCCGTCGTGCTCGACCTCAGGCTGATCCGCCGCGAGCCCGACGCGGTGCGGGCGGCACTGGCGCGCCGCGGCGAGGACGCCGCCCGACGGCTGGACGAGGTCGTCGCGCTCGACACGCGCTGGCGCGAGGCGCAGCAGGCGGCCGAGGCGCTGCGCGCCGAGCAGAAGGCCGCTTCGGAGGAGGTCGCGACCGGCAAGCGCGAGGGGCGCGACGTGTCCGCGACGCTCGAGCGGCTGAAGTCGGTCTCCGCTGAGGTCAAGGCGCTCGGCGAGCAGGCGCGCGGCGCCGAGGCCGAGCTGCAGGAGCTGCTGAGCACGCTGCCCAACCTGCCCGACCCGACGGCCGCCGCGCCCGAGGACGAGGTCCTGAAGGTCGTCGGCGACGCCACCAAACGCGGCCGCGACCACCTCGAGCTGGCGGGTGAGCGGATCGACATGGAGCGCGGCGCGCGCCTGTCCGGCGCGCGCTTCGCCTACCTGCGCGGCGACCTCGTGATGCTCGAGCTGGCGCTCGTGCAGTGGGTCCTGTCGAAGCTGCGCGGCAAGGGCTTCGAGCCCGTCATCCCGCCGGTGCTCGTGCGCGAGCAGGCGCTCTACGGCACCGGCATGCTGCCCGACACCGAGCAGCAGATCTACCACGTGCCCTCCGACGACCTCTACCTCGTCGGCACGAGCGAGGTCGCGCTCGCGTCGCTGCACGCGGGCGAGATCATCGACGCCGCCGACCTGCCGCTGCGCTACGCGGGCTTCTCGCCCTGCTTCCGGCGCGAGGCGGGCGCCGGCGGCAAGGACACGCGCGGGATCTTCCGCGTGCACCAGTTCGACAAGGTCGAGATGTTCTCGTTCGTCGAGCCCGACGCCGGCGCCGACGAGCACGACCGCCTGCTCGCGATCGAGGAGGAGATCTTCAGCGAGCTCGAGGTGCCCTACCGGGTCGTGAACATCGCCGTCGACGACCTCGGCGCGAGCGCCGCCAAGAAGTACGACATCGAGGCCTGGCTGCCCGGGCAGGGCCGCTACCGCGAGGTGACGTCGACCTCGAACACGACCGACTTCCAGGCCCGCCGGCTGGAGATCCGCATGCGTCGCGAGGGCGGCAGGCCGGAGCCGCTGTACACGCTCAACGGCACCGCGGTGGCGGTCAGCCGCACGCTGATCGCGCTGCTCGAGAACGGCCAGCGCGACGACGGCTCGATCGCGCTGCCGGCGGTGCTGCGCCCCTACGGGGCGCCCGCGGAGCTGGCGTCGGCGCTCGCCGACGCCTGAGCCGTTCGCCGGCGCTGTCGCGTGCTGGGCGATGGCTCGCGGCCGGCCCACGCGAGCGTCAGCAGGCCGATCGCCAGCAGCACGGCCCAGCGCTGCTGTGCGCCATCCCACGCGGCGCCACCGGGCGCAGCCAGCAGCGCCCAGCGCTCCGGCAGCGCGAGCGCTGCGCCGACGACCGCGAAGGGCACGACGGTGCCCGTCCAGCCGCCATGCTCGTCGGGCATGACGCGCAGCGCGACGGCCGAGGCGGCGAGCGTGAGCGCGAGCAGCGCGCCGAGCTGCAGGCTGAGCCCGGCCCGCGTGTCGGGGCCGAAGGAGGCTCCGTCGGCGGAGGTCGCGTACCACAGCGATCCGGCCCAGACGGCGGCCAGCAGCGGCAGCGCCAGGGCGAGACGCAGCACCCGGCGCCGGGCCAGCGACGTGGGACTTGCGCCGACCGTGGTACCGGCCGCGTCGTCGAGCAGGAAGGCGGCACCGGCGCACAGCGCCAACGCGCCGAAGCCGGGCCAGTGCGCGAGCGACGGCCCGTGCGCGAGCGGCGCCAGGACGAGGATTGCCGCGCACGCCAGCGCGCCGGCCAGCAGCGCCGGCCAGGCGATCGTCCGCGCGACCGGCGCGAGTCGCGCCACGAGCGCGGTCACCCTGAGATGCCGTAGCCGCCGGGCGGCGGCTCGGGCGGGAAGCCCAGAACGACCCCCGCGACCGCGGCGGCGAGACCCGCGAGCGCCAGCAGTGCGACGCGCGGGCGGCGGTCGTGGCGCGCCAGCGCCCCCGCGGCGGCGAGCGCCGTCAGCCCGGCGAGACCGGTCAGATGCCAGCCGACCGAGGCGCCGGTGAGCCAGTCCATGTCGAAGCTCCGCGGCACGTCGTCGCCGAAGACGAACCACGGCCCCCACGCGACCGGCGGGAAGAACAGCAGGAGGCCGACGATCACGGCGGGGTAGGCGTGCCTGGTCCAGCTGGCGACGAGCACGCCGAGCGCGCCCGCCAGGACGAGGTAGACCGGCCCCTGGGCAAGCTCCAGCGGGCGCAGCGCGTAGCGCTCGCCGCCGACGACGACCGCGCCGTCCAGGCCGGCCTCCAGGAGCGCCGCGACGACGATCAGCGCGGCGCCGGCCAGGCCCGCCGCTCCCAGCGACAGCAGCGCCGCCTCGGTCCGCACGCGCGCTGTGACGGGCTGGCCGGCGTAGAAGTCCTGCGCCCCGTCGCGGCGCTCGCGGCCGGCGGCGAGGCCGGCGGCGAGGCACGTCCAGATCGCGGCTCCGACGAACGTGAAGCAGTACCCGCCGAGGGTGCTGATCCTGCCGTTGTCGGACGTCGTCGCCAAGATCAGGACGGAGCCGGCCATGCCCGCAAGGAACAGCGGATGCGCCAGCAGGCGGCGGGCCTCGAAGCGGGTGAGCGCCCAGCGCACGGAGCCATGCCGCTGGGGCACTGTGGCCACCGCCGTGGCCGCCGAGGCGATCGTCGTCGTGGTCATGCCGCCACCGCCTCGGTCACCGCGGGTCCGCAGAGCAGCAGGTAGCCGTCCTCGATCGTCGGTTCGACGAGCTGCGCACCCGGCGGCGGCTCGCCGACGTGGCGGTGCCGCCCCTCGGCCGTGCGCCACCACAGCTGGGCGCGCGCGTCGCGGCTGTCGGCGACCCAGACGCGGTCGCATGCGAGATCGCTCAGCTGCGCGGGCGTCCCGTCGAAGACGGCATCGCCTGCGCGCATGACGATCACGCGCTGGCAGAGTGCGGCGACGTCCTCGGTCTGGTGCGTGGAGACGAGCACGATGCGCTCCTGGCCGAGGCCGGAGGCGATCTCGCGAAAGCGCATCCGCTGCGCAGGGTCCAGCGACGCGGTCGGCTCGTCGAGGACGAGCAGCTGGGGGTCGCCGAGCAGCGCCTGGGCGAGCGCGATACGCCGGCGCATGCCGCCCGACAGCTTGCGGATCCGCCGTCCGCTGACGTCGTCGAGGCCGACCTCGCGCAGGACGCGGCGTACCTCGTCGTGACGCGCCCGCGCATCGGTCATCTCCTTGAGGATCGCGACGTAGTCGACGAACTCGAACGCGGTGAAGTGCCGGTGAAAGCCGGGCTCCTGAGGCATGTAGCCCAGTCGGCGCCGGATCTCGGTGCGCTGCTCGAGATCGTCCGGGTCGAGGCCGAGCAGTCGCAGGCGCCCGTCGGTCGGAGCGAGCACCGTGGCGAGCATCCGCATGAGCGTCGTCTTGCCGGCGCCGTTGGGCCCGAGCAGCCCGGTCACCCCTGGCCCGATGCGCAACGACAGGCCGGCGACGGCATCGGTCGAGCCGTACCGCTTGCGCAGGCCGGACAGCGTGATCGTGGCGTCGGTCATGCGATGCCTCCTCGGCGATCGAAACGGTGGTTGTCGCGGGTCAGCACGAGCGCCGCCGCGGCGGCCAGCAGCGCACAGGCGACCTGCCCGGCGGGGCCGAACACGAACAGCGGCTCGTCGGTCACGCGCCAGCTCACCGAGACGGTGAGCACCCACACCGACGCGAGCAGGCCGCAGGCCATCGGCGCGGACACCCGCGCGGCGAGCACGAGGCTGGCGAGCGTCAGGCCGAGCGAGGGCAGCAGCCACGCGGCCGCGCTCCAGTGCAGGCCAGGCAGCGCGATCGCGGCCATCGCGGCCATCGCGCTCGTCGTGCCCAGCACGGCCAGCGCGCGGATGAGCAGCAGCGCGAAGCTGCGCATCGGCGCTGCCAGCCCGATCTCGTAGGCCGGATCGACGTCGGGGCCGAACGCCGCCGCCACGCCCGCGAGCGGCAGCAGCGGCGCAACGATCAGGAAGAAGACGATGCCCTCGTCCGGTCGCCGGCTCGCCGCCCAGACGGCGAATCCCAGCGCAATCGCGCACGCCAGCAGCCACGACACGCGCAGCGCCGGCGTCGCCCCGAGGAGACGAGCCAGATGCCCGGGCACCCCGAGCCGCACGAGCCCGGCCTCGACGGGGCCGCGCCCCGGCGCGTCGAGGCGCTCCTCGATCTCGTCCCACGCGCGGGCCAGCCGGGTGCAGTCGGTCAGGGCCGCGATCTGGGCGGTGCACTGCGCGCAGGACGGCAGGTGCGCCTCGACCGAGTACGCCTGCACGGCGTCGATCTCTCCCTGCGCGTAGCTCGACAGCAGGTTGGACGGGACGTGCCAGCTCATGCCAGCTCCTCTCTCAGCTGTGCGCGGGCGCGCATCATCCGGGTCTTCACGGTGCCCGCCGGTATGCCGAGCAGGCGCCCCGCCTCGCGGCTTGTCAACCCGTCCAGCACGGTCGCCTGGACGACCGCCCGCAGCTGCGGCGACAGTCGTGCCAGCGCGCCGCCGAGGTCGCCGTGCTCGACTCCGAGCAGGATGTCCTCCTCGGCGCTTGCGCGGTCGTGGACCTCGGCGACGAGGACCTCCGCGGTCGGGCGGCGGCGCAGCGCGTCGATCAGCCGCCGGATCGCGATCCCCCAGATCCAGGCGCCGACGTCGCCCTGGCCGCAGTAGCGGCCGGCGCCGCGCCAGACGGCGAGGAACGTGTCCTGCAGCGTCTCGTCGACGACGCCGGGATCGGCGCAGCGCCGCGCCAGCCGCAGCGTGAGCCACGGCGCGTGGCGATCGTAGAGGACCCGTAGCGCGGCCCGGTCGCCGTCGGCGACGGCAGCCAGGACCTCGACATCGCTGCGATCTGCGCTCACGGGAACCCTCACACCTGCTTGTCGTAGGGCGAGCCTAGAGCGGTTCATGGCCCCGTGCGAACCGTTCCCGGCGCCGCGCTCGACAGAGGGACACAGAGGCGGTGCCTCGTCGCACCGCAAAACGTTGCACAACGACGGGGGACGGCATGGGATCGGCTTCTTCAGGGCGAACGAGGGTGCTGCGGCGCGCGGCGATCTGTGGTGTTGCGGTGGCGGGCTCGCTGGGGATCGGCGTTGCTGCGGCCTCGCGCGGCGGCCAGCAACATCACGCGCGAGGAGCGGCGATCGCCGAGTTGCGTGACGCGAGCGGCACCCGGGTCGGCAGCGCGCGTCTCGTCGTTCGACCGAGCGGGGCGATGCGCGTGAAGGTGGACGTCAGCGGCCTGACGCCGGGGTTCCACGGCTTTCACGTGCACGCCGTGGGGCAGTGCCAGGCGCCGTTCGCGACCGCGGCCGGACACCTCAACCCCGGCGGGCAGACGCACGGCGCGCATGCCGGCGACATGCCGCCGCTGCTGGTGGGTCCGGACGGGACGGCGAGCGCTCGCTTCGACACGGCTGCGCTGACGTTCGACGGGCTGCTGGACGCGGGCGGTGACGGCAGCGCGCTGATCGTGCACGCCGGGCGCGACAACCTCGCCAACATCCCGTCGCATTACCACTCGCACGTCCCCGACGCGGCGAGCACGACCATGGGTCCGGACGGTGCGACGCTCGCGACCGGCGACGCCGGTGGCCGCGCGGTGTGTGGCGTGGTGACGCGCGCGGGTCGCGGGGGCTGACGGTGTGACAGAGCGCGGACGCGCTACGGCGCGTCCGCGGCGTCCTGGACGTCCCGAAGGATGTGCGCGATCGCCTGCGGGCGGTCGTCGAAGATGTCGAACGTCTCGTCGAGGCTCGTGATCTGAAAGAGGCGCAGGACGGTCTGGTTCGTGCAGACGATCGCCATCCGGCCGTGCATCTGGGTCACGAGCCGCAGCCCGTTGAGCAGCACGCTGAGGCCGGTCGAGTCGATGAACTCGACGCCTGACATGTCGAGCACGATCGCGGTCTTGCCGCTGTCGATCGCGCTCGACAGGCGCTGCGCGAACTCCGGCGCGGTGGAGACGTGGATCTCGCCGCGCACGCTGATGACGTGCACGTCGTCGCTCGGGCTCTCCTCGCTGAGCTCGAAGTGGGGGACGACCGGGGACACGCCCGTCTATCTCACCGTTCCCGCAGCGACCTGTCAACGGGGTATCGTTGTCTATGTGACATCGAGTGATGACACAGTCCTGACGATCGACGAGCTCGCGCGCGAAATCGGCATGACCGTGCGCAACATCCGCGCGCACCAGTCGCGCGGCCTGCTGCCGCCGCCGCAGCTGCGCGGTCGCACCGGTCTCTACGGGCCCGAGCACGTCGCGCGCCTGGAGCTCATCAAGGAGCTGCAGGCCGACGGCTTCAACCTCGAGCTGATCAGGCGCCTGCTCGACGGCGCCGGCGGTTCCAGCAGCGAGGTGCTGCGCTTCAAGCATGCGCTGGCGCGACCGATCGGCGGCGAGGAGCCGCAGACCGTCGGGATCGCCGAGCTCATCTCCGAGTGGGGCACGGCCGATCCGAAGATGCTCATGAAGTCGCTGTCGCTCGGCCTGCTGCGCCAGCTACCAGACGGCCGCTTCGAGGTTCCCAGCCCGCGTCTGTCGGCGGCCGGCCGCGAGCTGCAGAAGCTCGGCGTGCCGCTCGAGCGCTCGCTGGAGTTCACGGCGACCGTGCGCGAGCACGCCGATCGCCTCGCGCAGATCTACGTCGACCTCTTCCTCGAGACGGTCTGGACGCCGTTCGAGCAGGCGGGACGGCCGTCGGAGGGCTGGCCCGCCGTGCAGGACGCGCTGGACCGCCTGCAGCCGCTGGCCTCCGAGTCGCTGCTGGCGGTCTTCTCGATGGCGATGCGCACGGCGTCCGACCGCGCGGGCGCCGAGGCGCTCAACCGGATGGCCGGGCAGCCCGAGGCGGCCGCGTCCGCCTCGTGATCGCGGCGCTGCCGTGCCTGCGTGGCGACCGCGTCGTGCTGCGGCCGCTGGCCGACGGCGACCTCGACCCGCTCACGGAGATCGTCGAGGGCGACGGCGTGCGCGAGTGGTGGGGCGCCGACGCGTCGCGCGAGGAGACCCGCACTGGGCTGCGCAGCGACGGCACCGCCTTCGCGATCGAGGTCGGCGGCGAGCTCGCCGGCTGGCTCGGCGTGACCGAGGAGCTCACGCCGAACTACCGCTCGGCGGGGATGGACATCGTGCTCGCGCCGCGATTTCAGGGCAGCGGCCATGGGCCCGAGGCGCTGCGGCTGGCGGCGCGCTGGCTGCTCGACGTGCGCGGCCACCATCGCCTGACGATCGACCCCGCTGCCTCCAACGAGCGCGCGATCGGCGTCTACGCGTCGCTGGGCTTCAAGCCCGTCGGGATCATGCGCCGCTACGAGCTCGGGGCCGACGGCTGGCGCGACGGGCTGCTGATGGATCTGCTGGCGGCGGAGCTGACATGAGTGCGGCGGTGCTGAGCGCCGCCGACCTCAACCGCGCGACGCTCGCGCGCCAGATGCTGCTCGAACGCGAGCCGGGCGTGGATGTCGTGGCGGCGGTGCAGCGACTGGCCGGCATGCAGGCGCAGGAGCCCAAGCACCCGTTCGTCGGGCTGTGGACGCGGATCGAGGACCTCTCCGAGCAGAACCTGCGCGACGCGCTGGCGGATCGCTCGGTCGTGCGCGCGACGCTCATGCGCTCCACGCTGCACCTGCTCGGCGCCGCCGACTACGCCGCGCTGCGGATGGCCCTGCAGCCGCCGTCGTCGGTCGCGTTGCGGGTGCTCGGCGCACGTGCCGAGGGCCTCGATCCCGACGCCGTGATCCCCGCCGCGCGGCGGCTGCTGGAGCGCGAGCCGCTGACCTTCGACGAGATCCGCGCGCGCCTGGTCGAGCAGTTCCCCGATGTCGACGACCGTGCGCTGGGCTACGCCGTGCGCACGCTGCTGCCGCTCGTGATGGTCCCCGACGAGGGTGCGCGCTGGGGCTTCGGTCGCGCCGTGCGGTTCACGCTCGCCGAGCCCTGGATCGGCGCGCCGCTCGTCGCGGGCGAGGCTGGCGTGCAGGCGCTCGTGCGCCGCTACCTCGGCGCGTTCGGCCCGGCGAGCGCGAAGGACGTGCAGGCGTGGTCAGGCGTCGGCGCCATCAAGGCCGTGCTCGACGCGATGCGCTCGGAGCTGTCGGTGTTCACCGACGAGGGCGGCCGCCGCGAGCTGTTCGACCTGCCCGCCGCGCCGCGGCCCGGCGCCGACGTGGACGCGCCGCCGCGGCTGCTGCCGGAGTTCGACAACCTCCTGCTCGCCTGGGAGGACCGCTCGCGCGTCATCGCCGCCGAGCACCGGCCGCTCGTGACGACGAAGAACCTGCGCGTGAAGGCGACGTTCCTCGTCGACGGCGTCGTCGCGGGGACGTGGACGATCGCGGTCAAGCGCCGCGTGGCGACCTTGACCCTGGCCGCGTTCGCCGGAACGGTTGCGCGCCGCGCCCGGGAGCAGCTCGAGGCGGAGGCGGAGCGGATCGTGCGGCTCGTCGAGCCCGAGTGCATCGATCACGCCGTCGTATGCGAGGCCGCGTGACGTGGCCGGGCCGCTGGCAGGCAGGGTGGCGCTCGTCGCCGGCGCGACGCGCGGCGCGGGGCGCGGCGCGGGATCGCGGTCGCGCTGGGTGAGGCCGGCGCGACGGTCTACTGCAGCGGTCGCTCGACGCGCGCGGCGCGCTCGGAGTACGACCGGCCCGAGACGATCGAGGAGACCGCCGAGCTGGTCAGCGCCGCGGGCGGCACCGGGATCGCCGTCAGACCGCGTGCCGCGCCGGAGCCCTGTCGCGAGAATGTTGCGTGCCAACACATTCGCGACACGGCATCCTCGGCCGGCCCCGGCGCGGCGGCCGCCACCACGAACGCCCCACCCTGTCATCGATGTTGTTCCCGTCGGCGCTGCGGCAGGCGGCGCCAGGTGCGTCACCCGGGAGCGGGCCGTGTCACGTCACCGGCGCGCTACGCGGCGTTCGTGCCGCGCTCGACGACGAGCCGGCGCAGGGTGTCGTCGTCGGGCACGTGGGCGTGCGTCGTGTCGACGAAGTCCGTCAATGCCGCCGCGAAGCCGGCGGGATCGTCGCGGTGGGGGAAGTGGCCGGCGCCGGCGAAGATCTTCAACCGGCTGCCGGGCATCTGCTCGTGCGCGCGGATGCCGTGGCGGGCGGGGATGATCGAGTCGCGGTCGCCCCACAGGATCAGCGCCGGCACGGCCTCGGCGAGATAGAGCTTGTCGACGGCGCTGACGCGCTGGCCGGCAATGTCGATCACAGAGCGCGCGGTGTGGACGAAGGCGCGGCGCGCCTCGATGTCCTGCAGCGACGCGAATCCGGCCGCCATCGCGGTGATGTCCGCGCCGATGCGCAGGCCGACCTGCTCGATCCAGCCGCCGAGCTTGGAGCCCGCGCTGACGAGCGGCTGCGCGGCCAGCAGCGGCAGGACGTACTCCGCCGCGGGCAATGCGACGGCGCGCAGCATCGGCGTCACGGCGCGGCCGAGGCCGCCGCTGGAGACGAGCACGAGCCGCTCGACGCGCTCGGGGAACTGGTAGGCCATCTGCATCGCGATCCCGCCGCCGAGCGAGTGGCCGACGATCGTCGCGCGCTCGTGGCCGAGCGCGAGCAGGAGGTCGCGCATGAGCGACGCGGACGCGCCGAGCGAGTAGTCGCCGCGCGGCTTGGCCGACTCGCCGTGGCCGAGCAGGTCGGGCGCGATGACGGTAAAGCGGGTCGCCAGCTGCGCCGCGACCGGGTCCCAGCTCGCCGACGAGTTCGTGATGCCGTGGATGAGCAGCAGCACCGGGCCCCTGCCACCGGTGCGGTAGCTGAGCTTGTGGCCGTGCAGCTTGATCTCGGTCTGTCGCACTACGGGATCTGTACGCCGGAGATGGCACGGGCGATCACGAGCCGCTGGATCTCCGACGTGCCCTCGAAGATCGTGTAGATCTTCGCGTCGCGGTGCCAGCGCTCGACGGGGAACTCGCGCGTGTAACCGTTGCCGCCGAGGATCTGGATCGCCCGCTCGGTCGCCCAGACGGCGACCTCGCCGGCCTTGAGCTTGCTCATCGAGCCCTCGGCTGCGGTGAACTTCTGGCCTGTGCGGCCCATCCACGAGGCGCGCCAGACGAGCAACCGCGCGGCGTCGATCTCCATCTTCATGTCGGCGAGCGTGAAGGCGATGCCCTGGTTCTCGATGATCGCGCGGCCGAACTGCCTGCGCTCCTTGGCGTAGTCCAGGGCGTACTCGTAGGCCGCGCGGGCGATGCCGATCGCCTGCGCGCCGACGGTCGGGCGCGTGACCTCGAAGGTCTGCATCGCCGCCTGCGACTTGGAGCGCGTGCCCTCGCGGGCGCGGGCGAGCTTGGCGTCGAGCTTCTCCTTGCCGCCGAGCAGGCAGCGGCCGGGGATGCGGCAGTCGTCGAGGAAGACGTCGGCGGTATGCGAGGCGCGCAGGCCGTGCTTGCGGACCTTCGTGCCCTGCGTCAGGCCGGGGGTGTCGGGCGGGATCACGAAGGCGGCCTGGCCGCGCGAGCCGAGCGCGCGGTCGACGGTCGCGACGATGACGTGGATCTTCGCGATGCCGCCGTTCGTGGCCCACGCCTTCTGGCCGTTGAGGACCCACTCGTCGCCGGCCTCGTCGTACTTCGCGGTTGTGCGCAGGGCGGAGACGTCGGAGCCGGCGTCGGGCTCGGAGACGCAGAAGCTCGCGACCTGCGGCTCGTCGACGGTGCCGTAGCACTGGGGGATGAACTCGCCCATCTGCTCGGGCGTGCCGGAGCCGAAGATCGACGCGACGGCGAGGTTCGTGCCCATGATCGCCATGCCGATGCCGGCGTCGCCCCAGAACAGCTCCTCGTTGGCGATCGCCATCGTCAGGCCGGTCGGGTCGGCGTGCAGCTGGGCGATGCCCTCGAAGCCGTAGAGGCCGATCTTCGCGGCCTCCTGGATGATCGGCCAGGGAGTCTCCTCGCGCTCGTCCCACTCCGACGCGGCGGGGCGGACGACGTTCTTGGCAAAGCCGTGGACCCAGTCGCGGATGTCACGCTGGTCCTGGGAGAGCTCGAGCGAGAAGGCCGGGGTCTCCTCGGCGTCGGGAGCCGGGGCGTCGGCGGTGGTTGACATAGCGTCAAGGCTATTGCCTCGGCGCCATCTCCGTGGCTGTTGTCAGGCGGGCGTGTTGCGCTTGCGCTTGAGCTGGCTCTTGAGAAACGACCACACCGTGGGCGCCTCGGGCCGGTCGGCCTCGATCGACTCCAGGCACGCCTGGCACAGGCAGCCCTCGTAGTACTGCGACAGCGCGGTGCGGACGGCCGGCTTGATGTCGACGTCGGCGCACCAGCAGGCGCCGGTGTCGACGCCGCAGCCGAAGGGCTTGGAGCAGCGCGGGCAGGTGGTCGGCGTGGTCGACATCAGTACATGGTGACGGTCGGCGTACGCGGGCGTTTCAATCCAGCAGCTTGCCGGGGTTCATGACCCCGGCCGGGTCCACGCGCGCCTTGACCGCGCGCAGCGCCGCGACGCCCAGCTCGCCGATCTCGGCCGGCAGCCAGGGCGCGTGGTCGGTCCCGACGGCGTGGTGGTGGGTGATCGTCGCGCGGGCGCGCACGATCGCATCGCTCGCGGCACTCTTCGCCGCCCGCCACTGCTCGAGCTCGGCGCCGCGCTCCTGGCGCGCGAAGTACGTGACATACAGCGACGCGCCGGTGGGATACAGGTGCGAGACGTGGCACATCACGACGGCGGGGGTGCCGCGTGCCCTGAGCGCGCTGCGCAGCGCGGCGCCGATGTCGCGCTGCAGGTCCGTGAGCGCGGTCCACGTGGTGGCGGTCTCGAGCGTGTCGACGAGGACGCCGCGGCTGATCAGCTCGTCGCGGGTGTAGGCGCCGTGGAAGCGGCCCTTCGCCCATGCGGCGCCGGGCGCCTGGCCGAGGGCGATCGCGCCGTGGCGGCGCAGGATCGCGCGCGCCCGGGCACGGCGGCGGGCGACGTCGGCGGGGTCGCCGTCGAAGCCGAGGATCGTCAGGCAGGCGGCGCGCTGGCCGCGGCTGCGGATGTAGGCGCGCAGGGCGCGGGTGGCGGCGGGGTGCGAGGCGAGCGTCAGCGAGATCCGCGTCTCCTCCTCGTCGGACAGGCGCGCGACGTCGGGCGCGGCGCCGGCCTGCTCGAGCGCCCTGAGCGCTTCGGCGCCGGCCGCGAAGCCGGGCAGCGAGTAGGCGTCGTAGCGCTGGTCGGCGGGCCGCGGGCGCACCCGCAGCGTGACCTCGGTGATGACGCCGAGCGCGCCCTCGGAGCCGAGCAGCAGCCCGCGCAGGTCGGGGCCCGCGGCGCTGGCCGGGACGGCGATCGTGTCGAGGTCCCCGCTCGGCGTCGCGGCGCGCAGCGCGACGACGAGCTCGTCGATGCGGCCGTAGCCCGTCGAGGCCTGGCCGGCGGAGCGCGTCGCGGCCCAGCCGCCGACGGTCGAGAACTCGAAGCTCTGGGGGAAGTGGCCGAGCGTGAGGCCGCGCGCGGCGAGCAGCGCTTCGAGCTCGGGGCCGGTGGTGCCGGCCTTGAACGTCGCGAGCTGTGAGCGCTCGTCGAGCGCGGTCAGGCCGCTGAGGCGGGCGAGGTCGAGCGTGATCGCGGCGCGGTGGCCGCCGCGCAGGGGCTCGACGCCGCCGACGACGCTCGTGCCGCCGCCGAACGCGATCACGGCGAGCGACTCGGCCGCGCAGACGGCGAGCACGGCCGCGACCTCGTCGTGGCCGGCGGGGTAGACGACCGCGTCGGGTGCGTGCAGGCCGCGGCCGCTGCGCAGCCGCACGAGGTCGGGATAGGAGCGGCCGGCCGCGTGTGCGACGCGGGTGAGGCGGTCGTCGCGCACGTGCTCGGCGCCGACGGCCTCGACGAGCCGCGCGCGAGCGCGCGCGCTGAGCGCGGGGTCGGCCAGCTCGACGCGCGCCAGCGGCGGCGGCAGCACGCGCGCGCCGCCGGCGCCGAGCTCGTCGCGCAGCAGCGTCGCGGCAGCCCTGGGGAGCGGGGCGTCGTGGCCGTCGACACCCCAGCCCCACCAGCGCATTCGCGGTGCGAGCGGGTCGCTCATGGCGAACAGCACACCACGAACCGCCGCGCCGCGCCGCCATGGTCCGAACGAGCGGGCCTACTTCTTCTTGCGCGCCGCCTTCCTCGCGGTCGCGGCGTCGCGCAGGCGCCGCGCCTCGTCCTTGGCGACGAGCGCGGTCTCACGTTCCTCGAGCGCCTTCGCCTCGGTCTCGAGCTGCTCGAGGCGCGCCTCGTCGGCCTGCTCCTCGATGACCTCCTCGACCTTCGCGCGCGTCCGCCGGTTGGCGGCCTTGCGCTTCGTCTCGGCCTGCCCCGCCGCGCGGCTCTTCGCCGCGCGCCGCTGTTCGGCCTCGGCGCGCTCGCGCTCGGCGCGCTGCTCAGCCGCGGTACGGCGCTCCTCGGCCTGCTCGACGCGGTCGGCGAGCTTCTCGTCGGCCGCTGCGCTGCGCGCCTCGGCGGTGTCGCGCAGGCGCAGCGCGCGGGCGCGCTCGTCGGCGGCGACGCGCCGTCGCGTCGCCTCCTCGCGCAGCACGTCGTCGCGCAGCGCGTAGCCGGCGATCTCGCGCAGCGTCGCGTCCCAGCGGTCGACGGTGATCTTCGCCGCGGGTCCTGCGCCGTCGCCGTTGCCGGGCAGCAGCGCGATCGCGACGTCGAGCGGCAGGCGGACCAGCTTGACGGCGCCGTCGACGGCGCCTCGCGGAATGGCTCTGATGCTCATCTATCGCTCCTCTGGGTCGATGGCGTCGGCGGTCGCCTTCGCGGCGCGCGCCTCCTGCTCGAGTCGGGCGGACTGCTTCGCGGCGGCGATGCGCTCGGCCTGCGCCGCGTTCTCGGCGATGTCGGCCCCGCGCTCGTGGATCTGCTCCTTGGCGGTGGCCTCGGCCTTGTCGCGCTGTGCCGCTGCCTCTGCCGCGAGTTGCGCCTCGCGGCGGTCGCGCTCGATCTGGTCCTCGCGCTCGCGCGCGGCGATCTCGTTCTCCAGCCGCTCGCGTTCGATCTCGTTCTCGGTGCGCTCGGCCTCGATCGCGGCGGCCTCCTCGGCCTGCTCGGCGCGCTGGGTCGCGACGGCGGCGTCGGCCTCAGCCTCGACCTGGGCCTGCTGCAGGCGGCCCTCGCGGGCGAGGTCCTCGTTGCCGAGCACCCTTCCCGCAGCCTGCTTCATGCGACCGGCGACCTTGCCGGCAAGCCCGCCGGCGGTGCGCTCTGGGGTTTCGGGGTTCGTCACGTATCGACTCCTGTTCGGTGTCCACGGGCCGCGGGGGGTATCGGCCCGAGGACACCTGTTACCCGGGATCCGTGGGGGCGCACTGTGACCCCGGGCACACAGCGGCTCGAGCCGGGCCTGCGCTGCTTCACGTCCGGGATGGCCGGCCCATCGACACACCGGATCGGCAGCGACGCCACGGAGGGGGCGGGATTCGAACCCGCGGTCCGCTTTCACGGACTCCGGTTTTCAAGACCGGTGCATTAAACCGCTCTGCCACCCCTCCCGGTGTCGTTCACGGTAGCGCCGGATCGGCCCGCAGATCCGCCACAGGGCGACCCTGTTCGTAGATCATTGGCCTGGTGGGAGGCGACCGGCTGGGACCGTACCTCTGCGATCTGCATCGCGACTGGCTCGCGCGCGAACCGCACACGCGTATCCGCGAGCACGACGCCAGCCTGCTGTTCTTCGACATCTCCGGCTTCACGCCGCTGACCGAGCGCCTGGCCAGGCGCGGCAAGGCCGGCGTGGAGCAGCTCATCGACATGCTCAACCGCGTCGTCGCGCCGCTCGTCAGCAGCGCCGGCGCGCTGGGCGGCGACACGCTGAAGTTCGGCGGCGACGCGCTGCTGCTGCACTTCAGCGGCGACGAGCACGAGCGCCGCGCCTGCGCCGCGGCCCACGACATGCAGGTGACGATGGAGCCGTTTCGGCGTCTGCGGACCGACGCCGGCATCGTCTCGCTGCGCGCGTCGGCGGCGGTCGCCTCCGGCCCCGTGCACCTGTTCCTCGTCGGCGATCGCTTTCGCGAGCTCGTCATCGCGGGCCCGACGACGAGCGAGGTCATGACGCTCGAGCGCGACGCCGAAGCCGGCCAGGTCCTGCTCGGCCGCGCGACCTGCGCGCGGCTCGATCGGGCCTGCAACGTCGCCGCCCGCGGCGACGGCGTCGCGACGCTCGTCGCCCGCCCCGACATCGCCGACAGCGCCGCGATCGCGCCGGCACGGCACGCGCACGACGACGACCCGAGCGGGGGCCTGCCGGCCGCCCTGCGCGACCACCTCGGACCCGAGGCCGAGAGCGAGCACCGCCAGGTGACCGTCGCCTTCGCCCAATTCCGCGGCCTCGACGAGCTCATGCGGCGCAAGGGGCCGGACGCCGCCGCCGCGGAGCTGCACGCGCTCGTCTCCCGCGCGCAGCGGGCGTGCGACGAGCACGGCGTCACGTTCCTCGCCACCGACGCCGACCGCGCCGCGGGCAAGATCTTCGTCGTCAGCGGCGCGCCGACCGCCTCCACCGACGACGAGGACCGGATGCTCTACGCGATGCGCGAGCTCGTCGCCCACGACGGCGAGCTGCGGGTGCGCGCGGGCGTCAACCGCGGCCGCGCCTTCGCGGTCCACCTCGGCGCGCCGCAGCGGCGCACGTACACGACGATGGGCGACACGACGAACCTCGCCGCGCGCGTCATGGGCAACGCCCCCGACGGCCAGGTGCTCGCGACGCGCGCCGTCCTCGATCACGCGCGCGCACCGTTCGCGCTCGTGCCGGTCGTGCCGTTCGCGGTGAAGGGCAGGCGCCTGCTCGTCGAGGCCGAGATCGTGGGCGAACCGCGCGCGGTTCGCCCGCGCGCCGTCATCGACAGCCCGCTCGCCGGCCGCAGAGACGAGCTGCGCGTCCTGCGCGACGCGCTGCAGTCCGCGCGCGCGGGCGACGGCCGGATCGTCGAGCTCGTCGCCGAGCCCGGCATGGGCAAGACGCGGCTGCTGTCCGAGGTGCTCGGCGAGGCTTCCGACAGCGCCATGCGCCCGGTCATCATCGAGGCCGGCGCCTACGGGACGTCGACGCCGTACTTCGCGCTGCGCGCGCCTCTGCGCCGGCTGATCGCCGCGGACGGGGCCTGCGACGAGGAGCTCGCCGCCGCGCTCGCCGACCACGTCGCAGAGCACATGCCGCAGGCGCAGGCGCTCCTGCCGCTCGTCGCGATCCCGTTCGGCATCGAGCTGCCCGCGACGACCGAGTCCGCGCGGCTGTCGAGCGACCAGGGTCGCGCGCAGCTGCACTACCTCGTCGAGCAGCTGCTCGCGGCACTGCTGCCGACCGGCGCGACGCTGCTGCTGATCGAGGATGCGCACTGGCTCGACGACGCCTCCAGCGACCTGCTGCGCACGGTCCTGCGACGCGCCGGCGAGCGCGGCTGGGCGACGTTCATCACGCGCCGGCCGATCGCAGGCGGGCTGCAGGACCTGCCCGGCATGCGCATGCGCATCGAGCTCGAGCCGCTGGCGGCGCAGGACGCCCACGCGCTCGTCGTCGCCGGTGGCGAGGGCGCGCTCGCGCCGCACGTCACCGCGGCGCTCGTCGAGCGCTCCAACGGCAACCCGTTCTTCCTGCGCGAGCTGATCGCCGCCGCCCGCGACGGCGCCGAACTGGACGCGCTGCCCGCGACCGTCGAGGCGCTGCTGACCGCGCGGATCGACACGCTCATGCCCGCCGACCGCCGCCTGCTGCGCCGCGCCGCCGTGCTCGGCCAGCGCTTCCCGATGTCCTGGCTGCGGGCGATGCTCGACATTCCCGAGGACGAGCTGCAGGCGGCGCTGCACCGCCTGAGCGACTTCATCGAGGTCCAACCGAACCGCGTGCGCTTCCAGCATGCGCTCCAGCGCGAGGCCGCCTACGAGGCGCTGCCGTTCGAGCGCCGCCGCGCGCTGCACGCACGCGCCGGCGAGCTGATCGAGCGCGAGCTCGGGATCGGCGCCGACGACTCGGCCGACATCCTCGCCCTGCACTTCCTGCGTGCCCAGGAGTACGTGCGCGCCTGGAGCTACGGCCTCGCCGCCGCCGAGCAGGCCAGCGAGCGCTACGCGCATGCCGATGCCGCGGCGTTGTACCGGCGCGCGCTCGAGGCGGCGCACGCGCTGAGGCTGCCCGCGGGCGAGCTGAGCGAGGTCTACGAGTCGCTCGGCGAGGCCCATCTGTGGTCGGGCGAGCCCACCCGCGCGCACGCGGCGTTCACGCGGGCGCGGCGGCTCGTCGCCGGCGACGGCCTGCGCCAGGCGCAGCTCATGCATCGTCACGCGCGCGCGGCGATGGACGCCGGCGAGGTCGTGCGCGCGGCGCGCTGGCTGCTGCGCGCGCAGCGCCTGCTCGCGGACGGGACGGAGGACCTCGCCGTCGTCGCCTGCCGCGCGGCGCTGCTGTCCGAGCTCGCCGGCGTGCGGCTGCGCCAGGGCCGCTACGACGAGACGATCGAGCTGTGCGCCGTCGCCGTCGCCGACGCCGACAACGCGACCGCCGAGGCCGCGCTCGCGCACGCGTGCTACATCCTGGACTGGGCGCTCGTCGAGTCCGGCCGCTCCGCCGAGGCGGTCCATTCCGAGCGCGCGCTGGAGATCTACCGCCGGCTCGGCGACCCCGACCGCGAGGCGGTCGTGCTCAACAACCTCGGCATGTTCGCCTACTACGAGGGGCGCTGGGACGACGCCGTCGCGCTGTACCGCGCGGGGACGGAGGCGAGCATGAGGGCCGGCAACCTCGGCAGCGCCGCGTTCGGCGACTGCAACGTCGGCGAGGTGCGCTCCGACCAGGGACGCCACGCCGAGGCACGGCCGCGTCTGGACCGGGCGCTGGAGATCTGGCGCGGCACGGGCTACGAGTACGGCGTCGCGTTCGCGACCGCGCTGCTCGGGCGGCTGCACGCCCGCGGCGGCGACGGCGCGCAGGCCCAGCGCCTGCTGCGCGACGCGCTCGAGCGCTTTCGCGTGCTGCGCATCAGCCCGGACGCGCTGTGGGTCGAGGCGCTCGTCGGCGAGGCGCACGTGCTGGCACGGGAGCCGGACGCGGCGACGGCCGATGTCGAGCGGCTCGTCGACGTCGCCGGCGGCGGGCGCCTGGGGCCGCTGCTGCATCGCGTCCGCGGCATCGCGCGTGCGCAGCTCGGCGACTTCGAGCGGGCGCGCGAGTCGCTGGAGACGTCGGCGGGCGCCGCGCGCGAGCGCGGCGACGAGTTTGACCTCTTCCTCAGCCTCGACGCCCTGCTGGAGCTTGCGGCGCATGACGGCGCCGTCGATCACGCCGGCCGGCGCGAGCGCGACGCGATCGGCGAGCGGCTCGACATCGCCGCGCCGCCGCCGGTGCAGATCACGCGGCCGGTCGCAGCCCCCGCGCGCGACGTGCTCGCGGGCGGGGGCTGACGGCCTGGCTGTGTCTCAGTGTCGGCCGATCGGATCGCGCGGATCCGCCGGCAGCCGGTAGGTGACGACGCCGTTGCCCTCGCCGTCGGCGACGGCCGAGACCTGGCAGGGCGGCGAGATCAGGACCGGGATCCCGAGAATCGGGTCGAGCAGCTGCCGGCAGTTGGGCAACAGCCCGAGGTAGTCGGTGTTCCCGTCGCCGTCGACATCGCCGACGTTCGTCGCCGTGCCGCCGATCAGCGGCAGCCCGAGGTTGAACCGGTACGGCGCCAGCAGACAGGTGCGCAGCGAGCCCGGCGTGCGGCCGGCCGCGTCGAGCAGCGCCCGTGACACCGTCGAGGCCACGGTCTTCTCGCGATCGGGGCCGAGGATGACCTCACGGTCAGGCGAGGCGAACGCGTAGCCCGTGCACGTGATGTCCGGTCCCACGTTGTAGGAGACCGCGAGCGTCCCGCCGTCGTCCGCGACGCTCGTGTCCGGGTCCGGCGCTGCGTCGACGCGGACCGTGTTCGTGTATCGCGTGGGCGGGTCGGAGGCCGGCACCGTGCCCGTGATCGATGCCGACGCGGTGCAGAACACGTTGTTCGTGCACGCGGCGAGGCCCTGCGCGGCGAGGAAGGACTGCGAGGTCGAGGATGTCGCCGGCGTGGCACCGGGGCTCGATGCGGTCAGCGTGTAGCTGCCGGGCCTGCTGACCCTGAGGTCGCCGAACGAGGCGACGCCGTCGACGCTCGTCTGGGTCGTGGTGCCCGTCAGCACGGCGCCGGTGGGCGCGCTCCCGAGGCCGACCGTGACGGCCTTGGCTGCGTTCGCCGGCTTCCCGGCGCCGTCGACGACGGCGACGGTGAGCGGCGGGCCGGCGGGGTCGGCCGGGGCGCCCGTGATCGTGCTGCCGACCTGGACGTCCTTGGGCTGGGTCGTGAAGGTCAGGCCGCAGGCGCCGGCCGTCGCGGTCGTCGGGGTGCCGCTGCCGTGGTCGGAGATCGGGCTGCCGGAGTAGCGACCGCTGGACTTCGCCACGACACCCCACGTGCCCGTCGCCGGCGAGCACGGTGTATCGACGACGAGGGTGGCGGTGCGCGTCGTGTTCACGGCGATCGCGAGGTCGCGCAGCTGCGCGGTGTTCGTCGCCGTGTTGACGGTCGCCGTGCCGGTCGAGCCGACGATCGCGGCGCTGACGAGCGTGAAGCCCGACGGGGCCGCGATGTTCGCCGAGCCGACCTGCGTGCCCGAGGTCGTGCGCCTGATCTCGGCCGAGATCGTCGCGCGGCTGCCGCTCGGCACCTCGGCGGGCGTGAACTTCAGCGTGTAGAAGGTCGCACTCGCGACCGAGGGCGTTGCAGCGCAGATCGCCAGCGCCAGCACGAGTCCGGTGAGCCACGTGCCCCGTCGTCCAATCATTCGCCGCACTCCTTCGCCAGGCGCGGCGCCGCTCGTTCCCGCCGCGGGCCGGCCGAAAGATCGATTCGCGCGACCCCCGCCGCGCCTCTGCGCGACTGTTCGAGCCGACCTTCCACAAAGGCAAGTGTGCGATCGCGCACGCTTCTGCGGGCCGCGCCTTTAGACTAGGCGCAGCAGCACCCCGGAGAGGTGGCCGAGTGGCTGAAGGCACTCGCCTGCTAAGCGAGTATGGGGTTTAAACTCCATCGCGGGTTCGAATCCCGCCCTCTCCGCTACCCTGCACGACCCATTGCGCCCGTAGCTCAGCTGGATAGAGCGTCGGTCTACGGAACCGAAGGTCAGAGGTTCGAATCCTCTCGGGCGCGCTAGCCGTTCTGCCCTGCATATCGCCGCTATTCAGCGCGTGCAGGCGCGGACCACGGGTTAAGCGCCGTGGCCCGGAAGTGGCCTAAACGCCCTCTGTGGCCCGATCGGTGGCCTCGTCCTGCTCAGCTTCGAAGGCCGCGAGGCGCGTGGCGATGCCGGCCGCTGCGCCGGTCAGCAGCGTTCCGTAGTGGCGCTCGATCATCTCGATCGACGTGCCCATCACCCTTGCCAGCTCGAAGACGTCGATCCCCGCTGCGAGAGAGTTGGATGCGAAGGTCGACCGCAGGTCATAGATGCGCGCTGGCTTCGCGGTCCCGCTCGCCTCGATGGCCGGTGCCCACTCGCGCCGACGGAAGTTGTCGAGATTGAGCAGCCCTCCCGCTGGCGACGGGAACAGCAGCGGCGTGTCGAGCCGTGGCGGCAGCGCGTCTAGTGCGCCGAGGGCGCGGGGCGATAGCGGCACCTGCCGGCGACTGGCGCTTGTCTTCGCCAGCTCGACGATCTCGCCGCTGCTGATCGTGCGGCGCACGCTGAGCACGCCGCCGCGACGGTCGATGTCGGCGCGCTGGAGTGCGGCCCATTCCTCTGGCCGCAATCCGGTGGCGGCAGCGAACGCTGGCAGTGATCGGTAGTTCGCCGACAGCTCAGCGGAGATCGCGTCGACCTCGGTGCGGCTGTAGGCGCGCACGGTCCGCACGGGTGGCTTCGGATTGCGTCCGGCAAGCTTGGCCGGGTTGGAGCCGATGCGCTTCCAACGCACCGCAGCGTCAAGCGTTTGGCGCAGCGCCGACACGATCCCGTGGCCCGCGCGCTCGGGCAGCGTCGCCTGCCACGCGGCGATCTCGTCGGTCATGTTCTCCAGCTCGCGCAGCGGCACGTCGCCGAACGCGCGGGTGGCGTGCTTCAAGCGGTCGCGCAACGTGGCGATCGTGCGGTCGCGCACGCCGACAGCGTGGCGCTCCAAGTAGATCGGGACGAACTCTGCGAGCGTCAGATCCGGCGTTGTCGGGTGCTCGCCGCGCAGTAGAGGCTCGATCACATCGCGGTAGTAGGTGAGCGCCGCGCTCTTCGTCGGGAACGGGCTCTTGCGGCGACGCTCGCCGGCGGCGTCGTAATAGCGCAGCCCCCAACGATTCGGGGCGAGTCGGTATGCCTGTCCGCGTTGATTGGCCGGCATCACGCGCTCGTCGCTCGCGCGGCTGCGCGATTAGATTTCAGTGCGGCCATGAGATTCTCCTCGTGGTCCATGCCCCCGGCGATTCGCGTCGCGCGGGGGCGCTTTTTGAGAGCACGAGGTTACGCCTCGTGCGGCGGGACGTACAGCTCATCGGCGCCAGTCAGCAGCGCGAGCGCGCCGGCGAGCGCGACGTGTTCGGGGTCGAGGCCGCGTGCGCTCTCCTGGTCGCCGCCGAGAACGGTGTACGCGCAGACGAGCGCGTTCGCGGTGAGCAGCATCGTTTCGCTCACCTTCTGACGGGCTTGGCTGATGATCGCGTCGGTCGTGCTCTCGTCGAGCTGCTCGAGCTCGCGCCACGCCGCTGCCGCCGCGCCGTCGGGGTCGTAGGCGATCGCGTCCTCGGCCGCCTCGCGGCCCTCGGGGCCGGCGATGCGCGCCACGGTGTTGCACGTGACGATGTGCGCGACGAGGCGCTTCGAGGTCGCGGTCTCGAATGCGGCGCGTGCGAGGTCGACGGCCGGGGTCATGCTGCCTCCCCGTGGTCTTCGAGGATCAGCAGCGCCGTTCCGTCGGCGCGGTGACGGGCGCGCACGACGTTCGCGGTGACGTAGGGACGCGCGGCCTTCACGAGGACGAACGCGCGCCAGACGCTGTGCTCGATCGCGTCGCGATCCGAGCTGAGGTCAGGGCGCGGGATCGTGACGAGCGCGCGATCGTCGTCGCTCTCGTTGATAAGCGAGAGCAGCCATGCTGCGCGGTCGTCGTCGTCCTCGATGTCGACGTATGGGGTTGCGGTGGTTCCGGGTGGGTTCATGCGGCCGTCCTCCTGAGTGGTGTTGGGGTGGTTTCCGGCGTGAGATTGAGCGTTGCCAGCCACGCATCGAGGTCGTGCTGGCGGTAACGGATCGCGCCGCCGGGCAGCCGCAGCGCCGGCAGGTCGCCGCGCCGCGTCCAGCGGAGAACCGTCTCCGCGGACACTCCGAGCAGCTCGGCGACCTCGCGGGCGGTGCGGAGGGGGCCGGTCATGCCGGCACCCCCCAGTCGCATGCGTGGCCGCATCGCGTGCAGCGGATCTCGCCCTCGTCGGGCGCGGGTAGTGGCCGTTCGCACCGACACGGTTCCGCCGGCAGCGCGTCGGCGAGCGAGCCGTCGTTCAGCTCGGGTCCGAGGTCGGCGTCGCCCTCGATGACGATACTGCCGCCGCTTTCGACGAGATGCAGGGGGGTGGTCGTCGTCTTTTCCCTAGGCAATTCGACGACTACCACCCCCTGATCGCGGGTCTGCGCGATCAGGCCGGCGCGCTCAAGTTCGGCCCACACCTCGCGGAACGTGCGGTCATTGAGCGCGCGGCCGATCCTTCTCGCGGCCTCAGTCTTCGTGCCGCACGGCAAGTTCCCGAGGATCTTCTGCTTCACGATCTCGCGGGCGCTCAGCTTCGCTCCCATGGCCGGCCGATCCGCTTCCTCGACGCCGCCGTGCTCGGGCGCGATCGTCAGGAATCGGTCGGGCGTCTCGGGCGCGTATCTCATTTTGCCTTTGCCGCCGCTGCACGTCAGCCGCCGTACCGGATCGTTGTCGTCTTCGCTGTCGCGAAGCAACGCGAACAGCGCGTCGCACTGGTCGCGGATCGCCGTCGATCCGCGGTAGTACTTCTCGGAGTCGCCTTTGTGGTGGGTGAGCAGGATCGCGGCGTTCGTGTCGCGGGCGAGCTTCGCAATCGCCGAGATCACCGGGGCCATTGCGTCACTGTCGTTCTCCGGCTGCGATGGGGTTAGCCGGCGAAGCGAGTCGATTACGACGAACTGGGCGCCGGTCGCCTTGATCTCGCCGCGCAGCCACGCGAGGTCGTCGGGCTTCGAGAGGTCCAGGCCCATCGCGTCGCGCAGCTCGAACTCGGCGCCGACGTCGGATGCCCGGAGCCGCTCTACGAACATGCGCGCTCCCATCTCGCCGTCGATGTAGAGGGCGCGACCTTGGACGCACGGCATCCCCGCGACGCTGTGACCGCGCTTCACGCCGACGCACAACGCCTGCGCCAACCAGGTTTTGCCCGAGCCGGCCTCGCCTGCCGCGATCGTCAGCGTCCCGTCAGCGACAAGCCCGTGGACTCTCCACGGGATCGGTTGTGGCGGCTTCGCGAGCATCGCCGCGATGTCCACGCGCCGGCCCGTGTACCGGGTGGTAGTCGTCGCCGCGTTCCTAGCGGATGGGAGTACTACCACCCCGTTTCCGTTGCTGGCGCGCGGCGTGTCTTCGAGGCAGGTCAGGCAGACCGTCGCGTGGCTCTCGGGCCGCCAGTGGGGCCGAGAGCACCGCTCGCAAGTCTTCGCGGCGCCGATCATGCGACCACCTCCGAGGTCCACCGGATTTCGGAGCAGCGGCCTACGGGCCATGTGTACGACCGCGGCTCGCTGTAGCGGAAGTCAGCGTGGTTCGGTCCCACGCGGAAACGCCAGCGTCCGCGGGCGTGGATCACGCGGCCGTCGACGCGGCAGTCGTCAGCGACGAAGACGGCGGGACGGTCAGCGAACAGCACTTCGGCGGGGCCGCTCATGACGTCCCCTCCCCATGCTGCTCAGCGGTCAGGCATCCGAACGTCAGAACGGCTCGCGATGGCGCGAGCCGTAGGCGTACTGCGGATGGTTCGTGTGGGTCTGAGCCGCCGGGGTCGGTGCTCGACGTGCGGCTGGACGCGCCCGAGCGCCGAGCGGGAGCTGCACGACGCTCACGGCTCCGCGATGCGACACGGCTGCACGGCCGGCGGGTCGGAGCGGCAAACCGCTCGACCGTTCGCGTGACCTCGCGGCGTCCGTCCCGCCAGTGGTGCGTTTCGGTGGTGAGCGTCCCGCCAGTCGCGCGGAGCTTCCGCCGCTCCTGCTCGGCCAGGTGCTCGTCGTATGCGTCTCCCGCGCATTTGAGTGTCCAGCCGCCACCGTTCGCGGCGAGGTAGTCCCACACCGCCTGATCTTCGGCGGACAGCGAGCGGTTCCAGCTCTTGTCGAAGACGATGCGGCCGAGCTTCACCGGATCGAGATTCCCGCACTCCGCGCGAACGGGCGCGAGGGCGGGGTGTTGCGAATCGAACATCGTTGCTCCTTATGTTGTTGAACCCAAGCCGCCGGTCGTCAGATCCCGGACGGTCACTAGATGTTACTGGTGGCTGCGGCTATCTAGACGACAAGAGCCCGCCGGTGGCGGGCTCTTGACTGGGTTCGACAACAGCCGGAGCAGGCTGTGCTGCGGCGTCGGGTGACGAGGCCGACGCCCTTACATGTTACTCCGCCCGGCGGGCGTTCAGGCCGCGTCGGGAAGGTCGCTTACCTCGGGCACCTCGTCGGGCTTGACTTCGTAGACGTCGCCGGTCTGCAGCATCGCGTCGGCGTCGCGGCGCGGGATCTGCAGCGTGCCACGGTCGCCGTACGCCTTGCCCTGATAGAGCGCGGTGTGACCGATCTTCACTTGGACGTGGACGATCTCGTCGGGGTCGCGCTTCGTGGTCTTCGTGGGAACCATGATGCCCTCCTTATGCGAGCAGGCCGGCGACGCGAACGATGCCGGTCGGGGTCGGTGAGATGAGGTCGCCGCGCAGCTTCGCGCGCATCTCCGACTGATCGCTGTTGAACAGTCGGCTGCGGTCGAGCTCGACCTCGATCGGCGTGCGCTGCACGTAGACGAGCGAGTCGACGTCGTACACGTAGGCGCTGTTTGCGACGGCGCCCGACGAGCCCTGCGTTTCCGTCAGGCCGAGCTGCGGCGAGGTGTAGACCGGGACGCCGAAGATCCCCGTCGGCGAGGACGTCGCCGGATCCGCGGACCACAGATAGGTTCCGCCGGTGCTCGCCTTGAGCTTGCGCAGCGTCGCGACGTTGCGGGGTGCCATCACGATCCGCATGCGCTCGCGCGGGACGTTGACGGCCTCGAGCAGCGCGATCGCGTCGGCGATCATGTCGAGCGTCGGCGTCGCGCCGTTCGCGCCGGCCGTGACGGTCTGCGTGCCGACGATGTTCTTCAGGCCGCGGATCTCTGGCGCGGTGCCGGTGCCTTCGAGCAGGCCGGCGTCGAGCTTGAGCGCCAACGTCGTCAGCAAATGCGCATTGAGAATCGAGGCGATGCTCGGGTCTGAGTCGTCCAAAACCTCGTTTGAGAATTGCACCAAATGCGCGAGCTTGCGCGGCGTGGCGGTAAGTGTCGCGAACGTCGGATCGCCGGGGGTGATTGCTGCGGCCTCGGCGGTCCAGGCCGGGGCGACGTCCGCGGTGAGCGTTGGGTAGGTGACGCTGTCGGCGGTCGTCGTGAGTGTGCGGATGCCGGTCGCGAGGACCACGCTCGATGCGCGCAGACGGTCGAACAGGACCGTCGACAGCTCGCCCGGTGACACGCTCGCGGCGGTCGTGAGCGCGCGATTCTCGCCCTTGCTCACCGACCGCAGGCCCGTTTCGATGCGCTCCTCGATGGTCGGTGCGGCGGTGGCGGTGCGGTCCTCGACGGCGAGGCCGCCGCCTTCTGTGCGGTCTTCCGTCTGCATGGGGTTCTCCTCGGGTGGGGTGGGACGGGTTCTCAGCTCGACGCTCGCGTCCGGGTAGGCGCCATAGGTGGCGACGGTGATGTCCTGCAGGTCCTTGACGGAGACGATCGTGCGCTTGTCGCCGGCCCACGTCTCCTGCCCGACGACGAACCGAAACGAGGCGCCGTCGATGTCGCCGCGCTTGACGGCCTCGCGCACGTTCTCTCCGAGTGGCGAGTCGGGCAGGTCGACCTCGAAGCGCAGGCCGCGCTGCTCGTCGGCGAGGCGAAGGGTGCCCGAGCGCGTGCGGCCGAGTACCTGCGACGGGTCGTGGTTGAGCAGGGCGCGCACGTCGGCGTCGAGGACGCCGGCGAACGCGCCGGGCGCGATCGTCTCCGTGAACCCTCCGAGATCCCTCGATTCGGCTCCGTATACGGCGGCGTAGCCGTGCAGGGTGCGGCCTCGGGTGTCGAGCGCCTGGACGTCGACGTCGACGGTGCGCTGCTCGGGTGCGTTGGGGTGCTCGCTCACGCGATCATCTCCGGGGGTGTAGTGGTCGTGGGAGCCGTCGCCGGCTCGGGGTCGAGGTTCTCTCGGGCGCGCACCTCGGCGCGCGTCATGTAGCCCGTCTCGGGGTTCAGCGCGGCGGTGTAGACCTCGCTGCGCGTCCTCGAATCCGCCCTGAGTAGCGCGTCCAAAAGGAACTCGACGTAGAGCGCGCCGGGACAGAGATCGGGGTGCTCGGAGATCGCCTGCTCGATCAGCACGAGGTGCGGCCGCAGGCTGTAGGTGACGAACGCGAGCGACTGCATCTCCGTCGAGCTGTAGGTCATCGAGTCGCCCGAGCTCGCCCCCAACATAAACGGGGGGATTCTGAAGATTCGGGCGATCTCAGCCGTCGAGAGATGGCGCTGCTCGACGAACTGCAGATCATCGAGCGGGCCAGTGATCGGCGTGAACTCGACGTCGCCGGACACGACGGCGATGCGGTGCGCGTTGCGCGTGCCGGCCTGCCGGTTGGTCCATGCGGCGCTCACGCGCTCCAGGGCGTCGCCGCTGCCGGCCGGCACCTTCAGCACGCCGGTCGGTCTCGCACCGCTCTCAAAGAACATCGCGGCGTGCTCGGCGAGGCTCTGCGACAGCCCGAGCGCGATCCTGCACTGACGAACGGGTGAGAGCCCGACGAGGCCGTCCGTGGACAGCGCGCGGACGTGGATGATGTCGTCGACGCCGTGCTCGGACTGACGGCCGCGGCCATCGTTCACGGTGTAGACCGGGACGCCGGCTCGCAGCTCGGGCGTAACGCGATCCGGGTGCAGTAGCGCGAGCTGCTCGACCTTGCCCTCGGCGTCGCGAAAGAGTCCCAGGTAGGCGTTTCCGTACAGGCCGAGGTGCGCAACGGTCTGGCCGATCAGGTTCGCTTGTGTCGTCGCCGGTGCCGGCTGGCGTAGGAGGTCTGCGAGGCGTCCGTCGGCGCGCGTGCGGCCCGTCGCGGTCTTGCGGTATGGGATGAGAGGGATAGACGCCGCAGCGTCCGACAGGCAACGCACCGCGGCGAACACGTCGGCGACGGCCATCGCGTTACTCGGTGATACCGACGAGCCGCTGGGCGTCGAGGTCAGCATCACGGGCGGCACGTTGGCGCTGGTCAGCGCGCGGTCTTCCGCGACAGGCGGCTGCCACGGTTCCCGACGCTGGATCCGAACCCTCAAGCCCACGTTGAGACTTAGGTTAGCATGTAGTTGTGCGCGCAACTACTGTCACGCGACCGGGGCTCGCCGGCCTCGTCGCGTTCTGCGAGCAGATCGGCGAGCCGCTCGCCCCGTATCAGCAGCGCATCGCACGCGCCTATTTCGGCGCGGCACGCGAGATCGTCGCCATCCTGCCGCGCGGCAACGCGAAGACGACGACCGCGGCGCTGATCGGCCTGCACCATCTGCTGTCAGTGCCGGGCGCGGCCGTCACGATCGGTGCCGCGTCGCGCGATCAGGCGCGGATCGCGTTCGAGCGGATGCGCGGCTTCGCGATGCACGAGGCGCTCGACGGCCAGCTCACGATCCGCCACCTGGAGCTACGTCACGAGGATGGCGCCGGCCTGCTGCGAGTCGTGCCCTGCGACGGCCCGCGCGTCCACGGCCTCTCCTCGACGCTGTACATCGGTGACGAGCTATGGGCGTGGCCGGACGGCGCGCTGCTGGAGGCGATGCAGACGGGCCTCGTGAAGCGCCGAGACTCCAAGCTGCTCGCGATCAGCACGGCCGCGGCGCAGCTCGACTCGCCGCTCGGACGGCTACGTGCCCGAGCCCTCGCGCAACCCTCAGCGAAGCGCACCGGCGCCGTCGTCGAATCACGCGGCGATCTGCACTGGCTCGAATGGTCAGTGCCCGACGACGACGACCTCGACGACATGAAGGCCGTGAAGCGCGCGAACCCGGCGCCCTGGATAGGTGTCGCCGATCTGCGCCGTCAGCGTGCCGCGGTGCCCGACCTCGCGTTCGCGCAGTTCCACGCCTGCCGATGGGGCCTCAGCGAAGGCTCATGGCTTCCGGCCGGCGCGTGGCAGGCATGCGTCGGCTCGCCGAGCTTCGAGGACGGCGAGCCGATCTGGGTCGGCGTCGACGTCGGCGGCGAACGCTCAGCGTCGGCGGTCGTCTGGGTCAACGCCGATCTGCACGTCGGCGCGGCGATCTACCACGGAGACGGCGGCGTCCTCGAATGCGTCGACCAGGTGCGCGACCTCGCGGCGCAGTACAGCTTGCGCGAGTGCATTTTTGACCCGTGGCGGTTCGGGCAGGCCGCGCAGGAGCTCGAACGCGAACGGGTGCCCGTCCTCGCGTTCCCTCAGACGGACGTGCGGATGGTGCCGGCGTCGATCCGGCTGCACGCCGCGATCGTCGAGCAGCGCCTCACGCTGCCCGACGATCGCGAGCTGGCGAGCCACGCCGCGCACACGCTCGCCCGCCATAGCCGGCGAGGATGGCGCGTCGCCAAAGCATCGCCGCGAGACAACATGGACGGCATCGTCGCCCTCGCGATGGCCCTGGAGCGCGCCGAGGTCAAGCCCGAGCCCGTCGAGTTGATCGGCTGGGTCTGAGATGCCGCTCAAGCCCTGCATCACATGCGGAACGCCGACACGCAACGCGCGCTGCAAGGCCCACACGCTGCGTAACGGCTCTACGCGCACCTGGCGCACCCTCAGAGCCGCGATCCTCTACAGGGACGCCTACAGGTGCGCTCTGTGCCCACGAGGCGCAGCGGAGGTCGATCACGTCGTGCCGGTCGCCGAGGGCGGGACGGACGACCCGTCCAATCTGCGGTCGCTCTGCCATAGCTGCCACGCCAGCCGCCATTTCTGAGAGACGCCGTGGCGACGTGTCCGTGACCGCCTATGCAAAAAACTCGGGACACGCCTGTGGCCCGGTAGTGGCCCAAACGTCCCGGCGACGGCCTCCCGTGGCTATTGGCCGATGCTGCCGGGGATGTGCTGAACGTGTGGCGTTTGCAGGCGGTTCGTGGCGATCGTCGTCGTGCGTCGTTTTGGCTGGTGCGGCCTACGGAACCGAAGGTCAGAGGTTCGAATCCTCTCGGGCGCGCTCCGCTTCGAAAGCCCTGTGTTTGCGGGGTTTTCGCGTTTCTGGGTTGCGGTTTGGTTCGGCCGTATGTCCCGAATCTGTTCCGGCAAGCGCGTAACATCGTTCGCGTCATGGCAGCTGTGCAGGCGCCTTCCGGCCACGTCTTTCGCCTCGATCGAGCCCGCGGATCCGTGTGGTACGCGAAGTACCGCCTCCCGGACGGACGCCAGGCCCAGAAGTAGATCGGGCCCGCGTGGACCGAACGTGGCCGCCCGCCGGCGGGCTATGTCACCAAGCGCCTGGCTGAGGCATACTGGTTCAGATCGAGCAGCCTGTCGAGCTCGCCGCGCTCGCGCCGCCGCCACCTCGGCATGGCATCGCGTGCCCGCTGCAGTCGCTCTATCCGTGAACGTGTCGCCTCGAGCCGCTCACGCTCGGCCCGGGCGCGCTCGGCGAGGACCTCGACTCGGTCGCGCGCCGGCGGGTCATTCGCGAGTCGTCCGCTCAGCTCGGCGCGCTCCTGCGTCAGATCCTGACCGTCGAGCTCAGGCAGCCCGTCGCTCGCGAGCTCCTTCGCGCGGCCACGTCCAGGATTCGGACGATTGCCGCGACGACCGGATCGGGCGCGGGCGCCCGGTCTCGATCCAGGCCGAGGTCGCCGCGGGCGGTGTAGAAGCGGGCCTCGTCGCGGTGGCGGCTGAGGGCCGTATAGCCCCACTCGCGGTACAGCTCGTCGGAGCACAGCACGAAGGTGCGATCGACCGTGGCGCCCTGGGCGCGATGCGCGGTGATCGCGTATCCGTGGTCGAGATGACCGGCGCGCAGGTAGGTCGCGTCGAGCGCGACATCATGGTCGCCGGTCGCCACGGCGATCACTTCGCGGCGCGGGTCGACGGCGATGATGGTCGCGCCCTGGCCGTTGATGACGCCGAGCTGCCGATCGTTGCGCTTGGCGATCACCTGGTCGCCGACGGCAAAGCCCCGCCCGCCGATCTCGATCGCGTCCGACGGGAGTTCACCGCGGGCACGCAGGAGCTGGTGGGCACGCTCGTTGAGGTCGCGCACGTCGCTGCGCCGCGCGGCGATCATGAGCTTGTCGCCGCCCGCGCGCACCCAATCGTCCACCAGCGCCGTGCGCGCCTCGACCGCGCTGCGAGCGACCGTGATGCGGCCGGCGTCGCGGTAGGCGCGTGCCCAGCGCTCGACCTGGCCGCAGCGCAGCTCATCGAGCGCCTCGCGGTCCCACGGCTCGCGCTGGCGGCGAACCTCGCGCAGCTCCAACGCGCCGAGCCGCTGCGCGAGCGCGCGGAACGCCCCGCCGGCCTCGATCTCGGGCAGCTGGCGATCGTCGCCGACGAGCACGAGCACGAGCACGAGCACGAGCACGAGCTTCGCGCGAGCGCGCCGGGCTGCGGCGGCGAGCTCGGCCAGCGCATGGGTGCCGACCATCCCGGCCTCGTCGACGATCAGCACGCTGCGTCGCGGAAGCTCGCGTCCCTCCTCGAGGCCGTGGCGAACCGTGGCGATCGTGGTGGTCGCGATGGCGGTCTGGTCATGAAGCTCGCGCGCGGCTCGTGCCGAGAGCGCACCCCAGAACCTCGATGCCGTCGCGTTCCCATACCTGCCGGGTGGCGTCGAGCGCGAACGTCTTGCCCGCGCCCGCTGGCGCGCGGACGACCGCCACGCCGTCGCCGCGGCGACACAGTCCGCGCACGAGGTCGCGTTGCAAGGGGCTCAGGCAGCCGTGCTCGTCGAGCGTCGCGTCGAGCGTGCGCAGCGAGGTGACCGCCACGCGGCTGTCGCGGCGCGCGACCGCGCCCTCGATCAGCGCGGACTCGGTCGCGAGCATGTCCCGAGTGGTGAACCGCGGCTCGCTCAGCCCAGCCTGCACGTGTCCCGCGGCGAGCCGTACGACATCGGGCTCCAGGAGTGTCGCGTCGGCGAGACCTTCGAGTTCGACGATCCGCGCGCCGGCCGGCTGCGCGGCAGCCAGGGCCTGCAGCAGCTCCGGACGCCTGAACGTGCTCGCCTCCGCGGTGAGCTGCTCGACGTCGACCGCGACGGGCGGGCGAGCGGCGGTCGCCACGCGGCCGAACAGCGTCAGCACTCGATCGTCATTCAGGCCGTGCTCGGCCGCGCGTGAGCGCCAGAGCTCGCGGAGACGGTCGACCGGCACGCCCTGCTTCGCGCGCCGCGTCTCCAGCGCCGCGACCTGCGCGGCCGCGGCAGAGCGTCCGCCGTGCTCGACCGTGTGCTGCATGATTTCCGCGCGGCGTTGGGAGAAGTGCTCGACGACGTCGCGTGGCACGCCCCGCACGTCCGCGGCTCCGCACTGCGCCGGCTGCCATTCGACCCCGATCCGCTTGGTCAGTTCGTGACGCAGAACGGCCTGGTAGAGGTAGCCCGCGGTCTTCGCGTGCCGGTACAGATGCCGCGCGTCAAGCGCGGTCCAACGCCCGTCTGGACCCTGCGTCAGGTTCCCGACCACGACATGCGTGTGGAGCAGCGGATCGCCGGCGCGCGACGCACGATGCACGAACGCCGCCGCCACGAATCCGCCGCCACGAATCCGCCGCCACGAACCTGCACGACGCCGCCGGCACCACGGCGTGCCCGGCACGCCTCCCGTTCCAGATACCGGAGCGCCTCGCCGACGGCAGCGTCGTGTCCCGTCCGCAGCTCAGCGGCCACACCGGCTGGCGCGACAGCCCACAGCACGCTGACGGACTTCGGCGCTCGGAACGTCAGATCGAATCCCGCGACCGCGCCTTCGCTGGGCGCACGCCGCAGGCCGGCACCCTCGAGCAGCGCGGCGAAGCGGCCGTCACCGACCTCGCCGGCGAGCCCCAGCGAGCGCGCAGCGGAGCCCATCCATACCCCCGGCGCCTCGCCCTCCCCGGCGTAGTAGTCGCCGCGGTCGCGCGCGACCTGGTCGACGTAGGTATGACGGACACGGCCGAGTCATCGGCTGGCGCAGCCCGCGGATCGCGGCCAGGGATTGTGGCGGTCGGCGGCGGCGACCCTCACTCCAGGAGTGCAAGTCTGTGTAGAGGTCAGTTGTCGGCGGGGAGCAGACGAAACGGCTTGTCGTTGGCGGCAAGGACGCGAAAGTGGCGCTGGTCGAGCGTCAGGACGTCCTGGATCTTGTGGCGGGAGGCGAGGACCACGATCGAGGCGTCCGCGAGGCTGATCGCCAAATCAGCGTGGCGGTCGATGATCTCGACCGCGGCTCGTACGTCGGTCGCCGAGAACGGCTCGAGCTGCAGCGCTCCGCGCTGCACCTCGCCCAGCAGACTCATGCGCGCCGCGCGGCCCACGCGCGTCGCGAGGAGGTAGTCAAGCTCCGCCAAGACGAACGGGGACAACAGCAGCGGCGGCGAGACCGCTGCCAGGCTCGCCGCAGCCTCGCGGTGCAGTCGCTGCGCGGCATCCAGCGCGGCGAGCAGCCCACTCGTGTCGACCAGGATCACTCGCCGAAGCCGGCGGCGAGCTCAACGTCGACGCGCTCGGCCAAGGTCGCATCGCCGCTGTCAAACAGCGGGACACGCAGCGTCGGGGCGGACGACTGCGCGGTAGCTGCCATCAGGGCGACGCGCACGACTTCGGCCTCGCTGGTGCCTTGCGCCGCTGCGGTGCGCTCAAGCGCGAGCTTGAGTTCGTCCGGGAGATAGATCGTCGTGCGTCGCATGCCATACATCATGCCATATGTCAACGGGTGCACGCCGCGCAGATCGCAGACTGCATCTCCTCGCGCAATGCGGGTGCGGTCGGGCCGTCGAATCGCGAGATCCTCGCCGAAGCCGGGACCGGTCGCTTGGGCGGGCAGGATGGCAGCTATCGGGCGGATATAGCCCACAAAGTGCCAGGCACGCGTTCGACGCCATC
>JBBSLI010000025.1:0-62636 GCA_038255395.1 Solirubrobacterales bacterium
CGATGCTCGCGCCCGCCGGCATCTACGAGCCGGTCTCCGCGTACCCACCCGCCGTGCTGTGGCAGGACCTCAGCGCACATCTCGTGTTCGGGCTCGCCACCGGCATCGCGTTCGCCGCACTCACCGGCCGGCGAACCACGATGTGATGAGCGGCGCGCGGGGGCTGGACGCGACATCGCGGTCCCGCCGCCCTGCCCAAGGCAGGCAGCGCGAGATGCGCGCCCGCGTTCTCCATCATCCGCTCCAGCGTCACGCCCATGCCGATCGTGATGCGGTCGACCTCGCGCATCTGGGCGACCGTGACCCACGGCACAGCATCACGGTCGCAGCGCGGGAAGACCGGTGAATCGTTCTGGGCGGGGAATGCGTCCAACTGCGGCAATGATGACTCGCGGCGCCATCGGCGCCGGATCGGCGGACCGACGATGATCGGCTGTGCATGAACGACCAGGGCGAGTACGAGCCGATCGCGTCCTACGGGATGCTGTCGGACTGCAGCTCGGCGGCGCTCGTGAGCCGAACGGGATCGATCGACTGGCTGTGCCTGCCGCGGTTTGACTCCCCGGCCGTATTCGCGCGGCTGCTCGACCCCCGCGCCGGGCACTGGTCGATCCGGCCGGCAGGCAGGTTTGAGATCACGCGGCGCTACCTGCCCGGGACGCTCGTGCTCGAGACGACGTTCACGACACCGACCGGGAGGGTCCGGCTGCGCGACGCGCTCGCGTTCGCGGCGGGGCAGCGCGGCCACGAGCTGGGTGCCGACGCCCCGCACGAACTGCTGCGATCGGTCGAGGCATTGTCGGGCAGTGTCGAGATCGTGACCGCGCTGTGCCCGCGGCCGGAGTATGGGCTCGTGCGCCCCCTGCTGCGGATCACTGACACGGGCGCGCGATCGTTCGGGGGGCCCAACCAGTTCGCGGTCAGCAGCCCCGTCGCGCTCATCGTCGACGACGCGACGCTGTCGGCGTCCTTCACGTTACGCGCAGGTGAGGCCGGGGCCGGTGAGTCGGCCGGGTTCTGCCTCGTATGGGCGGCTGCCGAGAGCGCGCCACCGCAGACCTGCGCCGCGGCCGACGTGCCGTCACGGATCGCCGACACGGTCGCGGGCTGGCGCTCGTGGGAGGATGAGCACGACATCTACGGCGGGCCGCGTCGCGAGCTGATCCGGCTGTCCTCACGGGTCCTCAAGGGCCTCACCTACACGCCGACCGGCGCGATCGTCGCCGCCGCCACGACGTCGCTGCCCGAGCAGGTCGGCGGCGAGCGCAACTGGGACTATCGCTACGCCTGGATCCGCGACGCGAGCCTGACGATGCAGGCGCTGCACATCGGCACGTGCCCGGACGAGGTCGCGGACTTCATCTCGTTCATGACGAGCTCCGCCGGCGGCGGAGCGAGCAGCGACGACGCGCTGCAGATCATGTACGGGATCGGCGGCGAGCACGACCTGTCCGAGCGCGTCCTCGGGCACCTACGCGGGTGGCGCGACTCAGGACCGGTACGGGTCGGCAACGGCGCCTGGGATCAGGTCCAGCTCGACGTCTACGGCGAGCTGCTGGAGGCGATCCACGTCTACCGCGACCGGCTGGGCGACCTGCATCCTGAGATCCAGCGCTTCGCCTCCGGCCTGGCCGACGCCGCCGCGGCACGCTGGCGCGAACGCGACGCGGGCATGTGGGAGATGCGCGGCGAGCCGCAGCACCACGTCTCCTCCAAGGTGCAGTGCTGGGTCGCGCTCGACCGCGCCGTGCGGCTGGCCCCCGGTCTCGGGGAGTTCGCGCGACCCGATCAGTGGGCCGCCGAGCGCGACCGCATCCGCCAGGCGGTCCTCGAGCGCGGCTGGAGCCCGAAACGCGAGGCGTTCGTGCAGGCCTTCGACGGCGACGAGCTCGACGCCGCGGCGCTGCTGATGTCGATCGTCGGGTTCCTGCCGGCGACCGACCCGCGGATGCGCTCCACGATCGAGGCGATCGCCCGCGATCTGACCCAGGACGGCCTCGTCCTGCGCTACCGCAACGACACCGGCGTCAACGCCGACGGCCTGCACGGCGAGGAAGGCACGTTCGTCATCTGCTCGTTCTGGCTCGCACAATGCCTCGCGCAGAGCGGCGAGGTCGATCGCGCCGAAGCATTGTTTGACCGGCTGTCGGGCTACGCCAACGACCTGGGGCTGCTCGCCGAGCAGATCGACGCCGCCAATGGCGAGCTGCTGGGCAACTTCCCGCAGGCGTTCAGCCACATCGGGCTGATCAACGCCGCGTGGGAGATCGACCAAGCGCGCAGCAAGCAGACCGTCACGCCGGCCGGGCCACACGCGTAAGCCGCCAACCATGCGTTGGGCCTGACGGCGCTGCTCGGCGTCGCGGTGCTCGAGTGCGAGCACGCCTGAATCCTCGACCGTGTCCGGGCGTTCCAACTGCCAAGCACCGCCCCTGGTGTGAACCAGCGCGACTGCCACACACCGCTCAGCACCCCTCCCGGAGGATCACATGAGCTGCGACAGCCCGGCGACACCGCCGGCGCAGTACGTCAGTGCCGAGTACGTCCTGGACACGATGGGCCGCGCGGGGGCGCGGCGTATCCGCTCGCTGTCGGCGCTGCAGATCCTCGTGCTCTCCGGCGGCGACGATCGATGACACGCGCGTTCGTCCTGTCGGGAGGGTCGAGCCTCGGAGCGATCCAGGTCGGCATGCTGCACGCGCTGTTTGAGCGTGACATCGAGCCGGACCTGATCGTCGGAACCTCGGTCGGCGCGATCAACGGAGCGTTCATCGCGTCGCGGCCACCGACCATCGAGACGGCCATCGCGCTGGCAGACGTGTGGAGCGGCCTGCGGCGCAGCATCGTGTTCCCCGCCAGCCCGCTGACCGGGTTCGCCGGCTTCATCGGCCACAGCGACCATCTCGTCCCCAACACCAAGCTGCGCCGCGTCATCACCCGCCATCTCGACGCCGACCGACTCGAGGACATGCCCGTCGCGTTGCATGTCATCGTCACCGACGTGCTCAGCGGCCGGGAGCTGCGGCTCTCCCGCGGCCCGGCGGTCGACGCTGTGATGGCCAGCGCCGCGATCCCGGGCGTCTTCACACCCGTCCGGTTCGCGGGACGGCAGCTGATCGACGGCGGCGTGTCGGACAACACGCCCCTCTCACATGCTGTCGCACTCGGCGCGGACGAGATCTACGTGCTGCCGACCGGCTACGCGTGCGCGCTGACCGAGCATCCGCGGGGAGCCCTGGCGATGCTGCTGCACGCGATGAGCGTCATGATCGCCCAACGCCTGTACGTCGAAATCGCGCTGTACCGCGCGGACGCGAGGATCATCGTCCTACCGCCGCCATGTCCGCAGAACATCCAGCCGATCGACTTCTCCCACGCGGGTGAGCTGATCGCACGCGCGCTCGACGACAGTCGCGTGTTCCTGGACTCCCTGGCCGGCAGTCGTCGCCCGGCGGACGCGACAGCGCCCGCCGCGCGGCTGCTACCCCACGACCACCCCTGACCCAACGCACGCGCGCCCGCGAATCCTTCAGGCCGTCGCCCAGGTCTCACTGCCAGATGCGTGCCCCTCATCCCAACCCCGTGCTCATGTACACGCTCGCCGGCTGCGTCCACTGTCAGAGGGCGCGCCGGCTGCTGGCGAGCCTCGACATCCCGTACGACGAGCGTCGCCTGGACGGTGTCGCGGGGTTCCGTGCGCTGCTGGCCGAGCGCACCGGCGGCTGGACGGTGCCGCAGGTCGTCATCCGCGGTGAGCCGGTCGGCGGGGCGAGTGATCTCGCCCGGCTGCAGCGCCGCGGCGTGCTGCTGGCGCGCGTCCGCGGCGACACGTTCCCGGTCGAGGTGCAGCGCCGGCGCCTGACGCCCGGCCGGCTGCTCGCGGCGATCCTGACCCGGCCCCGTGGCGCGCGCCATGCGGCGTGGCGTCAGATCGGCGAGTTGCGAGGTGCCGACGGCCGTGTCGTCGAGCGCCCCGAGCTCGAGGCGGCCGCTGACGCTCAAGGCGTCGTGGCAGATCAGAAGACCGAATCCTTGCCGCGGCGCCCGCGGTCTGACGCGTAGACCACGAACCACCTCTCCCGATACAAAGGACTGGTCCAGATGACACATGTGCTGACGCTGACTCACGCCGACTTCGACCGCGAGGTCACGCGCTCCGATATGCCCGTGATCGTCGACTACTGGGCGCCCTGGTGCGCTCCCTGCCGCAAGCTCGGCCCCGTGATCGAGCAGATCGCCGCTGCGCACGGGGGCGCGCTGAAGGTCGCGAAGGTCAACGTCGACGACGAGCCGGGTCTCGCAAAGCTCGCCGGCGTGCAGAGCATCCCGCTCGTCGTGCTGTACCGCGACGGCCGGCCCGTCGCGCGGGCCGTCGGCGCGCAGCCCAAACACCAGCTCGAGCGCATGCTCGGCCTCGACGCCGACATGCCAAGCGCCGCCTGACGCCACGGTCCGCTGCGGCAGCGACCGTCCCCGCGCACGACGGCGTCCACGACGATGGGCCTGAGATCGCAGCAGCTGACGTTTCCCGGTGCCGCCGGCGATCGGCTCGCGGGGCGCCTGGAGCGCCCCGCGGGCCCGGTCGGGGCGTACGCGCTGTTCGCGCACTGCTTCACGTGCGGCAAGGACGTCCGTGCCGCGGCCGTCATCAGCCGCGCGCTGGCGCAGCACGGAGTCGGTGTGCTGCGCTTTGACTTCACCGGCCTGGGCTCCAGCGAAGGCGACTTCGCGAACACGACGTTCTCCTCAAACGTCCAGGACCTCGGCGCCGCCGCAGCGCACGTCGAGCGGTCGTTCGGGCCGGTGCGGCTGCTCGTCGGCCACAGCCTCGGCGGCGCGGCAGTGCTGCGCGCCGCCGGGGCACTGCCGGGCGTCGCGGCCGTCGCGACGATCGCCGCGCCCTTCGATGCCGCGCACGTGCGCAGCCTGCTCGTCGGGGACCTGGAGACGATCCAACGCGACGGCGCGGCGGACGTGTCGATCGGCGGCCGCGTGTTTCAGATCAAGCGGGAGTTCCTCGAGGACCTGCGCGACAGCCACGCCGAGCTCACGATCACGGACCTGCGGCGACCGCTGATGATCTTCCACAGCCCGGTCGACGCGATCGTCGGGATCGAGAACGCCCGCTGGATCTTCGAGGTCGCGCGTCACCCCAAGAGCTTCGTGTCACTCGACGACGCCGATCACCTGCTGTCGCGCCACGCCGACGCGACCTACGTCGCGCAGGTGCTCGCGGCGTGGGCGTCGCGCTACCTGGTCGACGAGCCCGTCACGCGCGCACCACCCGCGTGAGCGCGACGAACGCCAGCAGGGCCGGCGCGAGGAACAGCAACGACAGGGTGGCGGCGATCTGCGGGTCGCTCTGCGCGAACGGGACGAGCATGACCGGCAGCGTGGTCGTCGCTCCGCCGATCGCCAGCGTCGTGCCGTACTGGCTCCAGGACACGAGCAGCGCCAGCACCGCGGCGGTCGCGAGCGGGACACGACTGGCGGGCAGGCTGACGAGCAGCAGGCGCCGCAGCGGCCCGGCGCCGACCGTCGCCGCCGCCTCCTCGAGCTCGAGCAGCTCGCCGCTGAACGCGCCGGCGAGCACGATGACGACGTACGGCAGCGTGTAGATGAGGTGCGCGATCGCGACGGCAAGCAGCGTGTCGCTGACGCCGAGGCGGATGAACCACTCGGCCAGCCCAGCACCGGCCGCGAACTGCGGGACGAGCAGCGGCAGCGCGACCGCGATCATCACCGGCCGGCGCACGCGACGCGATGCCGCCGCCAGCGCGCGCGCGGCGGGCCAGCCCAGCATCAGCGCCCCCGCGGTCGCCAGCAGCGCGATCACGGCCCCGTTCCATACCGCCTCCGGGACACCGGCACCGGCCGACAACGCGTACCGCACGCCGCGCAGGCCCAGTTGCTGCGGCCAGACGGCGGGCGCCCGCCAGACGTCGGCGAACGCGCGGACGACAAGCGTCAGGATCGGCAACGCGGCCGCCAACGCCAGCAGACCGACGAGCAGGACCGGTCCGCGGGCACGGTCACGCATCGGCACGGCCCATCAGCCGCGCGAGCGCGAGCGCGAGCAGCGTTGCGAGCGCGGCGGCGACGAGCAGCGCCGCCGCGGCCTGCGCCTGCCCGAGCGGCTCGGCGGTGCGGGTCGCGTCGAGCGCGTACTGTGCCAGCGCGGTCGGCCTGGTCGGGCCGACGACGAGCGGCACCTCCAGCGCGCCGAGCAAGAACGCGGCGACGACGAGCGAGCCGACCGCAAGCGCGGTGCGCACCGACGGCCAGACGACGTGGCGCAGCCGTGCAGTTCGCCCGGCGCCGAGCACGGCGGCGGCCTCCTCGCGGTCGCTGACACCGGGCGTCCAGGCGGCGAGCACGAGCAGCGTCAGGAACGGCACCTCCTTGTAGAGGTAGACGAGCACGATCCCGAGGCCGGCGCGGTCGCCGATCAGGTCGACCGGCAGGACGCCGAGCAGCCGCTCGGCGAGCCCGCCGGGCGCAAGCCACGCGATCGCGATCGTGGCGACGACGAGATGGGGGATCGGCACGGGCGCGGCGGCGAGCAGCGTCGCGCGGCGTCCGGCGCGGCGCAGCATCGCGGCGAGCGCGAGCGCGGCAGCGGCCGACAGGACGGTCGCCACGGCCGTGTACTGCACCGTGAAGCGCAGCGACTCCCAGAACGCCCCGTCGGCCAGCAGCGCTCGCCAGGCGTCCAGGCTCGGCGAGCCGTCGCGGACGAGCGATTGCGGCTGCAGGCTGCGCCAGCCGGCACCGGCGAGCGCGCCACCGAACAGCACGCCGAGCACAACGATCGCGGGGACCGCGCCCCGCGCGCGCGGTCGCAGGGTCGCACCGTTCATCGCCGGCCGGGCGCCGCCCGGTCGCTGGGATGATCGCCGTCATGCTCGACGCGCATACACGACGCCTCGTCCGACCGGCAGTCGATGTGACGGCCCGGCGCCTGCAACAGGCCGGGGTCTCGCCGATCGCGCTGACGGCGACCGGATTCGTCGCCGGCGTCGGCGCATGTGTCGCGGCGGCGTTCGCGCTGTGGCCGCTGGCGCTCGGGCTGTGGCTCGTCAACCGGGCGCTGGACGGGCTCGACGGGCCGCTGGCGCGGCTGCGCGGCGCGACGGACCGCGGCGGCTTTCTCGACATCGCCGCCGACTTCACGGTCTATGGAGGATTCGTGCTCGGCGTCGCGGTCGCAGAGCCCGGCGCGCGGCTGGCGTGCGTCGCGCTGCTCGTCGCCTACTACGTCTCCGGGACGGCATTTCTGGCGTGGTCCTCGCTCGCCGAGCGGCGAGCCGTCACAGGCGGCGACGAGCGCTCGCTGCGGTTCGTCGGCGGGGTCGCCGAAGGCACCGAGACGATCGTCGTCTACGTCCTGTTCTGCCTGCTGCCCGGGTCGGCCGAGACGATCGCCTGGACGTTTGCCGTGCTCGTCGCGATCACCGCGCTGCAGCGCGTCGCGTTCGCGGCGCGCTCGCTCGCCGACACACCCGCCGCACCGGACACTCCGGCCTGAGCGCGCCCGCCCGCGCGTCATCGCAGCGCCGGCTGCTCGTGATCGGGGATCGCCCACAACCGTCGCGGCGGCAGCTCGACGCCCACGGTGGCGCCGACCGCCGGCACGTCGTCGGGGTCGACATGCGCCTCGATCGTCGTCGTGCTCCCGCGCAGCTCGACGCGCACGACGCTGCCCAGGTACCGGGCGCTGTCGACGCGCAGGCGCAGCGGCGCGTCCGCGGCGAGCCGGACGTGCTGGGGTGCGATCGCGGCGAGCGCCGGGCCGTCGGGGGCGTCGATCGCGACCGCTCCCTCGGGCAGCCGCAGCATGCCGCCGCGCACGTCGCCGCGCAACAGGTTGCCCATCCCGAGGAAGCGGGCGAGAACGGCTGAGCTCGGCCGCTCGAACAGCTCGCGCGCCGAGCCGTGCTGAACGATGTGTCCCTCGAGCATGACCGCCAGCGAGTCACCGAGCTGCGCGGCCTCGCCGCGGTCGTGGGTGACGAGCAGCGTCGTCAGCTCGCGCTCACGCTGCACGCGCGCGATCAGACGGCGCAGCTCGTCGCGGCGCGCAGGATCAAGCGCGCTGAACGGCTCGTCGAGCAACAGCACGCGCGGCTTGGCGCACAACGCGCGTGCGAGCGCGACGCGCTGCTGCTCGCCGCCTGACAGTCCGCGGACGGAGCGCTGCGTGATCCCGGCGAGGCCCATGTCGTCGAGCAGGCCGCGTGCCCGCAGCGCGCGCTCGCGTCGCCCAACGCCGGCCAGGCGCAGCGGAAACGCGATGTTCTCGACGACCGACAGGTGCGGCAGCAGCCGCGGCTGCTGAAAGACAAGGCCGACACGGCGGCGGTGCGCTGGCAGGCCGTCGATCCGCTCGCCGTCGATCACGATCGACCCGGAGGCGATCTTCTGCAGCCCCGCGATCGCGCGCAGCAGCGTCGTCTTGCCCGCACCCGACGGACCGAGCAGCGCGGTCAGCGTCCCGTGTTGCAGCGAGAGGTCGACGGACGGCAGGATCAGCGCCTGCTCGGCGGCGACCGTCAGCGCGCGGCAGTCCAGCATCAGCGCAGCACCTCGCGCTTCCAGCGGCGCTCCAGCCCGGTCACGCGCGACGCCGGCAACTCGGCGACGGGGCTTCCGAAGTCCCGCAGCACGTACGCCGACGCACGTGTCGTCGCGGCGGGCAGCGCGCCAGGGGGCAGCACGCTGGGAGCGCCGAGAACGTCCGGGTCCGCCTTCTGGGCCTGCAGCTGCGGGTCGAGCAGCAGGTTCGCGACGACGAGTGCGCCGGCGCGATGTGACGCGTTCACCGGGATCGTGACGAAGCTGACGTTCTGCAGCGTGCGGCCTTCGAGCACGAGCGGGCGCGCGCTGCCCGCGAACGTCCCCTGGCGCACCGCCGTCTGCACGAACCCCGGGTCATAGCTCATCGCGAGATCGACCTTGCCGTCGCCGAACAGCCGGTTCAGCTCGGCCTCGGACTTCGGGTGCGATCGCCCGCCGCGCCACAGCAACGGCTCGAGCTTGCGCAGGTACGTGAACGCGGCCGCCTCGCCTTTGGTCTGCACGACGAAGCGCACGAACGCCGAGCCGGTGAAGTCCGGCGGCGCGGGGTAGGTGACGCGGCCCGGGTGCGCACGCGCGTAGTCGAGCAGACCGTCGAGGTCGCGCGGTGGCCGCGGCGTGCTCGCGCGGTCGTAGGCGAACACCAGCGCCGCGCGACTCCACGGGGACTCCTGCCCGCCGACGGGCACGCCGAAGTCGCGCGTCAGCGCCGGGTCGCCGGCGTCGAGCAGCCGCGCGTTTGGCAGGCGGGCGGCCCAGTCGCGCAGCCACAGCCCGTCGGTCTTGCCCTGCGCGAAGTTCTCGCCGTTGATCCAGATCAGGTCGACGCCGCCGCCGCTGTCACGGCCGGCACGCAGCTCCGACGCGACGCGCTGGACGGCGCTCGCCGTATCGTCGATCGCAACGCGGCGCAGTGTCACGCCCAGCCGCGCGGCGCGTGGCGCGACACGCTCGTCGATGTAGCGGTTGATCCGCTCGTCACCGCCGTACAGCCACCAGCGCACCGTCTGCCCACGTGCACGATCCAGCGTCGTGGCCCACGAGTCGCCCGGCAGGACCGTCGACTGCGTCGCCGGCGCGGAAGCACGATCGTTGCCGCACGCGGCGAGCGCGAGCGCGGCGATCACCGGCAGCGCAGCGAGAGTCAGGCGGATGCGGTTCATGACGCTCCTTGCGTTCAGTGGTACAGGCCCGACGCGAACAGCGTCACGACGACCGCGAGCAGAAACGCCGCGGACCATCCGAGTCGCCGCAACTCCGGCGCCAGCGACGGCTTCTGCCGCGCGGCCGCCGGGCGCCGGCGCGCCGCGAGCGCACCCGTGAGCGTGAGCGCGACGACGAGCGCCGCAGCGGCGATGAACGCGGGTGAGCCCGGGTCGCCGATGCTGCCGCCGAGCGTTGCGAACGCGATCGCACCGGGGACGATCCCGATCGCCGTGCCGGCAACATAGTCGCGGGCCCGGATCGCGCTGGCGCCGGCGAGGTAGTTCAGGACGTTGAACGGGACCAGCGGGACGAGCCGCAGCGCGATGATCGACATCAGGCCGTGCTCGCGCAACCGCTGCTGGACCCGGCCCGCGCGCTCGCCCTGCACCTGTTCCAACGACGCGCGGGCGGTGCGGCGCGCGATCGCGAACGCGGCCGTCGCACCGGCGAGCGCACCGGCGACGCTGACGAGCGTGCCGACGATCGGGCCGAAGATCGCGCCCGCCGCGATCGTCAGCGCCGAACCAGGTACCAGCATGACGGTGAGCACGGCATACAGCACCGCGAACACGACGGCGCCGAGCAGACCGCTGCCCGCGAACGCATCCTGCAGCGCCGCGGGCGACGTGGTACCCGCCAGCGCGCCGGCGATGCTCCCCATGACGAGCAGCACGCCGAGCAGCAGCAGGCGACGAGCGGGAGATTGAACGGTGGTCGTCATGTGCGGAGGTCCGGGCGTACCGATCGGCGGCGCCGCGACGTCTGACCTCGCGACCGGCACGGAGGATTCACCGCGTGGCGTGGCGTGGCGCGGCGTCGGTGTCCGCCGCGTGGCGGCTGGCATGCGTCTGCGCCCACGACGCCGATCAGCTCCTCGAGCGCTGGGCCAACGAGAACGCCCAGCGCACGCTGCCCTGATCTGGGCTCCCGGAGGGCGCTGTCCCTCTAAGCCTGGATCCACCGATCCTCGCGGCGAATCCCCGTCGCCGATCACGGCCCAGCGCCGATCGGCGGCTTTCGAAGGGGTCCACCCTGCGGGTGCGCGGCCGATCGACCCTGGGCCGCGCCGGTAACAGGGATTCATCCACGATCCTCGGTGGATCCAGGCCAAGGGCCACCGGATTCGGCTCGTCTGGGGCGTGGAACCTGACGGACCCGGCCCGCGAGCAACGACATCGGGTGCCGGCGTCGGCGTGACGCAGCTGACGCCCGCCGCTCGCGACCGGGGGCGCGTCAGGCGGCGTGGGGGTCGTACGCCGCCGCGTCGTAGGGCAGGTCGGGGTGCTCGCCGGGGTGGGAGAGCCGGTAGCTGCGCATCCGGCCCTGCTTCTGGTCGAAGGCGATCGCGCGCTGGAGGGTGAATGGCGTCGCCGGTGGCGATCCGTCGAGCAGCTCGGCCAGGCGCTGTGAGACGTAGCCCATCGCGCGCATCGCTCGCACTCGGCTGGCGAACAGCTCCTGGCCGACGAACAGCGTGTTGTCGCGCAGCGCCTCCTTCAGCGGCTCGGGGACGTTGGCAAGTTGGCCGGCCTCGTTCTTGGCCCAGGCGGCCAGCTCGTACGTGGTGCGGTCGATGATCGCCACGCGCGAGTAGAAGCCGTAGAAGACCCCGTGCAGCGCGTCGGCACGCCCGTCCTCGGGGATGTCGTCGATGTAGGTCCTCAGGCTGTCGACGAGCGAGGGAGCCGCCGCGGCGGCCTGGTCATCGGGGAACATCGGACAGTGCCATGCCCCTGCGGCGCCGTCAGGAAACCTCGGCGCTCGGCGGGTCGCCGGGCTCGGCGGCCTCCAGCAACGAGGGCGCGAGGACGGAGTCGGCTGCGGCGGTGACGCGCAGTCCGACGACGCGGCCGTAGTGGTCGAAATCCAGGGCGAGGCATTCGAGCGCGGGAATCGTGTCGGCCTCCTCCAGCGCATCGAGCGCCACCGAATGGCGCACTTCCGGCGGGCGACCGTTAACGAGCGCGACGTACGCCTCGCCGGCCTCGTTGAGTGTGACTGCGATGTCGGGCATGCGGACTGTGTACCCGCCCGACCGGCCCCGGCGACGCCGAGTGCAGCGTGGGGGTCGCGCGGTACGACGGGTGTTCATCGCCGCCGGGGCGAACGCGAAGGTCGTCCAGACGATCATCGGTCACGCGACCTTCGCATGACGTCGGACGAGTACGGCCACCTGTCCCCGACGACCTCGCCGCCGCCGCGCAGCGGGCGAACGCGTGGATCGCGGCCGGAGCAGCAGGAACCTGAGCCCCAGACCGCGACCCCGCCCCGTGATTGGGGCGGGGTCTGTGCGGGGGTGCTGGGGTCTAGTTCTGGCCGGGTGCCCGCTCGGACGGGCTGCCCGTGGTCTGGCGGCAGTTGGACGCGCCAGGGGTGCCCATGTGCACCTTGCCGCCCTCGGGCTGTCCTGGCGCGGCGCCGTTGTGATCGGTCTCCTGCACGTGGTCATTGCCGAAGTACGAGAAGCCCGGGGACGTCTTCTCGACGTTCTGGCAATGAGCTGCGGAGGCACCGGCCGGAACGAACGCGAGCGCGACCGTTGCGGCGCCCACAACTGCTGCTGCACTTAGCTTCTTGCGCATGTGCTGACCTCTTCCGTGTAGACGAACCGAGCCGCCGTAGGACGACCCCTGCAACTCGTGTTACGAACGTCCCGCCCGATCGGGGTCACGGGAGACGAGCGTTGGCGTGCCGCCGCTTACGTCGAAGCACGCCAGCGCAGCCCGAGCGCCGGTCATGCGCCAGTTGCGCGCCAGTCAGCCCCCGATTCGGCCGGATCGAGCCGGACTCGGCCGGATTGTCGGGCGCGGCGAATCCCCTGCTAATCGCCAGAAAGCGCCCGTTTGCAGGCGGTTTCGATACGGGGCTGGTGCGGTTCGAATCCCGTAGCGGTATGCAGCGCAAGCAAGCTGCGAGCTCCCGCAGGGCGTCGACGAGGCGATGCAGGTTGGACATCCGCAGCCGAGCGTGGCGCGCAGCTGACGGCATGTCGCCGGCGCCCGGATCCGGGCGCCGGCCACCGCGCTCGTTCAGTCGGCCTTCGAGCAGTTCTTCAGGTCGACGTTCGCCTGGTTGGCGCGGTCCACGATGACCTCGGCGCGCTGCAAGACCGTACCGTCGGGCTTCTCACACGTGAGGATCCACGGCTCCCGGCGGCCCGGCACGATCGTCGAGCCCTCCGCGTTGAAGCGCGTCACCGTCAGCGTGTAGTCGTCACTGACGGTGGCGTAGCGCACGACCGTCGCCCGGTAGGTGCCGACCGGCGGAGCGGTCACGTCGATGCGCTCGAAGACGCCCGAGATGTTGCCCGAGGCCCCCGGCGTCGAGCCGCTGCCCGTGCCGATCGGGTCGCACTGCGTCTCGCTGACGACGCGGCACAGTTGCAGGTCGTAGTCCTCGGCCTGCAGATCCCATGTGAGGTCGACCGTGACGCGCTGCGTGCCGTCCGACGCGCCGACGGTGAACTCGTGCACGGTCTCGACCGCCTCGCCCTGGACGTCGGCGGAGGACGGGTTGACCTGGCCGTCGCCCTTGAACGTCTGCTTCGTCTCGGTGATCGCGCCGGGAACCTCGCGCTCCTTGAGCAGGAAGGGGCGCGTCGACGGGTTGACGTGCCAGTCGAACCTCCCGCTGGCCCCGACGGTGAGCGTCGTGTCGAGGTGGTCGGCGACCTCGAACGGCTGCGCCATGTCGAGACAGCGCGGCCCGTTCGTCGCGGCGACGCTGAACACCGGCAGCGGGACCTCGCTGCGACAGAACGGCGAGCCCCAGCTCGGCGTCGTGAAGTCCTTGCGCAGCCGCAGCACGCGCCCGGTCTTCGTCCTGCCGCTGATGACGGCGTGGTCGGGGGTGTTGGCCGCCGCCTCACCGGCGAGCAGCAGCGCCTCGCGCAGCCCGCCGCCGCCGTTGGCAGACGGAGTGTCGCCCGTCCACTCCTTCACGAAACCGGTCTCGTAGGGCATGTGGAACCCGCCGTTGGCCGGCCCGATCTCGATCGTGTAGCCGTAGGCGCCCTGCGCGGCGTAGTTCCAGTCCTCCGTCGTCCCGGCGGTGTCGTAGAGCTCGAAGCCGTACTGGGACGTGTAGCCCGTGGCCTTGCCCATGGCGTCGCCGATCTCCTTCAGGCGCGGCTCGTCGGGCGCCTTGCCGCCGTTCGACGTGCCGGGCGGGCGCAGCACGAGCGCCGCGACGTTGTGGATCGTGATGATCGTCGTGATCTGGCGCTGCTGGGAGTACTCGTGCACGGCGGTCGTCTCGGGCTCCGACCACGGGCGCGGCCCGCGGTAGCTCTGGCTCGTGACGTCCGCGCTCGAGCCCGGTCCGCCCCAGAACTGCCCGTAGTTGCGATTCGGATCGACGCCGTGCTGCAGCTCGCAGGGCGTGAGCGGGTTCGGGATCGAGCCCGCGCAGTTCTTGCGCCGGTAGCTGAAGATGCCGCCGGGAGGAGCGATGCCCTCCGTCAGGTACAGGTCGAAGTCACAGCCTGCGCTGCCCGTGACCGCGCAGGTGCGCAGCGTCGTGCATACCCCGCCCGGCGCAGGCAGCCCCGGGGTGCCGGCACACGGGTCGTCGAGGTTCGGATCCACGCCGATGCCGCCCTGATCGCCGCCGCCCCCGAGCACGTCCGCCGGATCGGCCGGGAAGCCGCGCGAGCTGACGAAGCCGTCGGGGTTGATGAGCGGCACGACGACGACGCGCGCCTTCTTGAGCAGGTTCGTGATCCGCGTGTTGGAGCCGTAGCCCTTGGCGAGCATGATCGCGAACTCCATCGCCGCCTCCGCGGAGGGCCACTCGCGCGAGTGGTGCAACGCGACGACGAGGTAGACCGGGCGGCCGTCCTCGGCGGAGGCGTTGACGTTCTCGGCGATCTCGACGCCCTCCAGCTCGCGGCCCTGGTAGGAGCGGCCGGGCAGCTTCATCTGCTTGACGATGCTCGGGTACGTGGCCGCGAGCTCCTTCATGTCGTTCTGGTAGTCGGTCAGCACGCGATAGGTCGTGCGCCCGCTCGGCGGGACCGGGACGCTGCTGCCGCCCTTCGCGGCGCGCATGCCGTAGCTGGCGTCGGCGGCCTGGCTGCGGCGGAAGTGGTCGGCGAGGTCGGCGATCTTCGTCTGGATGTCGTCGAAGCCGGCGTCGGTCAGCAGCTTGCGCTGGGCGTCGTCGGCGACGATGACGTCGGCGCGGCCGTCGCGGACGTTGTGCGTGAGGTCGAGTCCGAGGCCGGAGATCTTCTCGAGGTCGGCGGAGGACTTGTAGGCGACGCTCACGAGCTGCGGCGGCGCGGCCGCGGGCGGCGCGGCGACGGCGGCGAACGCGATCGACAGGCTGGCGCTCTGGTCCTGCCCGGCGACGCGGCAGGCCTGGATCGTCAGGGTGTCGCCGGCCTTGACCCAGCTCTGCGCGAGTTCCCGCGGGCCGGCGGACAGCGAGCCGGCGATGCGCCGGTCCTTGGAGTCGAAGAGGCCGAGGTCCCAGTCCGAGCCGGCGTCGGCATTCAGGGTGACCGTGAGGAAGCCGCGCCCGGGCGCGGTCCACATGTGCCTGCCGACGCCACTGGACGCCGCGGCCGGACGGTCGCAGCGGACGCTGCTGAGCGCCCCGGCGGTGATCGTCCGTTCCTGTGTCGGCGCGAAGCTCGGCGCGACCGGGGTCTGCGCGGCGGCGCGATCGGCGGCGCACAGCAATGCCGCGGCAAGCGCGGCGAGCGTCGCGGCGAGGCCGCGAAATCGGTCCATCCCTGATACCTGTGAAGTCCACATCTTGGTGTTGCAAACGCATCGGCGCCAGGAAACTTGCACGTCCAGAGGCGCAGCCGCGACCCTTGGCCCGTGACTCGGCAGACTGGGGTCATCCCCGGCGGACTCAGCCTCGATCCCAGTGAGAGGGGGCCGGCGTCGGGCGGTGGCGTCCGGCGCGACCGATCAGCCTCGGTTCCGACGCCTTCTGGGCGGTTTGCGGAGCTGATCCAGGACGTCCGGCGCTCACGGCTCGCGACCGTCGACTGCGTCTCGTCACGCGCGATCGCGCGGATCTCGCCGCGCTGACGCGCATCGCGGCGAATATGTCGGCGGTGACGGCTGGGAGCCGATGCCGGATTCGGACGGGTGACGATCATCCGCTCGGCGGCGGACGGCGGGGACGTTCACGGCTGTGAGCGCCGGCTACCACGGCTCGTGCGCGATCAGGAAGAGCGACCGGACGCTTGCCTGCTGGCCGGCGGCCCGGCACGCAGCCGGCGGCGATCCCGGCGTCACGCGCGTTCGCGCTGTCCGCCGCGAAGGCCTGCGTCAGCCGTCGCCGGTTCACGATCCGCGTGCGCGAGCTCCCCGGAGTGACGTGGGTCAGCGCCGTCGTCAAGGTCCGCGGACGCCGGGTGCGGACGCTGAAGGGCGCGCGGATCACGGCGCCGGTCAACCTCACCGGGCTGCCCAAGGGCCGCTACACGCTCTCGATCAGGGCCACGACGAGCACCGGCGCCAGCGTCACCGGAACCCGCACCTACCACACCTGCACGCGCCGTCGCGCCTCGCCGGCGCCGCCGCTCTGACGAGCGCCCCCGGGCGCCGGCGCCGGCAGCGTGGACGAATTGGCACTTGGGTGCGTGCGTTCCCGCGCCGATGGACGGATATATGGCGGCTCGAGGACAGCTGGTGCACGACGCGCCGAACGGATCCGGCGACGTGGACGCGTCCGCGACCCGGCTCGAGGACCTGCTCGAGGCGTTGCGCCGCAGCGAGGCGCGGCTGCGGGAGGCGCAGCAGCTCGCGCGGCTCGGAAGCTGGGAGTGGGACATTCGCGCAAACGTCGTCACATGGTCCGACGAGCTGTTTCGCATCCACGGTCTTGAGCCGCAGTCGCTCAGCCCGTCGTACGAGGACTTCCTCGAGCGGGTGCACCCCGACGATCGCGCCGACGTCGATGCCCGCAATCACAAGGCGTTCGCCGACCACCAGCCGTTCGAGGACATCAAGCGCGTCACGAAGTCCGACGGCACCGTGTTCCTCATGCGCACGCAGGGCGAGGTCATCTGCGACGACGACGGCAACCCGCTGCGGATGGTGGGGATCTGCGAGGACGTCACGACCGAGCTGCGTGCGCGGGAGGCCGAGACGACGCTCGCGCTCATCGTCGAGTCCTCCAACGACGCGATCTATGCGCTGACGCCTGATGGACGCATCGAGAGCTGGAACCCCGCGGCCGAGCGCATGTTCGGCTACAGCGTCGCCGAGGCGCTGGGCCAGCCGGCGTCCGCGCTGCTCGCCCACCACGGCGCCGACACGCACGAGCGGGTCCTCGCCGCCGCACTCTCCGGCGAGCGGATCGAACCCTTCGAGACGACGCTGCTGCACAGCGATCGCTGCCTCGTCGAGGTCTCGCTGTCGTTCTCTCCGATGCGCAGCGGCGCGGGCGAGAGGGTCGAGGGCGTGTCGGTCATCGCGCGCGACAACACGGAATGCAAGCGCCTGGAGCGCCAGCTCCGCCGGCTCGCCGACCACGACGCGCTGACCGGCCTGTTCAACCGTCGCCGCTTCGACGAGGAGCTCGGCCGCGCGATGGCGAACGCGATGCGCTTCAGCGAGAGCTCGGCGCTGCTGCTGATCGATATCGACGACTTCAAGTACGTCAACGACACGCTGGGGCACGCTGCCGGCGACGAGCTGCTGCGCAGCGTGAGCGCGACGCTGCAACGACGCGTCCGCACGACCGATGTGCTCGCGCGCGTCGGCGGCGACGAGTTCGCGCTGCTGCTCGCGCGCGCAGGCGCCGAGGAGGCGCGCGCTGTCGCAGCCGATCTCGTGCAGGCCGCGCGCGACCACACGCTGGCGCTCGGCGGCGGATTCGTCCGGATCACGGTCAGCGTGGGCGCGGTCATCTTCGACGCGACGAGCGGCACCGGCGAGAACGTCCTCATCGCCGGCGACCGGGCGATGTACGAGGCCAAGGCGCAGGGGCGCGACCGCTATGTCATCTACGAGGACGTCACGACGGGCGCCGAACGCGCGAGCATGCCGTGGGAGCAGCGCATCCGCCAGGCGCTCGAGACCGACGGCTTCGAGCTGCACTGCCAGCCGATCCTGACGCTCGGCAGCCACGACGTCACCTCCTACGAGCTGCTCCTGCGCCTGCGCGAGCCCGACGGCACGCTGACGTATCCGGGCGCGTTCCTCGATGTCGCGGAGCGACTCGGCCTGATCCACGCGATCGATCGTTGGGTCGTCAGCCAGGCGATCGCGCTCGTCGCGGCGCACCCGAGGCTGACGTTCGCGGTGAACGTCTCGGGCGCATCGATGGACGACCACGACCTGCTCGCGCTCGTTCACGGCGAGCTCATCCGGACGGGGGCCGATCCGTCGCGGCTGGTCTTCGAGATCACGGAGACGGCGACGATCGCGCGAATGGACGATGCGCGCCGCTTCGCCGAAGCGCTGACGGAGCTGGGCTGCCAGCTCGCGATCGACGACTTCGGCACCGGCTTCGGCTCGTTCTTCTATCTCAAGCACCTGCCCGTCGCGTTCCTGAAGATCGACGGCGACTTCATCGCCAATCCCCGCAGCCGCACCGACGAGCTCGTCATCGAGGCGATCGTCGGCATGGCACGCGGCCTCGGCAAGCGCACGATCGCCGAGTTCGTCGGCGACGACGAGACGATCGCGACGCTGTCGGCACTCGGCGTCGATTCCGCACAGGGCTACCACATCGGCCGGCCCTTCGACGTCGCGCTGCTGCCGCGGACCGCGGTTCCTTCCGTGCCCGGGCCGACGCCCCGGGCCTGACGAGCGTCGTCACTCGCAGTACGGGCACCTGCGAACAGACATTCGTGACGTCGCGGGGCGACGCCTACAGCCGATTCCAGCGCGCGCTCACGACGGGCACCCTCGCGATCGTCGCCTCAGCGCAGCGGACCTGGCTCGCCGTCTGACGCCCAAACAGGCAACGGCATACCCAAGGCGGTGGTCACCCGCCACGCCGGCACGCCGATCGCAGCCGCGCGGTGGATGATCGTGGTGAGGTCCTGCTCGGAGACATGGGCGGGCGCCGCCGTCGCCTGCGTGGACCCAGACCGGTCAGCGATCGACATGGATGACCTCGTGTCGCGGCAGCAGGGCCCGCGCGGGAACCTGGCCGGCGTGGAGCACGGCCACCCGTCGATGCGCGGTGACATCCGCGCTGGTCAGCGGGGCACAGCGGCGCAGCGCGCGTGCCCGGGCACGGCTGAGCCGATCCGCACCGCGTCGGCCTGCTCCTGTCGAGCGCGAGGCTTCGGGGTCCGCAGGGGTCTGCGATACGTCGGAGGCTGTCGGTCGCTTGCGCGCCACGCTGGCCCCTTTCGGTGTGGAAGGCAGCCTCCAAGGGCCCGCGCTCGTCCGCGGCCGGGTCTAGGAAGACCGTTGAATATCCAAAACCTAGCAACGTTCGCGGCACCAACGGCGTGGCGGGACCGCCGAGCTCGAACGCGATGCGCACCCTGTACGGCGGTCATCGGCGCCGTGTGGCTGTCGCAGGACGCCCGCGGCGCTTGCTCGGCGCGGGGTCGGGCAAGCCGACCGGATTCACGGTGGTGGTCGGGCGCGATTCACAGGCGTAGTGCAACTGGTCGCAGAGCCCGGCCAGGACGAACGCCTCGGCGATCTGGTCGTGGTGTTCGCCGCCGCTGATCAGCAGACCGAGATCGATGCCGTGCGCGCGGCAATCGGCGCCGTGCCGACTGAACTGGGTGAGCGCGGCAGCGTCGATCGCGGTCAGATCGCGCAGGTCGACGAGGATCAACTCGATCGCGCTGCCGCGTGCGGCTTCGAGCGCGTGGCCCAGGCACATCGCGGCGTGAGCGTCGATCTCGCCACCGGCATCGAGCTCGGCGATCACCCAACGCACACGCCAGCGCAGCGCCGTCGCGGTCATCGCGTCGTGGGCGGGTTCGAACGACGGGTGATACGACAGCGCACATGCGCGACCTGGCCGTCGTGACGCATGAAGCTCTGTTGCGAGCGCACGAGATCGCGGCAGCGCATGCACAGCGGGATCGGCGTCTCTTCACGGACATCCAGCTGCCGGGCGCCGACGGCTACGAGCTGGCGCGCGGCCTGCGCGCCGCGGAGGAGCGCGCCGGCCGTGTCCGCACCCCGGTCGTCGCGCTGACGGCCAGCGCGCTACGCGGGGAGCGCGAGCGCTGCGCGCAGGCCGGGATGGACGACCTCGTCGTCAAGCCGGCGACGCTCGCGATGCTCGCGCGGACGCTGCGCCGCCGGCTGCCCGACGGAGCGCCGCCGCCGCCGTCAGAGCCCGTCGTCGACCGCTCAGCGCTCGACGAGCTGACCGGCGGCGACGAGGACCTCGACCGCGACATCGTCACGCGCTACCTGCAGGCGCTGAGCGACGACCTCGACGACCTCGACGCGCTCTGGGAGGCGCTGCGCCGGACCGCCGCTCGTTGACCGGCTCCGCGGCGCGGGAGACGACCATCGCATGTCCTGACACCGCACTGCGGTGTCGGTGATCGCCCGGCCGGCCGCTACGCGGCGGCGTCGCCCGTGAGGGCGACCTCGGGCACGACGTAGTAGCGCCGGCCGACCGGCTTGGGCACGGCGCTCGTGCCTCGCCGCGTGTTGGCGACGGGCATCGTGCGATCCTCGTGACCGCCGACCGACTCGACCCAGGCGAGGACCTCGGCGAGATCGGCGCCGGCCTCGATCAGCTTGTCCTCCATGATCACGACGCAGCCCTTCTCGCACCAGATGAAGGGCTGAGGCGCAACGGTTGCCAGCAGGGCGCGGATCGGGTCGTCTGAAGCCATGGCGGCGAGTGTAGTCCTCAGAACTGCGTCAGCGACAGCGTGTTGTCGTCGGGGTCCTTGAACCACGCGACCCGCGCGCCGCCGGGCGAGCGCCAGATCCCGAGCTCGTCCTGCTCGATGCCCTCGATGTGTTCGAAGCGCACACCGCGCTGCGTCAGCGCGCCGACGGTCTCGGTGATGTCGTCGACGCTCCAGCCCAGCAGCGTGAACGCAAACGGCGTCAGCTGCTCGACGACGATCACGCGCAGCAGCACGCCGCCGGCGCGAAACGCGCACGCGACCGGGCTCTCGCCCTCCAGCGGCAGCCCGAGCGTCTGCTCGTAGAACGGCCGCGCCCGGCTCATGTCCTTCGTCGGCACGAACGCGATCAGGTCGGCCGTGCCGAGCGAGACCGCCGGCGCGCGCGCGGTCTCCAGCTCGGTGTCGGGCACGATGTAGAACATCAGCTCGCGCTCGGTCGCCGCGGGCGGCGCGAACATCGGCGGCACGCGCTTGGGCCAGCCGCGCACGGAGCGCACCCAGGCCTCGACCGCGGCCGGGTCGGCGCCCGAGTCGAGGATCGGCGCCGCCGGGATCGCCGACATGTTCGGCGGCACCGGGATCGGCAGCTCGGCCGGGACGGGGACGGAGGCCAGCAGCGTGCGGATCTCCTCGCCGTCCATCACGCGCCGGTCAGGACTGCGACTTCCCGGGTTCCCACAGCGGCTCCTCGCCGTCGTTGGCGCCGCGGCTGAGGATGAACAGCAGGTCCGAGAGGCGGTTGAGGTAGCGCACGACCTCGCGATTTCCGTCCTCGACGAGCAGCGCGCGGCGCTCCGCGCGGCGGCAGACGGTGCGGCAGACGTGCAGCTGCGCGGCGGCCGCCGTCCCGCCGGGCAGGACGAAGGACTTCAGCGGCGCGAGCGTGTCGTTGACCTCGTCGCAGGCGCCCTCCAGCCAGGTCGTCTGGTCGGCGCTGACGCGCAGGCGCTCCTTGTCGCCGCCGTGGGGGACCGCGAGGTCCGCACCGACGTCGAAAAGGTCGTTCTGAACGCGTCGCAGCCACGTCCTGTACTGGTCGGGCAGGCCGGCGACCGTGAGCGTGACGCCGATCTGCGCGTTGAGCTCGTCGACGTCGCCGTAGGCCTCGATCCGCGGGTGCGTCTTGGGCACGCGGCTCATGTCGCCGAGGTGCGTCTCGCCGCCGTCGCCGAGCTTCGTGTAGATGCGTGTGAGGTTGACGGTCATGGCAGCGGCCAACGCTACAGTGCGCGCGCGATGCAGCGATCGAGAACCGCCCGGGCGCTGGCGCTCGTCCTCGCCATGACGACCCTGCTCGCGGGCTGCGGATCGTCGGCGAGCACCGCGGCTGACCAGATCGCGCTCACGGTCACGCGCGACCTCGGCGCCGAGGACGTCGTCGCGCTGCGTCAGGAGCGCGTCCCGCCGCCCGGCGGCCTGGCCCCGATCTTCCGGCGCTATCCCAACACGCGCGGGTCGCAGAGCCTGTTCGTCAACGGGATGGCGCCCGCCGAGCCGGCCTCCGAGCTCGAGGTCCACGGCGGTGACCGCGTCTGGCTGGACCAGCACAGGCCGACCGTGGTGCCGCAGATCGCGGCCGTCGTCGGCTCCTTCCCCGAGCCGTTTTTGCACGGCGTGGGCGGCAAGCGCCTGCCGGTCCGCGTCGAATGCGACGACCCGCGCGGGGGCGTCTGCGCCGCGGTCTCCGAGAAGCTCGTCGCGCTCGGCGTCGTCGCCGGGCGCAGCATCATCAGCCGCAGCGCGGCCGACATGACGGTGCGGATCCTCGTCGGACCCTGGAAGCGCCTGCGCGGGCGCGATTTCGAGGCCGACAGCATCGACGCGGGCCCGCGCGCGAGCGGCGTCTTCGCGCGTTTCGATGCCGCGGCCGAGCGGCTGCTCGTGCTCGACGCCGGCGGGAACGTCGCGCGGACGCTCGCCGCCGGCACCGGCTTGATCGCCGCGACGCGGGCGAAGGACCGCCAGCCGGTCTGGTTCGTGACCGGCACGGACGCCGCCGGCGTCGCGTCCGCCGCGCGCGCGCTGGACGAATCGGTGCTCGCCGACCGCTTCGCGCTCGCGATCTCCGACGATCTGCCGGTCGCCGTTCCGCAGCCCTGACACGATGTTGACTCGCGAGTCAGGTATGTTCCACGCCGCATGAAGGTCGGGGTTCCCAAGGAGACGGTTGACGGAGAGACGCGCGTCGCGCTCGTCCCCGAGATCGTGCGCAAGCTCACAGCGAAGGACTTCGAGGTCGCCGTCGAGTCCGGCGCCGGCGCGGGCTCGATGCTCTCCGACGCGCTCTACGAGGACGCGGGCGCGACGATCTCCGACGACGTCTGGACCGCCGACGTCGTCGTGAAGGTCGCCGCGCCGTCCGATCAGGAGATCGCCAAGCTCGGCAAGGACACGGTCCTGATCGGCTTCCTCGGCCCGCTCTCCAACGCCAAGGGCACGCAGGCGCTCGCCGATGCCGGCGCCACGGCCTTCGCCATGGAGGCGATCCCGCGCATCTCGCGCGCGCAGTCGATGGACGCCCTGTCCTCGCAGTCCAACGTCGCCGGGTACAAGTCCGTCCTCGTGGCGACGAACCACCTCGGCCGCTTCCTGCCGATGATGATGACCGCCGCCGGCACGGTCCCGCCGGCGAAGGTGCTCGTGCTCGGCGCGGGCGTCGCCGGGCTGCAGGCGATCGCCACGGCGCGCCGGCTCGGCGCCCAGGTGACCGGCTACGACGTGCGCGCCGCCGTCGCCGAGCAGGTCCAGTCGCTCGGCGCGCAGTTCCTCGAGCTCGAGGCCGGCAAGGGCGCCGAGGGCGAGGGCGGCTACGCCCGCGAGCTGACCGACGAGGAGAAGCAGGCCCAGCAGCAGGAGCTGGCCGACAAGATCGCGACCTTCGACGTCGTCATCACGACGGCGCTCGTGCCCGGCCGGCCCGCGCCGCGGCTCGTGACGGCGCAGAGCGTCGAGAAGATGAAGGCCGGCAGCGTCATCGTCGACCTCGCGGGGGAGACCGGCGGCAACTGCGAGCTGACCGAGCCCGGCGAGACCGTCGTCAGGCACGACGTCACGATCGTCTCGCCGCTGAACCTGCCGGCCACGATGGCCGAGCACTCGTCGTCGCTGTACTCGCGCAACGTGCAGTCGCTGCTGGAGCTGCTCGTCGGCGAGGACGGCGAGCTGAACTTGGACTTCGACGACGAGATCATCGCCGGCGCCTGCATCACCCGCGACGGCGAGATCGTCCACGCGGGCGCGAAGAAGACCGTCGAGGCCGCGGACAGCAGCGAGGAGGCGCCATGAGCTCTGTCGATCTGTCGTCGGGCTGGACGGCCTATGAGATGGTCGCGACGAGCGCCACCAGCACGGTCCTCACGAACCTCGCGATCCTCGTCCTCGCCGCGTTCGTCGGCTTCCAGGTCATCTCGAAGGTCCCCAACACGCTGCACACGCCGCTGATGTCGGGCACGAACGCGATCCACGGCATCGTCCTGCTCGGCGGACTCATCGCGATCGCCCACGCCGACGGCTTTCTCAGCCGCCTGCTGCTCGTGATCGCGATCGCCTTCGGCACGATCAACGTCATCGGCGGCTTCCTCGTCACCGATCGCATGCTGAGCATGTTCAAGAAGAAGCCCGAGCCCGTGAAGGACGCCGACGCGTGAGCGCTACCGCGTTCTTCCAGGACGTCGACTTCATCACGGCGTGCTACATCGTCGCGTTCGGGATGTTCATCAGCGGCCTGGCGAAGCTCACGAGCCCGACGACGGCCGTCCAGGGCAACAAGATCGCGGCCGCCGGCATGGCGATCGCGGTCGTCGCGACGCTGCTGAACCCGGCCCTCGACGGCGCCGACTTCGCGCTCATCGCGGTCGGCCTGATCATCGGCACGATCGTCGGCGTCCCCAGCGCGCGCAACGTGAAGATGACCGCGATGCCGCAGATGGTCGCGCTCTTCAACGGCGTGGGCGGTGGCGCGGTCGCGCTCATCGCATGGGTCGAGTTTCGCTCTGTGGGCGGCGACCTCGGCGCCGATCTCGCGGTCGGCATCCCGCTCGTCTTCGCCGCGATCGTCGGATCGATCTCCTTCTGGGGCTCGAACGTCGCCTTCGGCAAGCTCCAGGGCCTGATCTCCGGCAGCCCGGTGAAGATCCCGGCCGGCCTGTTCGTGAACATCGCCCTGCTCGCGACCGCGATCGGCGCGGGCGTCGCGATCCTGCTCGGCGCGACGAACGAGGGGTTGTTCATCCTCATCCTCGTCGCGGCCGGGATCCTCGGCAACCTCGCGGTGCTGCCGATCGGCGGCGCCGACATGCCGGTCGTCATCTCGACGCTGAACGCGTTCACCGGCCTCAGCGCCGCGGCCGCGGGGATCGCGCTGGACAACTACGCGCTGATCGTCGCCGGCATGATCGTCGGCGCCTCGGGCACGATCCTCACCGACCAGATGGCGAAGGCGATGAACCGCTCGATCGGCTCGGTCCTGCTGGGCGGCTTCGGCGGCGAGGCGCCCGCGGTCGAGGGCGGCGGCTCCGAGACGGGCGGCACGGTGCGCTCCACGAGCGCCGCCGACGTCGCGATCCTGCTCGCCTATGCGCGCCTGGTCGTCGTCGTGCCCGGGTACGGCATGGCGGTCGCGCAGGCCCAGCACACGGTCCGCGAGATGGCCAAGGCGCTGGAGAAGAAGGGGATCGAGGTCAAGTACGCGATCCACCCGGTCGCGGGCCGCATGCCGGGCCACATGAACGTCCTGCTGGCCGAGGCCGACGTGCCCTACGACCAGCTCAAGGAGATGGACGACATCAACGGCGAGTTCTCGCGCACCGACGTCTCGCTCGTGATCGGCGCGAACGACGTCACGAACCCCGACGCGCGGATGAAGGCCGACTCGCCGATCTACGGCATGCCGATCCTCAACGTCGACGAGTCCAAGCAGATCATTGTGTTGAAGCGCTCGATGGCGTCCGGCTTCGCCGGCATCGAGAACCCGCTCTTCTACAACGAGAAGACGCAGATGCTCTTCGGCGACGCGAAGGCCAGCGTCGCGGAGATCACCTCAGAGCTCGGTCAGCTGTAGACCGGCGACCGCGCGCGCGCACCGCCGCGCGCGCACCGCCGCGCGCGCGGCCCGCCGGCGCTCTGCGCGACGTCGCCCGGCCTCGTGACCCTGCAGGCGGCCGTGCCCGGAACGACCGACGGCCCGCGCCACGCGCCTCGCCTGTTCGGCTGCACACGTGCCCTCGGGCCGTCGGACCTGTCAGATGAGCGGTTCGATCAGCGCTTGATGTTGACCTTCGCGCTGTCGGAGTCCTGGTTCTTGTAGAGGTCGACGGCGATCGTGCCGACGGACATCCTGGCGTTCTTGGAGCGGCCCAGGGCGCGCTGCGCGGCGCGCGACAGGCGCACCGTGACGACGAGCTTGCCGGCCCGGCGGTAGCCGAGCGTGATCTGCGGGACGTTGATGACCTTGCGCGAGTGCTTGGTCTTCTTGACGCCCTTCCTGGCCTTCACCGCTGCGCCCGGACGGACCTTGCCGGCGACGGCGACGATGCCGGGCTCGTTGGTCTTGATCTCGATGCGCATCTTGCCGGTGTTGCCGATCTGCTTGAGCTTGGAGAGCACCGTGACCTTCGGGCGCGGGGCGCTGGCGTCGAGCACGATGCCGCCGGGGCCGACCGAGCCGCCGTTGAGGACGATCACGCCGCCGGAGTTCCCGGTGCCCGGCGTCCCGGGGGCCGCCGTGCTGTTGCCCAGCAGGGTGTTGAGCAAGTTGTCGAGGACGTCGGGCGGAAGCAGGCCGTTCTCGCCGCCGAGGACGCTGCCGAGCGTCTGGTCGAGCGTGCCGCTGACCGTGGTCTGGACGCCGGTGACGACACCGCCGACCGCGCCGGTCACCCCCGTGACGATGCCGCCCGTCCCGGGCACGATGCCGTTGACGGTGCCGCCGACGGTGTTCCCGAGGTTCGTGACGATGGTCCCGATGTTCGGCAGCAGGCCGCCGAGGAGTTGAGCTTGTGCGGGCGCTGCGGCGACGGCTGTACCGGCGCTGAGCGCTCCGATCGAGAGGAGGGCCGCGGCGCGGCGCGAGCGTGGTGCGAGCATACGTCTCATTCGGCACGTAGGCACTCGTACTTGAACTCTTGGCAGACTGAATTTCGATGATGACCCGTGCCGACGCCCTGAACGCGCTCTCCGAGGAGGAGTTCGACCTGGTCGTGATCGGCGGCGGGATCACCGGTGCGGGGGTCGCGCTGGACGCCGCGACGCGCGGCTACAGCGTCGCGCTCGTCGAGCGCGCGGACTTCGCGGCGGGGACCTCCAGCCGCTCCTCCAAGCTCGTCCACGGCGGCCTGCGCTACCTGCAGAACTTCGATCTCGGCCTCGTCCGCGAGGCACTGCTGGAACGACAGCTGATGGTTGCGCTGGCGCCGCACCTGGTCCATCCGCTGCCGCTCGTCGTGGCCGCGTTCGACGGCGCGCGCCCCGATCGCCTGATCGGCGTGGGCCTGAACCTCTACGACGTCATGGCGGTCGAGCGCCTGCGCGGGCGCTCACGCGGCCCGCGCGCGCGCCGCGGCCGCCCCGCAGACGATCTCGCCGGCGACTTCTCGGAATGGAGCCCCGAGCGCCACCGCGTGATCTCCGGCGAGGAGGTGCTCGAGCTGATCCCGGCGCTGGCCGAGCGCGCTCCGACATCCGGCTACCTGTTCTACGACTGCCAGACCGACGACGTCCGCCTCGTGCTGACCGTGCTGGGCGAGGCCGAGCGCTTCGGCGCGGTCGTCGCCAACCGCCTCGACGTGTCCGAGCTCGTGCGCGACGGCGGCGGCCGCGCCGCCGGCGTCAGGGTCCGCGACATCGCCGGCGGGGGCGAGTTCGTCGTGCGGGCGGCGAACGTCGTCAACGCCACGGGCGTCTGGGCGGACCGCCTGCGCCCCGACGAGCTGCACGACGAGGCCGAGGTGCCGCGGATCGCGCCCAGTCGCGGGACGCACATCACGCTGCGCCACGAGGACCTGCCGCTCGTCGGCGGCGGCGCGATCGTCCCGGCCGGCGGTGGGCGCTCGATCTTCGCCCTGCCGTGGCTCGGGCGCACGCTGCTGGGGACGACCGACAACGACTTCGAGGGCAAGCTCGACAACCACCACGTCGCACCGTCGCAGGAGGACATCGCGTACCTGCTCGCCGCGGCGAACGACTACTTCGGCACGGCGCTCGTGGCGCAGGACCTGACGGGCGCCTACGCCGGCGTGCGGCCGCTGATCTCGACCGGCGATCCGAAGAAGTCCGTCGACATCTCGCGCAAGGCGGAGCTGTACGAGACGTCGAGCGGAATGGTCACGATCACCGGCGGCAAGCTCACGACCTGGCGGCGGATGGCGAAGATGGCGGTCGACCGGCTCGTCGAGCGCGAGGCCCGCGACGCGCCCTGTCGCACGCACGAGATCCCGCTCGGCGCGCCCGTCGCGGTGTCCGAGCTGCCGCGCGTCGACGGCGTGCCCGAGGCGGCGCTCGCCGCGCTCGCCGGCCGCTACGGCCACGCCGCGCACGACGTGCTCGCGGTCGCGCGCGAGCGCCCCGAGCTCGCGCGGCCGATCGTCGACGGCCTGCCCGACCTGCTCGCCGAGGTCGCCTTCGCGGTCCGCCGCGAACAGGCCGCCTCGATCGGCGACGTGCTGCTGCGACGCACCCGCCTGGCCCTGCTCGCGGGCCACGATCTCGCCGCCGACGGCCCGGTCGTGCGGCGCGTCGCGGACGCCCTGCAGGGCGAGCTTCGGTGGGACGAACGGGCGCTGGATGAGCAGCTGGAGGCCTGGGCCGAAGAGGCTCGCGCCGAAGGCGTCGTCGGCAGCGCGTAACTTTGCCGCTTCCAGATGGTTGATACGCCCCGATGCGCCGTCTACTCATCCTCACATCACTGCTCGCCGCACACGCCGTGCTCGCGGCCGCCCCGGCGCCCGCCGCGCTGTTCCCCGGCGACGCGATCGACGGCCCCAGCGCCGACATCCGTGCGCTCGGCGATCTTGACCTCGCGCGCGACGGCACCGGCGCGCTGGCCTACGTCAAGCGCTTCGACGGCGTCGACCACATCGCGGTCGCGCTGTTCGAGAGCGGCGTGTTCAAGCCCGCCGAACGGGTCGATGGCGCGCTGCCGGAGGCCAGCTCGCAGCCGGTCCTCGCCGCTGCCGACGGCGGTCGCGTCATCGTCGTCTTCGTCAACGGTGGCGTCGTGTACGGCGCCGTGCGGCCCGCGGGCGCCCCGTGGGTGGCGCCCGTGGCGCTCGGCATCGGCAGCGATCCGTCGGTCGATCTGTCGATCAACGGCACCGGCTACGCGACCTACACCTCCGCCGGCGATGTGCGGGTCGCGCGCCTGGACCGCACGACGAACACGTGGGGCACGATCGAGCAGCCCGCCGACGTCGATCCCGCGCGTGCCGCCGGCGTCGGCGCCGGGCGCTCGAAGGTCGCGATCTCGGCCGACGGCATCGGCGTCGTCACCTGGGGCGAGGGCGGACGTGTCTACGCACGCAAGATGTTCGGCGCCGCGCTGTCGACCGCCCCGCAGGACCTCACGCCGGCGGACTTCGAAGGCCGCGTGCCGGTCCTCTCCGATCTGCCCGACATCGACGCCGAGGACGACTCGAGCTACGCCTGGGTCGTCTTTCGCCAGAGCTTCGCCGACGGCGGCTCGCGGATCCTCGCGCGCCGCCAGCGCGGCACGGGCTTCGACCCGCCCGTCGCGATCGACGAGGCCGGCGGGGAGCCCGTCGGGGCGCCGCGGATCGATCTCAACGGCCGCGGCGTCGGGGTCGGCATGACGACGGGGGCGCAGACCGGCCAGCCGATGTGGGCGATGCTCGAGAAGGACACGTTCGGCGCCGGCGTGCGCCTGTTCGGCGCCAGCGTCGCCGCCCCGGCGGTGATGCCGGCGATCTCGGAGAACAACTCGGGCCTGATGGCTGCCGTGATCGGCGGGCCGGGCGAGGTGCCGTTCGTCCGCGCGCAGGCGATCGAGGACTACAAGGCCACGGCGTCGCAGGTGCTGTCGCGTCCCGAGCTCGGCGCGGTCGTGCCCGAGTTGGGCTTCGACGTCGCGGCCGACCGTGCGAGCGGCGTCGTCGCCGCCTGGGTCCAGGGCGGGGCCGACGACCGCAAGATCGTCGCCGGCTACCTCGACCGCGTGCCGGGCAACTTCTCCGGCTACACCTCGCAGCGCTGCTGCCGGACACCGCTGCCGCGGCTCAGCTGGCAGGAGTCCTTCAGCCTCTGGGGCGCCGTGAAGTACGTCGTCACCGTCGACGGCACGGTCATCGGCGAGACGGCGAACCGGTTCCTCACGCCCGTCGCCCCGATCGCCGGGGCGACGCACAAGTGGCAGGTCCTCGCCGTCGACGGCCGCGGTCAGGTCAAGCGCTCGCGCACGCGCCGCCTGCGGATCGACGACCTGCTGCCGCTCGTCAGCGTGGGCTACAAGCGCACGCGCCGCGTCGTGTCCCTGTCGATCCGCGCCCGTGACCCCGACCGGCCCGGCCACCATCGCTCGGGGCTGCGCTCGGTCACGGTCTCATGGGGCGACCGCTCCAAGGGCGCGCGCGGCGCGTCGACAAGGCTGCGCGCGCGCCATCGCTACCCCGGCCGCGGGACGTTCCCGCTGACGATCACCGGCCGCGACCGCGCCGGCAACGAGCGCGTCGTGACGCGCACGGTTCGCATCGGCGGAGGCTGATGGCACAGCACACGGTCGCCGCGGCGGGGCGTACGCTCGCGCTCGGCGAGCGGCCGTGGCTGATGGGGATCGTCAACGCGTCGCCGGACTCCTTCTCGGACGCGGGCGCCTACCCGGACCTCGACGCGAGGGTTGCCCGCGCGGCGCAGCTGCTCGAGGCGGGCGCGGACATCATCGACGTCGGCGGCGAGTCGGGCATCACGCTGCGCCCGCCGGTCGCGGTGGCCGAGGAGATCGAGCGCGTGGTGGCGCTGATCGCGCAGATCGCGGGGACGCTCGGCGCGACGGTCTCCGTCGACACGTACAAGCCGGCCGTGGCCGAGGCGGCGATCGCCGCCGGGGCCGTGATCGTCAACGACGTCAGCGGGCTGCGCGACCCCGAGCTCGCCGCGGTCTGCGCGCGCACCGGCGCCGCGCTCGTGCTCATGCACACGCGCGCGGCGCCGAAGCAGCGCCTGCAGGACCCCGAGCTCTACGACGACGTCGTCGCCGACGTGCTCGCGTTCCTCGGCGAGCGGATGCAGGTCGCGCGCGATCAGGGCGTCGCCGAGGAGCAGCTGATCCTCGACCCGGGCCCGGACTTCTCCAAGACGCCGGCCCAGACGATCGAGCTGCTGGGACGCCTGGGCGAGCTGCACGAGCTCGGCCGCCCGCTGCTGCTGGCGGTCTCCCGCAAGGACTTCGTCGGCGCGCTGACGGGCCGCGCGCCCGGCCAGCGGCACGCCGGGACGCTCGCGGCGATCGGCCACGGGCTCGACGCGGGGGCGCACATCCTGCGCGTCCACGACGTCGCCGCGGCGGCGGATTTCATCGCCGTGCGGGCCGCGCTGCGCGGTGACGCGCCGGTCGACGCGCACCTCGCCCTGGGTGACGCGATCCGTCACTCTCGGTAACGTTGGCCGCACACGAGTCGCCTGCCGCTGTCCAACGCGGCCGGACGCCTACCGACGATCCACAGGAGGACCACATGTCCGTCATCTCTCGCTCCGCTCTGGAGTCCAGCCCGCTCGCCGACCTGCACGAGATCGCATCCGAGCTCGCGATGGACGGCTACCGGCGGCTGCGCAAGGCCGATCTGATCGCCGCGATCATCGAGCGCCAGGGCACGAACGGCGACGACCCCGATGCCGCGGTCGCGGCCGAGGCCGAGGCCGAGGCCGAGGCGCCCGCCGAGGCCGGCGCCGAGGCCGACATCGACGAGAAGCCCGCGCGCCGCTCGCGCCGCGGTGGCCGCGGTCGCAGCCGCGCCCGCGATCGCGATCCGGGTGACATCGAGGTCGGTGAGGACGACGCTGCGCCCGCCGAGGCCGCCCCCGCAGCGCCGCGCGGCGGCCGCGATCGTGACCGTGACGGCGGCCGTGACCGCGACGGTGGCCGTGACCGCGACGGTGGCCGTGACCGTGACGGCGGCCGTGACCGCGGAGGACGCGGCCGCGACCGTGACCGCGACGGCGATCGCGACAGCGCGCCCGCCGAGGACCGCGTCATCACCGGCACGGTCGAGCTGCTGCCCAACGGCTCGGGCTTCGTGCGCGTCTCGCCGCCGGAGCCGTCCGACGACGACGTCTACATCTCCGCCGCCCAGGTGCGCCGCTGCGAGCTCGTCTCCGGCGACGAGGTCGCCGGCCCGGTGCGCCCGCCGCGCCGCTCCGAGCGCTACCCGTCGCTGATCCGCGTCGACACGATCAACGGCCGCGCGGCCGACGAGGTCGCCGAGGGCACGAAGTACGAGGACCTGCCCTGCACGTGGGCGAGCGAGCGGATCGCGCTCGACGACGAGGACGCGACGCTGAAGGCGATCGAGTGGCTGACGCCGTTCGGCCGCGGCTCGCGCGTCGTCATCGCCGGCGGCCCGCGCGCCGGCAAGACCGAGGCGCTGCGCCGCCTCGCCGCCGCGCTCTCGCGCCAGGAGGATCTCGAGTGCAGCGTCGTGCTCGCCGGCGTACGCCCGGAGGAGTTCGGCGACTGGAAGGCCGGCCCGCTGCAGCCCGCCGTCGAGCTCGGCCTCGGCGCCGCGCCCGACGCTCACGGCCAGGCGATCGAGCGCGCGATCGAGACCGGGCGCCGTGTCGCCGCGCGCGGCGGTCACGCCGTCGTGCTGATCGACACGCTCGAGCACCTGCCCGAGCCGCTCGCCCGCCGCACGCTGGCCGCCGCCCGCAACATCGTCGACGGCGGCTCGCTGACGATCGTCGCCACGGCCGCCGCGCCGGTCGGCGGCGAGACGACCGTGATCGCCCTGGACGGGGCGCTCACCGCGAGCGGCCGGATCCCGGCGCTCGACCTCGCGGCGAGCGCGACGTTGCGTCCCGAGCTGCTCGTGGGGGAGAAGGGCGCCGAGGCGATCGCCGAGGCGCGCACAGCAGCGATCGGGTAGCGCCGGCGTGGACGGCGACGCTCGCGCGCCGCACGGACGTGGCGGGCCCGCCTACCGATCGAGCTCGTCGAAGCCCATCTGACCCGACGGCGGGCGCCCCTCGCGGCGCGCCCCGCTGCGGGCCCAGTGGTCGGTGATCTCTCCCGCCTTGACGTGGCGGTAGCTGATCCCGCGCTCGATCGGCGCGATCTCGAAGCCGCCGCCCGCGGCGACGCCGCGCACGGTGGCGTGGAAGATCCGCCCGCGCTTGGAGACGAGGACGATGTCGCCGGGATGGACCGCTCGGGTGCGCATCGGGCAGGAGATGCTCGCGCAGGGCTCGGACGGCTTGGGGCGGCGCGCAGCGGGCGCTACGGACGTGCCGGCCCGACTCTGGGCCGACCCACTAACGCGGCACGTAGGCGACCCGGTCCCAGGAGGGCTCGGGTGAGAGCTCGATCGCCTCGCCGTCGCGATCGGGCTGGACGTAGCCGAAGGTCTGCGTCTCGGTGCAGAACGAGATGTCGAGCTCGCCCTCCTTGACGCGCTGATCGAGCCAGGCGGAGCGGAAGACGAGGCGGCGCAGCCAGTGCACGAGCGAGCGGTCCGACGGGCCGCACAGCTCGGGCCAGCAGTCGTTGACGTGCTCGCCGAGGCCCGAGGCCGGCGCCTGGATCTCGCCGTTGACGGCGAGGTTGACGAGGTCGTCGAGCTCGTTCTCGCCGAGCCTGCCGTGGACGAAACCGAGCTTCAGCGCGGCCTGCTCGCAGCGCTCGCCGAAGTCGCGCTCGTTGAAGGTGAAGCGCAGCTCGCCATACTCGAGAACGAAGTCCTCCCCCGAGTCATAGTTGCCGCGTCGTTGTGTCTCGTCCATGACGCGTCGGCATCCTAGGCAGGAGTCCTGCTCGCGCGGCCATGTGCACGTGAAGTTGCACCCGATCGGTCGCATATCGGCGGTTTCGGGGGGCGAATCCTCGCCACGTCGCGCCTCTTAGGGGCATGACCACCGACGATCTCTCCACGATCCTGATCGTCGAGGACGACGACGCCACGCGGACGTTCCTCGCCGACAATCTCTCCGCCGACGGCTACGACGTGCTCGTCGCCGACTGCGCCACGATCGGGCTGAGCCTGATCGAGCGCAAGTTCCCCGACCTCGCGCTCGTCGACGTCGGCCTGCCCGACGGCAGCGGCTTCGAGCTGCTGCGGCGCGTGCGCAGCGCCGACGGCGTCGCGAGCCGGATCAACCCCGACATGCCGCTGATCGTCGTCAGCGGCCGCGCGACCGAGCTGGACCGCGTCCGCGGGTTCGATCGCGGCGCTGACGACTACGTCTGCAAGCCGTTCTCCTATCCGGAGCTGCGCGGGCGCATCGCCGCGCTGCTGCGCCGCGCCGACCACCGCCCCTCGCACGCGCGGCTGCGGGCCGGCCCGCTGGAGGTCGACCCGCCGTCGCGCGAGGTGCGCCTGCACGGCGAGCGCGTCGCGCTGTCGCAGAAGGAGTTCGCGCTGCTGCGCGCGCTCGTCTCCGAACCGCGCCGTGTCTTCACCAAGGAGGAGCTGCTGCGGACGATCTGGGGCTACCGCTCGCGCGGCTCGACGCGCACGCTGGACTCGCACGCGTGCCGGCTGCGTCACAAGCTCGGCGCCCACGGCGATCGCTACGTCGTCAACGTCTGGGGCGTCGGATACCGGCTCGTCGACGCGCCGCTGGCCGACGCGGCGGCGCGCGATCGCCGGCTCGCCGCCTGATCGGCGGGGGAGGGGGGCGAACTTCCGCGCGCCGATGCCTAGGAGAGGCACATGCCCGCGAGCATCCTCCCCTGGGCGCTGTCGGTCGTCGGCTTCGCGCTGGCGGCGCTCGGCGCGTACGAGCTGCGCCGGCGCCGCGAGCTGGTCGCGCGCGCCTGCCATGAGCTGCGCGGGCCGCTGACCTCCGTGCGGCTCGGCCTGGCGACGATGGAGCGCCGCCGTGAGGCACCGCTCGAGCGCCTGGCGACGCTCGACCGCGAGCTGCGCCGTGCCGGCCTCGCGCTGGACGACTTCGCCGCGGCGCGCAGCGGGCGGCGCAACGCCGACCGCGAGGGCCCCGTCGAGATCGCCGAGCTCATGGAGGAGCAGTTCCACAGCTGGGAGGCCGTCGCCGGCTGCTTCGAGAGCGTCGTGCTGCTGGGCTGCCTGCTGCCGGGGACGACGGTCGTCGGCGATCGGCTGCGGCTCGCGCAGGCGATCTCCAACCTCGTCGCCAATGCGCTCGAGCACGGCCCGGGCCGGATCGAGCTGACAGCCCGTTTCGTCGGCGCCCGCAACGTGCGCATCGAGGTCGTCGACGAGGGACCCGGGCTGCCCGTCGCGCTGGCCGAGCTGACGCGCCGCGCCCGCGCGGGCCGCGGGCGCCGCGGGCGCGGCCTGGCGATCGCGGCGCAGATCGCCGAGCGCCACCGCGGACGGCTCGTCGCGGAGCCGGCCCAGCGCGGGGCGCGCATCGGACTCGAGCTGCCGCTCGTGCGAGACGCGCGGTGAGCCGCCGCCGGCGCGCGCTCGTGCTCGGCGGGCTGGCGCTCGTGCTCGGCGGCCTCGCCGCGTACAACGTCGCCGGCCGCGAGGCCGCGCTGCAGCGGCGCGTCGGCGCGCCCGTCGACGTCGTCGTCGCGCACGAGCCGATCCGCGCCGGGCAGCGCGTGAGCGCCCGCGCGCTGGCGATCCGCAGGGTGCCCGCGCGTTTCGCGCCGCGCGGCGCGATCGGCGAGCCGCGGCGGTTCGTCGGCCAGCGCGCCCGCGTCCCGATTCCCGCCGGGACCGACCTCGCACCGGACATGGTCGGCGGGGAGGATGCGCGCGCGGCCGGGCCGCCCGTGGGTCACGGCGAGCGCGTCGCGCAGGTCGTCGCGCTGGCGGCGCCGCAGCTCGTCGTCGCCGGCAGCCGCGTCGATCTGCTCGTCACGCCCGAGCCGCGCGGCGACCAGCCCGGCCATGCGCTGCTGGCGCTCGAGGACATCGAGGTCGTCGCGGCGGCGGAGATCGGCGGTGACGACGCCGGCGCGCGCAAGGGCGTCGCCGGGCCGCGCGTGGCCGCCTCGCTGCGGGTGACGCTGCGCCAGGCCGTCTACCTCGCCGCGGTGCAGGACTTCGCGCGCGAACTGCGCCTGCTGCCGCGCGCGCTCGGTGACCGCAGCCGGGCCCGGGCGGGGCTGCGGATGATGCCCGAGTTGCCGTAACCGGCAGTTTCACTGCTGCGCGGAGCCGCCAACGGGCGGCTCCGCCGTCAGTACAGCGACGGCACGAAGGTCTGGTCGCTCATCGGCGGGCGCACGTAGTGGGTGTCGTCCTGGCGCTTGGGCAGCTCGAGCGGGGGAGGGATGACGTCCACGTAGGGGATCGTCGAGAGCAGGTGCGCGATGCAGTTCAGGCGCGCGCGGCGCTTGTCGTCGGCGTCGACGACGAACCACGGCGCCTGCTTGATGTCCGTGGCGGCGAACATGTCGTCCTTCGCCCGCGAGTACTCGACCCACTTCTCGCGTGACTTGAGGTCCATCGGGCTGAGCTTCCAGCGGCGCATCGGGTCGTTGACGCGCGCCTGGAAGCGCTTCTCCTGCTCGGCGTCGGAGACCGAGAACCAGTACTTGATCAGCAGGATCCCCGAGCGCACGAGCATGCGCTCGAACTCCGGGCAGGAGCGCATGAACTCCCGGTACTCCTCGTCGGTGCAGAAGCCCATGACGCGCTCGACGCCGGCGCGGTTGTACCAGGAGCGGTCGAACAGGACGACCTCGCCGGCCGCCGGCAGGTGGGTGACATAGCGCTGGAAGTACCACTGCGTCCGCTCGCGCTCGGTCGGCGTCGCCAGCGCCGCGATCCGCCACGAGCGCGGGCTCGTGCGCTCCGTGATCCGCTTGATTACGCCGCCCTTGCCGGCGGCGTCGCGGCCCTCGAAGATGACGACGACCTTCAGGCCCTCGGCCTTGATGTACTCCTGCAGGAGGACGAGCTCGCGCTGCAGTCGCGCGAGCTCGGTGTCGAAGACCTTGCGGTCGAGCTTGGACTTGCCTGATTGCGTCTTGGCCATGGAGCGAGTCTCGTCGTCCCCGCGCGTCATTGCCAGGTCCGTTCGGGCCATGTCCGGTCGCCCGGGGGGCGAATCGGCGCCGCCGGCGCCCTATGCATGGCATGGATCCCGATCACGGCCGCGACGCCGCGTTCGACGCGCTCGCCGGCACCCTGCGCGACCGCCTGCTCGCCGACGCCGGCCGGCAGGGCACGGCCGGCGACCTGCACGAGCGCATCCGCGCCCTGGTCGACCGCGAGGCCGGCCTGCTCGACGACGGCGCGCGCGCCCGCCTCGCCGCCCGGGTCGCGGAGCGCTCGTTCGGGCTCGGCCCGCTGGAGCCGCTGCTCGCCGATCCGACCGTCGACGAGGTGATGGTCAACGGCCCGGGCCAGGTCTGGGTCGAGCGCGCCGGGCGGATCGAGCCGACCGGCGCGAGCTTCGCCGACGAGGCGGGCCTGCGTCACGCGATCGAGCGCATCCTCGCGCCGCTCGGGCGCCGCGTCGACGAGGCCGAGCCGCTCTGTGACGCGCGGCTGCCCGACGGCTCGCGCGTGAACGTGATCGTCGCGCCGCTCGCGCTCGACGGCTCGGTCCTGACGATCCGGCGCTTTCGCCCGCGCGGCTTCGGCCCCGACGACCTCGTCGCCAACGGCACCTGGGCCGCGCCGCTGCGCGACCTGCTGGCGCAGGCGGTCCGCGCGCGCTGCAACATCCTCATCAGCGGCGGCACCGGCTCGGGCAAGACGACGACGCTCAACGCGCTGACGGAGTTCATCGGCGAGGGCGAGCGGATCGTGACGATCGAGGACGCCGCCGAGCTGCGGCTGCGCCACGCCCACGTCGTGCGGCTCGAAGCGCGGCCCGCCTCGCTCGAGGGCCGCGGCGAGGTCACCGTGCGCCGCCTCGTGCGCAATGCCCTGCGCATGCGGCCCGACCGCATCGTCGTCGGCGAGGTCCGCGGCGCCGAGGCGCTGGACATGCTGAGCGCGATGTCCAGCGGCCACGACGGCTCGCTGTCGACCGTCCACGCGGGCTCACCGGAGGAGGCGTTGCGGCGCGTCGAGACGCTCGCGCTGATGGCCGGCCTGGGCCTGCCGCACGAGGCGATCCGCGAGCAGGTCGCGGGGGCGCTGGATCTCGTCGTCCATCAGGCGCGGATGCCCGGCGGGACGCGCACCGTCGTCGCGGTCAGCGAGGTCGTGCGCGTCGCCGGCGGGGTGGGCACCCGAGAGTTGTACGCCCTGCGCGACGGCCGGCCGACCTGGCGCGCGCCGCTCGGCGACGAACTTGCCGCCCGGCTCGCGCGGGCACAGGCCGCGGCATGAGCGCCGCCGCGCTGCTCGCCGGGCTGGCGGGCGCCTGCGCCGTGCTCGCCGCGTGGGAGGCGATCGCTGCCGCCGGCGAGGAGCGCCTCGTGCAGTCGGTCGGCCGCTGGCTGGCCCCGGCGCTCGACGCCGTGCGCTGCGGCCGCGAGCCGACGAGCCCCGAGCGGCGCCGGCTCGTGGCGCTCGGCGCGCTGTCGCTGCTCGGCGGCGGCTGGCTCGTGGCGGGATCGTGGGCCGGGCTCGGGCTCGGCGCGGCGGCACCGTGGGCCGCGGGCGCGGTCGTGCGTGCCCGCCGCCGCCGTCGCGCGATCGCGGTCGCCGCGGGCGCGCCGTCGATCGCCCGCTCGATCGCCGACGCGCTCGCCGGCGGGCATTCCGTGCGCGGCGCGCTCGCCGCCGCCGCCCGCGACGGCGGCGTGTCCGGTCCGGCCGGGGAAGAGCTGCGCGCGGCGGCGGCCGCACTGGACCTCGGCGAGCGCACCGAGGACGTCCTGCTCGCGCTGGCGCGCCGCAACCGCGGCCCGCAGCCGTCGCATGGCCCGCTCGACACCGTCGTCGCGGCCGTCCTGCTGCAGCGCGACGCCGGCGGCGACCTCGCCGCGCTGCTGCGCGATCTCGCCGCCGCGCTCGAGCAGCGCGGCCGGGTCGTCGCGGATGCCCGCTCGGCGACGGCGCAGGCGCGCTTCACCGCCCTGCTCGTCACCGGCCTGCCCGCCGCCGCCCTCGCGCTCGGTGAGCTCGCGCAGCCGGGCTTCGTGCTCGCGCTCGCGACTGCGCCGCTGACCGCGGCGATGGTCGCGCTGGCGCTCGCGCTGCAGGCCGTCGCGATCGTCTGCGTGCGACGGATCGCGCGGATCTCCGAGCCGTGGTGAGCGGCGCCGTGCTGCTCGCCGCCGCCGCGGGCGCCTGCGCGGCGGCGGCGATCGTCGAATCGCTCGCCGTACCGCGGCGGCCGCGCGCGCGGCCGGTCGGCGACCGCGACACGCTGTCCCACGTCGGCGCGATGACCGTGCTGCTCGCGCGGCTGGCGCGCCGCGCCGGCATGCGCGCCGCGCCGCGCGACCTCGAGGCGCGGATCGCGGCGGCCGGTACGCCGCTCGGCCTCGGCGTCGGCGACGCCGTCGCCCTGAAGGGCGCTGCGGCGCTCGGACTGCCGCTCGCGGCGCTGCCGTTCGCGGGCGCGCTGCCGGGCCGGCTCGGGATCGCCGCGCTGCTGACCGCGCCGGTCGCCGGGTTCTTCGCGCCGGAGCTCATCCTCGCGCGGCTGGCCCGCGCGCGCGGGCGCCGGATCGCCGGCGAGCTCGCCGACGTGCTCGACCTGCTGCGCGTCGCCGTCGGCGCGGGGCTGTCCGTGGGCCGGGCGATGGGGGAGGTGGGACGGCGGATGAGCGGCGTGCTCGCGGCCGAGCTCGACGGGGCCGCCGCGCGGATGCAGCTCGGCGCGCCGCGCGAGAACGCGCTGCGCGAGCTCGTCGCGCGCTGCCCGGCGGCCGGCGTGGCGACGCTCGCCGCCGCGATCGCCCGCGCCGACCTGCACGGCGCGCCGCTGACGCCGGCGCTCGAGGCGCTCGCCGCCGAGGCGCGCGCCGAGCAGGCGCGCGGCCTGCGCGACGCGGCGGCGAAGGCGGCGCCGAAGATCCAGCTCGTCGTGGCGCTCGTGCTCGTGCCAGCCGTGATGCTGCTGATCGGCGCCGTCCTCGTGCAGGGCCTGCAGGGCTGACCGGCTCCCCGGGTCCTCGCGCGGGGTCGCGTCCAACGAGGCGCGCATGGTGGCGCTCGACGCGACACGACGCTTCCCCACAGCGCCCCACCGCCACAGCACATCGACCGGCGGAATCCTGCCCGGGCTGCAAGAACCCGCCCGTTTTCCAAACCTGCAACGAGCCGCTCGCAATCGCGGCCGAGCAAGGCGTATCGCCTCCCACCGCGAAAATCCCTGCTCAGACGTGGTGTTTCTGCGAACTGGACGACGGTTGTGTCACCTGGTGGGACAAAGCATGCAAAAAGAGTTGCCAAGTGGGAGAGAGTGGGATAGCGTCGCAGCAGCGAGCCGGAGTGGAGGGGCTCCTCCCACCCCTCCACTCCGGCTCCGAACCCTTCAGTCACACCCCCTCAATGGCCTTCCGCGGAACCTTCGACTACACGCTCGATGCGAAGAACCGCCTCACCGTTCCCGCTCGCTTTCGCGCCGAGCTCGCCGGCGGGGTCGTCCTCGCCAAGGGCCTCGAGCGCTGCATCGCGCTGTGGACGCCCACGGCCTACGACGAATACACGGCCGCCGCGCTGCACGGGCTGCACCCGCTCTCAAAGGACGCCCAGAAGCTCAAGCGGTTCTTCGCCGCCAACTCGCTGGACACCGACATGGACGCCGCCGGCCGCATCGGCCTGCCGGCCTTTCTGCTCGACCACGCGAGCCTCGACAAGGACGTCGTCGTGACCGGAGTCGGCGACGCCCTGGAGATCTGGGACCGCAGCACCTGGGCGACCTACAACGACGCACTCGCTTCCGATGTCGACGAGATCACCACATCCCTTGGCAACACTGCTTGACATGACCATTCCCCACGTGCCGGTTCTCGCCGGCGAGGCGATCGAGCTGCTCGACCCGCGGCCCGGTCAGACCGTCGTGGACTGCACGTTCGGCGCCGGCGGCCACGCGCGCCTGCTCGCGGGCCGGATCGGCGCGTCGGGCACGCTGATCGCGATCGATCGCGATCCGGTCGCAGCCGAGCGCTTCGCGGAGCTGGAGCCCGAGCTGGCACCGGCCGCGCGCTTCATCCGCGCGTCGTTCGTCGACGGCCTCGCGCGGCTGCACGACGAGGCCGTGCATGTGGACCTCATCCTCATGGACCTCGGCATGTCGTCGATGCAGATCGACACCTGGCAGCGCGGCTTCTCGTACTCCTACGACGCGCCGCTGGACATGCGCATGGACCCCGACATCGAGCAGTCGGCGTTCAAGCTCGTCAACGAGTCCGAGTCGCGCCACCTCGAGGCGATCTTCCGCGACCTCGGCGAGGAGCGCTACGCCCGCCCGATCGCCCGCGCGATCGTCCGCGCCCGCCAGAAGGCGCCGATCGAGACGACGATCGCGCTCGTCGACGTCATCTCCCGCGCGATCCCCGCGCCCGCGCGCTTCGCCGCCGGCCACCCGGCCAAGCGCGTCTTCCAGGCCCTGCGGATCGCCGTCAACGACGAGCTCGGCCAGCTCGACGCCGCGCTGCCGCTCGCGTGGGGCCTGCTGCGTCCCGGCGGCCGGCTCGCCGCGATCTCGTTTCACTCGCTCGAGGACCGGCGCGTCAAGCGCTTCCTCGCCGCGCGGGCGCAGGGCTGCATCTGCCCGCCGGACCTGCCGATCTGCGCCTGCGGGCGTGAGCCGGAGGCGGAGCTCGTCAGCCGTCGTGCGATCGCGCCCACAGCGGGCGAGGTCGCCGCCAACCCACGCGCGCGGTCGGCCCGTCTGCGCGTCGCATCGAAGCTCAGGGAGGATCAAGGATGAGCCGCACCGCCGCTGCCCGTGCCGACGACCGCACTGCGCGCGCACACGCACACGCGCCCGCCGTCCCACGCCGGACCTCCGGCCCCCAACGACCGCCCCGCGCACATGTCGACTCCCGCGCGCTGGCGATGTCCGAGGCGGTGCTCGCCCCCAGTCCGATGCCGACCCGCGGGCCGCGCACGCCGTCGCGCCCGCCGCTGCGGATCGCCTCCGGTGGCGCCAACCTCGTGCTGCGGGTCGCCGAGGCGACGATGGAGGTCTCCGGCAGCCGCACGATGGACCGCCTCGTGCGCAGCCGCGCGTGGGTCGTGATCGTCGCATTCGGCCTGATCGGGATCGTCGCGATGCAGGTCTCGATGCTCAAGCTCAACAACGGCATCGGGCGCGCGGTCGAGACTGCGGCGACGCTCGAGCGCAGCAACGCGACCCTGCGCGGCGAGGTCTCGCGGCTGAGCAGCGGCGACCGCATCCGGGCGAACGCCGGGACGCGCGGCTTCGTCATGCCCGAGCCCGCCGACGTCTCATATCTGCGTGCCGGGGCGCTGAGCTCCGACGGCCTGCGCGCCGCGCGCCGCATGCAAGCGCCGAACCGTGAGATCGCCGGTCCCGCGGGCCTCATGACCGTGCAGAGCAGCGTGACGGCGATCACCGGCCAGGCCGATCCGAGCGCGCCCGCCGGGACCGCGACCACGGCCACCACGGCCACCGCGGGCACGACCGCGACCGCGCCGGCGGACGCCGCGGCGCCGACCGCGCCTGCCACCACAGCGGCACCGCCCGTGGTGGCGGCCAACGGTGCGGCGACGCCGGCACCGGCCGCCCCCGCGGCGACCGCGCCCGCACCGGCGACGACTCCCTCAGGCGGGGTGACGACCCCATAGTCGGCCTCACCGAGCGGCGGATCGGGCTGCTGTTCGCGCTCTTCCTCGCGCTGCTCGCGATCGCCGGGGTCCGCTCCGCCTGGCTGGGTGCCGTCCGCGGCTCGTCGCTGCAGGCGGTAGCGAGCACGCAGCAGGTCGAGCAGCTCGACGTCCCCGCCCGCCGCGGCGCGATCGTCGACCGCAACGGCGTCGAGCTGGCCGTCTCCGAGCCGGCCGACGACATCGCCGTCACGCCGTACCTGATCAAGAAGCCCCTGCTGGCGGCCCGCCGGCTCGCGCCGCTGCTGGGCACCAGCCAGGTCAAGGTCCTGGGCAAGCTCTCGCAGAAGAGCGGCTTCGTCTACCTCGCCCGCAACCTGCCCCAGACGCAGTCGGCGAAGGTCAAGAAGCTGAAGCTCGACGGGCTGCAGTTCATCCCCAGCTCGCGCCGTGAGTACCCGCGCAAGTGGCTGGCGTCGCAGGTGCTCGGCTGGGTCGGCACCGACGGCGACGGGCTCGCCGGCCTGGAGTACGCGAAGAACAACGTCCTGCTCGGCAGCGACGGCAAGCGCCGGATCGTCAAGGACGCCCTCGGCGAGCCGATCGTCCTGCAGGAGACCAAGCGCGCCGAGGCCGGCAAGGACCTGCAGCTGACGCTCGACGCCGAGCTGCAGGGCAAGGTCGAGGACGTCCTCGCGCAGGTCGGCCTCGCATGGCGGCCCAAGGGCGCGACGGCGCTCGTGATGGACCCCTACTCCAACACGATCCTCGCGCTCGCCAACTGGCCGCGCGTGGATGCCAACGACAGCGCCGGCGCGCCCGCCTACGCGGCCCAGAACCGCGCCGTCGGCTTCAACTACGAGCCCGGCTCGACGTTCAAGGCGTTCACCGTCGCGGGCGCGCTGGAGGAGAAGGTCGTCAGGCCCGACGACGTCTTCAACCTGCCGCCGACGATCACGGTCGCAGACCGCGAGATCAAGGAGGCCCACGAGCGCGGGACGGTCGATCTGTCGACGTCGCAGATCCTGGCGCAGTCCAGCAACGTCGGCACGGTGCGGATCGGCCAGCGCCTGGGCGCGAAGCGCTTCGACGACTGGGTGCGGCGCTTCGGCTTCGGTACGAAGACGGGCGTCGAGTTGCCCGCCGAGGAGTCCGGCCAGGTGCTCAAGCTCGACAGGTACTCGGGTTCGTCGATGGGCAACCTGCCGATCGGCCAGGGCGAATCCGTGACACCGCTGCAGCTTGCGACCGCGTACTCGGCGATCGCCAACGGCGGGATCATGCGCAGCCCCCGGATCATCTCCGAGATCGGTGGCGTTCGCAGCCCGACGCCGCGCGGCGAGCGGGTCATCTCGCAGACGACCGCGGCGCAGATCCGCGGCATGCTCGAGGGCGTCGTCGAGGCCGGCGGCACGGCCAGCCAGGTCGCGATCCCCGGCTACTCGCTCGCGGGCAAGACCGGCACGGCGAACAAGGTCGATCGCACGACCGGCGAGTACTCCAACACGCGCTACATCGGATCGTTCGTGGGCTTCGCGCCCGCCAAGCGGCCCAAGCTGCTCGTGACCGTCATGGTCGACGAGCCGCGGGGCGAGATCTACGGCTCCGAGGTCGCGGCACCGGCGTTCCGCGAGATCATGCGCTTCGCGCTGCCGTATCTCGGCATCGCCCCCAACCGCTAGTGGGCCACTAGGTCAGACCGTCCGTTGGGGAACTATCCTGGCTCCATCAGGCGACCGAGCTTCCCGACAGTCATCTCCCTGATCGCGCTCTTCGTCGCCTTGGGCGGGACGTCCTACGCGGTCGTCAAGCTGCCCGCGAAGTCCGTCGGCAATCGCGAGCTGAAGAGCAACGCGGTCACGTCGTCAAAGATCCGCGCACAATCGGTGGCGCGCTCGGACCTGGCGCCGAGCGCGCGCGTCGGCGCGCGCGGGCCGCGCGGCGCTACCGGGTCGACGGGACCTCCGGGCGCGTCCGGCGACGCGGTCGCGCCGGAGCCATGGAGGGCACTGCCGCTCGCCGACGTGTGGCGCAACTACGGCGGTGGCTACAGTACCGCCGCCTATCGCAGGGACGCGCGCGGCCGCGTCTACGTGCGCGGGCTGGTCAGCAAGGACGGCACCCCGGTACAGGGCGACGTGATCGCGACACTGCCGCCGGGGTACCGGCCGGCGGCACGGTCGCTCTTCGTCGTCGGTAGCGGCGGATCCTCGGTGGGCGAGGTCTACGGCCGCATCGACGTGCTCACGAGCGGCGCGCTGCTCTGGTGGGCCGGCGGCGGGGTCGAGAGTGACTACATCGGCCTCGAGACCATCAGCTTCTGGACCGATTGACGGGATGACGCTGCGCGATCTCTTCGGTGACGTCACCTTCGATGTCCCGGTCGTCGAGGTCACCGCACTCGCCTACGACAACCGCCGCGTGACGCCGGGCACCGCGTTCTTCTGCGTGCGCGGCTTCACGCGCGACGGCCACGACTTCGCCGCCGACGCCGTCGCGCGCGGGGCGGTCGCGCTCGTCGTCGACCACCCGCTCGGGCTCGGCGTGCCCGAGGTCCTCGTCGAGGACGTGCGCGCCGCGATGGCGCCCGCCGCGGCGCGCCTGCACGGCGACCCGACCGCCGCGCTGCGGACGATCGGCGTGACCGGCACGAACGGCAAGACGACGACGGCGTACCTCGTGCGGGCGCTGCTGGAGGCCGCGGGCGAGCCGACGGGGCTGCTCGGCACGGTGACGTCGATCGTCGGCGGCGTCGAGCACGAGGTCTCGCGCACGACGCCCGAGGCGATCGATCTGCAGGCGACGTTCGCCGCGATGCGCGACGGCGGCGACAGCCACTGCGTGATCGAGGTCTCCAGCCACGCGCTTGCGCTCGGCCGCGCCGACGCGATCCACTGGGCGGCCGCGATCTTCACGAACCTCACGCAGGACCACCTCGACTTCCATCCCACGATGGAGGACTACTTCGCCACCAAATGCAGGCTTTTCGCGGATGGCCGCCCGCAGGTCGCGGTCGTCAACGTCGACGATCCCTACGGCGCGCGATTGGCCGCGCAGCTGCGCGGCGTCGTGGCGTCGCTCGTGACGGTCGGGATCGACAGCGCGGACGCCGACCTGCGCGCGACCGGCATCCAGAGCGCGTTCACGGGCTCGACGTTCACCGCCGGCGGCCTCGAGCTGCGCTCACCGCTGCCCGGGCGCTTCAACGTGATGAACGTGCTGGGCGCGGTCGCCGCGGTGCGGGCGCTCGGCGTCGACGACGCGACGATCGCCGCGGCGCTGCCCGAGGCCGGCCGCGTTCCGGGGCGCTTCGAGCCCGTCGACGAGGGCCAGCGGTTCGCGGTCCTCGTCGACTATGCCCATACCCCCGACTCGCTGGAGAACGTGCTGACCGCGGCGCGGCCGCTGACGTCCGGCCGCCTGCTCTGCGTGTTCGGCTGCGGCGGCGACCGCGACCGCGGCAAGCGCCCGCAGATGGGGCAGATCTCCGCGCGCCTGGCCGACCACACCATCGTCACCTCCGACAACCCGCGCTCCGAGGATCCGGCCGCGATCGTCGACGAGATCCTCGCCGGGATCGAGGACCGTGCGACGACCGAGGCGATCGTCGACCGCCATGCCGCGATCGAGCGCGCCGTCGAGCTCGCCGGCGCGGGCGACGTCATGGTGATCGCGGGCAAGGGCCACGAGCAGGGCCAGGAGTTCGAGGGCGGGCGCAAGCTGCCGTTCGACGACGTCACCGTCGCGCGAGAGGCGCTGCGTGCGCGACTGGTCGCCTGATCTCGTCGCCGAGGCGGCCGGCGTGCGGCTCGTGCGGCCCGCGCCGAGGCTCGCCGGCGTCGCGTCCGGGCCCCTGCGCGTGACGATCGACTCGCGTGACGTGCAGGCCGGCGACCTCTTCGTCGGCCTCACCGGGCGCAACGTCGACGGTGGGATCTACGCCGATGCAGCGCTCGCAGCCGGCGCGTGGGGCGTCCTCGTCACCCCCGAGCACGCGCTTGCCACCAGCGGCGTGGGCGTACTGCTCGCCGCCGACGACCCGCTCGCCGGGTTGCAGGCGCTCGCCCGCTCGTGGCGGCGAGCGCTCGGCGCGACGGTCATCGCGATCACCGGCTCGACGGGCAAGACGTCGACGAAGGACGTGCTCGCGGCGATGCTCGCGCCGCAGCGCCGCGTCGTCGCCAGCCGGGAGAACCTCAACACGGAGATCGGGCTGCCGCTGTCGATCCTCGGCGCACCCGCCGGCACCGAGGTGCTCGTGCTCGAGCTGGCGATGCGCGGCAGTGGCCAGATCGCGGAGCTCGCGGCGATCGCGGAGGCCGACGTCGGCGTCATCGTCAACGTCGGGCCGGTGCACCTCGAGCTGCTCGGCTCGCTGGAGGCGATCGCGGCCGCAAAGGCCGAGCTGCTCGCGGACCTCAAGCCGGGCGCAACGGCGGTCCTGCCCGCCGGCGAGCCGCTGCTCGACGCGCACCTGCGCGATGACCTGCACACCGTGACGTTCGGGCCCGGCGGCGACGTCACAGCGCTGCCGGACGGACTCGAGCTGCCGTTCAGCTCGCGCCACATGCGCCTCAACGCGCTCGCGGCGCTCGCCGCCGCACGGGCCGCCGGCGTCGAGCCGGCGGATGGGCTGCTCGATGTCCGGTTGAGCGCGCTGCGCGGCCAGCGGATCGAGCTGCCCGGACCGGTGCTCGTCATCGACGACTGCTACAACGCCAACCCGATGTCGATGCGCGCAGCTCTCGACGACCTTGCCGCGTCCGGACCACCGTCCGGGCGCCGCGTCGCCGTGCTCGGCGACATGCTCGAGCTCGGGCCGCAGGAGCAGCGCTTCCATGCGGAGATCGGCGACTACGCCACGCGCCGCGGGATCGACGTGCTCGTGACCGTCGGACCGCGGGCGGTGGCGATGGCGGGATCGTTCCGCGGCCTGCTGTACGTGACGACCGACGCCGCCGCGGCGACGGAGCAGGTGCGCGAGATCGTCGCGCCGGGCGACACGGTGCTCGTCAAGGGCTCGCGCGGCGTCGGCCTGGAGGTCGTCGCGCAGGGCCTGCAAGCGACGGCAGGAAAGTAACCGGCCCATGGGCGAGGTCCTCATCGCCGGTACCGCGGCGCTGCTCATCTGCATCTTCCTGTCGCCGAAGTTCATCGCCTTCCTGCAGCAGCGCGAGTTCGGCCAGTTCATCCGTGAGGAGGGGCCGGCCAAGCACCACGTCAAGGCCGGCACCCCGACGATGGGCGGGATCATCATCGTCCTGGCGATCTCGGTCCCGTTCCTGATCCTCGGCGAGTACGACTGGCGGGCGGTCGGTGTCTTCGGGGCGCTCGTGGGCTGCGCGCTGCTCGGCTTCGCCGACGACTACACGAAGATCGTGCGCCGCCGCTCGCTCGGGCTCAGCGCGCGCATGAAGCTCGGCATCACGATCGTCATCTCGGTCGGCCTGTGGTGGATCGCGACCGAGAAGGCCGGCCTGCCGCAGACGCTGCGGCTGCGCGTCGTCGACTACCAGATCGACCTCAGCTTCCTCGCCGGGATCCCGTTCCTCGTGATGATCTACATCGTCGTCGCGGGGACGACGAGTGCCGTGAACCTCACCGACGGCCTGGATGGGCTGGCCGCCGGCTGCGCGGCGATCGTCGCGCTCGCCTACATCGGGATCACGTTCATCACGACCGGCCAGCACGACCTCGCGATCCTGTCGGCCTGCGTCGTCGGCGCGTGCGTCGGGTTTCTGTGGTTCAACGCCTTTCCCGCGACGATCTTCATGGGGGACACGGGCTCGCTGGCGTTGGGCGGCGCGATCGCCGGCCTGGCGGTGATGACGAAGACCGAGATCCTGCTGATCCTGCTCGGCGGGATCTTCGTCGTCGAGGCGCTCAGCGTGATGATCCAGGTCTTCTCCTTCCAGACGTTCCGCAAGCGGCCGTTCCTGATGGCACCGATCCACCATCACTTCGAGCTGCTGGGCTGGTCGGAGACGAAGATCATCCTGCGCTTCTGGATCATCGCGGCGATCTGCAGCGCGATCGGGTTCACGCTGTACCAGGCCTCGGTTGCGTGACCGCTGAGCGCCCGTCGCTGCCGTCGGGCCCGTGGCTCGTCGTGGGGCTGGCGCGGTCGGGGGTCGCCGCGGCGCGGACGCTGATGGCGCGTGGCGAAGAGGTCGTCGTCGTCGACAGCGGCTCGCCGACGGTCGTCCCCGACGGGATCGAGGCCCATCTGCAGACCGACGGCCTCGCGTTCCTGGGAGCAGCGCGAGCGGTCGTGAAGTCGCCGGGCGTGCCGCGCGAGGCGGCGGTGATCGCCGCGGCCCGCGCGCGTGGCGTGCCGGTGCTCGGCGAGCTCGAGCTCGGCTGGCGGCTGCTGCCCAACGCGTTCGTCGCGGTGACGGGCACGAACGGCAAGACGACGACCGTCGAGCTGCTCGGCCACATCTATCGCGAAGCCGGGCTGCCGGTCGCCGTCGCGGGCAACGTCGGCACCGCCGTGAGCAGCCTGGTGGGCGCGCTCGGCGAGAGCGCGACCGTCGTCTGCGAGGCGAGCTCGTTCCAGCTCGAGGACACGCTTGCGTTCGCGCCCGAGGGCGCCGTCCTGCTCAACGTCGAGCCCGACCACCTCGACCGCCACGGCACGCTCGACGACTACCTCGCCGCCAAGCTGCAGGTGTTCGCGCGGCAGGGCAACGACGATGTCGCGGTGCATCCCTACGGTTTCGAGGTGGAGGATCTCGGCGGCTGCGCGCGACGCGTGCCGTTCGGTGCCGGCGGCGAGCTCGACGACCGCGCCGGCCGGCTGTGGTGGGACGACGATCCGCTGATCGCCCACGACGAGATCGGCCTGCGCGGGGCGCACAACCGTGCCAACGCGGCGGCGGCGGCCGCGATCGCGCTCGCGCGCGGGATCGACCGCGACGCGGTGCGCACGGGGCTGGCGACGTTCGCGGGCGTCGAGCACCGGCTCGAGGAGATCGGGCGCGTCGACGGCGTGCTGTTCGTCAACGACTCCAAGGCGACGAACGTCGCTTCGACGCTCGTCGCGCTGGCGAGCTTCGCGCCCGACGTGCACGTGCACCTCATCCTCGGCGGCCAGGGCAAGGGGCAGGCGTTCGCGCCGCTGCGCGGCGAGGCGTTCGCCACATATCTGATCGGCGAGGACGCCGAGCGGATCGAGCGCGAGGCCGGCGGCGAGCGCTGCGGCGACCTCGCGACCGCCGTCGCCCGGGCGCGCGCCGCCGCGAGCGAGGGCGACGTCGTGCTGCTGTCGCCCGCCTGCGCGTCGTTTGATCAGTTCGCGGACTTCGAGGCGCGCGGCCGCGCATTCAAGGCGCTCGTGGCGTAACGCGCGATGAGCGCGAGCAGCGCCAGCGCGGCGGCGATCGTGCCGGCGTTGGGCAGCCACGGCGTGGCGTCGCCTGGCGGCGCGGGCCGCACGACCGCGCCGCCACGCAGCTGCGCCGCCGGGCGCGGCTCGATCGCCGCCACCAGCGCATCGAGCCGTGCGCGCCGGTTCGGATGCAGGCGGAGCCACTCCGTCGCACCCTCGGGGCGGATCACGCCGGCGCTGGGCAGGTACGTGAAGCGCTCCGGGGATGGGAGGGGTACACCCGCCGCCGCCGGCGGGTTGCATGGAACCGATCCGCCGCCCACGGTGTAGAGCGTGCAGTTCTGACCCCGCCGACCGAGAGCGAATCCGTCCTGCTCGCCCGTGCCTGCGAGGGAGATCTCGTCAGCGTCGGATGTCGGCGCGAAGCCGTTGCAGGCCGAGGCGCATGCGGCCCTTGACGGTTCCCGTCGGGAGGTCGAGAAGGGCGGCGATCTCCGTATGGCTCAGCTCACCGTAGAAGCCGAGCGTGATGACCTCGCGCTGCGCATCGGGGAGCTGTGCCAGCAGGTCGAGCAGATGGCGGGTCTGGGCGTGCGCGCACGCCTGCTCGGCGACGCCGCCGGGGGCACTGAGGCGGTCGAGCATCGTGTCGGTCGTCTGGTGCGCCGCGTCGCGCCCGCTGCGGCGGGCGATGTCGATCGATCTGTGGCGTGCGACGGTCAGCACCCATGGGGCGACCTTGCCGATCTGGCTCTGGTAGCTGGCGCGCGTCTTCCAGATCGCGATGAACGTCTCCTGTACGGCTTCCTCGGCACGGCTGTTGTCGCGGCAGACCGAACGCGCGACCCGGTACGCGCGCTCGTGATAGCGGTCGTACAGCACCCCGAACGCGTTTGCGGATCCATCCTTGACGCCGACCATGACCTGGTCATCGCTGATCGCCGGCCAGTGCTCCACGAATCCCCGTCCCCCGGTCGCAGCGGCCGCCGATCCGACGCCGCCAATCCCCAACGTGTGAAAGGTACGGTCCTCAGATCCACGCCGATGTCAACGTCGAGGGAAAAGCTGGCGCGTAGCCGCTCGCATTGTTGTGGTAATCGAGAAGTTGATCTGACTGGGCGCGCGCGCCGCAGTAGGCGTCGATGTCAAACACCACCCTCCAGATCCTCAACCGCGTCACGCTCGTGCTCGGGGTTGCCCTCGTCCTGGCGACCGGCGTCGTGCTCGTCGCCCACGACGGCCCGAGTGGCGCCACCGGCACGAGCGGGCAGCCCGGCGCGGGCACGGCGACCGACACCGTCGAGATCAAGAACTTCCTCTTCGAGCCGGCGGCGGTGACGGTCCCGGTCGGTACGAAGATCACGTTCACCAACCAGGACAGCGCGCCGCACACGGCGACCTCGGGCCCCGCGCCCGAGCTGCGCGGCGTGTTCGACACCGGCACGCTGGCCAAGGGTGAGAGCAAGGCCGTCACGCTCTCCAAGGCCGGGACGTTTGCCTACTACTGCGAGCTTCACGCGTTCATGAAGGCCACGGTGATCGTCACATGAAGTCTGTTTCCACCGACGCGCTGCGCTACCTCGGCGCGCTCGCGACGATCGTCGTCGGGGCCGTGCATCTGCAGCAGTACGCGGACTTCATCTCCGACGTCCCGACGATCGGCGTGCTGTTTTTGCTCAACGGGCTGGGCGCGGGCGTCGTCGCGGTCCTGCTGGCGACCCGCCGTGCTCCGCTTGGCGCGCTGGCCGGCGTCGCACTGTCCGCCGGCGCGCTCGTCTCGCTCGCGATCTCGATGACCGATGCAGGGCTGTTCGACTACACCGAGCCGACGCTGCGCAGCGCGGTCGTCGTCGCGATCGCCTCGGAGGCGATCGCGATCGTGCTGCTGCTGGCCTACCTCCTGCTGCGCCGGGCACCCACGCGGGCGCGCGTCGACTGGACGGCTCAGGCGAGTTCGTAGATCGCGTCGAGGATGCGCTGAGCGGTCTGCTGGGACCGCTCGCGCGAGGGCTCCGGGTCCTGCTCGACCTGCAGCGGCGTGCCGATCACGACGAGCACCTTCGGCCAGCGCCAGGGCGTGTACAGCGAGCGCGCGCCCTCGAGGTACACGGGCAGGACCGTCGCACCGGCGAGATGGGCGATGTGCCCGACACCGGACTTCGCCGGCACGCGCTCGGTGTGCACGCCGCCCTCGGGGAAGATGCTCATCACGCGCCCGCGCCGCAGCACCGTCGCCGCGGTCTCGAAGGCATCCGTGTCCCAGACGCCGCGCTGCACCGGGAACGCGCCCAGCCGGTTCATCAGCCCGCCCCAGCGGCCGGCGAACAGCTCGCTCTTGCCCATGAACCTGATGCGGCGGCGCAGCGCCATCGCGACGAACAGCGCGTCGACGTTCGAGCGATGGTTGGCGGCCGCGATGTAGCCGCCGTCCGGGATGTTCTCGCGCCCGCTGATGCGCACGCGCGAGATCACCGACAGCAGCGGCAGCGACGCGACGAGCACCAGCGTCTGCAGCCACGGGGCCTTCCGGCGGGTGCGGCGGTGGTAGCGCCGCAGCAGCTGTGCCGGCCGGACGTCCCGCGCGATGCGCGCTATTTGAGCGCGTCCTCAGGCACCACGTAGTAGTGCTTGCTCGGTGCCTTGGGGCGCATGTCGAACCCCTGGCGCGCGCGCACGCCGAAGGACTTGTCCGGGTAGCCGCCGTGCTCGCGCACCCACGCGAGCACCTCGTCGGGATCTCCGCCCGCGTCGACGACCTTGTCCTGCATGATCGCCACGGTCCCCGTCGGATTGCCGAGGAACAGCGCCGGCGGCAGCTCGGACAGCAGCGTCTGGATCGGATCCTTCTTCTTGGACGTGCCCACGGCGCGCGAGGATAGCCCGTCAGGCCACGAGCCGCGCGCCTGGGGCAGACGGGCGGCCACGAAGCGCGCCCGCGTGAAGCGGTCGCACGGCAGGACGGGCTTCATGCGAGCCCGCCGCGCAGCGCCGGATACAGGGCGACGAAGCGCTGGCGCGCGTCGCGATAGGGCTCGACCCACGCGGCTACCGGCTCGACGATCTCGCCGGGCTGCACGCACGTGGCGACCGCCTCGTGGACGTCGGCGAAGGCGCCCGCGGCGACGCCGCCGAGCAGCGCGGCGCCGAACGAGGCGCCCTCGTCGACGGCCGTGCGCTGCAGCGGCAGCTCGAGCACGGAGGCGAGGATCTGCAGCCACAGCCGGCTGCGCGCGCCGCCGCCCGAGACGCGGCCCAGCGACGGGCGCGGGGATGTGTTCTCCGACACGAGGTCAAGCCCGTCGCGCAGCCCGAACGCGACGCCCTCGAGCACCGCGCGCACGAGCGCGCCGCGGTCGTGGCGCAGCGACAGGCCGGTGAGCGCGCCGCGCGCGTCGGGGTCGGCGTGCGGCGTGCGCTCGCCCGCGAGATAGGGCAGGAACGTCAGTCCCTCGCTGCCCGGCGCCCAGCGCTCGGCCTCGGCCACGAGCGCGCCGTAGCCGGCGCCGGGAGCGACGGCGTCGCGCAGCCAGCGCAGCGACCCGGCGGCGGAGAGCATGACGCCCATGGTGTGCCAGATCCCCGGCGCGGCGTGGCAGAAGGCGTGCACGCGCGCCGCCGGATCGGCGGCGAACGCCTCCGACGGGGCGAACACGACGCCCGACGTGCCGAGCACGATCGACGCCGTCCCCGCCCGCCCCGCCCGCCCCGGACGATCGACGCCGACGCCGAGCGCGCCCGCGGCCTGGTCGCCGGCGCCGGCTGCGACCGGCGTGCCGCCCGCGGTCACGCCGCTGAGCACCGGCGACTCGAGCGCCGGCGGCAGCCAGGCCGGATCGACGTCCAGTGCCTCCAGCACCGCATCGCTCCAGCGCCGCCCCGCGACGTCGAACAGCAGCGTCCCGGAGGCGTCGGCGACATCGGTCGCGTGCTCGCCGCACAGGCGCAGGCGGACGTAGTCCTTGGGCAGCATGATGCGGTCGATCCGCCCGTACAGCTCGGGCTCGTGGCGCGCCAGCCACAGCAGCTTCGGGGCGGTGAAGCCCGTCAGCGCGCGGTTACCGGTCTGCGCGATCAGCGCGTCGAGGCCGATGCGCGCTTCGATCTCCCGGCACTCGGCGCCGGTGCGCCCGTCGTTCCACAGCATCGCCGGCCGCAGCACCGCTCCCGACGCGTCGAGCGCCACGAGCCCGTGCATCTGCCCGCTCAGGCCGATGGCGTCGATCGTGCCCTCGGCGCCCAATGCGGCGAGCACGACCTGTGCGCCGGCCCACCAGTCCTCGGGGTCCTGCTCGGCCCAGCCCGGGCGCGGCGTGGAGAGCGGATGCTCCGCCTCGGCGCGCGCGACCACGCGCCCGTCCGCAGCGTCGACGAGCAGCCCCTTGACCGACGACGTGCCGACGTCGAGGCCGGCCAGCAGCGTCACGCGCCGAGCGCCGCGTACACGAGCTCGTAGGCGCGGATCGCGTCCTTGCGCGACTGCGCCTCGCGCAGCGCATGCTCGTCGATCCGCGATGCCGCGCCGTCGATGAAGCGCCACTGCAGGACGCTGCGCCTGACGACGTCGACGGCGTCCTCGGTATACGGGTACAGGTCGAATCCGAGCCGCTCGCCGCGCTCGCCGTAGCCCGCCCGCCGCAGCTCGACGGCGAGTTCGAGCGTCTCCATGAACGCCGTCGCCCCGACCATGTTGTCGTCGTCGAACGTGCCCCAGCCGGAGTTCGCGTGCTGGTGGCCGAGCAGCCCCTCCATCGCCAGCAGGGCGGCGTACTCGGCGAGGTTCTCACCGTTCATGATCAGGTGCTGCCAGTCCATGTTGACCTGCACGTTCGTGATCCCGCGGGCACGCAGCGTGTGGATCACGTGCAGCGTCATTCCGATGTTGCCCATGTGGATCTTCATCGCGGGCTCGGAGTTCTTGTGCTCCAGGAAGAGGACCTGGTCGTACTCGGCGAGCTTCATGGCCGCCTCGCCGATGCCGTCGATCAGCCCCGTCCAGCTCTGCGCGTACGGCGTCTGGAAGGGGTAGTTGTAGCCCTCGATCCCGGGCCAGATGATGAATCGCGCGCCGATCCGGCCGGCGAAGTCCGCGCCCTCGACGGTCATCCGCACCGCCTCGTCGCGGAGCGCGGCGTCGGGGTTGGACAGGCCGCCGCGCGCGAAGCGGTTGTCGAGGTGCATGCCGCTGGCGATCGCGTAGATGCCGTGGCCGCCGAGCGCCTCGCGGACCTCGTCGAGGTTGTCGTCGGAGAGCTCCTGCGGATAGTGGAACTCGTAGTCGTCGATCAGGCCCTCGAGGCCGGCGACGGCGGTGCGCACGTGGTCGGCGGTGCTGACGCCGGCGAGTTCGGGCTTGTAGCCGGCCGGGTTGAAGCGCGTGACCATCGGTCCCATCGCCCAGATGCCAAGACTCGTCTTCATGGTCGATCCTCCTGCGTAGACAGCTCGATGACGGTGGCGCTGCGCGCGCTCGCGCGCGCGGCCTCGATGACGCGCAGCGCGGCGACGCTGTCGTGCGCGTCGACGGGCATGTCGGTGCCGCCCGCGAGCGCGTCGCGCACGGAGGCGTAGAACCGCTCGTAGGCGCCGGCCTCGATCGCGATCGGCCGCTCGCCGGCGGCGTCGACGACCCGCGCGGGCTCGCCGGCTCCCCAGCCGTCGTCTCCAGGCCGCAGGCCGGCGGCGAGCTGGTCCTCCTGCGGATCCAGGCCCGGCGTCTGGATCCCGCCGCGCGTGCCGCTCAACCGCAGCGAGCGCCCGCCGACCGGCGCGACCGTGCTCATCCACAGATGCGAGCGCACGTCGCCGGCGTGCTCGAGCGCGACGAAGACGTCGTCGTCGACCTGCGCCCCGGGTCGTCGCGCGGCGATCTCGGCGTAGACGCGTTCGGGCGGGCCGAACAGCGTCAGCGCCTGGTCGATCAGGTGCGCGCCGAGGTCGAGCAGCAGGCCGCCGCCCTCCTGCGCGTCGGGCAGCTCGCGCCAGGCGCTGGTGTCGACCTCGGGCCGGAAGCGCTCGTAGCGCGACTCCAGGCGCGTGATGTCGCCCAGCTCGCCGGACGCATGGACCTTGCGCAGGGTCAGGAAGTCGCCGTCCCAGCGGCGGTTCTGGAAGACCGTGAAGGGCACGTCGGCGGCCTGGAAGTCGTCCACCAGCGCGGCCGCCGGGGCCACGCCGGCGGCGAGCGGCTTGTCCATCACGACCGCGATCCGGTGCGTCAGCGCGCGCCGCGCGATCGGGACGTGCAGCCGGTTCGGCGTCGCGACGACGAGCAGGTCGAGGTCGCCGCCGATCCGGCGCAGCAGCTCGTCGGCGTCGGCGAACACGTGGACATCGGGGTACGCCGTCAGCGCCCGCAGCGCACGCTCGCTGTTCGACGTCGTCACCGCGACGAGCGACAGCCCCTCGGTCGCCGCGACGAGCGGGGCGTGGAAGACCTCGCCGGCCAGCCCGTAGCCCGCGATCGCGACCCGCAGAGCGCCGCTCATCCGACCGGCACCGCGTGGCCCTCGTGGGCCGAGCGATAGAGCGCCGCGATCGTCCGCGCCTGGCCGAGGGCATCGTCGCGCCCGAGCAGCGGGGCGCGGTCTCCGCGGATCGCCGCGGCCATGTCCTCGAGCTCCAGCGCGTAGCTGTCGGCGGGCTCGACGGTGACGATCTCCCGCTCGTAGCCGCGCTCGACGACGATCCGCGGCTCGATCGCATGCCACGGGTCGGGCAGCACGATGCGGCCCTCCGTGCCGGCGATCTCGAGCTCGCTGCGGCCCGGCACATCCAGGCCGCAGTCGACGACGCCGAGGACGTCGCCGTCGAAGCGCAACAGCCCGGTCAGGCGCATGTCGACGCCGGTCGGGCCCGTCACGAGCTCGGCGCAGACGCTCAGCGGATCGCTGCCGGCGGCCAGTCGCGCACCGCTGACGGCATAGCAGCCGACATCCATCAGGGCGCCGCCGTCGAGCGCCGGATCGAGGCGCACGTCGACGTCGCGGGTGAGCATGAACGAGAAGCACGCGCGCACGAGGCGCACGTCGCCGATCGCGCCCTCGGCGAGCAGCTCGCGCAGCCGCGCGGTCTGCGGGTTGTGGCGCCACATGAACGCCTCCGACAGCACGAGGCCGCGCTCGGCGGCGAGGTCGAAGGCGTGCGCGACCTGCTCGGGCCGGCGGTCCATCGGCTTCTCGCAGAGCACGTGCTTGCCGGCGTCCAGCGCCCGCAGCGTCCACTCGACGTGCATGCTGTTGGGCAGCGGGATGTAGACCGCCTCGATCTGCGGATCGGCCAGCAGCGCCTCGTAGCCGGCGTGCGCGCGGGGGATGCCGTGCGCCGCGGCGAAGCGCTTCGCCGAGGCCTCGTTGCGGCTTGCGACGGCGACGATGTCGGCCGTATCGGTCTTGCTCGCGCCCTCGACGAGGCGCCCGCCGATGCGCGCCGTCGACAGGATGCCCCAAGCTATCCCCATGAGCCCTCGCTCATCGGCCGGAACGTCGTCGTCATCAGGCGCATCGAGCGTGGCCGCGTGAGCGCGAACAGCACGACCTCCGCGACGTCGTCAGCGCTCATCATTCCCTCCAGCTCGGGCATGCCCTCGGTCCGCCCGGTGCCGATCGCGAAGTCCGTCGCGACGCCGCCGGGGCAGATGTTCGAGCAGCGCACGCCGAGCTCGCGCAGCTCGATGTCGAGCGACCGCACGAAGCCGACCTGACCGAACTTCGACGCGTTGTAGACCGCCTCGCCGGGGAACGCGTTGACGCCGGCGACCGACGCCAGCGACACGAAGTCGCCCCTGTTCTCGATCAGGTGCGGGAGCGCGGCCCGCGCCGTGTACAGCACGCCCTTGAGGTTGACGTCGATCATCAGCTCGAGCTGCTCGGGATCGAGCTCGAGAAACGGCCCGTACGCGCCGACGCCGGCGTTGGCGACGACGATGTCCAGGCGCCCGTGCGCCGCGACGGTCGCCGCCACGAGCGCCTCGAGCTGCGCGGGATCGCGGACGTCGGTCGGTAGCGACACCGCGCCCGCGATCCCGAGGTCGTCGCCGCTGCGCGAGGCGAGGCCGAGCGCGACGCCTTCGTCCGCCAGCCGGCGCGCAACCGCGGCGCCGATGCCGCGGCTGGCGCCGGTGACGAGCGCGACCTTGCCCGTGAGGTCCTGCGTGGGCGCGGTCATGCTCGTCCCGAGTGCTCGCGCCCGCGGCGGGAGATCGAGTCGACGGCGACGGCCAGCAGGAGCACCAGGCCGGTGACGACGAACTTCGTTCCCGAGCTGAGGCCGAGCAGGCCCAGGCCGTTGGCGATGCCGGCGATCACGAGCGCGCCGAGCAGCGCGGACTTGATGTGCCCGCGCCCGCCGAACAGCGACGTGCCGCCGATCACGGCGGCGGCGATCGAGTAGAGCAGGATCTCGCCGCCGCCTGCGTTCGTGTCGACCGAGCGCAGCCGCGAGGCGAGCACGATGCCGCCGACGGCCGCCATCAGCGAGCAGATCGCGAAGCAGATGATCCTGATCCGGTCGACGTTGATGCCGGCCCGCCGCGCCGCCTCGGCGTTGCCGCCGACGGCGTAGACGTGGCGGCCGAAGCGCGTGCGCCGCAGGATGTAGGTCCAGAACACGAGCAGCACGCCGACGAGCACCGCGACGTACGGCAGCCCGCGATCCTGGTTGACGACGTAGACGACGAACGCCAGCGCGACGAAGAGTCCGCCGATTCGCAGCGCGATGATCAGCAGCGGGTCGTTCGGCAGTCCCGCGGCCGCGCGCTTGCGCAGGCCCCACAGCTGGACCGCGCCATAGCCGCCGACGGCGAGCAGCATGAGCACCCAGGCGGCGCTCTTGCCGACGAAGTCGTTCGCGAAGCCGATCACGAAGTCGTCCTGCAGGACGACCGTGCCGCGGCTGCCGATCAACAGCAGCACGACGCCGTTCCAGCCCAGCAGGCCCGCGAGCGTCACGACGAACGAGGGGATGCCGACCTTCGTGATGATCACCCCGTGCAGCGTGCCGATGATGACCCCGGACCCGAGCGCGGCGACGAGCGCCACCGCGGTCGGGACGCTCGAGCCGTCGGGCAGCAGCAGCAGCGCTGTCAGCACCCCGGCGACGCCCGAGACGTAGCCGATCGAGAGGTCGATCTCACCGAGCAGCAGGACGAAGACGATGCCCATCGCGACGATCGCGAAGGCGGCGCCCTGGACCATGAGGTTGACCATGTTCCCGGCCGTCAGGAAGCGGTCGTTCTGGACCTGGAAGACGACGCCGATGACGAGCAGGCCGAGGATGATCGGCAGGCTGCCGAGCTCGCCGCCGCGGACGTTGTCGGCCCAGCGCCTGGCGTATGCGCCGAGCGTCGCGGCCGGCGCGGCGGCCGGCGAGGGCAGGGGTGGGGTGATGGCACTCATACGACGTGCGCCTCCTCCTGGCCGGGGACCGTCGACAGCGTGCCGGCGGTGATCGCCTCGACGACCTCGCGCTGGGTCGTCTCCTTGGTGTTGAAGCGCGCGACGTCCTGGCCGAGGCGCAGGACCGTGATGCGGTCGGCGACCTCGAAGATGTCGTGCAGGTTGTGCGACACGAGCATGACCGCGAGGCCCTGCTCGGCGAGGCGCTTGACGAGGTCGAGCACCTGTCGCGTCTGGGCCACGCCGAGCGCGGCGGTCGGCTCGTCGAGGATCACGAGGCGCGAGTTCCACATGACGGCCTTGGCGACCGCGATCGACTGGCGCTGCCCGCCGGACAGGCCGGCCACGGTCTGTCGCACCGAACGGATCGTCGTCACCGACAGCGAGGCGAGCGTCTCGCTGCAGCGGCGCTCCATCCTCGTCTCGTCGAGCGCGCGCCAGGGGGTGATCTCCTCGCGGCCGAGGTACATGTTCTGGACGACGTCGAGGTTGTCGGCGAGCGCGAGGTCCTGGTAGACGATCTCGATCCCGAGCGCCGAGGAGTCCTTCGGCCCGGAGATCGTGACGGGCCTGCCCTCCCAGCGGACCTCGCCCTCGTCGATCGGATAGATCCCGGCGATGCACTTGATCGTCACGGACTTCCCGGCGCCGTTGTCGCCGACGAGCGCGCTGACCTCGCCGGCGCGGACGTCGAAGTTCACTTCATGCAGTGCCTGCACGGCGCCGAACCGCTTGGAGACTCCCTTGAGCTCCAGGAGCGGCACCGCGCCGGGGGGCTGCTCGCGCAGCCCCCCGCCGTCGGTGGACGCGGTCATGACAGGCCGACCGCCGCGCACTTGCTCGCCAGCTTGCCCGCGCAGATCTCCGCCTGCTTGGGGAAGTCGGGCTCGCCGATGTACTCCTTGATGTTCTCCTTCGTGACGGCGACCGGCTTGAGCAGCACGGCCGGGACGTCCTTGCTCTCGTTGCTGACCGAACCGGTCACGCCCGTCGGCGCCTGGCCCTTGGCGAGCGCGATCGCCAGCTCGGCGGCCGCGTCGGCCTCCTTCTTGATCGCCTTGTAGACGGTCATGCACTGATCGCCGTTGACGATGTTCTGGATGCCCTGGACGGTCGCGTCCTGGCCGGTGACCGGGATCTGCTTGAGCTTGCGCTGCTTGAGCGCCGAGATCGCCGCGTTGCCGAGGCCGTCGTTGGCCGCCAGCACGCCGTCGACCTTGTTGGACGACTTCTGCAGCATCTGCTCGAAGATCGTCAGCGCCTTCTGGTTGTCCCAGTCGGGCACGGACTGATCGGCGACCTCGGTCCACTCGCCGGACTTGAACTTCGGGTTGATGACCGAGTCGTAGCCCGCCTTGAACAGCGTCGCGTTGTTGTCCGTCGGCGAGCCGTTGAGCACGGCCACCGCGGGCTTGCCGCTGGTGCCCTCGAGGCAGTCGACGAGGCCCTGGCCCTGGAGGCGCCCGACCTCTTCGTTGTCGAAGGACACGTAGTAGTCCGAGTCGCCCTTCAGCGTCAGGCGGTCGTAGTCGATGACCTTGACGCCCTGCGACTTGGCGTTCGCCGCGATCGCCGCGCCGCTGCCGGAGTCGAGGTTCACGAGCAGCAGCACCTTCGCGCCGTTCGTGATCGCCTGTTCGGCCTGCTGCTGCTGGGCGGACTTGTCGCCTTCGGCGTTCTGGATCTCGGCCTCGACGCCCGCCTTCTCGAAGGCGGCCTTCAGGAACGGCCGGTCGACCGCTTCCCATCGAACCGACGACTTGGAGTCAGGCAGCAGGACGGCGACCTTGCCGGCCTTCGCGTCGCCCGACGAGGTCGAGCTGCTGCCGGAGCTGCTGTCGTCGTCGCCGCAAGCAGCGACGAACAGGGACAACGCGCCCGTGCAGACGGCGAGCGCCAGCGGTGCGGCGCGATGACGGCTTCCTCGCATGACCTTCATGTGTGTGCCTTTCCTCGTCGTGGTCCCGTGACCGGGGTGGTGGACGCCGCGGGAGCTGCGACGTCGGACTGCCGTGCTGCGAGCTCGAGCGCGCCGAGCACCTCGGCGCGGTCGCCCAGCACTCCGCGGGTGATGCGGACGTCCTGCGCCGCCGAGGGGATGGCGTAGCGGTGGACCGCGTCCCGAAGGGGGTCGAGCAGCACGTCGCCGGCGGCGCTCAGCGCGCCTCCGACGATCACGAGCTCGGGGTTGAAGGCGTTGACGATCGCGGCGACCGAGCGGCCGAGCACGCGGCCGGCGTCGGCGATCGCGCGGCGCGCGCCGGAATCGCCCTCGTCGACGAGCGCGATGACGTCGTCGAGCGTGAGCGCGTCGCCGTGGCTGGGGCGCAGCAGCTCGATGATCGCGCGGCCGCCGGCCATCATCTCCAGGCAGCCGCGGTTGCCGCAGCGGCAGATCGGGCCCGTCTCGTCGACGAGCACGTGGCCGAGCTCGCCGGCGGTGCCGCCGCTGCCGCGGTACAGCTCGCCGCCGAGGATCAGGCCGGCGCCGACGCCACCGGAGACCATGATGTAGATCGCGTCGCGAGCGCCGACGCCGGCACCGAGCGTGACCTCGGCGAGCGCGCCGAGGTTCGCGTCGTTGTCGAGGTGGACCTGCAGGCTCAGCCGCGCGGAGAGCTCGTCGGCGGGTCGAATGCCGGCCCAGCCGGGGAGGATCTTGCCCGCGTGGACCTCGCCCGCGGCGACGTCGATCGGCCCGGACAGACCGACCCCTACGCCGAGGATGCGGTCACGCTCGACGTCGGCGGCCTCGACGACGTCGTCGGTGAGCCGTACCGCGAGGGCGAGCGCCTTCTCGGCGGAGCGGTCGACGTCGACGTCGTGCACGCGCTCGGCGAGGATCGTGCGCGACAGGTCGGCGATCGCGACGTGGACGCGCTCGTGGCCGAAGTCGATGCCGAGCACGAGCCCCGCGGAGCGGTCGAGCGTGAGCAGGGTGGGGGGACGGCCCTGCTGGGCGGCGCGCGTGTCGCCGGCCTCGTGCTCGGTGACCATGCCGCTGGCCTGCAGGTCGGCGATCAGCGTCGAGACCGTCGAGCGCGACAGGCCCGTCAGCCGGGCGAGGTCGGCGCGGCTGGCGCTGCCATGGCGGCGCAGCATGCTCAGCAGCTCGCGGCGGTTGCGCTCCCGCAGCGACTCCAGTGAACCTGATCCGACGGGCGGCATCGATGCAACTGTGCACTACCGCACAATGTTTTGTCAAGAGTCCGACGGAACTATTGCCATCGACGGCAAGGATTTGTACGAGCTTCGACGATATGCGCCGCGCAGCGCGTCAGCGGCGCTTCGTCATGCGGGCGACCAGCCGCACGACGAGCGTGGTCAGCGCGACCGCCGACGCGACGCTGAGGAGCAGCAGGCCCGGGCCGACGTGGACTAGTGGCCCGTCTCATAACAGTCCACCGGAAACCCCGGGCGCCGATCACCGCCTGGCGGCGTCCTCGGACGCTCGATGTGGCAGAGCCACACCTTCGGTCCTGCGTCCTTGCCAGGCGGCGCCGGCATCCCGGGTTTTC
>JBBSLI010000026.1:0-58634 GCA_038255395.1 Solirubrobacterales bacterium
CTACTTCCCGCGGATAAAGTCGCCGCCAGCCTCATAGCCGGCGCCGAGCACAGCGAGGTCTCCAGCGACGACGGTTCAACCGAAGTCCGGTGTCTTGGCCGGGAGCACGTCATCAGGCGTTCTTCCGCGGCAAGTAGCTAGTTGGGCGGGGCGGGATCCGCCGGCGGGGGCGGGGCGGGATCCGCCGGCGCGTCGATGAGCGGCAACAGCGCGCCGAGCCCGGAGATCTCCAGCACGCGCTCGATCTGCCGCGGTCCGCGGATGATCGACAGCGCGACGCCGCGCTCGTCGGCACGCGAGTTGGCCTGTGCCAGGGCACGCAGCCCGGTGGAGTCCATGAACGTCAGCTCGCGCAGATCGAGCACGATCTCCTCGACCGCAGCGGCGGTCGCGTCGGTCAGCGCCTGCTCGAGCTCCGGCGTCGTGGCGATGTCCAGCTCTCCGCACGGCGCGATGTGCACCGAGCGGCCGTTTCGAACGACCCGCAGATCGAATGACGGGATGGTCATCGGGCCCGCGGGATTGTAGTGGTCATGGGCCGCCGTGAACCGACTACAGGCCAGGAGGGTGGCGCGCGACGTAGCCGCTGGTGCTGCGCAGGGACGCCTGCCAGCGTGAGCCGGTGACGCGGTTGCCGCTCGTGTCGAAGCGCACGCCGGCGACAGCGAGCCAGACGTGCCCCGGGTTCGTGTAGATCGTCACCCACTTGCCCTTGCCGGGCTTGCCCCAGCCCATCAGGGGCCCGGAGGCGAGCGGGCCGTCGAGCAGGCCGGCGGCGGCAAGCGCGAAGGAGACCGAGCCCGAGCAGTCATAGCCCTTGTCGAGCCACTTGCCGTGGCCGCCGCCCCAGAGGTACGGGGTGCGGGCGATCTGGTTGCCGGCCTCGATGATCCGGCGCACCGCTTCGGGCGCCTCGATCGGTGGCAGCGCGATGCCCTCCTTGCGGACCTCGGCCTGGGAGATCGCCGCATCGGCGGTCGGGCCGTTGCGCCTGCTCTTGCTCTTGCCCAGCGGAGCCGACGCGCCGGTCGGCGCGGGATCGCGCTCGAATCCCGACTCCTCGGTCGGCAGGGCGGCGTAGTCGCCGCTCTCGCCGGCCACCGGCTCGACGGCCTTGGCCTTCGTCCTGCGCGTCGGGATCGGCTCGACGGCGGCGCCGGCAGCGGCGCTGGACGCGCTCGATGCGCGCTCCGATTCGCCGCAGGCCGACAGCGCGACTGCGGCGATGAGGACGGCCACGAACCCGAGAAGCGTGCAGCGGCGACGGGGCACCCGGCGCAGTATGGCGATCATGCCACGCGCACGACGCACGTTTGGCCGAACGAACGAGCGAGCAACACCGCTGCTGTGGAGATCAAAGACCCCGCCGACGTCCGCCAGCAGCTCGAGCTGCTGCGCATGGAGCGCAAGCTCGCCGTCTCGATCGGCCTGGACTGCAACGAGCAGTACATGGCCGACCTCGAGCGCCAGCTCGCTCGCTGCGAGGCGGCGTGGGTCGGCGCGCGCGTGACCCAGCTCGCCGTCATGCGGGCGCGGACGCGCGGTCGCCAGCACGGCTGACCGTCCCGCGCTGCGGCCGGAAGCCGCGCAGCCGCAGCGAGTTGACGACGACGAAGACGCTCGACGACGCCATCGCGACGCCCGCGATCATCGGGTTCAGCAGGCCCGCGGCGGCGAGCGGCAGCGCAGCCACGTTGTAGGCGAAGGCCCAGAAGAGGTTGACCTTGATCGTGCGCAGCGTGCGCCGCGAGAGGCGCAGCGCGTCGGCGGCGACGCGCAGGTCGCCGGTCACGAGCGTGATGTCCGACGCCTCGATCGCGACGTCGGTGCCGGTGCCGATCGCCATGCCGAGATCGGCCTGGGCGAGCGCGGGCGCGTCGTTGACGCCGTCGCCGACCATCGCGACGACGCGCCCCTCGGCCTGCAGGCGCGTGACGACGTCGGCCTTCTCGCCCGGCAGCACCTCGGCGATGACCTCGTCGACGCCGATCCGCGCGCCCACGGCGCGGCCGGTCGCGGCGTTGTCGCCGGTCAGCAGGATCGTGCGCAGTCCCAGCTCGCGCAGCTGCGCGATCGCCTCGGCCGAGCACGGCTTGATCTTGTCGGCGACGACGAACAGCGCCTGCGCGGCGCCGTCCCAGCTCGCGGCGATCGCCGTGCGTCCCTCGGCCTCGGCGGCGAGGCGTGCCTGCTCGAGCTCGGGCGGCAGCGCCAGCGACGGGTCGGCGCTCGCCAGCAGCGCGGGTCGCCCGGCGATGATCGCGCGCCCGGCGACCGTGCCCTGGACGCCGAGCCCGGGCCGGTTCATGAAGTCCTCGACGGTCGCCGGCGCGGACTCCAGCCGCTGCGCGGCGGCCGCGATCGCGCGCCCGATCGGGTGCTCGGAGCCGTTCTGCAGCGCGCCGACGAGCCACAGCGCCTGCGCCTCGCTGACGCCCTCGGCGACCTTCAACTCCTGCAGGGTCATGCGGCCGGTCGTCGCCGTGCCGGTCTTGTCGACGAGGATCGTGTCGACGCGCCGCGTCGACTCGAGGATCTCCGGCCCGCGGATCAGCACGCCGAGCTGGGCGCCGCGGCCGGTGCCGACGAGCAGCGCCGTCGGCGTCGCCAGGCCGAGCGCGCAGGGGCAGGCGATGATCAGCACGGCGACCGCGGCGGCGAACGCCAGGCCGCTGTCGCCGGTGCCGACCCAGAAGCCGAGCGTCGCGGTCGCGATCACGAGTACGACGGGGACGAAGACGCCCGCGATGCGGTCGGCGAGCCGCTGCACCGGCGCCTTGCCGGTCTGCGCCTCGGTCACGAGCCGGCCGATCTGCGCGAGCGCCGTGTCGGCGCCGACGCGCGTCGCGCGCACGATCAGCAGGCCGCCGCCGGCGTTGACGGTCGCGCCGGTGACGGCCTCGCCGGGATGCACGTCGACCGGCACGCTCTCGCCGGTCAGCAGCGAGCGGTCGATCGCCGACGTGCCCTTGTAGACGACGCCGTCGGTCGCGACCTTCTCGCCCGGGCGCACGACGAAGCGGTGGTCGACCTTCAGCTCGTCGATCGGGATGCGGTGCTCGACGCCGTCGGCGTCGAGGATCGACACGTCCTTGGCGCCGAGCTCGAGCAGCGCCCGCAGCGCCGCGCCGGCGCTGCGCTTGGCGCGCGCCTCGAACCAGCGACCGGCGAGCAGGAACGTGATGACGACGCCGACGGCCTCGAAGTACACGTCGCCGCCGCTGCCGTCGCGTTCGGGCAGCAGCGACAGCTCGTGCTGCATGCCGGGCGCGCCCGCGTCGAGGAACAGCAGCGAGATCAGCGACCACGACCAGGCGGCGATCGTGCCGATCGAGATCAGCGTGTCCATCGTCGCGGCGCCGTGGCGCAGGTTGATCCAGGCGGCGCGGTGGAACGGGTACGCGGCCCAGAACAGGACGGGCGTCGCGAGCTGCAGCGAGATCCACTGCCAGTAGTCGAACTGCAGTGCGGGGACCATCCCGAGCACGACCAGCGGCAGCGAGGCGATCGCCGCGAAGATCAGCCGGCGGCGCAGGTCGTCGACGGGATCGTGCTGGGCCTGGCCTGCGGCCTCGCTGTTGGACGGCAGGATCGCCTCGTAGCCGGCCTGCTCGACGGCGACGATCAGGTCCTCGGCCGTCGTGGCGGCGTCGTCGGCGAGCTGGACCGATGCCCGCTCGGTCGCGTAGTTGACGGTCGCCTCGACGCCCGCGAGGCCGTTGAGGCGCTTCTCGATGCGGCTCGCGCAGGAGGCGCAGGTCATGCCGCTGATCGGCAGCTCGAGGCGTTCGCTCATCGCGTGACCTCGTGCGTGAAGGCGGCGGTGTGGACGCGGTCGCCGTGGCGGAACTGGAGGAAGAGGCGGTAGCGGCCGGGCGCGTCACCGGTCGCGAAGGCGAGCTCGTCGGCGTTCACCGGGTGCACGTGCTGGTAGGCGAGGTCGCCGGCGCGGAGCATGACGAGGTGGCCGGCTGCCCCCAGATAGGGCTGCAGGCCGGTGAGGAGCTTGCCCCCGCGGCCGACGGTGAAGCGCACTCGGCCGCCGTCGTCGCGCAGCGACACGTCGTAGCCGTCGGTGGCGGCGAAGTCGCTCGGAGCGGGTAGCGCGAGCGGCTCGAAGTCACCGGGCGCGAAGAGGTCGGTGCCGACGACCTGTCGACGCCCGCCCGTCCGGAAGTCGGCGAACGCGTGGTAGACGCCGGCGTCGGGCAGCGTGAGGCCCGTCGACCAGGCGCCGGTGGCGGTGTCCTGGACGGGGTGCAGGTGCTGGAAGCGGCGCAGGTCGCGGCGCACGACGATGAGGTGCATGCGCCGGCCCTGCTCGACCTCGAAGTCGCGCACGCGCGCGCCGGCGGCGTCGCGGATCTCGAAGGAGAACCGCCGCGGGCGCCCCGGCGTCAGCGTCGTCGCGGCGGCGACGAGGCGCAGTTCGGCGGCGGCCGCGGTGGCCGGCGCTTCGCCATGCGTCGAGCCGCCCCTGTCGGTGTGCTGCTCGGCGCCGGCGCCGAGCAGCGTGGTCGGGCCCGCGGCACGCCCGGCGATCGCGGCGACCACGAAGATCGCCGCCAGCAGCGCGAAGAAGCCCGCGACGCGCGCGCCCGCCCTCATGACACGAAGGTGTACCCCGCCTCGTCCACCGCCGTCTGGATCGCGCTGTCCTGGAAGGACTCGCCGGCGACCGTCAGCTGCTTGGCGTCGAGGTCGACGTCGGCGCCCTTCACGCCTTCGACTTGGAGGACCTGCGCGATGACGGTCTTGCTGCAGTGTCCGCAGGTCATGCCGTCGACGGTGTACTTACGAGTTGGAAGCATCGCTCTCTTCATCCGGGTTGATACTGGGAGGGGGTATCTGCACCGAGAACGCTAGCATACCCCGCGGGGGTACTGCTACGCTTCCGGTCGTGACCGAACGAGGCTACTCCGCAAGCAAGGATCAACTGCTCGCTCGCCTGCGCCGGATCGAGGGGCAGGTGCGCGGGATCGAGCGCATGGTCGTCGACGATCGCTACTGCATCGACGTCCTCACGCAGATCTCGGCCGCCCAGGCCGCCCTGGACAAGGTCGCGCTCGGGCTGCTCGACGAGCACGCCCGCTCGTGCGTCCTGGGCGCCGAGGGCGAACTGCAGGCCGACCGCACCGACGAGCTGATGGCCGCCGTCGGCCGGCTCGTCAAGCGCGGGTGAGCGACCCGCTCGCCGAGCTGCTCGCGGCCTACGCGACGACCGCCGCGCGCTGGCACGACATGCGCACCGACGCGCGGGCGGCCAACCCGGTCTTCGACGAGAACCAGCGCCTCGCGCGCGAGTTGCGCGGCCGCGACGACGGCCGCGCCGGGATCGCCGCCCTCATCGACCACCCGGCCAGCGGTGTGCGCGTGCTCGCCGCGGCGCACTCGCTGGACTTCTGCGCGCCGCGCGCGGTCGCTGCGTTGGAGGACCTGGCGCGCGGCGACGGGCTGCACGCGATCGCAGCCGAGCACGCGCTGGCGGAGTTCCGCGCGGGCACGCTCGAGCTCTGACGCGCGCGTCGCGCGTGTCGACGCCGCAGCCTCCGAACGGCACGACGCGCGCCGCCAACGGGACTATTGGTAAGCGACACTTACTGATCGCATAGTCGATGCTCTAGGTTTGATTGGCACGTAGGGCACTGCATCTCGCGCGGCGTGATGTGCAGCCTCACGTCGCAAAGGGGGATGAGAACATGGGCTCAACTCGCCAATCGGTGAGCGCTGTTACGTGAGCATCGCCGTTTCCACCTGGTGGACCGTCGGCTGGGTCGTCGGGGCCGTCGTGGTCCTGCTCGTCGCAGTGCTGATCCTCGCGATCACCGCCCTCGCAAAGAAGGTCGACGGTACGGCCGTGCAACTCGTCGGCGACCTGGACTCGATCGCGCAGAAGACGCGACCGCTGCAGGCCGTCGGCGCGACCAACAACGCCGTGCGCACGATCACCGCCTGCCTGCGCCTCGCGCGCGGCGAGCAGCCGGTGCAGAACAAGTACTCGACATCGCCGGGCTGGCGGGACTGATGCTTGCGGTCTCGTCAACCGTCTCCGTGCTGGCCGTGGTCGGCCTGGTGGTCGGCCTCGTCGTGCTCCTCGTCGTGATCTTCCTGCTGCAGGGCGTGCTCACGCCGCTGCGCGCGGTTCTGACCGACCTGCGGTCCGCGAAGACCGCGCCGATGCTCGAGCGCGGCGTGCCCGGCACCGACCAGCTCGGCGCCACGCGCCGGCTCGCCGAATCCGTCCCGGACCTCGCGGTTCGATATCTGCACAAGCTCTCGCTGGCGGTCAACACCGACCCGCCCGCGCGGGCATCCGCCGCGGCGCCACCGGCCCCGTCCCCCGTCGCCGCGGCAGCGCCCGCCGCGCCCGCCGCGCCCGCCGCGCCCGCAGCGCCCGCGACCAGCGGGCTGCCCACCGCGCTTGACGATCCGCGACTCCCAGCATGGAAGAGGTACCGCGGATGAGCACCGTGATCGCGCTGTCCGAAAACCAGTCCGCATGGGTCGCCACGCTCGCGGCCGGGTTCGTCGTGCTGCTCGTCGTCATCGGCCTGCTCGAGGGCCTGCGGCGCGCCGTGGTCGCCCTCAGCGACGACATCTGGAACACCTGGGTGAACGGTAAAGCGGTCGTGAAGAACACCGCCACGACATATCTGCTGAAGAACACGCGCGACTCCGGAGACGAACTGGTCGACGAGCTCGGGCACCACGGCTAGGCGAAGGAGGGACCGATGGACACCATCCTGATCGTCGCGACACTGGTGGAGGTACTGCTCCTCGTGGTCGTCCTCGCCGGCTATCTGCTCGCGATCACCGGCACGCTGAGCAAGATCGCCTCGACGGCCGCACTGATTCGCATCGGCGTGCACGCGATCGACGAGCAGGTGCGCCCGATCGAGTCCGAGGTGCGCGGCATCAACGGCGCGCTGCAGAAGGTCGCCAACGCGCTGACCAACGCGACGCGCTGACCTACCCGCCCGCCGCGCCCCGCACCCGCAACGCGAGCGCGAGCTCGAAACGCGCCTGCGGGTCGTCGAGCGCGGCCCCGAACGCCTCGCGTAGCTGGTTGAGCCGGTAGCGCACCGTCTGCGGATGGACGCCGAGGGCGCGGGCGGTCTCGTCGACGCGGCCCTGGCAGTCAAGCCAGGCGCGCAGGCTCTCGGTCAGCCGCTCGCGCACGGCCGGACGCAGCTCGCGCAACGGCGCGAGCCGCGCCTCCGCGAGCTCGCTCGCGAGCACGCTGTCGGCCTGCAGCACGAGCGCGGCGGCGTGCTCCTCGGCCACGAGCAGCCCGTCGCCCGGCAGCAGGCCGAGGTCGCGCAGGTCAAGCGCCCGGCGCGCGCGTGCCGCGCTGCGCGGGGAGCCCGCCAGTGCGACCGTCGGGCCGAGCGCCGCCGCCAACCCCTCGACCGCGGCGGCGAGCTGCGCGCGGCGACCGGCACCGTCCGGATCGGGCACGAACGCGAGCACGCGCTGCAGCTGGCGTGTGGGCAGCAACGCCTCGGGCGTCTCCAGCGGGGCCGCCACCGCGCCCGGCCCGAGCCGGCTGGTGAGCCGCTCGGAGTCGATGCTCTCCACGACGAGCGCCGCGATCTGCGCCGGCGGCCGCCAGCCCGCGCGCACCGCCGCCAGCCGCACGTCCTCGGGCGTGGCGGGCGGATCGGCCGACAGCAGGAACACGAGCCGCGAGCGGCGCCGCTGGCGCTCGCCGGCGGACTCGGACTGCGCCGCCGCGTAGCCCGCGATCGACTCGCCCGAGATCTCGTCGATGTACGCGAAGATCGCCTCGCCGAGGCGGTAGAGGATCGTCGGCTCGAGGTCGGCGCGCACGCCCGCCTCGACGAAGCGCCGCCAGGCGATCTGCGCGCCCACGCGGTAGGCCGCCAGCAGCGCGTTGAGCGTGCGGCCCTCGCGCATCTCCAGGCGGCCGAGCTCGAAGTAGATGCGCCGGTCGCGGTCGCTGACCGCCGCCGGCGCCTCGATCGAGTCCACGAAGCGGCGCAGCGCGCGCTCGGTGCCGTAGCGCAGCGTCACGCCGAGGCGGCCCTCCAGCGGGCGCGAGTAGTCGGGCACCTCCTGGCCGATCGCGCGGATCGTCTCCGCGGCGAGATCGGGAAGAACCGGGCGCAGAACCGCTGCAACCGCTGACGGGATGCCCTCCATTTGTGCAGAAACTACAGATTTTCAGCCGCACTGCCACAGAGATTCGACAAGAACCGCGATTGACCAGTCCGTAGCCTCAAATGCATGCCCCCTCTTCTCAAGTACGCCAACCTCGGCGCCGTCATCGTCCCGTTCGTCGCGTTCCTGCTCGCGATCGTCCTGCTGTGGAACAAGGCGATCGGCGCGATCGACCTCGCGATCTTCTTCGTCATGTACGTCGTCACCGGCCTCGGCATCACGGTCGGCTACCACCGCCTGCTCACGCACCGCGCGTTCCAGACCAGCAAGCCGGTCGAGTACGCGTTCGCGATCGCCGGCTCGATGGCCGTCGAAGGCCCGCCGATCGCCTGGGTCGCCGACCACCGCCTGCACCACGCCCACACCGACGAGGAGGGCGACCCGCACAGCCCGCACGTCGGCGAGGGTACGGGGCTGCGGGGCCTGTGGCACGCGCACTCCGGCTGGCTGATGAAGACGCAGGGCAGCGCCGAGTTTCGCAAGTACGCGCCCGATCTCTGCGAGGACAAGGGGATGCGCTGGATCAGCCGCAACCACCTGTCGTTCATCGGGCTGAGCCTGGCGATCCCGTTCGTCGCGGGCTTCGTCCTGCACGGCTTCTCGCTCACCGCCGCGCTCTGGACGCTGCTGTGGGCCGGCTTCGTGCGGATCTTCTTCATCCACCACGTGACGTGGTCGATCAACTCGATCTGCCACGTCTTCGGGCGCCGCCGCTTCGACATCGAGGACAAGTCGACGAACGTCGCCTGGCTTGCGCTCTTCACGTTCGGCGAGTCCTGGCACCACAACCACCACGCCTTCCCGCGCTCGGCGCGCCAGGGCCTCGGCCGCTTCGAGTTCGACATCTCGGCGATCGTGATCTGGATGCTCGAGAAGGCCGGCCTCGCGCACAACGTCGTGCGGATCTCGCCCGAGCGTCAGGCGCAGAAGCTCGTCGGCGCCACGAAGCCGGCGAAGTCCGCCGCGGCCGCCTGAGCCGGCGTCTTTGACGTAGCGTTGGGTGCATGGACGCACCAGACGTCGACGGCGGCGAGCAGCTCGAGCTCACGCTCGGCCCGCTGTACCTCGTCGTCGTCGAGGATCGCGTCAACGGGCCGCTCACCGGGCGGCCCGCGCGCACGTACCGCTCGCCGCCGCAGCCGCTCGACGAGGCGCGCTGCCTGGCGGCGCTGCTGCTCGACCGCGGCGGCGACCTCGACGGCGAAGGCCCCTGGCGGCGGCCGCTGGCGGGCGGGCAGCGCCACGTCGCGATCGTCCTCGCGCCGAACTCACGCCTCGGCTGACCGCGACCCATTAGGTTCCCGCTCATGCGTATGCGTGCAGCGGTACTGGAGCAGTTCGGGCAGCCACTCGTCGTGCAGGAGCTCGACCTCGCGGAGCCCAGAGCGGGTGAGGTTCTCGTGCGGCTCGTCGCCTGCGGGGTCTGTCACACGGACATGTACACGGCCTCGGGCGTCGATCCGTCGGGCTATGCGCCGACGGTCCTCGGCCATGAGGGCGCGGGCGTCGTCGAGGTCGTCGGCGAGGGCGTCACCGACCTCGCGGTCGGCGACCACGTCGTGACGCTGTTCTCGCCGCAGTGCCGCGAGTGCGTGCACTGCACGAGCCCGAAGACGAACATCTGCCTCGCGATCCGCGACCAGCAGGGCAAGGGCCACCTGCCCGACGGCACGACGCGGCTGTCGCGCGGCGGCGAGCCGATCCGCCACTTCATGGGCACGTCGACGTTCGCCGAGTACACGGTGATGCCGTCGATCGCGCTGGCGAAGGTCTCGCCCGAGGCGCCGCTGGACCGCGCCTGCCTGTTCGCCTGCGGCCTGTCGACCGGCCTCGGCGCGGCGATGTACACCGCCAAGGTGCAGCAGGGCTCGACGGTCGTCGTCTTCGGCGCCGGCATGGTCGGCCTCGGCGCGGTCGCGGGCGCGCGCCTGCAGGGCGCCGAGCGGATCGTCTGCGTCGACCTCTCCGACGAGCGGCTGGCGATGGCGCGCCACCAGGGCGCGACGGACACGCTCGTCGGTGGGTCCGACACCGTGCAGGCGATCCTCGACATGACGGGCGGCTTCGGCGCGGACTACACGATCGAGGCGACCGGCATCGTCGCGGTCATGCGCCAGGCGGTCGAGTCGGCGCGCATGGGCTGGGGCCTGGCGACGATGTGCGGCGTCGCGGGCAAGGGCGAGACGCTCGACGTGATCCCGCGCCTGCTGATCACCGGCCGGCGCGTCGCGGGCTCGTCGTTCGGCGGCGTCAAGGGCCGCGACCAGGTGCCGCTGCTCGTGCAGCGCTACCTCGACGGCGACATCGACGTCGACGCCTTCTTGTCGCACCGGATCGGCCTCGACGAGGTCAACAGGGGCTTTGACCTCATGCACGCGCAGGACGGCATCCGCAGCGTGATCGCCTTCGGCTGACGGGCCTCGGCTACGCGCACAGCTCGCTGGTCCTGATCCAGCCGGGCTCCTTGCCCCGGACCCAGAGCGGGTCGTAGTCGTGCGCGACCAGCGTCCACCTGCCGGTGGCGTTGCGGCGCTGGATCGCGACGGGCTCGCCGGGGCTGAGCCGGTGAAAGCGGGCCCCGTTGGGCGATCTGAGGATCGGCACGGCCCAGCGACCGGGACACACATGGGCGGCCCGCTCCCCCGGCCGCAGCCTGCGTGGATCGGGGGACAGCGAGCCGTTGGCCGCCGGCCGCCGGCAGATGATCCCGATCGTGCCCTTGGCGACGCGCGTCGGGTCGCGCTGCCTGAGGTCCAGGCGCGCCGTCGTCGAGCGGCCGGAGACTGTGTCGCGGGTGGGCTGCCAGTCCAGCGGCGCGCGCCGCATCGGCTCGACGAGGCCGAGGTAGACCATCCGCCGGTACAGCCACGGGCGCAGATCGTCGGGCACGTCACCCGCGCGCAGCGCGTCGTGCGCGCGGATGAGCACATCCTGGACGACGTCCTCGGCATCGTGTTCGGAGCGACGCAGCAGCGAACCGGCGTAGCGCGTGAGCGCGTTGCGGTGACGGGCGTCGAGCAGCGCGAACGCCGCGCTGTCTCCGCCGCTGACGCGTCGAGCCAGTTCGGTGTCATCACGGGACCGATGCAGGACGGACGCCATGGCGCAGGAGCGACGCTACCGCCGGCCGCCGTCGGCGGCCAGCGGGCGACGCGGCCGTTACTGCAGGAAGCCCCGCCACGAGGCGATCGAGGACGGCAGGCCAGGCGCCTTCCTGGTGGCCTCGGCATAGAGGCGGTACTCGATGCTGCCGGGCGAGTTGCGAAAGGTGCTCGCCCTCGCGGTGAGCCTGTAGTGCGCGATCCTGCTGCCGCGGGCGAGCGAGAACGTGCCGCTGCAGGGGCGGGTCGTGCCGACCTTGGCGGCCTGGACACAGTCGACCCGGATGTTGCGCGCCCGCATCGCCTCGCCGCCGGGGCTGCGCTTGGCGTAATCGCGAATGGCCTTGCGCATCGCGGTATCGGACTGGAGTTCGGGGGCGGCGGCGGCCGGTGCGGCGCTCACACCAAGTGCGGCGAGGGTCAGCGTGAGCGCGACGAGCTTTGATGTTGAGGCTGGCATGGCGGTGCTCCTGAGGGTTTGGAGTGAGCGGCGTGTGGGTCGACCACGGATGACCCCGGTCGCACGGCCGGACCTTTCCTCAAGCTGGCGCGTTGGCGCTCGTTACGACGCGGCGCGGATCTCGACGCGGCCGTCGTTGATGCGCGCCTCGTAGACCGGCTGCGGATAGGCCGACGGCCCGCGCTCGAGCGAGCCGTCGTCGAGGCGAAACAGCGTGCCGTGCAGCGGGCAGGCGATGCAGTCGCCCTCGATCTCGCCCTCGTGCAGCATCCCGCCACGGTGGGCGCAGCGGTCCGCGAGCGCGTGGATCGAGCCGTTGCGCTTGACGATGACGAGCTCGAGGCCGCCGACGATGGCCGGCGTCGGGCGGTTCTCGACGAGCATGCTGGCGTCGAGCGCCGGGGTCCAGTCCGCGGGCGCCTCGTCGAACAGGGTCTCGTTGACGCCGACGCCGCGCGCGAACGCGAGGTCGCCGCCGAGCCAGCCGCCGGCGCCCAGCGCGCCCGCGCCCGCGAGCCCGAGCAGCACGCCGGTCGTATGCGCTCCGCGCCGGCGGGCCGCGAACGAGGCGCCGTACAGCGCGGCCGCGGTCCCGTTGGCGATCGCGTGGACGATGCCGATCCGCCGGACCTGATCGTCGGCGGGCTCGCTGTCGGCCCAGTCCGACCAGCCGGTCAAGGCGGTCGGCGCGGCAGCGGCGAGGCCGACGCCGATGAGCGTCTGGGCGGCGGGCCGGCCGGCCCGGCCGCCGAACAGGTCCAGCAGTGTGGCGCTGGTCCAGGTTCCGATCGGGATGTCCGTCAGGAGCGGATGCAGGGCATGACCCATCCAGGTGCCGCTCAGGATGTCCTTCACCCCACCGCCGGCCGGAAGCAGCCTGCGGATCTGCGTGCCGATCGCCCTGCCGGGGCCGTCGAGCGCCGCGATCGCGCCGATCCGCTCGCTGAGTTCGTGGGGGAGGGGGCGTGTCATGGTCCCCGTGATCCCCGGCGAAGCGGGCCGCGCAAACGCCATTTGGCCCTACAGGCACGGCGCGATTGTGCCGATTCGTTGACGATGGGGCGCCTTTCCTCAGGGTTCTCGCGCCGCGCGGGACTTCCCGACGACGTGTGGGACGAACGCCAGCGCTGGCTGCGGGCGATCCTCTGGGCGCATGCGGTCGCACTCGCCGTCTTCGGCGCGATCCGAGGGGAGGGGTTGGGCGAGATCGCCCCCTTCGTGCTCGTGGTCGCCGCGTGTGCGGCGATCGCGCACGCTCCGCGCCTCCCGCGCCGCAGCCAGAGCGTCGCCGTCGCCGCGGGGCTGCTGAGCGCCTCGGTCGGGCTCGTCGAGTTGTGGGACGGCGCGATGGCCGCGTGGCTGCATCCGTTCCTCGTCCTCACGCTGCTCAGCCTCTACGAGGATGCGCGGCTGCTGCTGCTCGTCGTCGGGTTCGTGGCCGCCACCCACATCTTCAGCGACCGCGCGGGTGAGCCGAGCGTCGGCTACGTCGTGTTCGTCGCGCTCGTCGGCGCCGCCGGGATCGTCGCCGGCTGCCTGAACGCCGGCCTGCGCGACGAGGCGCGCGAGGCGACGCAGCGCTTCAGATCAAGCTTCGACAGCGCGCCGATCGGGATGGCGATCGTCTCGCTCAAGGGCCGCTTCATCGACGTCAACGGTGCCCTCTGCGAGATCGTCGGCCATCGCCGCGAGACCGTGCTCGGCCTCAGCCTGCAGGAGCTGACGCTCGAGCAGGATCGCGACGCCGACGCCCACCTCGTGCGGCAGGTGATGGCGGGCAATCGCCGGACCTCGCAGCGCCAGCAGCGCTTCCTGCACGCCGAGGGCCACCTCGTGTGGGTCAACGTCAGCCTGTCGTTCGTGCCCGGTACGGCGGGCTCGCCGGACTCCCTCATCGCCCAGATCGAGGACGTCACCGAGCGCAAGCGCACGCTCGACCAGCTGCAGCACCTCGCCGACCACGATCCGCTCACCGGGCTGCTCAACCGCCGCCGCCTGGAGTCCGAGCTCGCCCACCAGGTAGCGCTCTCCGAGCGCTACCGCCATCGCGCCTGTCTGGTCCTGCTCGACCTCGACGACTTCAAGTCGACCAACGACTCGCTGGGCCACGGCGTCGGCGACGAGCTGCTCAAGAACATCGCCGAGGTCCTGCGCAGCCGCGTGCGCCGCAGCGATCTCGTCGCGCGGCTGGGCGGCGACGAGTTCGCGATCCTGCTGCCGCAGGCCAGCCGCGAGCAGGCGCGCCGCGTGGCCGAGGGGATCGCGACGGCGATCCGCGAGCGGATCCACATCACCGCCGGGCACGAGCTGCGCACGACCGCGAGCTTCGGCGTCGCGACGATCGAGGCCGGCGACGTCCCTGACCGCGTGCTGCTGCGCGCCGACCAGGCGCTCTACCAGGTCAAGGAACACGGTCGCGACGGCGTCGCGGTCGCGGCGCCGCCGCTGCCGCCGGGGCGCGGCGTGAAGCCCGACTGAACCGCCGCGTACGCTGGCGCCCGTGAGGACGATCAGCGACGACGAGCGCCGCGCGCGCCTCGCCCTGCGCCACGGCCTCACAGCACAGGCCCGCTTCACCGACCCCGTCACGCTCGCCGGCGCGCTCGGCGGCCTGCACGCGACCGACCCCGCGACGGTCTTCCTCTCGGCGCGCGCACGCCTGCGGCAGTCCAGCGTCGCCACCATCGAGGCCGCGCTCTACGAGCAGCGGGGGCTGCTGCGGATCCTCGGCATGCGGCGCACGATGTTCGTCGTGCCGGCCGAGCTCGTGCCCGTCGTGCAGGCCTCCTCGACGCGGGCGCTCGTCCCCGGTGAGCGCAAGCGCTTCGCCGCGCTGCTCGAGACCGGCGGCGTCACGGCCGACGGCGCGCGCTGGCTGCAGGAGACCGAGGACGCCGTCGAGGCGGCGCTGTGCGCCCGTGGCGAGGCCACCGCGCAGCAACTCGGGCACGACGTGCCCGCCCTGCGCGCGAAGATCCAGGTCGCGCCCGGGAAGTCCTACGGCGCGCTGCAGGGCGTCGCGACGAAGGTCCTCTTCCTGCTCGCCGCCGACGGGCGGATCGTGCGTGGCCGGCCGCTCGGCTCGTGGACGAGCACGCTGTATCGCTGGGCGCCGATCGAGGGCTGGCTGCCCGGCGGGATCGGCGCGATCGACACCGACGCCGCCGCAGCGCAGCTCGTGCGGCGCTGGCTGCACGCCTTCGGGCCCGGCACGCTCGCCGATCTGAAGTGGTGGACGGGCTGGACGATGGGGCTCGTCAGGCGCGCGCTCGCGCGGCTGGAGGTCGCCGACGTCGCGCTCGCCGACGGCAGCCCGGCGCTCGTGCTCGCCGATGACGAGGCGGCGGTCGCCCCGCCCGCGCAACCGTGGGTCGCGCTGTTGCCGGCGCTCGATCCCGCGCCGATGGGCTGGCAGCAGCGCGCCTGGTATCTCGGCGAGCACCGTGCGCACTGCTTCGATCGCAGCGGCAACATCGGCCCGACCGTCTGGTGTGACGGGCGGATCGTCGGCGGCTGGGCGCAGCGCAGGGCCGACGGCCACGTCGCCGTGCGGCTGCTGGAGGACGTCGGCGCCGAGGCCGAGCGCGCCGTGCTCGCCGAGGCCGAGCGCCTGCGGGCGTGGATCGGCGCGGCGCGGGTGACGCCGCGCTTCAGGACGCCGCTGGAGCGCGACCTGTGTAACGCCGAGAGCGGATGACCGCACCCAGCCGCATCCTGCGTCCCGCGACCGCCGCCGACAGCCGCGCCTGCTTCGTCGATGTCGCCGGCGCGCCGCGAGCGATCGCGCCGCCCGCCGGCTATGACGTCGCGGCCGCCGCCCCGCAGGACATCGAGGCGCTCGAGCGCCAACTGCTCGGCCACGCCCGCGAGGCCGACATCGCGTTCATGCTCGCCGACCGCCCGGGCGTCGTCCTGCGCCACGGCGGTCGCCCGGTGGCCTACGCGTTCGAGCCCAAGGCAGACGGTTTCGCCGGGCCGGTCGGCGCGCTTGCGCCCGAGCACCTGCCGGCGGCGCTCGCGCACCTCGAAGGGGCCGCGCACGCCGCCGGGCTGGAGCGCCTGGACCTGACGCTGCCGCTCACGGCGCGCAGCGCCGTGGACTGGCTCGTCGGCGAGCGGGGATTTCGGATCGACCCGTTCTACTGCCTGTTTCTCGCCGACGCGCCGTGGGCGAAACTCGACCGCTACCTGCCGTTCAACCCCTGTCTCTTCCTGTGAACGTCGGCCGTTCACCACAATGCAGAGCACACTCGCGGCGTGGCCGGTGGTGCGGATGCGCCATCATGCGCGGCCAATGGCGCCCGTCGAGATCCGCGGCCTCTCCAAGAGGTTTCGCAACGTCCTCGCCGTCAACGACCTGAGCTTCGACATCGAGGCCGGGCGCGTGACCGGCTTCCTCGGCCCCAACGGCGCCGGCAAGAGCACCACGTTGCGGGCGCTGCTGGGGCTCGTGCGCGCGAGCGCCGGCACCGCGACGTTCGACGGCGCCCGCTACGACGAGCTCGAGCGGCCCAGCGCGAAGGTCGGCGCGGTGCTCGAGGACGCCTCCTTCCATCCCGGCCGCACCGGGCGCAACCACCTGCGCGTGCTCGCCGTCACGGGCATGCACCCGCCCGAGCGCGTCGACGTCGTGCTCGAGGCCGTCGGGCTCACCGCCGCCGCCGACCGCCTCGTCAAGGGCTACTCGATGGGCATGCGCCAGCGCCTGGCGATCGCCGCCGCGCTGCTCGGCGACCCCGAGGTCCTGATCCTCGACGAGCCGACGAACGGCCTCGACCCGCCCGGCATCGCGTGGATGCGCGGGATGCTGCGCGAGCAGGCCGATCGCGGTCGCGCCGTGCTGATCTCCAGCCACCTGCTCGCCGAGGTGGCGCAGTCGGTCGACGACGTCGTCGTGATCGCCAACGGGCAGTTGCGCGGCCACGGCACGCTCGAGCAGGTGCTCGGCGGCGACGAGGGCCCGTCGACGGAGGTGCGCTCGCAGGACGACCAGCGGCTCACGCGCGCGCTCAAGGCGGCCGGGCACTCCGTCACGCTGCTGCCCGACGGCGGGCTGATCGTGCCGGGGGTCTCGCCGAAGGACGTCGGCGTGCTCGCGCATGACGCCGGCATCTACCTGATCGGCCTCGGGCAGCAGTCGCGCTCGCTGGAGCAGGCCTTCTTCGCGCTGACCGGCGGGGAGTCGGCAGCGTGAGCGCGCTGCTGCAGGCCGAGCTGCTGAAGCTGCGCACCACGCGGACCTTCATCGCGCTCGTCGCGGCATCGCTTGCGCTGTCGCTGCTCGTCGTCGTGCTCGTCTCGATCCTCGGCGGCGACTTCACCGAGCAGGACGTGCGCAACCTCTTCACGGCCGACTTCACGGGCCTGTTCATCATCCTGCTCGGCGTCATCGGCATGGCCGGCGAGTGGCGCCACCGCACGATCACGAGCACGGTCCTCGCGGCGCCCGACCGGATCAGGCTGCTGAGCGCGAAGATGCTCTCCTACGCCGCCGCCGGCGCGGTGCTGTCGCTGATCGTGACCCTGACGATCATGCTCGTCGGCACGATCATCCTGTCGATCCGCGGCGAGGAGACGGCGGCGATGTCCGATCTCGTCGACGTGCTGTGGCGCAACCTGCTCGTGGCCGCGCTCGTCGGCGCCCTCGGCGTCGGCATCGGCGCCGTCGTGCGCAACCAGATCGCCGCGATCGTCGGCGTGCTGTTCATCGCGTTCGTGCTCGAACCGACGCTGATCGGCCTCGCGGAGGACTACGGCAGGTTCGGCCCGACGCAGGGCGCGCCCGGCGGCATCATCCAGGCGAGCGGCTTCGACGGCGATGACCAGGACTTCCTGCTGTCGACGGGGGCCGCGGTCCTCGTCATGCTCGGCTGGATCGGGCTGTTCTTTGCCGCCGCCGCGGCGCGGTTGCGCAGCAGCGACCTCGTCTGACAGGGAACGGCAGGTCGGCGGTTGCCCCGCCGCGGCAGGCGGCGTACCCTCGGCGGGCATGCCGATCAAGATGACCGGGCGCTACGACGAGGGCTCCGACCGGGACCGCGCCCACAAGCTGCTCACGTCGCACGACATCGAGGCCGACCACGTCTACGGCGTCGACCTGCAGGCGTCCGGGCTGGAGGAGATCACCTACACCTGGAACGGCAACGCGCAGACGGCGTTCGCCAAGGACGGGCGCATCGAGTGGGTCATGGACGGCTGGGACGTGATCCCGCCCAAGCCGGTCGAGGGGATCTGGCGCGGCGGCTACTGAGCGCGTCGGGGGCGGGCTCGATCAAGCGCTGAGCGCCGATCTCGCCGGTGCATACGGCGGGGCTCACGCTGCGGCGCGTTACGTGACCGGGTCGTCCTGACCGGTGGGCGTCTGGGTGGTGGAGCGGCCTGCGGACGCCGACGTCGAGCAGCAGCGGAGTGGTCGAGTGGTGCTCGACTTGGTCTGACACAAAGAACGGCACCACTCGACGGGTCGCGGTGCATGCGCGCATGCACGGGCCATCGCGCGGCCAGCGTTCTCAGCGTTCGCTTCTCGCGCGCAGAGCGGGTGCCGGCTCCGCTCGGCTACGGGCGCTCCGTGCAGGCGATAGCAGCCGTCCCGTACGCTTCGCCGATGACGGGCTACGAGACGATTCCGGGACTGGAAAACCTCTGCTTGGAGGACTCCTGGGTCCTCGGTGTCTACGAATCCAACGCGAGCCTGAGCTTCGACCTGGAAGCAGTTCTCACGGATCAGCATCCGCAATGGCAGATGCGCAAGCCCGGTGAGCAGCACTCCTACCGTCGCCTTGCTCTGACCTTCCCGAACGTCCACCGCACCGAATGGCTACACCGAGGCGGTCCTCCTGCGACCGACGCCTCAGGCGAACACGACCGTGGTCACGTCGACACCTTCGTGGTCGGCGTCGGCACATACGAGCTGACGGGCGACTGGGGACACGTGCGTGTCGCGGCCGGTGCGCCTCACGTCCGAGACTGGTAGCTCGCGACCGCTTCGAGGCAAGGGCGACGTTGCCGGCGCGATAGCGGTCGCTGCGTCCACCCCGGGCCGGCGGAGCGCTTCTACCGCCGAGACGCAGCGGAGTGCTCGAGTGGTGCTTAACTTGGTCTGACACAAAGAAGGGCACCACTCGACAGGTTGCGTGTGCATGCGCGCACGCAGGGGTCATCGCTCGACGAGCGACTAGGTTCAGGCCAAAGCCTCACCCACGCGACCGCCGTTTCATCAGCCGCGACCCTCCTGCCGAACCCGCGGGCGGCGCTCGTCGGTGACACGCAGACGACCGCCTGCGCCTGCTGGCGACGCGCGACGCTCGCGCCAAGGCCACCGATGAAGCCGTCGGCGTTCGCGTGGCCATCGCTGCGTGATGTCCGGGTGACGGCGGACGACGGCGGATCAACAGCGCAGGCTGGCGGCGTCCAGCGGGCGCCCGGCGGCGCGGGCCGCCAGCCGCGGCGGTGACGCGCCCGCCTGCGCGACCGTGCGCGCCGCGACGACCGCGGCGAAGCGCGCCGCGCCCACGACGAGCTCGTCGTCGGCAAGCTCCGCGCGGCCGTGCCCGTGCGAGATCCACCACGCGAGAAACGCCCCGCCGAAGGCGTCGCCGGCGCCGATCGTGTCGACGACCTCGGTGGGCACCGGCGCGATCGGGATCTCGGCGCCGGCCGTGACGACGGTCGCGCCGTCGCCGCCGCGCGTGAGCAGCACCGCGGTCGGCCCGCGCTGCAGCAGCGCCCGCGCGGCGGCGAGCGGCGAGCGGCCGGGATCGAGCCAGGCGAGGTCCTCCTCGCTGACCTTGACGAGGTCGCTGTGCGCGAGCACGCGCTCCAGACGGGCGCGGAAGGCGCGCGCGTCGTCGATGACCTGGGGGCGCACGTTGGGGTCCAGGACGATCATCGCCGTGCCGGCCAGCCGCTCGACGACCGCCTCCAGCGCCGTCGCCAGCGGCTCGAGCACGAGCCCCAGCGTGCCGACGTGCAGCGCCGCGACCTGCTCGGGCAGCGCGCCCAACGCCTGCTCGGTCGTCAGGCCGGCGGCCGCGGTGCCGGCCGAGTAGAAGCTCCAACTCGCCGCCCCGACCGCGTCGAGGCTCGCGAGCGCGAGCGTCGTCGGCTCGCTCGTGCGCACGATCGCGTCGAGCGCGACGCCGTCGCGCGCGAGCATCGCCGCGTGCGTCGCGCCGAGCTGGTCTGACGAGAGACGCCCGAGGTAGGCGACCGGCCGGCCGAGCCGGCCGATCGTGCGCGCGACGTTGAACGGGCCGCCGCCGGGGTGGCCCGTCAGTGCGCCGTGCTCGTCGCAGACGAGGTCGTAGAGCGCCTCGCCGGCGACGAGGATCGGGGCGCTCATGTGGCCGGCGCCTGCAGCTCACCGGAGCCGCGCCGCACGAGCGTCGGGGGGATCGTGACCTCGCGGGAGGGGGAGTCGTCGCCATCCAGGCGCGCCCACGGCAACTGGGCGGCGCGACGGCCGAGCTCGGCAGGATCCTGCGCGACGACGGTCAGCACGCCGCGCTCGCGGTGGTGTTGTGGCGATAGCCGAGCGCCGCGACGGCGTACTGCACGCGGGCGGTCAGATCGGGCCGGACCTTGGGGTCCTCGTTGCGGAGCGACCGAGAAGAGGTAATCCAGACCGATTCTAGAGGCCAGGAGTGCGTTGCCATCAACTCGTGAAACGTTCTCTCGGCGCGAGGCCGGCGGGGCGGATGACCTCGGCGACAGGCGGGGGCCAGCCGCTGCGCTGGGCCGTTTGACCTACGCCGCGGTCGCAGCAGCGCCGAGCGGGCTGCGCGGAGCGATCGACGATCAGCGCTTGGCCGAGACCTTCTTCTTCTTCTTCTTCGGCTTCTTGACCTTGGCGGTCTGCTTGGAGTCGCCGAGCGTCGAGAGCGCGGTCTTCGCGACCACCGTCAGCGAGCCGCCCTTCTTCCTCAGGCGCTTGGCCGTGCTCTTGTTGAGCGTCACGGTGACGGGCGAGGACTTCCCACTCGCCAGGGCGACGGTCCGCGCCTTGATCGCCTTCTGACCGGAGACCTTCGCGCTGAGCTGCACGAGGCAGCCCTTCGGAGCGGTCACCGGGCAGCTGAGGGTGAACTTCATGCTCGTGCGCTTCTTGGAGACGGTGATCCTGCCGATCGTCGCGCGGAACGGGCCCGGCCTGGCGGCCGCCTGGGCCGCCGGCGTGGTGGGCCGCGGGACGGTGATCGGCGGCCGGTTCGCCGTCGCGCCGGTGCTCGCGCCGGGCGCCGTGGTGCCGCCGGTGGTGCCTCCTGTGCCCGTCGTGGCGCCGCCGGTGGTCCCGCCGCCGCCGGTGGCCGGATTGAGCACCGTGGTGATCGTCGTGATCATGTGCTGCAGCGGCGTCGCGATCGGCGCCGGCGCGAGGCCGACGATGCCGTTGACCGTGGTCAGCAGCCCGCTCAGCAGGCCGGTGCCGACGCCCACGTTGTCGAGCAGCGGGTCGAGGATCCCGAGCAGCGAGGCGAGGTCGGCGAGGTCGCCGACGGCGGGGATGCCGCCACCGAGCAGCGCGTTCACCTGAGCGAGCAGGGCATCGATCGCCGCCGTGCCGGGCGTGCCGCCGAGCGCGGTCGCGCTGCCGAGCAGGCCGTCGATGAGGCTCGCGCTGCCGCCGGCGCCGAGCAGGCCCGTGATCTGCGACGGCGTCAGGCCGCCGACGATCTGGGTCAGCCCGGCCGGGTCGAGCGTGGCGAGCGCGCCGGCCAGGTCGCCGCTCGTCAGGCCGCCGAGGATTGTGGCCAGCTCGCCGCTCGTGAGCGTCGTGAGGATGTCGCCCAGTTGGGTCGCGTTCAACACGCTCAGCAGGTCGGTGAGGTTGGCGCCGGTCAGCGAGCCCAGCAGGTCGCCCGCCTGGGTCGGGCTGAGCGTGTCGAGCGCGCCGAGGAGCTGCCCGTCTGTCAGGACGCCGAGCAGGCTCGTGAGCGTGCCGGCGTCGGCTGTGCTGAGCAGGCCCGCGGTCTCGCCGCCGGTGAGCGTGCCGAGCGCGCTCGTCAGCTGGCCGCCGGTGAGCGCGCCGACGAGGCTCGTCAGCTGGCTCGTGTCGGCGAGGCCGAGCAGGTCGCCGGCCTGGCCGGCCGTGAGGCCTTCCACGACCGAGCTGAGCTCGCCGCTCGTGAGCGTCGAGAGGATGCTCGTGAGCTGGGTGACATCGAGCAGTCCGAGCAGCCTCGAGAGGTTCGAACCGCTCAGGGGAGCGAGCAGGTCGCCGGTCTGCTCCGGGTTCAGCGTGCCGAGCGCGCCGAGCAGCTGGCCGTTGGTGAGGACGGCGAGCAGGCTCGTGGTCCCGGCCGAGTCGGCGGTGCGCAGGACGCCCGCGGTCTCGGCGCCTGAGAGCGTGCCGAGCGCGTTCGTGAGCTGCGTGACGTCGAGCGCGCCGAGCAGGCTCGTGAGCTGCGTGATGTTCGCGAGGCTGAGGACGTCGCCGGCCTGGCCGGCCGTGAGGCCGTCGACGACCGAGCTGAGCTCGCCGCTCGTGAGGGTCGCGAGGATGGCGCTCAGCTGGCCGGCGTCCAGGACGCCGAGCAGGGCCGACAGGTTCGCGCCGGTCAGCGGTGCCAGCAGGTCGCCCGCGGCGGTCGGGCTGAGCGTGCCGAGCGCGCTCGTGAGCTGGGTGTTGGTCAGGACGCCGAGCAGGCTCGTGAGCTGGCTCGGGGTGGCGACGCCGAGCAGGCCCGCGGTCTCGCCGCCGGTGAGCGTGCCGAGTCCGTTCGTCAGCTGCGCGCCGGTGAGCGCGCCGAGCAGGCTCGTGAGCTGGCTCGGGTTGGCGACGCTGAGCAGGTCGCCGGTCTGGCCGGCGGTGAGGCCGTCGACGACCGCGGCCAGCTCGCCGCTCGTGAGCGTCCCGAGCGCGCCCGTCAGCTCAGTCGTGTCGAGCGCACCGAGGGCGGTGCCGAGGAGCGTGACGTTGAGCGAGCTCGTGAGCTGCGTGAGCACGTCGCCGTTCTCCGTCGGCGTCAGGGTGCCGAGCGCGCCCTCGAGCTGGTTGTTCGCGTTCGCGGCCGGGATCAACTTCTCGAGCTGTGCGAGGTTGGCCGCCGCGATCGCGTCGCCGAGGTCGACGTCGGTGAGTCCGGCGATGAGCGTCGTGACGCTCGTGACCGTCCCGAGCGTGACGTTGAGCAGGAACGCGATCAGATCGAGGCCGAGGAGCTTCTGACCCTGCTGCGGTGACGTGTCCTGCGCCTGGGCCGCTGAGGCGACCGTCGTGAGTGCGCCGCCAGCGAGCGTGGCGGCGGCCGCGAGGGCTGCGAGGCCGCGGCGTGACCGGTGGTGCGTCAAGGCTCGAGATCCTTTGCGAGGGGGCGATGTGCCGGCCTGTGCAGGGCCGGCGATCTGTCGCATATCGGGCCGCTGCGGGAAAACCTTGAGGTGGGACGTAGAAACTACGGACGGGCATTTTCGCGCCCGGCGTTGCGATCATTTCCGGCGCAATGGCGCACGACGGCGACCACGCGCTGATTGCGATCGCCTGGGTCCAGTCCTCGCTGACCGACCCGGTGCTCAGACCGAGCTGACCAGCGCGTCGTCCTGGGCCAGCACGACCTGGTCGCCGCCCGCCCGCTTGGCGCGGTACATCGCGGTGTCCGCGACGCCGAGCAGCGCGGTCGAGCTGAGCCCGTCGGCGGAGCGCACGGTGGCGATGCCGATGCTCACCGTCGTGGTGGCGCAGCCGGCGGGCGACGGCACGCGCATGCCGGCGACCGCGCCGCGCAGGGCGTCGGCACGCACGGCGGACTCGGCCGGTGACGCGTCGAGCAGGAGGACGGCGAACTCGTCGCCGCCGATGCGCCCGACGACGTCGCTCGCGCGCACGCGCGCCGTCAGCACCCGGCCGACCTCGCGCAGCAGCTCGTCGCCGGCGGCGTGGCCCAGCACGTCGTTGACGGGCTTGAGCCGGTCGAGGTCGAGCAGCAGCAGCGCGCCGCTGTTGCCGTAACGGGCGGCCCGCGTGAGGAAGGCGTCGAGCTCCTCCTCGAAGCGATGGCGGTTGAAGAGCCCGGTCAGGCCATCGCGGTTGGCGAGCTCAAAGAGCTGTGCCTCGAGCGTGCAGCGCTTGCGGTCGGCACCGCTCAGCGACCCGGCGCACCACCACATCATCGCCACCAGCCCGGCGATCGTCGCGGCCGCCAGCCACCACGTTCCCACCTCGTCGTCGAACAGCCCCCAGCCGACCGTCCGCAGGTGCAGCCACCCGAGCACGAGCGGGACGACGATGCACAGCGGCACCATCCGGCGCACCATGACGCCGCCGGGGTCGGTCGTCGTCGCGAGCTCCAGCAGGCGCCCGCGCGGCCGGGCGATCGGCAGCGCGACGGCCAGCGCGACGAAGCTCAGCGCGGTGTGGATCGCCATCTTCGCGGCGGACGCGGGTCCGTAGAAGGCCGGGATCGAATACGCGTAGCCGATGACGCTCATGAACGCGACGATCCCCATCGGCAGCGCGAGCAGCTCCGACGGACGCCAGCGCCGGCCGGCGCCGCGGTCCAGCGTGAGCAGCGCGCCGGTGAGCAGGACGAAGCAGACGCCGGTCGTCGGCGCGAAGCGGCCCGGATGGGCGATGCCGGCGGCGCGTCCGTCGACGTCGGTGAACAGCAGTTCGTCGATGCCAAGGTTCACGCCGGTCACGTACTGCGTCAGCACGGCGACGCCGAGCACCCCGGGCAGGGTCGCGAGCGCGAGCGCGAGCGTGCGGCGATGGCCGCCGGCGTGCGCGTCGTGCAGCAGCAGCGCGAGCGCGGCGGCGGCGAGGCCGAGCGCGGTCAGCGCCTTCATGCCGACAGCGCCCGGGAACACCGAGCGCACGACCGCGATGTCGAACATCCAGCCGCCGACGAGCACCGCGACGGCGACCGCGAGCACGGTCAGCGCGAGCAGCGTGACCGCGCGGCGATAGGGCTGTGGGTCGGCGCGCGTGGGGGGCACGACAGCTGTATCGACCGCAGGGGCCGGTGTCTGCAGTGCCAGCATGGCGATGTCGGTGTCGGTGAACTACACTGACGGCTCTACGCCGGGCATCCGGTCCGGCGACGTAGTGCCAGCGTTCGTAGTTGTTGCCTTCAGCATCTCCCGCGTTTCGCAGCACACATACACCCCGGGAGGGCACATACATGGCAACTGGAACCGTCAAGTGGTTCAACGACGACAAGGGCTTCGGCTTCATCACCCCCGACGATCAGAGCAAGGACCTCTTCGTCCATCACTCCTCGATCGCCGGCTCGGGCTTCAAGTCCCTCGCCGAGGGCGCGAAGGTCTCCTACGACCCGGAGCAGGGCCCCAAGGGTCCGGCCGCCGGGAACGTGCAGACGATCTAGTCGCCTCTGCAGTCGTACTGCGAACGGCCCGCTTCGGCGGGCCGTTCTGCGTTGACGGCCGGACCGCGAGCGGCGCGCCGTCGAGCATCTCCGCGCGACCCCGGCCGTGGCGGCCCCAGCCCGCGAGCAGCGCGTAGTCGACGAGCCGGTCGAAGTACTCGGGCAGCGGCGCGGGTGTGATGCCCAGCGGATCCAGCGCAGCGCGGGTTCGCGCGTCGTCGTAGTGCACCCTGATCGCGAAATACGGCAGGTAGGTCTCGGTCGCGCGCAGGAAGCGACGTCGCTCGGCGGCCGTGAAGCGCAGCGCGAGCGGATGCACGACGCGCCGGTAGAGCGCCGGTGAGACGAGCGGTGGACGCTTGCACTCGAAGCGCTCGACGGCCAGGTCGAGCAACTCGCCGATGCTGCTGGCCGCGCCCGACGCGGTGAGGTGAAACGTGCGGCCGGCGGCCTGCGGCAGCGCGTGCAGCGCGCAGATCGCGTCGGCGACGTAGTCGACCGACACGACATCGACGGGTGCGCGGCGGCGGGCGGGGAGGATCGGGTACGCGCCCTGCGACAGCGCCCGCAGCGGCCAGTACAGGACGTTGAAGGCCGCCGTCCAGCCGCTGAGGCGATCGCCGACGATGATGCTCGGCCGGACGATCGTCACGGGCACGCGGGCGGCGAACGAGCGCACGAGCCGCTCGGCCTCGAACTTCGACTGCTCGTACGGGTTGCGGAAGCGCTGGCCGACGTCGAGGTCGTCCTCGCCGAAGCGGCCACGGTGCTCGCCCGCGACGTAGGCGGTCGACACGTACGTGAAGCGCCGCAGCCGCGGCAGGCGCATGGCGAGCTCCAGCATCCGCAGCGTGCCCTCGACGTTGATCGCGCGCGAGCGCTCCAGCGACAGGTCGAAGGACACCGACGCCGCGCCGTGGATGATCTCGGTCACGTCGCGAAGCACGGTGCCCGCCACCGCGCCGAGCCCCAGGTTCGGCTGCTCGAGGTCGCCGGCGACCGCGGTCACGCGGTGGGCGTAGCGCTCGACGGTGCCGAAGACCGAGTGCAGCGTCTCGCGCAGACGCCGCGCGGCGTGGGCGTCGTCGTCGGCGCGGATGAGCACGATCACGCGGCGGCCCGGGTCGCGCAGCTCGCGCGCCAGCACCTCCATGCCGACGAACCCGGTCGCGCCGGTCAGCAGGAGCGTCATGCGGCGGCCCGCTCCAGCAGCGTGTCGATCTCGTCGCCGATCGCAGCGGCGATCGCGTCGGCGTCGGCGGCGAGGTCGGCCTGCGCGTAGACGCCGAAGCACGCGCGCTCGTGGATCGTCGTCATCCCGATCGAGAGGCCGTGGCGGTCGGTCAGGGGGACGACGGGGAACGCCTGCCTGGCCTCGCAGCCCATCAGGTAGACGGGGAACTGCGGCCCGGGGATGTTCGAGATCGTGAGGTTCGACAGCTGCGGGCTGGCGATCACCTTCGACGCGACACGGCGGATCGAGCGTGGCGCGAGGGCCAGCGCGCCGAGGACCGTGTCGGCGCCCTCGGGAACGCCGCCGCGCTTGCGATCGCGCATCGCCACGTGGATGTCGCGCAGCCGCCAGACCGGGTCCTCCTCGTCGCACGGCAGGTCGAGGAAGAGGAAGGCGATCCGGTTGCCCCACTCGGTGCCCGGCGCCTCGATGCTGACGGGCACCATCGCCTTCACCGCGCCGTCGTCGCCGAAGCCGCGCAGCGCTCCGGCGCAGGCGGTCAGTAGAACGTCGTTGACGGTCGTGCCGAAGCGGCGCTTGATGACCTTGAGGTCGTCCATCGGGCGCGAGTGCGTCGCCAGATGGCGCATCGCGGTCATCGCCCCGTTGAGCCGGCTGGCAGGCGCGATCGGCGCGGCCGCCTGGACGACGGCGCGTGCTGCCTGCCACGCCTGGCCGGCGACGCGGCCGGGATCGCGCGCGAACTGCAGCGGCAGCCGCGCGACCTGCAGCGCCTCGTCGACCTGGCGTCCGACGGCGTCCCGCGCGAGCGTCAGCGCCGACGGCTCGGCACGGGCGATCCAGCCGTCGCCGCTGCCGTTCATGCTCGCGTCGGCGTCGTCTGCTGCGGGCGCGGGCTCGGCGTCGAGCAGCAGCGCCATCAGCTCGACGGCGGCGAGGCCGTCGACGAGGCAGTGGTGCGCCTTGCCGACGACGCCGATCCGGCCGCCCGCGAGGTCGTGCGCGATCCACAGCTCCCACAGCGGCCGGCCGTGTTGCAACGGCGCCGACAGGACCTCGTCGACGAGCCGCTCGAAGTCGCTGTGGCCGGCGCGCACGACATGGGCGGCGATGTCGAATGCGCCGTCGTCGATCCAGACCGGGTCGCCGAGCCCGAGCGGCACGTGCGCCAGGCGCTGGCGGTAGCGCGGGGCGCGCCCGAGCCGCGACGCGATGTGCGCGCGGATCCGCTCGAAGCTCGGCGTCGGGGCGCCGGCGGGCGGATCGAACTGCGCCGCCCAGCCCACGTGCATCGGCGCGTGCTCGGATTCGAGCGACAGAAACGCCGCATCGAGGGCTGACAGGCGCGCGGGGCTCATCCTGTCGTCCTACGGCGACGCGCCGGGCGCGGTTCAGTGCCTGATCCGAATCGGTGCGCGCGCCGACATACCCTCCAGCCATGGCCCGAGCCGTCGACACCCTCGAGCGCGAGCTCGGCGGACCCGTGCCCGAGGGCGTCGAGACGCTCTCGGCGGCGGAGCTGGCGACGCTCGCAGACCTGCTCGCCAGCGCGAAGAAGCGCCAGGCGCGGGAGCTCACGGAGGGCGTGGAGGACTCGCTGAACTTCGTGCCCCGGCTCATGCGCGGGCCGGTTCGCAAGATCCTCTTTGGCTAGTGGCCGATCCTGCACGTCACGGGACCGACCACGGATGAGCCTCGCGCTCGCCGACGCGGAGATCGTCAAGCTCGCCCGACTGCTCGGCGCCAAGCCGCGCGAGCTGGACTTCCTGCGCCAGATCGAATGGCAGGCCCTGCGCGACCTGCGCGAGCAGGCCGCGAGCACGATGTTCGACGCCGACCGCCAGCAGCTGCAGCGCGTCGCCGCCGCGACGAAGCTCGTCCCGGGCAAGATCACCGCCGTCATCGGCGAGCGCGCGTTCGGACCGCTGCTGGCCGCGCGGGTCACCGGATTGCTCGACCCCTCGCGGGCGGTCGACATCGCCGGCCATCTGCCGACGCGCTTCCTCGCCGACGTCGCCACGCAGATCGAGCCGCGCCTCGCCAGCCGCGTCATCGCCGAGATTCCCGCCGCGCAGATCGCGGCGACCGCACGGGAGCTCGCCGACCGCGGCGACCACGTGACGATGGGCCGCTTCGTCGGCCACCTCTCCGAGCGCGCGCTGAAGCAGGCGCTGGACGCCGTCGACGACGAGACGCTGCTGCGCACGGCCTACGTCGTCGAATCCAAGGGCGCGCTCGACGCGCTCGTCGCGATCGTCCCCGAGCCGCGCCTGCACGACATCATGCGCACGGCGACCGAGCTCGACCTGTGGCGCGAGGCGCTCGACGTGCTGCGCTACGTCTCCGACGGCCGGCGCGGGACGCTGGGCGACATCGCCGCCGCCCAGGACGACGACGTGCTCGCCGGGCTCGTCAAGGCCGCGCAGCGCGATCGCCTGTGGGCCGACGTGCTGCCGGTGGCGCGCGCGATGGGAGCGACCGGCCGTGAGCGCTTCGCGACGCTCGCGCCGATCCAGACACGGCCCGTGCTGTCGTCGATCGTCGACGCGGCGAAGGAGCGCGGGCTGTGGGCCGAGCTGCTCGTCCTGCTGCCGGTGATGCCCGCCGCCTCGCGCCGACGGGTCGCCGCGCTGGGCACCGGCTTCGGCCGCTCGATCCTCGCCCAGATCATGCGCGCCGCGCACGAGGACGAGCTCTGGCCGCCGCTGATCCGCTTCGCGATCGAGCTCGAGGTGCGCACCCAGCGCGAGCTCGCCAAGCTCGTCAGCGGCGCCGACGACGAGCTGCTCAACGGCCTCCTCGACGCGGTCGAGGAGGACGAGCTGCAGGACGAGTTCGTGCGGATCACAGCACGCCTCGGCGCGACCGACATGCGCGCGTTCGCCACGCGGCTGGCCCCGGCCGCGGGCGAGGACCTGCTCGCGGCGCTCGTCGAGGCGGCGCAGGAAGCCGAGCTTCCGGCGCTGCACAAGGCGCTATTGGCAGCATGAACGCCTGGGTATGCTCACCGCGTGGCGCGCAACCCCGAGCCCTACGGAGCCGTCGGTCGATCCGAGTGGATGGACGTCGACTGGCAGCAGCATCTGCGCTGGGTTCGCGTCCAGGATCGCTGGCTGAACATCATCGACATGGGCGAAGGCCCCGATCTGATCTTCATCCATGGCCTGTCGGGCTGCTGGCAGAACTGGCTCGAGCAGCTCCCGCACTTCGCCCGCGACCACCGCGTGATCGCCGTCGACCTGCCCGGCTTCGGCCAGTCCGAGATGCCCGCCGAGGAGATCTCGATCAGCGGCTATGCCGACACGATCGAAGCGCTGATGACCGAGCTCGGGATCGACAGCGCGCGGATCGTCGGCAACTCCATGGGCGGCTTCATCGGCGCGGAGGTCGCGATCCAGCACCCGGCGCGCGTGGAACGGCTCGTGCTCGTCGCCGCGGCCGGCCTGAGCATCGAGTCGATCCGCACCGAGCGCACGCAGGGGCTGCGCCACCGTGCGGAGAACGTCGTGTTCTTCTCGCTCGGCCATCTCGCGTCGCGCTCGCACCAGGTGGCGCTGCGCCCGCGCCTGCGCCACGCGCTGCTGCTGGTCGTCGCCGCGCACCCGGGCAGGCTGCCCGGTCCGCTGGCCGCGCAGCAGGTGCTGGGCTCCGGCAAGCCTGGCTTCGGCGACGCACTGGAGGCGATGTGCCGCTACCCGCTGCGCGATCGCCTCGAGAAGATCAGCTGTCCGACGCTCATCATCTGGGGCGACAAGGACCGCCTGGTGCCGGTCAAGGACGCAGCGATCTTCCAGGAGCTGATCCCGGACTCGCGCAAGATCGTCTACACGGACACCGGCCACGTCTCGATGATGGAGCGCCCGGCGCGCTTCAACGACGACGTGCGCTCCTTCCTGCAGAAGGAGCACGGTGACCAGTCGTCGGTACCCCAGCCGCGCTCCGTCGTCAGCTGAGGTGAGCGCGGCAACCGCGCCGCCGCCGCCGGCGCGACCGCCGTGGATGCACGTCGACTGGCGCTCGCACCTGCGCTGGGTGCAGGTGCAGGATCGCCCGGTCAACGTGCTCGACATCGATTCGGACCCCACCCACCCCTCCACCCGCCCGGCCGTCGTGTTCCTGCACGGCCTCGCCGGCTGCTGGCAGAACTGGCTGGAGAACATCGTGCCGCTGGCCGCCGACCATCGCGTCATCGCGATCGACCTCCCCGGCTTCGGCGAGTCGCCCGTGCCGGCGGGCCCGATCTCGGTCAGCGGCTACGCGCGCACGGTCGTCGAGGTGCTCGACGCGCTCGGCCTCGAGCAGGCGACGATCGTCGGCAACTCGATGGGCGGCTTCGTCGGCTGCGAGATGGCGATCCGCTTCCCGCAGCGGATCGAGCGGCTCGTGCTCGTCGCGGGCGCCGGCCTGTCGCTGCGCCACATGCGCCACGAGCGCAAGACCGGCGCGCGGGCGCGGGTCGAGAACCTCCTCTTCTTCGGGCTCGGGCGCCTGGCCCGCCACACGGACCTCGTCGTGCGCTCCAGGCGCCTGCGGCGCGGGCTGCTGCTGCTCGTCGTCGCGCACCCCGAGCGGCTGTCGGGGCCGCTGATCGCCGAGCAGGCACACGGCGCGGGCAAGCCCGGCTTCGACGACGCCCTGGAGGCGATGACCGCCTACCCGATCCGCGACCGCCTCGGCGAGATCAGCTGCCCGACGCTGATCGTGTGGGGCGAGGACGACCGGCTCGTGCCCGTCCGCGACGCGGCGGAGTTCGAGTGGCTGATCCTCGACGCGCGCAAGATCGTCTATCCGGACACCGGCCACATGGTCATGCTCGAGCGCCCCGAGCGCTTCAACGAGGACCTGCGCGCGTTCATCGAGGAGTGAGCGCGATCGTGTCGCCGACGGCGACGGCGCCCGGCTGGCGAACCTCGCCGTAGACGCCGAACGCGAGCGGCTCGGTCGTGTCCAGGCCGCCGCGGTACTGGCGCAGCAGGTCGAGCGTCTGCAGGTCGGCGTCGCCGGTCTCGGGATGGCGGTGGGTGATGTTGCAGCGCCCGACGTGGCCGCGCACGCGCACGACGGCCGCGCCGACGCGCAGCTCCTCGCCGACCCACGTGTCCTCCTCGTGCGGCTCGTCGAGACCGCCGACGATGACGAGCATGCGGAAGCGGCGCGAGTCGACCTCGTCGGCGTCCGCGACGCGCGCCAGCGCGCCCAGCGACGCCTGCGAGACGAGGCTGACCGCGCCGCCGCGGCCGCGGTCGATGCCGCTGCGATCAACCCCCTCGACGAGCCGGATGGGCCGGCCGACGTGCTCGGACAGCGCGTCGGAGAAGCCGCCGCGCAACTCGTGCGCCGGCGCCGGCCGGGAGTAGAAGCGCGTGTCGATCCGCTCGCCGGGCTCCACATCGCCAAGGACGGTCGTGCCGTCGGGGAAGGTCAGCGCCAGCGTTCGCGCGTCGTGCTCGTAGGCGGCGACGATCTCGTTCAGGGCCCCCAGTTGCTTGCCGTTGACCATCCGGCCGCGCTCGTCGACGAGGTAGAAGCGGCGGTCCTCGCTGACCCCTGCCGGCGTCAGGAAGACGTCGTCGCGGGTGACGACGCGCAGCCCCTTGACGGGCGTGGTCTGCAGTGCGTGAACGGTGGCGAAGGGCACGCCTTGAGGATGTCAGAGACGCCAACCGGCGGGCTGCGATCGCATTTGCGGTACATGTGTGTGTCGATGGGTCGCGATGGCAGGAGGTGGATGGTGCGCAGGTTCCTGCCCGGAGGCGCGATGGCGCTCGCGCTCGTGCTCGCGGGCGCTCCGGCGGCCTCGGCGCGGGTGACGCTCGTCGCGACCGGCACGCCGGAGCTCGTCCTGCTCGGCATCCCGCGCAACGAGATCGTCGCGCGGCTTGCGCTGCCGGGCCCGTCGCGGGCCGTCACGGTCACGCGCGACGGTCGCCGCGGCTACGTGACGGCCGGCGGCGAGGTCGTCGCCGTCGACGTCAACACGCGCGCGGAGCTGACGCGCAGCGTGCTCGGGCCGGGACCGCCCGAGATCTCCGACATCGAGTTGTCGCCCGGCGGCGAGACGCTCTACGTCGTGCGCGGGACGCAGCTGCTCGTGCTCGACGCCGAGACGCTCGCCTCGCGCGGTGTGATCGAGCTGCGCGGGATCGGCGGCGCGCTCGCGGTCTCCAACGACGGCGGCCTCGCCGCGGTCGCGCTGGCCAGCGACAGGGTGGCGATGGTCCAGCTCGGCACGAACCGCCTCTCGCGGCTCGTGAAGCTCAAGGGCGCGCTCGGCGTCGCGATCGCCGACGGCGGCGTGACGTACGTCTCGGCGCGCGGCAGGCTGCGGGCGATCCCGCGCGGCCAGCGGCGCCCGCGCAAGAAGCCGATCAAGCTGCCGACCGGCGCCGGCGGCGGGCTGACGCTGTCGCCGGCGCGCTCGCGGCTGATCGTCGCGGCCGCGCCGCGCGGCGGCGCGGCGGCGCTCGTCGAGCTGCGCACGGGCGCCGTCCGGCGGCTCGTCTCGGGCACCGGCCTGGGCCGCGCCGCCTGGTATCCCGACGCCAGCCGGATCCTCTTCGCCGACGGCGGCTCGGCGAGCGTGTCGCTGATCAGCCCGTTCTCGCGCGGCCGGATCGGCCTCGTCACGCTGCCCGGCACCACGCCCAGCGACCTCGTCGTGCAGCCCGGCATCGCGCTCATCACCGGCACCGACGGCCCGGACGTGCTGAGCGGCACGCGCGGCGCCGACCGGATCGACGGTCTCGGCGGCGACGACAGGATCAACGGCGGCCGCGACAAGGACATCCTCGACGGCGGCGCCGGCAACGATCAGCTCTCCGGCGGCGCCTCGAGCGACAGCATCGACGGCGGCGAGGGCGACGACTTCATGCTCGGCAGCACGGGCGACGACGAGCTGCGCGGCGGGCCGGGCGCCGACGGCGCCGACGGCGGCACCGGCAACGACACGATCCAGGGCGACGACGGCGACGACACGCTCGACGGCGGCGACGGCGACGACACGATCTTCGGCGGCCCCGGCAACGACGTGATCATCGAGAAGGGCTTCGGCGACGACAAGGAGCTCAACGGCGGCCCCGGCAACGACATCATCCGCGGCGGCCGCGGCTCGGACCAGCTGATCCTCGGCGAGGACGGCGACGACCAGCTCTACGGCGAGTCCGGCTCGGAGCGGATCCGCGGCGGCAACGGCAACGACATCCTCGACGGTGGCGCCGCCGGCGACCGCCTCGAGGGCGAGGAGGGCGACGACACGGTCAAGGGCGACGTCGGCAACGACAGCGTCGGCGGCGGCAACGGCGACGACGTCGTCGACGGCGGCTCGGGCAACGACACGGTCATGGGCGAAGCCGGCAACGACACGCTGATCGGCGGCCCCGGCGTCGACAGGATCTCGGGCGGACCCGGCGACGACACGATCCGCGCCGCCGACGACAGCGCCGACACCGTCGATTGCGGCGAGGGCGTCGACACCGTCTACGTCGAGGCCGACGCGCCCGCCCGCGACGTTCTGACGGGATGCGAGAACGTGATCGCGATCGCGGCCGAGCCGTCGACCGACACGACCCCGCCGCGGCAGACGATCCGCGGCACGCGCCACGCCGACCGCCTGACCGGCACCGCCGGCGACGACTCGATCTTCGGCCGCGGCGGGGCGGACAAGATCTTCGCTCTCGAGGGCGACGACTACGTCGACGGCGATCAGGGCGACGACCAGCTGCACGGCGGCCCCGGCGACGACCAGATCCCCGGCCGCCAGGGCAACGACCAGATCTGGGGGGACGAGGGCAACGACCGGATCACCGGCGACCGCGGCAACGACCGCATCTTCGGCGGTGCGGGCAACGACACGATCTTCGGCAACCTCGGCACCGACAGGATCGACGGCGGCCCCGGCAACGACCGTATCAACGTCGTCGACAAGTTCGCCGATCGCGTGACCTGCGGGCCGGGCAAGGACATCGTCTTCGCCGACCCGCGCGACAAGATCGCCAAGGACTGCGAGAGCGTGCGGCGTTAGCACGTCGGCGGCTCGTGCCCGCGGCGGATACCGTGCGCGCCGTGATCCGCGCAGCGCGCGCGCCCCGCAGCGGCGCGGACGGGGAGGCCGTGTCGTTCACGGCGCCATGGTTCAGGCCGCTGCTGGGCGCGCTGGCGGCCGTGTTGGCGCTGCTCTACACCGCGGTCGGTCTGCTGCGCCACGCGACCTACCGCTCGACGGGCTTCGACCTCGGGATCTTCGACCAGGCGGTCTGGCAGCTCGGTCGGCTGGAACCGCCCGCGAGCAGCCTGAAGGACCTGCCGTCGCTGTTCGGCGACCACTTCTCGCCGGTCCTCGTCGCGCTCGCCCCGCTCGGCGCCTGCGACTGCGGCCCGGCGCCGTTGATCATCGCGCAGGCGCTGCTGATCGCCGTCTCGGTCGTGCCGGTCGTGCTGTTCGCCAGGCCGCGCGCCGGCGCCGGCGGGGCGCTGGCGCTCGGCGTCGGCTACGGGCTGTTCTGCGGGATCCAGTCGGCGGTCGCCTTCGACTTCCACGAGGTCGCGTTCGCGCCGGCGCTGATCGCCTGGGCGGCGCTGTTCGCCGACCGCGAGCAGTGGCGGCGCGCGCTGCTGTGCGTGCTCGCGCTGCTGCTCGTCAAGGAGGACCTCGCGTTCCTCGTGCTCGCCTTCGGCGCGTGGTTCGCGCTGCAGCGGCGCGGGCGCGAGGCGCTCGTCTGCCTGCTCGCGGGGGCGCTGTGGTACGCGAGCGTCACCCGCGAGGTGATCCCGCACTTCGCCGGCGGCAGGCCGTTCAGCTACTGGAGCTACGACCAGGTCGGCCGCAACCCGGGCGACGCGCTGCGCAACGCGATCGTGCACCCGCTGCAGACGGCGAAGCTGTTCGTGACACCGGGCGAGAAGCTGCGCACGCTCGCCGTCCTGTTCGGGGCGTTTGCGTTCCTGCCGTTGCTGAGCATCGACCTCGTCCTCGTCGCGCCGCTGCTGGCCGAGCGGATGTTCTCCAGCAACGCGAAGTACTGGACGCTGCAGGACCACTACTCGCTGACGGTCGCGCCGCTGCTGGCGATCGGCGCGGCGCGCGCGCTGCCGCTCGTGGTCGCCGCCGTCGGCGCGCGCTGGGCGGCGGCGCGCGACCGGCCGCTGAAGCTGCTGCTGTCAGGGGCGATCGCGGCGGTCGGGGTCGCGAGCTGCGCCGGCTTCGCGCTCGGCGACCTCGCGAAGCCGAGCACGTACGAGGTGCCCGATGCGCGCCGTGGCGCGGCGGCCGCGCTGGCGATCGTCCCCCAGGACGCCAGCGTCGCGGCGACGAACCACCTCGTCGCGCACCTCAGCCAGCGCGAGACCGTCGTCCTGTTCGGGCCGCGGCTGCCGCGCGTGCAGTACGTCGTCGCGCAGACCGGCGACAGCGATCCGACCGCGCTCTTTCCGTACGACTCGCTCGCCGAGCAGCGCGCCGCGCTGGCGCGGCTGCGCGGGTCCTACCGGCTCGTGCGCGCGGCCGGCGGCGTGCAGGTGTGGCGCCGGCGCTGAGGCCCGGCGGGACGGATCGGCGGACCTGGGATACCGGCGCGACGCGGAGACGGGCCGCGGCGCCCGCCCGCCACCCTCGCCAACCTGGCCGGTGAGGAGACTGTGAGAAACGCTCGCGCCGGCGGCAGGCGGCCCCGATGATCGAGTCGAGCTTCCCTGTCCCCGCCGCGAAGGAGCGTTCGCCGCATGCGCAAGTACCTCTTGGCTCTTGCCACCATCTGCCTCGTGACCGGCGCCGCCGCTCCCGCGGTCGCGCACAAGTCCGGCAAGGCCGACGAGCCCCGCGGCGAGCGCTGCGCGCAGCACGCGCAGTCCTCCGACCTCTCCGCCGCCGGCAAGGAGATCGCCGTCGCCGCCTGCACCGAGCGGGCGACCGCGATCCGCACCGCGCGCACGGCGCTGCGTGCCGCGCACAAGGCCCAGCGCGAGCAGGGCAGGGCCGCCCGCCAGGCGTTCCGTGCCGCCAAGCAGGCCGCCAAGGCGCTGCCCGAGGCCGAGCGCAGGGCTGCGATGGTGCAGGCGCGCGCCGCCCGCAAGGCGGCGTTCAAGGCGATCCGCGAGCAGCGGCGCGCGGCGAACACGGCCTACCGCACCGCGGTCAAGGCCGCCAACGACGCCTTCAAGGCGGCGATGGCGCAGGCCGCCGCGGCCTGACCGCCGGCCGTCACGCCCGGCGCAGCGCCGTGAACGCTGCGCCGGCCGTGGCTTCCTCGAGGTGGCGGGCGCGCCCGCTGCCGCCCGAGCCGACGACGACGCGCAGGTCGGCGAGCGCGGCGCGCGCCTGCAAGTGCGTGCGCTTGAGCGCGTGTGCCTGCAGACGGTGGCGGCGGACGAGCAGCGTGCGCCGCGCGATCCGCACCTCGCGCACGATCACGACCCTGTCCGCCAGCCGCACGCCTGCGCCGCGGTAGTCGCGCAACCCCATCGCCGCGCCGAGCAGCGCAAGCACCGGCAGCGCGGGCCAGGCGGCGCTCGTCCACAGCACGACGGGTGCTGCCCCGAGGACCGCGCCGGCGATCGCCTGCGGCACCACGAAGCGGCGCAGCGCGCGCCGCGGCGGGCGCTCGAGCTCGCCCGGCGTCACCGCGAGCCCGGGTATGAGCCGCGCGATCACCGCCTCGGCGTCCGCGCGACGCACGAGCGGAAGCAGCGTCCGCGAGGCGGACTTCTCACCGCCGTGGGCCGCCGTCTCCAGGCGTAGGGCGGCGAGGCCGAGCGGGCCGCGCGCGAGGCCCTCGACGATGACGACACCGTCGATGCGCTCCAGCGGGATGCTCTGCGCGCGCCGCTCGAGCAGGCCGCGGCGGATGCGCAGGACCTGGGCGTCGCGCTCGACCTCGAAACCGGCGAACACGACGATCGCCGCCAGGAACGACAGCAGGTACGCGGCGCCGAGCACGACCGCGACCGCCAGCGCGATCACCATCGGGGAGTCGAGGCGCGCGGCGAGCCCCTCGCCGTCGCGCTCGAGGTCGATGACGTTGTTGAACAGCGCGTAGATGCCGGCGACCGCCGACAGCGCGACGCTGATCTGCGGCGACGTGAGCGCCGTCAGCAGCAGCCCGCGGCGGCCGAGCCGGACGTGCGCGTCGGGCACGGCCGGCTCGGGCTGGCCGAGCTCGCGGCGCAGGCGGTGTGCCTCGGCGTGGGTGACGGCCGAGAGCACGATCTCGTCGGCGTTGGAGGCTCCGGCCACCTGTACGCGCAACTCGACGACCCCGAGCAGCCGCTGGATCGGGCCGGTGACGGTGTCGACGCCCTGCACCCGCGCGTGCGGCACGACCTTCTCGTCGGGCGTGAAGACGCCGGAGCGATAGTGCAGCGCCACGTCGTCGAGCCAGTAGGACTTGTGGCGCCAGGTCGTCCAGCTCGCGACGCTGCTGACGACGATGCCGGCGAGCGCCATCAGCGCAGCGAGCCCCGGCGTGCCGCCCCGCACGACCGCGATCACGACGGCGCCGCCGGCGAGCTGCAGCGTCGAGCGGACGGCATCGACGGCGATCGCAGCGAAATGCAGCCGCCGCGGCGCCTGGGATTCGCCGCGCGGATCGATGGCGGACCCGGGCTCAGAGGTCATCGGGCGTGCCCAGCCGCGCCAGGATCTGGTCGCGCACCTGTGCGGCGCGCGCCGGCTCGAGGCCGGGGATCGTCGTCGTGCCCGCGGCGGTGTGGACGCTGAGGCGCACGACATCGAACGTCCGCGTCCAGCCGGTGCGCTCGACGGAGACGTGTTGGATGCGCGTGATCGGCACGACGGTCCGCGTGACGGTCAGCACGCCCTCGAGCAGGTCGAGCTCCTCCTCGCGCAGCTCCCAGCGGTAGCGGCGGTGGCGCTCGCGCGGGACGATCACGATCTTGGCGAGGCCGCCGGCCGCGACGAGCAGCGGCAGCCACGGCATCAACGCGCCGACGGCGGCCGCGATCGCGAGCGTGATCGTGAGGGCGACCAGGACGCCGACGATGTCCTCGCAGAGCCACATCGCGCGCACGCCGTCGGGCAGCGTGTTCGTGGGCTCGGGCCGCACCACGTCAGTGATAGCACGCGGCGTCCTTGACAGGATGCTGTTCGCAATCGCCCGCGCCCGCGCCTCAAAGCACCCGTGGCGAATCCGTCGCCCCCAGCGCGTCGGCATCGATCCCCGCGATCGCGGCGACGCGCTCGCGCGCCGCCGCCGCGTCGACCGCCGGCACGTTCTTCACCAGCAGCGGCGGCGCCTCGCCGTAGGCCTCCTTCGAGCCCGGCGCCACGATCGCGCCGTCGATCGCCTCGAGCGCGGCACGCGCGCGGTCGTCGATCGGATGCTCGATCGGGATCCCGACCACGAACAGCTGCCGGTAGCCCCGCCCCGCATCCAGCGCGCCATGCACGCGCTCGACGTCGATCCCGAAGCGCGTCGCGATCGCCGGCGCGTCGGCGCGCTCGAACTCGCTCTCGTGCTCGCCGATGTACCGCGCCGCGTCGGACTTCGCGCGGTCGCAGAGGTCCATCAGGAACTGGTCGAGCTCGTCCTCGCCGCGCACGGGGACGTCGAAGCCGAACTGCAGCACGGAGCGCCCGCACTGGCCGCCGGCCCAGGCGAAGCGCCCGTCGACGACGTGGTGGGCGAGCAGGTAGCGCATCTGGAACGCCTCACGCTCGGCGAGCTTCTGCGCGTAGTCGGCGAGCGCCTCGAGCGCCTGCGAGCTGTGCACGTAGCGCGGGTCGTCGGGCCGCTCGGCGGCGCGCTCGCGCTGCGCGGCGGCCTGTTCGCGGAAGTGCTCGGAGATCGGGTTCACGGGGGCATCCTGTCGCATCGCCGATCACCGAGCCGGCGGCGACGATCGGAGAGCCGCCGACGACGATGGCGTAAACGGCGTGCCAACCCGGCGCGTCGCCGCGCGCCGGACCGATACACCTTGGCCCGGCAAGCACCCGAACTCAGCGAGGGAGAGACGATGAGCATCGAGGCCCAGCAGCAGGTCGCAGCGGACTACGTCAGCGGCGAGCTCAGCCGGCGAGACGCGGTGGCGATCCTCGGCCAGCTCGGGGTGAACGGCATCGCCGCGGGCAAGATGCTCGCCGCCGCGCACGTGGCCGCCGGCGGCGGCGGTGCGGCTGCCGGGCCGCCCTCCGCGGCCGCGTGAGCCGTGCAACCGGCGCGCCCGCGGCGCCGGAGGGGTGGTTGTACGAGCACCCACTCGCAACCGCTCCCACGCTCGACCCGTTCGCGGATGGCCACGGCGGCGGGCGCCGGCGTCACTGATCGGCCCGCCGCATCGCGGGGCGCGTTCAGGCGCTGAGGTCCGCCTTGCGCTTGGCGCGCCTGGGCCTGGCAGCCGCCGTCGCAGGCACCGGTGCCGGCATGAGCTGCTCGAGCTCCTCGCGCAGCCAGCCCATCAGCAGCGCGACGTCGGGCATCTGCTCGCGGTCGGCGACGATGCCGAAGTCGAGGTGCCCGAGATAGGACATGACCGTGATGTTCAGGCCCATGCCGTGCGTGATGACCGAGACCGGGTAGTTGGCGACGAGCTTCGCGCCGGCGCAGTACAGCGGGAACTGCGGGCCGGGGACGTTGGAGATGACGAGGTTCCAGACCGGCCGGCCGGGGCGGCTCGTGGCGATGCCGAACGTCAGCCGCGCCGCGCGGCTGAAGACGGCCGGCGGGATGAAGTGGTTGGCGTCGGCGAGCAGGCTGGCGGGCAGCGCGCGGTGGCGCACCTTCATGTCGCCGAGCGACTCGTGCGTGCGCAGCAGGCGCTCGACGGGATCGGCGATCTCGGTGTGCAGCGCTGCGGCCATCAGCATGATGCGGTTGCCGTAGGTCCCGATCTGCTCCTCGGTGCGGACCGAGATCGGGATCTGCGCGACGAGCGGCTCCGGCGGCAGCTCGCCGTGCTCGATCAGCCAGTGCCGCACCGCGCCCGCGCAGATCGACACGATGACGTCGTTGACCGTGCAGCCGTGCGCGTTCTTGACCTGCTTGACGTCGTCGAGCGAGAGCTGGCCGAACGTGAAGCGCCGGTGCGCCGAGACGCGCCCGCTGAAGCTCGTCTTCGGCGCGACGAGCGAGGTGCGCTCGATGACGCCCTCGGCGCGGGTGATCGTCTGCTGCGCGCGGGTGACGAGGCGGCCCAGCGCGGCGGCGCCGGGGATCGTCTTGAACTGCGTCTCCTCGAGGTTCGGCAGCGCGCGCGGGAGCGCGGTCAGCGCGCGCAGCGGGTAGCGCGCGGCGCCGGCGATGCCCTTCAGCAGCATCCCCAGCTCGCCGGGGATCGGCTCGTTGTCGCCCCACGGGCCGGCGGGCTCGATCGTGCGCAGCTCGGGCGTCAGGTCGAGCAGCAGCCCCATGATCTCCGCGCCCGACATACCGTCGATGACGGCATGGTGGATCTTCGTCAGCAGTGCGACGTGGCCGGACTGCAGGCCGCTGATCAGGTACAGCTCCCACAGCGGGCGGCCGCGGTCCAGCGGCCGCGACACGATCCGCGCGACCTGGTCGGCGAGTTGCTCGTCGGTGCCGGGCGCGGCGAGCCCGAGCTCGCGCACGTGGAAGTTCAGGTCGAAGTCCTCGTCGTCGATCCAGTACGGGTAGTCGAGGCCGAGCGGCACCTCGAGCAGGCGCCAGCGCAGCGGCGGCAGCAGCGGCAGGCGCTCGGTGATGAGCGCCTCGATGTCGGCGACGGTGAGCGTCCCGCTCGGCGTCGTCGAGGGGTCGAGGATCGCGACGCTCGCGACGTGACCGGTCTGGCGTCGCGTCTCGAGCGCGAGGAACTGTGAGTCGAGGCTCGTGAGCTGACGCATCGCGCCGTCAACTCTATTGCCGCCCGCTCACGCGGCGTGGGGACGCGCGAGTGCGCCCACGCTTCGGGGTCGTGGCGGATCTGCCGCGCGTGGCGCTGCACGGCTGCCACGCGCATGCGCCTGCGGGCCTACCCCACTGCTGTCAGCGGCCGCCCGTTGGACTTCGCATGTCCGTTGCCTGCCGCGGCCGCCGCCGACGCAGCCTGTGCGGCCGGCCCGCTGCGGCGCGCCGCGGCGGCGTTGCCGAGCGCCTGCAGCTCGGACTCCAGCAGCCCCGGCAGGTCGTGCACGTCAGGCAGCGCGACCGGGTCGGCGTAGCAGCCGAAGAACAGCTCGTTGCGGTAGCGCACCATCCCGATCGCGAGCGTGTGGCCCTGGGCGATCGGCACGACGGAGTAGACCTCCTCGAGCTCGCAGCCGAGCAGGTAGATCGACCCGCGCGGCGCCGGCGACTGCGACACGGTGAGGTTGAACTGCCGCGGCGCCGCCAGCGCGCGCACGACGGGCGTGCGCAGCGGCGCCGGCACGAGCCCGGCGGCCTGGACGAAGGCGGCCGTGTTCTGCGGGCGGTCGGCGTGCTTGAGCAGCGCGGTCTGCTCGCGGACGTACGCCAGCCGTTCGGCGCCCGTCGCCAGGTGGATCGGCAGCGGCATGTAGACCAGCGCGATCTGGTTGCCGGCGTCCTCCTCGCCGATGCGGCGCATGCTGACGGGCACCATCGTCTTCAGCGGCTCGCTCGGATCGTCGCCGCGGCGCAGCGCGAGCGTCCGCAGCGCGCCCGCGACGGCGGTCAGGCCGACATCGTTCAGCGTGCCGCCGTTGCCGCGCGCGGCGCGCAGCAGCGAGCGTGGCGCGTGGTAGCCGATCAGGGTGCGGCGCGTGCCGATGCGGCCGTTGAGCCGGGACGCGGGCGCCGCCGGCAGCACGTCCTCGGCGACGGCCGCTGCGATCCGCCGCGCGCCCCGCGCCGCCGCCTCGATGCTGCCGCGCGGATGTGTGACCGCGCCGGCTCCCGCGCGCAACGCGCCGAGGCCGTCGCTGACCGCGTAGCGCGCCGCGTCCAGCGCCCAGCCGCCGGCGCCGGAGCGACCCGCCGGGCGCCAGCGCACCGGCGGACGCGAGGCCACGTCGGGCTCGGCGTCGGTGAACAGCTTGACGATCTGCAGCGCCGCCATGCCGTCGACGAGCGCGTGGTGGATCTTGCCGACCATCCCCACGCGGCCGTCGGCCAGGCGCGGGACGAGGAAGACCTGCCACAGCGGGCGCGCGCGGTCAAGCGGCGTCGACAGGACGGTCGAGCGCAGGGCCTCGAAGGTGGCGTCGCTGACGGCGTCGTCGGGCGCCGTGAGCTCCACGATGTGCGCCGACAGGTCGAAGTCGGCGTCGTCGATCCAGCGCGGCTCGGAGAGTCCGAACGGTGCGTCGGCCAGCCGCCAGCGACACCACGGGACCTCGTGCAGCCGCCCGGCCGCGAGCTCGCGAATCGCCTCGGCCGTGGGTCGCGGGCGGTCCTGCGGCGCGCCGAAGACCGCGCTCCAGCCGACGTGCATCGGGGACTGCTGGGTGTCCAGGCGCAGAAACGAGCCGTCCAGCGGCGTCAGCCGCCGCGGCGAAGTCGCGGAAGTCATGCGTGTCCTCCTCGTCCGGCCGCGGTCAACACGGCAGATCGGTTCGCGTAGGTCCCGACGGGACCGGCGGTTGCGGGTGCGACGACGGGCAGCGGTACGCGCGGCCGGCGGGCGCGCAGCAGTGCGCGCAGCTCGTCGTCGATCAGCTCGGCCAGGCGCGTCGCCTGCGGCAGCGCGTCCGGGTCGGAGTACAGGCCGAAGTGCAGGTGGCCGTTGTAGGCGAGCATTCCGATCGACAGCGTCTGCTCCGGCGCCATCGGGATCACGGGGTAGGTCTCCTCCACCGGCGCGCCCTGCATGAACAGCGTGGTGCGCGGGCCCGGCACGCTGGAGATCGTGAGGTTGAAGCGCCCCGGCGCGACCGCGCGCAGCACCGGCGCGCGCAACGCGCTGGGCAGCAGCGACAGGCCCGACATCACCGACTGCGTTCCCTCCGAGCGTGCGCTGCGCTTGAAGCGCGCGGTCTGCTCGTTGACGTCGTCCAGGCGCGCGCCGGGCGTGGCGAGCGCCAGCGGCAGCCAGACCGACGCCATCGAGACGCGGTTGCCGAGCGTCCCGTACTCGTGCGCGCGGCGGACGTTGACCGGCACGAGCGCCTTCAGCGGCTCGGCGGGCACGCCCTGCTCGAGCGCGAGCGCTCGCAGCGCGCCGGCGACCGCGGCGAGGCCGGCGTCGTTGCGTGACGCCGGGGTGCCACGCGTGATCTCACCGAGCTGCGCGAGCGAGACGCGATGCTGCACGAGCGTGCGCCGCGGGCCGAGCGGGCTGTTGAGTTGCGAGGTGGGCGCGCTGGGCAGCAGGTCCTCGGCGAGCGCCTGCGCCATCCGGCCGACGTCGCGCAGGGCGCCGCGGGCCGCCGTGCGCGGGTGCTCGACGGCACGGGCGACGTCGCGCGCGGCGCGCGAGGTGCGCTCTGCGCCGTGGACGATCTCGTCGAGCGCGCGCTGCAGCGTGCTCGGCGCCGCCGCGGCCTGCCACGGCACGGGCGGCGCGTCGGGCGAGCCGTCGACGTCGAGCATCAGCATCGCGACCTGCAGCGCGGCGGCGCCGTCGGCCATCGCATGGTGCACGCGACCGACGACGGCCGCGCGGCCATCGCTGAGGCGGGGGATCAGCGCGATCTGCCAGAGCGGGCGATCGCGGTCCAGCGGGGTGGACAGCAGCGTGTCGCGGATCGCGGCGAAGCTCGCAGGCGAGATCGGGTCGTCCGCGTCGCCGAGCTGCACGACGTGGTCGGCGACGTCGAAGCCGGGGTCGTCGACCCAGCGCGGCTCGCCGAGGCCGAGCGGCGCCGACAGCAGGCGCTGGCGGCAGCGCGGCACCCACCCCAGACGCGCGCTGACGCGCTCGCGCAGCGCCTCGAGGTTCGGGCGTGCGGCGTCGTCGCGCGGAGCGAGGATCGAACACCATGCGACGTGCATGTGCGCGCTGCCGGACTCGAGCTGCAGAAACGAAGCGTCGATCGCCGACAGCCGTTCGCCGTGGCCGTGATCTGACACGCCTGCAGCGTGCCATCCGCGGGCCGCGATCTGAAGCGCTACCCCCCGGCCGGGGGGATGCGAACGAGGACGGGTCCGCGCCGCCGTCTGCGAGCCTCTGTCGCATGGCCGACGCCACCGCCACCGACGACGCCGCGGCGCTGCGCGAGCTCGAGGCCGTCGCGCTCGCGCTGCCCGCCGGCCTGGAGCTGCAGTGGCTCGGCGTGTCGGGCTACCGCATCACGTACGAGGGCGTCTCGTTGTTCGTGGACCCGTACGTGTCGCGCGTGCCGTTGCGCGCGCTGCTGCTCGGCCGCGTCGCGATGCCCGACGAGGCGCTCATCGACCGCTACATCTCCGCGCCCGGGCCGGTCGCCGGCGTGCTCGTCGGCCACACCCACTTCGACCACGCCGTCGACGCGCCCGCGATCGCGCGGCGCTTCAAGACGAAGGCGTACGGCTCGTCGTCGCTCGCGCAGCTCATGCACCTGCACGGGCTCGGCGACCTCGCGAAGGAGGTCACCCCGCACAAGCCCTACGAGCTCGGCCCGTTCGTCGTGCGCTTCGTGCCCAGCCGCCACTCCAAGCTGCTGTTCGGGCGCAAGATCCCGATGGACGGCGAGCTGACGTGCGATCACCTGCACGCCCTGTCGCCGCGCGCCTACCGCTGCGGGCAGGTCTGGGGAATCCGGATCGACGTCGCGGGGGTGAGCCTCTACCACCAGGGCTCGGCCGACCTCGACGACGACGAGCTGCGCGACGAGCCGGTCGACGTGTTCCTCGCCGGCGTTGCGGGGCGCGGTTTCACGCCGCGCTACTGGGAACGGATCCTGCCGCGGCTGGATCCCGGCGTCGTCGTGCCGACGCACTACGACGACTTCTTCGCGCCGCTGGGGCGCCGGTTGAGCTTCGTGCGCCAGGTGCGGCTCGCCGAGGTGCCCGGCGAGGTGGCGGCGGTCTCGGCCGCCGCGCGCGTCGCGGCGCTCGCGCGCGTCGACGCTCGTTGAACGACCGAGGCCGGAGCATGCGCCCCGGCCTCGGAAACCGTCACAGCAACTTCGCGCTACTGCGTGATGCCCATCCGCTTGAGGGCGGCCTTCGCGTGCTCCGACAGCTCGCCCGTGACGGGAGCTGCGTTGCCGGTCCTGCCGCCGTACGAGGCGAAGCCGGACGGCCATGAGGTCGGAGCGTGCGTGGGCGGTGTTGCGTACCCGCCCGTCGGTGCGCCCGGGGGCGCAACGCGCTCGTCGGGCGCGAAGTAGAGCTTGACGTCACCTCCGAAAGACAATGCCAGCACCTTGGATTCCCTCCGTCGTGGTACGCGGCTGATACCGCATTGATACCGATCTATGGACCTGCCCTCCCCCTGGAGGACCTGGCCGCTGTACGCCCCCCCGCATCGACGTCGCGACGAGCGGAAGGACCGCGGGTGAACCACCACCCCGCCTAGCCCGGCACGATACAAAAGATCGCGCCTGCGGACAACGGGTTGCGGGGGTTATCCGTACCTCGACCTTCGTGTAGGCGCGATTGGCGCAAAGGTGGTCCATCGGGCAGGCTTGCCCGATGGACGCCAACGACGCACGAACACGTCTCATCAGCCTGCAGGCGGAGCGCTTCCACGCGCTCGAGCTCGGCATCGAATATCCCTCGCCGTACATGACGCGGCTCGAGAACGCGATCGCCGACGCCGGCCACGACTACGTCATGGTCGCCGTGCTCGAGATCGCGACGCTGCGCGGGCAGCTCGCGGGCGCGGCGCGCGGCTGAGAGGCTGAGGCTCAGCTCTCGGTCCAGATTGCGGTGCTGCAGTCGTCGGCGCGCGCGTTCGCGCCGATCAGGTTCGTGATGTCCGCCCGCAGCGAACGCGACCAACTCACCCGGGAGCTCGAGGCTGCCCGCAAGCGGATCGCCGACCTCGAGGTCGCGCTGCTGCGCCGTGGCCGCGATGCGCTCACCGCCGTCCTGCGCATCGAGGCCTTCCGAGAGCAGTTCGTCGAGGAGCTCGCGCGCACCAGGCGCCGCAACCTCGTGGGAGCCCTGATCGTGCTCCAGGTCGACCGGCTCGCCGACATCCACCGCGACCACGGCTTCGCCGTCGGCGACGCGCTGCTGAGCGCGCTCGTCGAGGCACTGCGCGCCGGCACGCGCTCGGAGGACCTGCTCGGCCGGATCGGCGACGACCGTTTCGCGCTGCTGCTGCGCGAGGCCGGTGAGGCGGCGACGAGCGCTTGCGTGGGCCGGCTGCTCGGCGCCCTGCAGCTGATCGAGGTGGGCCCGATCCGCGGCGTCTCGGCGTCGGCGGGCGTCGTGCAGTTCGGACCCGCCGACCAGGATGCGGTCGTGCTCTTCCAGAAGGCATCCCAGGCGCTCGCCGACGCGCAGGCGGGCGGCGGCGGCCGCGCGGTCATCTGCTCCGAGGACGGCAGCAGCGGCGCCCCTGTCAGCGTCAAGCTGCATCGCCGCGACGCCGTCGAGGCGCTGGCGATCGCGCTGCTCGAGCGCGACCGCTACACCGGCGAGCACTCCGAGTCGGTCGTCGAGATGTCGGTCGCGGTCGCCCGAACCCTCGGGCTCTCGCCCGCCCAGGTCGAGGACGTGCGCGCCGCGTCGCTGCTGCACGACATCGGCAAGGTCGGGATCCCCGACGCGATCCTCAACAAGCCCGGCCCGCTGACGCCCGACGAGCGCATCGTGATGGCCGAGCATCCCGTCATCGGCGAGCGCATCCTGCGCAGCATCGGCGGCTTCCTGAACGTCGCCGAGATCGTCCGCCACGAGCACGAGTCGTGGGACGGCTCCGGCTATCCGGACGGGCTCGTCGGCGAGCTGATCCCGATCGGCAGCCGCATCATCCTCGCCTGCGACGCCTACCACGCGATGACGAGCGACCGGCCCTACCGCGCGCGCATGTCCCATGCCGACGCGTTCACCGAACTGACCCGCTGCGCCGGGCGTCAGTTCGACCCGAAGGTCACCGAGGCGCTCGTCGCGCACTTCTACCACCAGCGCGTCGGCGGGTCCGCACTGCACCTCGCGTAGGACCGCCGCGTCAGGGCATGCCGAGGAAGGGCAGCAGCTCGACGGCCGTCGAGCCGTCCTCGAAGGCCGCCGTGAGCGTCCCTTCGCCGGTCGGGAACGTCCCGTCGTAGACGACCACGAAGGCGTGCGCGCCGCTCGACGGGATCAGCGTCCGCACGTCCCTCGGCGTCGCGATCGTCACGCGCGCGACGTCGTCGCGGGCCACGCCGCTGAGGACCGTGCGACCGGGCAGCGTTCGCCGGGCGATCCGCTGCGGACCGGCGCGCGCCGGTCCGCCGCCTGCGAACTCGCCTGACAGAGCGACCGGGCGCGCCGGCGTGAGGCTCCCGCGACTGCCCGGGCAGTTGGACGTGCCTGGGCGGATCTCGCGCAGCGTCCCGAGCGCGAGGTCCGGCGTTCGGCTGCGGTCGCCGACGATCCTCGCGGCCTGCGTCACGCACCACCCACGAACGCCTCCGGCTCGTGGGCGGTGGCCGCGAGCAGGACTGCATCTGGGCGCTCGTCGGCGTGCACGATCGTTGTTACGAACGGCACGAGATGTTGTGACGGCGCGCCCGCGGGCTCACCGTATCTGTTGGTCCTTGGAGCACCTGTGACGATGTCCGTCATGAGCCGCCGCGATCTCGCGCACGTCATGAACGCCATCTGGGACCTGTCGGGCGCCACGCCCGGCGTCGCCGTGGCGGTGGCGGCGATCGACGAGGCGATCGGGCGCGGGCGCGGCGACATGCGCACGCCCCTGAACCTCGGGTCGCTGGGCGAGGAGGGCCACGTCGTGGCGCTCGGCGACGGCGCCTGGGCGCTGACGCCGGAGGGCGCCGCCTGGATCGTCGAGGACCGCGCGCTGTCGGACCGCTGACTCAGGCTGAGGCGCCGCGGGGCGGAGAACGTCCGGGGGCGCCTGCTACCGTCAACGTGCAGGCAGTACTCGTTCACTGACGCGACGTCGTTCGCACCACGGAGGACACATGGCCGACAAGGCCCCAGCGCCATCTCGCCCGCCGCAGAAGAACGCCGGTGGCTACGCCCCGCGCCCGCCCAAGGAGACCGTCGACGAGCGCCGTGCGCGCCAGTCCGCGACAGCGCTCGCCGCGCAGGTCGATCTCAAGCGCGAAGCCGCCGAGCGGCGACTGCGCAAGAGCCAGTCCTAGGTACTCGATCCGGGCGCGCGGGTGCCCGCCCCGTTCCGGGCAGGCACTCTCGCATCGCTGCTGCTCGGTCTACGCGCGCTGCGTGGCGACCTTGCCGGTCTGCGGCAGCCATGCCAGGCCGCGCGGCAGGTACCACTTCCAGTCGCCGAGCAGCTTCATCGTCGCGGGCAGCAGGACCGCCCGCACGATCGTCGCGTCGATCAGGATCGCGGCCGCGAGGCCGACGCCCATCTGCTTGAACTCGATCGCCGCGAGCGTGGCGTCGACGCGCTCGCCGGCGGCGTCGTCGCCGCCGGCGATCTCGAACGACAGCAGCGCCGAGCGGCCGTCCCTGGAGACCTGGCCGGCGACGCCCGCGTCGAAGGCCGAGACGACCTTCTCGACGTGCGGCACCTTGCTCAGGCGCTCCGCGAGATCCGCGGCAGCCTGCTGCAGCGCGGCCCGCGAGACATCACGCGAACGAGCCTGGACGAGCACCTGCTCGCCGCTGGACTCGCGGAAGCCGGCCCTGTCGACCGCGAGGTCGGCGACCTTCGACGACCCGTTGCCCATCTCGGCGGGCGCGAGCGAGTTCGTGCCGATCATGCCGCCGCCGACGGTCGCCGCGACGACGTACGCGAACCATCCGAGGATCGCGATCCGGCGGTGCTGCGCGCTCCAGCGGCCTGCCCGTGCTGCGATGTTCGTCGGTCTCATGACGACTCGCCTTCGTCGATGTGATCGTGGCGATCACTCTCGACTCCGGGGGCGCTCGCGTCGCTGCGGCGGGCGGGCGGACGGGGGTGGGGCTGACCCCCGGCTGCGGGGTGGGGTTTTGCGTGCGCTGCTCGCTGCCCGGGTGCGTCGTGATCGCCGTCGCGCCGGCAGAACTGCATCGATAAGGCGTGTGAGTTCCGGTGGTGGAGGCGCTTGCGCCCGGACCGGCCGGGGCGGGTGCCGTGTCGTCACGGTGTTCGATGTGCACACAATCTCGCCCACGGCTCTGGTCGGGTTGGCCTCAGCGGGGTGCCGTGTCGTGAAGCTGTTGCATGCCAACACGTTCGCGACACGGCTCCTGCCGGCAGCGGCGAACGCGCCGACCACGTTGACCAACGGCTTCGCTCACACCCCGCGCGACGGCGAACCCATCCCCTCAATGCTGCCGTTCTGCCGGCGCGCCGGCGAACACGACCGCCCCTCACACGAGGGCGAAGGCCCCGCCTACCCCGCGTCAGCCCGCAGGAACGCCAGCACCGCCAGCACGCGCCGGTGATCGTCGTTGCTCGCAGGCAGGTCGAGCTTCGCGAAGATGTTGCGCACGTGCTTCTCGACGGCGCCGCCGCTGACGACGAGCGCCCGCGCGACCGCCGCGTTGGAGCGGCCCTCGGCCATGAGCTCGAGCACCTCGCGCTCGCGCGGCGTCAGCGATCCCAGCGCGGTGTCGTCGGCGCCCGCGGCGGTGCGCGCGCGCATGAGCTCGGCGACGACCTCGCGGTCCAGTGCCGTGCCGCCCGCCGCGACGCGCTCGACGGCGTCGATGAACGCCCGCACCTCGCCGACGCGCTCCTTGAGCAGGTAGCCCACGCCCGCCTCACCGGACGCCAGCAGCTCGGCCGTGTAGACGGGCTCGACGTACTGCGACAGGATCAGGACGCCAAGATCGGGATGGCGCCTGCGGGCCTCGATCGCCGCCCGCAGCCCCTCGTCGCTGAACGTCGGCGGCAGCCGCACGTCGCAGATCGCGATGTCGGGCTTGTGGCCGGAGACGATCCGCTGCAGGCCGGGGCCGTCGTCGGCCTGGGCGACGACGTCGATGCCGTTCTCGCGCAGCAGCGCGACGATCCCCTCGCGCAGCAGGACGGAGTCCTCGACGATCACGGCCCGCATGGCAACTCCGCTCTCAGCACGGTCCCGCCGCCGGGTGGGCTCGTCACGGTCAGCGTTCCGTCCAGCGCCTCGACGCGGGCACGCAGCCCGCTGAGCCCGCCGCCGCCGGCGTCCGCACCGCCCGGCCCGTCGTCGGAGACCGCGATCACGAGATCCTCGCCGCTGGCGGAGCGCGCCACGCGCACGTGCGCGGCCGCTCCACCCGCATGCTTGGCCACGTTGGTCAGCGCCTCGGCGACGACGAAGTAGGCGGCGGTCTCGACGACCGGCAGCGGCCGTTGGTCGCGGTCGGCGTCGACGGTCACGGGGATCGCGGAGCGCCGGCCCAGCGCCTCGATCGCCGCGGCCAGCCCGCGGTCGGCGAGGATCGGCGGCGCGATGCCGCGCGCCAGATCGCGCAGCTCGGCGATCGCGAGGCCGGCATCCTCGCGGGCGGCACGCAGCAGCGCGGCCACCTCGGGCTGGTCGGCGACGCGCTCCTCGGCCCGGCCGAGCTGCGCGCCGGCCGGTCTGCGCGCGCAGCGCCACGACGTCGAGCGCGACCGACAGTGCGAGGCCCTGCCAGACCCAGACGGGCCAGAAGTAGCCCAAGCCGGTCGCGGCCCAGATGATGAAGACGACGAGCCCGATCAGCAGCGCGAACGAGACGTGCAGCGGCAGCGGCACGGCGATCGGGGGCCTGTCGCGCTGCTCGTCGACCGGTTGCGCAGCCGACGCCACGGCGCCACCGTACGCGGTCGCCTGCGTGCTGTCTCCCGCCCGCCGCGACAGCAGCCAGCGCATCCAGGCGAGCTCGACGACGGTCAGGCCCCGCACGATCCAGCCCGCGAGCGGCACGAGCGCGACCCCCACCGCCGCGAGGGCGAGCGCGCGCGGCAGCGTGTCGATCTCCCAGATGCCGACGTCGGCGGCGTCGGGGCTTCGGCGCGCGCACGACGGTCGTCGTCCAGATCGGGCCGCCCCAGAGCGACGATCTCTCGCGGCTGGGCAGCGTGCGCACGGATGCCCGTGGGCGCTTCCGGCTGCGCTCGACGACGAGCAGGCGTGCGACGCCGGGCACCTACGTGGTGCTCGCGTGCCGCAACTCGTGTGCGGTCAGGGCGACCGCCCGCGTGACGATCCGCAAGGCCGCCGCGCCCCCGACCCGCGAGACGGCCTGCGGCACGCTGCGGGCCGTCTCGGGTGAGACGTTGCGGATCACGGCTCGTGGCACAGCATGCTCGTCTGCCCGTGGCGTGATCTCGGCGTACTACCGCCGTGTCCGCGCGGGCGAGTGCGAGGGCGGCGCCTGCCCGTTGCAGGTCTGCGGCTACAGCTGTGCGACGCGGACGTTCGCGGCGCAGCAGGCCAGTGGCATCTCGACGACCTCCACCCGGGCCGGTCGCGTGATCCGCACCCGTACGCGCTGACCCCGGCAGCCCGGAGGCGAGGCGCAGCGGGTCCGCCTCCCCCCCGACCTGCCGCGATGTTCCCCCCACACGGGGGGGAACGCCTGTTCTTCCGATGTCAACGCGCAACGGTAGGTGCGTGCTTGAATCCCATCCAACCGCTGTCCTCTTCCCCGGACAAGGCAGCCAGACACCGGACATGCGCGCCCTCGTGGCCGCAGTGCGCCCCGACCTGCTCGAGGCTGCAATCGAGCTCGTCGGCGAGGATCCTTTCGATCGCGTCGACGAGTCCACCCGCTTCGCCCAGCCCGCGATCCTGTGCGCCTCGCTGGCCGGCTGGTCGCGGCTGCGCGACCACGTCAGCCCCGTCGCGCTGGCCGGCCACTCGCTCGGCGAGTTCTCCGCGCTGGCCGCCGCCGGCGCGCTGTCGGACCTCGACGCGCTGCGGCTCGTCGTCATCCGCGGCGACCACATGGCGGTCTCCGGCGAGGCCTCCGGCGGCGGCACGATGCTCGCCCTGCTGGGCGCATCGCCCGCCCAGGCCGAGCAGCTCGCCGCCCGCCACGGCGTCAGCATCGCCAACGACAACGCGCCCGGCCAGGTCGTGCTCTCGGGCTCGCCCGATGCGCTCGACGCCGCCCGCAAGGACGCGACGACCGCGGGCCTGCGCGCGCTGCCGCTCGGCGTCGCCGGTGCCTTCCACTCGCCGCAGATGCAGGGCGCCGTCGAGCCCTTCCGCGTCGCGCTGACCGAGGTCGTCTTCGATACCCCGGAGATCCCCGTGATCAGCTGCGCGACGGCGAAGCCGTTCGTCGATCCCGCCGTCGAACTCGCCGAGGCGCTCGTCGCACCGGTGCGCTGGCGCGACACGATGACGATGCTGGACGCGCTCAACGTCCAGGCCTACATCGACGTCGGCCCCGGCAAGGTCCTCTCCAAGCTCGTCCCGCGCTGCATCCGCGGCGCCAGCGCGACCACGGCCGACATGCTGCTGGAGGACATCAGTGCACCCGTCTGAGCTTGCTCTCGCGCCGTCCCCGGTCGCTCCGCGGATCCGTTCGCGGCTGCGTACGGCCGGCATCATCGGCTTCGGCCGCGCGCTGCCGCCGACGGTCGTCGAGAACGATCCGATCGCCGCGCGCATCGGCGTCGAGCCGACCTGGATCACGAAGCGGACGGGCATCAGCGCCCGCCGCCGCGCCGCCGACGGCGAGAGCCTGTCGGATCTCGCGATCGAGGCCGGCGGCCGCGCGCTCGCCGCCGCCCGCGTCAACCCCGCCTACGTCGACGCCGTGCTCGTCGCGACCTCCTCCGCCGACGACATCGTCCCGCAGGCGGCGCCGATCGTCGCCGGCGAACTGGGCTGCAACCGCGCGATGGCGTGGGACGTCGGCCTGGCCTGCACCGGCTTTCTCGCCGGCCTGCAGCAGGGCGCAGCGCTGATCGAGAGCGGCCGCGCGAACACCGTGCTGCTGATCGGTGCCGACGTCCTCGGGCGCTACACCGACCACGACGATCGACAGACCGCCGCCCTCTTCGGCGACGGCGCCGGCGCCGCCGTGCTCGCCCCCGGCGGGCCCGCCAGCCTCGGCCCGGTCGTGCTCGGCGCCGACGCCCAGCGCGACGTGCTCTACATCGACCGCACCGACAACGTCGTGCGGATGCAGGGCCGCCTCGTCTACGAGGAGGCCGTCGATCACATGGAGCGCTCGTGCCGCGAGCTGCTCACGCTCGCGCAACTCGGCATCGAGGACGTCGATCTCGTCATCGCCCACCAGGCCAACGGCCGCATCATCAGGGCGGTCCGCGAGCGCTTCGGCCTGGAGCCCGAGCGCGTCGCCGACTACGTCGCCGACCTCGGCAACACGTCGGCCGCGTCGATCCCGCTCGCGCTCGCGCTCGCCGAGGACGACGGGCGCCTGCCGACCGCCGGCGGCCATGTCCTGCTGACCGCGTTCGGCGCCGGCTTCTCCTGGGGCGCCGCACTGCTGACCTACGGAGGAGAGCCCACATGAGCACCACCATCCAGCCCGACACGCAGACCAGGGAGGGCCGCCGTCCCGACGGCGCCGTCGTCCTCGTCACCGGCGCCTCGAAGGGCATCGGCGCCGCGATCGCCCGCGAGCTCGCCGCCGACGGCTGGGCCGTCGCCGCGGGCTATCGCTCCGACGCCGACGGCGCCGCGCGGACCGTCGACGCGATCGAGCAGGATGGCGGCTCGGCCGTCGCGATCGGCGGCGACGTCTGCGACCCCGGCGCGATGGCCGACGTGCTCGCGCAGGCGCAGGAGCGCCTCGGCCCGGTCCTCGGCCTGGTCAACTGCGCCGGTGTGCGCGCCGACGGCCTGGCGATCCAGATCGACGACGACCAGTGGGACCGTGTCATCGAGACCAATCTCAGCGCCGCGTTTCGCCTCAGCCGCGCCCTCGTGCGGCCGATGATGAAGGCGCGCTACGGGCGCATCGTCAACGTCGCCTCGGTCGTCGGGCCGCGCGCCAACGCCGGCCAGGTCAACTACGCCGCCGCGAAGGCCGGCCTGATCGGCATGACCAAGACGCTCGGCGTCGAGATCGCCCGCAAGGGCGTCACCGTCAACGCGGTCGCACCGGGCTTCATCGAGACCGAGATGACCGCCGACCTGCCGCGCGAGCTGCTCGAAGCCGTCCCCATGCGCCGCCCCGGCCACCCCGGCGAGGTCGCCGCCGCCGTGCGCTTCCTGGCCTCCGACGCCGCCGGCTACATCACCGCCACGACGCTCTTCGTCGACGGCGGCATGAGCGCCTGACCGCGTCGCCTCGCATCGCCTCCCGCACCCCTTACCAAGGAGCAACCCCATGACCACCACAGCACCCAGTGCCATCGAGACCACCGTCGTCGAGTCGCTGATCACCTTCGGCGCCAAGGCCCCCGACGTCACGCGCGACGCGACGTGGGAGGACATCGACGTCGACTCGCTCGACCTCGCCGAGCTCGCGCAGGTCGTCGAGGACGAGCACGGCGTCCGCATGGAGGGCGACGACATGAAGCAGATCAAGACCGTCGGCGACGCGATCGACTTCATCACCGAGAAGAAGTCGGCCGCGGCTTGAACAGGCCGCAGGTCGAGGCTGGAGGCCTCCGATGAGCAACCTTGCGCTGGTCCCGAGGACCGACGAGAAGCTGACCCCGTACGAGCGCCTGCAGGCGCTCTGCGACCCGGGCTCGCTGCAGACGATGCGCGGCGAGGTACGCTCCGCGCGGGTCGGCGACCGCGCCGCACCCGGTGACGGCGTGATCGGCGCCACCGGTCGCGTCGACGGGCGCCCGATCGCCTGCTACGCGCAGGACCCGTCCTTCATGGGCGGGTCGCTGGGCGAGGTCCACGCCGAGACGATCTGCCGCGTCCTGCACACCGCCGGCCGCGCGAAGATGCCGGTCGTCGGCTTCATCGAGTCCGCCGGCGCGCGGCTGCAGGAGGGCGTCGCCGCCCTGGCAGGCTACGCGAAGATCTTCAACCAGCACGTCGCCCTGTCGGGCGTGGTGCCGCAGATCTCCGTGATCTGCGGGGCATCCGCCGGTGGCGGCTCGTACTCGCCCGCGCTGACGGACTTCGTCGTGATGACCAAACGCGCGTCGATGTTCCTCACCGGCCCCGGCGTCGTGAAGGAGGTCATGGGCGAGGACGTCGACGCGGTCACGCTCGGCGGGCCGAAGGTGCACGAGAGAAACGGCGTCTGCCAGTTCGTCGCCGACGGCGACCTCGACGCCGCCTGGCTCGTGCGCGACCTGCTCGACTACCTGCCTCAGCACGCCACCGAGGTGCCGCGCCGCTGGCCGAGCATGGATCCGTTCGACGGCGCGTCGGACCGGCTCGTGCCCGAGTCCAAGCGCAAGGTCTACGACGTCCGCGACGTCGTGCGCACGCTCGTCGACGGCGGCCGCCTGCTCGAGATCAGCCCGCGCTGGGCACGCAACATGCTGACCGGCTTCGCCCGCATGGACGGCCGCGCGGTCGGCATCGTCGCCAACCAGCCGAGGTACCTCGGCGGTGTCCTCGACGCCGACGCCGCGACGAAGGGCGCGCGCTTCGTGCGCACCTGCGACCTCTACGGGATCCCGCTGATCGTGCTCGTCGACACGCCCGGCTTCCTGCCCGGCAGCGGGCAGGAGCAGATCGGCGTCATCCGCCACGGGGCGAAGCTCGTCCACGCGTTCGCCGCCGCCACCGTGCCGCGCGTGACGGTCGTCCTGCGCAAGGCCTTCGGCGGTGCCTTCATCGCGATGAACAGCCGCGAGCTCGGCGCCGACCTCGTGCTCGCCTGGCCGCAGGCGCAGCTGGGCGTCATGGGCCCAAAGCAGGCCGTCGACCTCATCCACCGCAAGGCGATCAAGGCCGCCGACGAACCCGGCGCGGCGCGCACCCGCTTCGCCGACGAGTACGAGCGCGACTGGCTGTCCTCCGAGACGGCCGCCCGCGAGGGCGTCGTCGACGAGATCGTCGCGCCGTCGCTCACGCGCCGGCGGCTGTCGGACGCGCTCGGGATGCTCGCCGCGGCGAGTGCCGGACGCGAGCGCCCGGTCATGCGCAACATCCCGCTCTGAGCCGGATCGGCCGGCGGGCCGGAACGCAGATGGTCTGAGCGGCCGTGGGACATTCGTCGCAGCAACCGTGCGAGTTCGCACGCACCGGCCGTCTGGAAGCGAGGGTGCCCTGTCGCCTGCGCTGCAGCAATGTGGTCGTCGTCCCCTACGTGCCGGGGGCAGTCGACGTATCCATTGCGAAGAAGGGAATCTCGTGCTCGGTCACAGGGGACCACTGCGGAGACGGTCCGCGGCGACGCTCGTCGTGTGCCTGACGCTCATCGGGCTCGCCGGGGTGGCGGCCGGGCAGATCATCGGCGCGAAGAACAGCGGCCACCTGACCGCCTTCGGGCCCGTCAGCGAGACCGACGGATTTCCGGTCTGGTACAAGGACGACACGAACCGCAAGCTCGAGTTCTGCGTCGATCAGAGCGACCCGCTGTGCGGGTTTCTGCCCGGCGACGTGCCCGACGAGACCAAGCCGCTCTCGTTCCCGGAGAACTGGCCGAGCGAGATCTTCTACTTCCTCGCGGGCTCGAGCGCGACGTTCCCCGGCGGGGGCAGCATCGCCGCGACGCTCGGTCTGGAGGCGACGTTCGTCAACGGCGAGCCGGTCGCCGGCGACCAGATCGTCTTCGGGCGCGTGCGCTTCGTCGGCAAGGGGCTCGAGCCGGGCCGGGCGTACACGATCACCCACCCCTACGGCGTCGACCGGCTGACCTCCGACGGCGACGGGTCGCTGAAGTTCGTCGAGGACGTCGGCATCGCGGCCGGCCAGTTCGGCGAGGCGCTGAACAGCCGCATCGGCCCGTTCCTGCGCTGGGATCCGGTCGTCGGCCCGGCCGCGCCCGCCGGCTACCTGGGCGACCCGAACGTCGAGCACGTGATCACCGGCAGCCCGTACGGCACGAACCTCCTCAAGGCCTGTGTCCAGCTCGGCGCCGAGTCCGACCCGGCGACGTGCGCGGAGAACGACCTGTTCACGGTCCAGGGCAAGTACGCGACCAACGGCGGCGTCGAGCCGACGCGGGCGACGTACAGCCGGTCCACGAACGCCGGCGGCACGGTCGACGTGTTCGCCAACTCGGACGTCGGGACGCAGTCGATCGAGGTCTCGGGGACGAGCGTCGACCCGACGCGCCTGCGCGGCGAGCTCGGCCACTACGTCGCACACGTCGACTTCGACGGCCCTGAGCCGCCCGCGTCGCTGAAGCTCAGCAACGTCGGCGACACGCCCGTCAGCACGAAGTCGGTCACGGTGACCGACGGCGTCGACGGCCACGCGACGTACGACGCGGACAGCAGCACCCTCACGGTGAACGCGACGTCGACCGACAAGGTCGCCAATCCGACGCTCACGGCGAGCGGGTACGGCACCCTCGCGGGCGGCGTGCTCGAGCTTCGGGACGTCGCCGCGCCGCTCGAGAGCGTCGTGGTGAGATCCGCGGCGGGCGGCAGCGCGAGCCTGCCGGTCGACATCACGGGCGCGCGCTTCCAGGCGATCCCGGTGCGGGCGTTCGCCGGTCCCGATCAGCAGGTGCTCAGCGCGGCGACGGGCGTCACGCTCGACGGCAGCGGGTCGAGCGGGCCGATCCGCTCCTACAGCTGGGAGCAGGACGGCGGTGATCCCACGCAGGTGACGCTGACCGATGCCGGCACGGTGACGGCGAAGTTCGACGCCCCGCAGGTCGCAGACGACGAGGATCTGACGTTGCACTTCCGGCTCACCGTCACGGGCGCGGGCGGGGCGTCCACCAGCATGGTGACGGTCCTCGTGCGCGGCAGCGCGCCGGCTGCCGTCGCGAACGCCGGACCGGACCAGACGGTCGATCAGGACGCGCTCGTGACGCTCGACGCGTCGGCGTCGACCGAGGCCACGTCGTACTCCTGGACGCAGACCGCGGGCCCGTCCGTGACGCTCACCGGCGACACGACGGCCAAGCCGACGTTCCGCGCACCGAAGAAGGCCGCGGACTTCACGTTCCGGGTCACCGCGCGCGGTGCCGGCGGGTCCTCGGCGGATGTGGTGACGATCACGACGCGGCCCGACGTGCTGACCACGGCGCAGGTCGAGTACCGGCGCGGGACGTGGCGGATCAGCGGCACGTCGAACGTCTTCGGCCCGGGCGTCACCGTGTCGATCCACAGCGGCGCGACGGCGACGGGAACGCCGTTCGCGACCGCCGCGGTCGATGCGCTCGGCGACTGGCAGTTCCGCGGCAGCGCCCCCGCGCCCGGCACGCCGGCGCGCGTGAGCCTGAAGTCGAGCTCGGGCGGCCAGCTGCTGAACGTGCCCGTGACGGTCCGCAACTAGTGGCCCGTCTCATAACAGTCCACCGGAAACCCCGGGCGCCGATCACCGCCTGGCGGCGTCCTCGGACGCTCGATGTGGCAGAGCCACACCTTCGGTCCTGCGTCCTTGCCAGGCGGCGCCGGCATCCCGGGTTTTC
>JBBSLI010000027.1:0-55896 GCA_038255395.1 Solirubrobacterales bacterium
GGAAACCCCGGGATGCCGGCGCCGCCTGGCAAGGACGCACGACCGAAGGTGTGGCTCAGCCACATCGAGCGTCCGAGGACGCCGCCAGGCGGTGATCGGCGCCCGGGGTTTCCGGTGGACTGTTATGAGACGGGCCACTAGAGGCCCGCACGAGGTCGGCGGCGCGCTCGGCGATCGCGATCGTCGGCGCGTTCGTGTTGCCGCGCGTGATCTGCGGCATGACCGAGGCGTCGACGACGCGCAGCGCCTCGGTTCCCAGCACGTTGAGCTGCGTGTCGACGACGCGGCCGATCGCGCAGGTCCCGACCGGGTGGTAGAGCGTCTGCGCGGTGGCGCGGACGTAGCGCAGGATGTCGGCATCGGCGTCTGAGGCGGGCAGGCCGTGGGGCCGCGTCGCGTAGCGCGCGAGCGCCGGCTGGGCCGCGACCTCCAGCAGCCGCCGCACCCCGGCGATCGTGCGATCGACGTCGGCGGCCTCGCTGAGGTAGTTGTGCTCGATCCGCGGCTTGGCGGTCGGCTCGGCCGACGCGAGCGTCACCTGGCCGCGGCTGCGCGGCGTCAGCACCGCGCTGGTCAGCGTGAGGCCGTGGTCGACGATCTCGCCGAGGCCCTCGTCGGGGTAGGCGGCGGGCACCGCGTGCAGCTGCAGATCGGGCGCGGCGAGGTCCGCACTCGTGCGAACGAACGCCCCCGCCTCGGCGATGCACGACGTCAGCGGGCCGCTGCCCGATTCGAGCAGCTCGCGCATGCAGCGCTCGGGCTCCGTGCGCGCGACGAGCAGCGAGACGGGCTCGTCGGTGCTCCAGGTCACGCCCGCCGAGAGATGGTCCTGGAGGTTGCGGCCGACCTCGGGCAGGTCGTGCAGGGCCACGACGCCGGCGCGCTCGAGCGCCGCCGCCGGGCCGACGCCCGAGAGCATCAGCAGCTGCGGCGAGTGGTAGGCGCCCGCGCAGAGCAGGACCTCGCGCGCCGCCTGCGCGACGAACGGCTCGCCGTAGCGCTCGCCCGCGACGCCCGTCGCGCGCAGCTTGTCGAACACGATCCGGTGCACCTGCGCGCCGGTGTTCACGACGAGGTTCGGCCGGCTCAGCACGGGATGCAGGTAGGCGACCGCGGCCGAGCAGCGCCGGCCGTCGCGCTGCGTGCACTGATACCAGCCGGTGCCGTCCTGGGCCGGCCCGTTGAAGTCGTCGTTGGGCGCGAGGCCCGCCTGGACGGCAGCCGCGATGAACGCCGCGGCGATCGGGTTGCGCGAGCGGCCGTCGCAGACCGTCAGCGGCCCGCCCGCGCCGTGCAGCTCGTCGGCCCCGCGCTCGTTGTCCTCGGCGCGCTTGAAGTACGGCAGCAGGTCATGAAAGGACCAGCCGTCGCAGCCCCAGCCGTCGTAGTCGGCGCGGTTTCCGCGCATGTAGATCATCGCGTTGATCGACGACGAGCCGCCGAGCGTGCGCCCGCGCGGGAGGTAGATGCGGCGGCGCTGGAGCTGGCGCTCGGGGTGGGTCGCGAGGTCCCAGTCGTAGCGCGTGCGGAAGTTGCGCGTGAAGCCGAGCGGGACGTGGATGTTCTGCGAGCTGTCGGGCGGGCCGGCCTCGAGCAGCAGGACATGGACGTCAGGGTCCTCGGTCAGCCGCGCGGCCAGCACGCAGCCCGCAGACCCTGCGCCGACGATGACGTAGTCGTACATCCCGACCTCCCCGAGGAAGCGCGATGAAGCTGAGACAGGACCCTGACCCGACGGGCAGTCAGGAATCTAGTTCATTTTCCACACCTTCGCCGGAGAAGCAGACGAGGCCGGCGATCTTCATCGCCTCGGCGCGCGGGAGCTCGTAGCTGTGCACCGCGTCGCGGAAGGTCTCGCCGCCGGCGTGGACGTGCCACCAGATCGCGTCGCCGATGTACGGGTCCGATGTCGTGCGGTCGCTCGGGCGCAGGTGCCCGGCCTTGACGTCGCTGCGCCGGATGTACGCCCGCACCGGCATGCTCGTCTCGAAGACGAGCGTCGGGCGCGCGGACTGCGCGATGACCTCGCCGCCCGCGGTGACCGTGACCGGCCGCGAGCTGACGTGCACGTCGACGCGGTGGTACGGGTCGCGCAACCGGCCGCCGTCGACCTTCTCGTCCTCGACGAGCCAGCGGTCGACGCGGTCGAAGTACAGCGCCGCGAATCCGCGCAGCCAGCTCGCCTCCGGCAGCGGCTGCTCGTAGGTCCAGACCGCGTCCTCGCGCCGCTCGTCGCCGACGCGCAGCGAGAAATACGACGCGTCGCCCTTGAACGGGCAGTGGCTCGTCGTGTCGGTGCGCTGCAGCAGCGCCGCGTCGATGTCCTCGATCGGGACATAGGCGACGGGCCGGATGCCGGTCTCGTGCAGGAGCTGCGCACCGGTCGTGTCGAGCACGACGGTGTCGCCGACGAACGCGCGCAGGCGGCGCGGGTCGGCCTGGAAGAGGATCCGGTGCGCGGGCGCCTGGATCGTGTAGTTCGCGTCCGCGGGCGAGCCGCCGAGCGGACCGCTTCCCTGCGTGAGGCTCATGCCGACTCCACCTTCAGTTGCCGTCCGAATGCTCTGTCGAAGAGGTCGACCTCGCGCTGCGCCGCCCAGCGCTCGACGGCTGCCGCGCCGTCGGCCTCGAGCTCGAGGCGGATCGTGCCGTTGTCGCTTGCGACGTGCGCCGCGCGGACGCTCTGGTCGCGGCTGCGCTCGAGGTCCTCGGCGAGGCGCAGCAGGCATGCCAGGCGGTTGAGACGGTCGTCGTCGCCGGCCTGCGTGAGCGGCGCGAGCTCGCCGAACTCCGGCGTGCCCTTGCGGTGGTAGCGCGCCGCCTGCGCGATCAGCGCGACCTCGCGCGGTTCGAAGCCCGGCAGACCGGCGCTGAGGATCAGGTAGCGCGAGTGCTTGTGGTGATCGTCGTAGTCGACCGACATGCCGATGTCGTGCAGGATGCAGGCGCAGAAGAGCAGCTCGCGCTCCCAGCGGTCGCCCTCGTGCAGGTCCTGCTCGGCGAGCTCGTCGAAGAGCCCGAGCGCGAGCCGCGCGACGTGCTCGGTGTGGGCCGGGTCGACGCTGTAGCGGGCGGCGAGGTTCAGGACGCTCGAGCGGCGCACGTCGTCGAACAGCGGCGGGTCGCCCTCGAGCAGCGAGTTGAAGAAGATTCCCTCGCGCAGGCCCGCCTCCGTCACCTCGATCGCCTCGAGCTCGCCGTGCTCGAGGACCGCGTCGACGACGAGCGCGCCGGCGAGGACGAGGTCCGCGCGCGCGTACTTGATGCCCTTGATGGAGCCGCGCTCGGACGCCTTCATCGCCGCGAGGCGCCCGATCAGCGCGCGCAGCTGCTCGCGCTCGATCGCGTAGCCCTGGACGCCGGTCGAGGGCTCGCCCGCCTCCGCCTGGACGGCGGCGGCGAGGTTGCGCATGGTGCCGCCGATGCCGACGATCCGGCGGCCGCTGCGCGGTAGCCAGGGCGCGTCGGCCGCGAGCAGCTCGGCGACGTGGGCCTTCAGCGCCTTGCGCGCCTTCTTCGGCGGCGGATCCTCGTCGGCGAGGAAGTGCTCGGTCATCCGCACGGCGCCCAGCGGCCAGGAGCCCGTGTGGCCGGCGTGGCGGCTCTGGACCTCGACGAGCTGCAGCGAGCCGCCGCCGAGATCGAGCACGGCGCCGTCGGTCAGCGTCGTCGAGTTGACGGCCGCGAGGTAGCCGAAGGTCGCCTCCTCCTCGCGGCTGAGGACCTCGACGCGCAGGCCGGTCTGCGCCTTGACGCGGTCCAGGAAGACCTGCTGGTTGGACGCGTCGCGGATCGCGCTCGTCGCGACGGCCTGGATGTCCGCAGCGGCGATCGCGCTCGCCGCGCAGAAGTGGGCGAACACGTCGGCGGCCTCGAGGCCGCGCTTCATCGGCTTGCCGCCGAGCTTGCCCGATGCCTCCAGCCCCTCGCCGATCCGCACGGCGAGATAGATCTCGTCGGTGCGCTTCCACCAGCCGTCGGCGGCGGTGAAGACCACGAGCCGGAACGAGTTGGAGCCCATGTCGATGACCGCGGTGCGGTGCTCAGCCACGCGCGGGAGCTTAGTGGCGCCCGCGGCACGTTCCGCGGTCTCGCCCGGCGCCCGCCGCAAGTTCCGTGGTGCGCGCTGGGTGGTCGTGTCGCGTCAGGTGCGCACTGCGCCCCTGCGCTCGACACGACGGCGAGCGGGAGTGGGCGGTGGTCGGTGTCAGGCGCTGCCCGACCCGGTCGGGATCGCGGCCGAACGGCCCAGATGCCACGCCGCCACGTGCGCGCGGATGACGCGCAGCATCGGCCGGGCGCGGTTGTTCGCCGGGATCGCTCCCTCGATGATCACGTCGCGCAGCGTGATGACCGGCAGCGGGTCCGACAGCGCGGCGATCTCCCGCTGCTCCTCGGCGGTGAGCTGCTCGTCCTCACCCAGCGCCTCGACGCGCTGCGCGAGCACGGCCTCCACGGCCCGCCGGTCGTCGACGAACTGGCGGAAGCTGTTCTGGCGCAACATCTGTCGAAACTGCTCGATATCGCCGACCATCGGCGCGTCCTGCGGGATCGTCGCCGGGTCGCTGATCGGGCCGAACTCGGCGGCCGTGCGTGCAGAGGCCCAGCCGATGCCCGCGTCGACGTCGGCGTCCAGCCTGTCGGCCCAGTCCTCGTCGGTCGACAGGATCCCCTCGACCCAGCGGCCGCCGACCAGCAGGCTGATCGCGGGCGCAAATCCCGCGTCCGCGAACCGCAGCAGCCGATCGAGGCTCCAGTCCCCGTGCTGAGCTGCCCGCACGAGGGCCTCCGTGAGCGGGTCGAAGTCGTCTGGCACGTCTTCAGGTTGAGCCCTGCGCCGGACGGTCCGCTAGCCCTTCTCGATCAGCTCGATGCGGTAGTCGTCCGGATCGCGCACGAAGCACAGCAGCGAGCCGCCCTCGCGGACGCGGTAGGGCGGCTTCTCGGGCTCGATGCCCTGCTCGGCCAGCGCGGCGAGCGTCTGCTCCATGTCGGTGACGGTCAGCGCGATGTGGTTGTAGCCCGACCCGTGGGTGTATTCGGACACGCCGTGGTTGTAGGTCAGCTCGAGCCGATCGCCGTCTCCGGGTAGGCCCATGAAGACGTTGATCGCCTCGTCGCGGATCGGCTTGCGCCCCCGCTCCTCAAAGCCGAGCGCCTCGTAGAACGCGACCGAGCGATCGATGTCGCCGATGCGATAGCAGGTGTGAATGAGCTCCTTTGCGGCCATGGACCACACAGTACCCTCACCCTCATGTTGATCGAACGCTCCATGTCGGATGGCTTTCTGACGAACACGTACCTCGTCGCGGACGGCCCCGGCGGCCCCGGTTTCCTCGTCGACGCGGGCGGTCCGATGGGCCCGTTGTTCGACGCCGCCGAGCAGCACGACATCGACGTCACCCACCTGCTGCTGACCCATCACCACCACGATCACGTGTGCGCGCGCGACGAGGTGCAGGCCCGCTATCCGGACATCGTCGTCCTCGGTCACCCGGACGAGCCGATGGAGGCCGAGCGCTTCGCGCCGCTGCGGATCGGCGGCCTGCAGGTCGACGCCGTCCACACGCCGGGTCACACGAAGGGGATGCTGAACTTCACCGTCCCGGGCCACGTGTTCACGGGCGACACGCTCTTCAAGAGCTCGATCGGCGGCGTCAACGCGCCCGGCAGCACGTCCTACGACGACATCAGGTCCTCGATCATGGACACGCTGATGAGCCTCGACCACGCGACCGCGGTCCATCCCGGTCACACCGATCCGACGACGATCGGCGCCGAGTGGGAGCACAACGCCTTCATCCGCGTCTGGCGCGGCCTGGACGCCGAGGGCGACGAGCAGGTCACCGTCCAGGGCGAGCCGGCGACGCTCGTCGTCTGGGGCGACGACTACGACGGCGGCCACAAGGCCTGGGTGCGCTGGGCCGACGGGCGCGACGACATCGTCCCGGGGTCGCGCGTCGAACGTACAAGGACGTAGTGGCCAAGAAGGACGCAATCCCGACGTCGCGCATCAGCCGCTCCTCGAAGGTGGGGCGGCTCGCCGCGACGCAGGCGGCAAAGCAGATGGGCACGCGCGCGACGAACGTCGCCCGCGGCGACGAGGGGCGCGAGAAGGCGCTCGCCAAGCGCCAGCTCGAGACCGCCGAGCAGATCGTCGCGGCGCTCGGGACGATGAAGGGCGCGGCGATGAAGCTCGGCCAGGTGATGTCGTTCCTCGACGTCGGCCTCGTCCCCGAGGAGTACCGCGAGGAGTTCCAGGCCAAGCTCGCCGAGCTGCGCGACGCCGCGCCGAAGGTCGCCTGGAAGGACATGCGCAAGGTCGTCGAGGGCGAGTACGAGGCGTCGATCGAGACGGTCTTCCAGACGTTCGACCCGGTGCCGATCGCCGCCGCCTCGATCGGCCAGGTCTACAGGGCGCGCCTGCACGACGGCCGCGACGTCGCGGTCAAGGTGCAGTACCCGGGCGTCGCGCAGGCCGTCCGCGCCGACATGCAGAACCTCGGGATCATCCTGCGGCTCATGAAGATGGTCGCGCCGGGCCTGGACCCCAAGGCGATGGGCGACGAGATCCGCTCGCGGATCGACGAGGAGCTCGACTACGAGCTCGAGGCCCAGAACCAGCGCACGGTCGCGCGGCTGTACCGCGGCCATCCGTTCATCGTCGTGCCGGCGGTGATCACGAAGCTCTCGCACGAGAAGGTGATCGTCAGCGAGTTCGTCCAGGGCCGCGGCTTCGAGGAGCTCAAGCAGCTTCCGCAGGACGAGCGCGACCGCCTCGGCGAGATCGTCTACCGCTTCTACTTCGGCTGCATGTACCGCCACCACCAGTTCTCCGGCGACCCGCACCCCGGCAACTCGCTGCTGCTCGACGACGGCCGCATGGCGTTCTTCGACTTCGGCCTGTTCAAGCGCATCCCGGCCGCCGTCGCCGAGTTCGAGCTCGAGATCCAGCGTATCGCGGCTGCCGGCGACGGCGCGGCGATGATCGAGCACCTCGTCGCCGGCGGCTTCATCGCCAAGCCCGAGTTCTACACACCCGCGGGGATCCTCGAACAGGTCCGCGACATGACGTGGTGGTACCTCGAGGACGAGGAGGTCACGCTCACGCCCGAGATCGCGACCGAGGTCATGATCGAGATGTCCGACCCGCGCTCGTCGCACTTCTCGAAGATGCGCCATGAGACGCTGCCGCCCGACCATCTCTTCGGCCGGCGCCTGGAGATGCTGACGCTGGCGGTCATGAGCCAGCTGCGGGCGCGCGGCAACTGGCACCGGATCGCGCGCGAGTGGATCTACGGCGACGAACCGGTCACCGAGCTCGGCCGCCAGGAGGCCGAGTTCTACGCGGCGCATCCGCCCGCAGCGGTGCTGCGCGGCGCCGCGTGACGCGCGGCTCGGCCTGGCTGCGCGTCGCATCGCTGGCGACGGCGGTCGTCGTCGTCTTCGTCTTCGTCGCCTCCAGCGGCTCGCTGTCCTCCGACCGCGTCCGCGACGCGGTCGACCCGCTCGGCGCCGCCGCGGTGCCGGTCTTCATCGTCGTCAGCGCGCTGCTGACGTGCGCGCTGTTCCCCGGCCCGCTGCTGGCCGGTGCCAGCGGCCTGCTGTTCGGCACCGCACTCGGGACGCCGGTCGCGCTCACGGCCGCCACGCTCGGCGCGGTGCTCGCCTTCAGCATCTCGCGCTTCGTCGCGCACGACGCGATCGAGGCGCTCGCCGGCAAGCGGCTCGCGCCGCTGCAGGAGTGGATCCAGCGGCGCGGCTTCTGGGCGGTCCTGTACGCGCGGATCGCGCCCGGCGTGCCCTATTCGCTCGTCAACTACGCCGCCGGGTTGACCCGCGTGTCGCTGCCGGCCTTCGCCGCGGCGACCGCGATCGGCGCCGCGCCGCGGGCCTTCGCCTACACCGCGCTCGGCGGATCGCTGGACGACCTCAGCTCGCCGGTGGCGATCGTCGCGATCGTCGCGCTCGTCGTGATGGCGCTCACGGGGCTGGTGGCGCTCCGCGCCGAGCGAGCGCGCGACCGCGCCGCCTCGGCGCGCGGCGGCGTGGCCCCCCTCCCGTGACGCGCTGATGCTCGTGCCGCGTGGCCACCGAGGCCATGAAGACGTTGAGGAGGCCGGCATCGACATGGAGGATCGACACCCGCGCCCCGCCGGCGGAGCGCGGTGTCGGTACACCACGCATCTCATGGAGACATGACCTCGGCTGCCGTTGGACTGCTCGAGCTGTCGATCTTCCATGCGCGGGGGGTCAAACGCGTGCCGCATCGATCGCTCCGCGCAGCGCAGCCGAGGAGGCGTCCTCGCGGCCGACAGGCCATGAAGACCCTGGTGCTACCGCGGCGCGCTCAGCGCAGGCCCTACAGCTCCTGCACCTGAAACAGCGACGTCGAGCCCGGCACGCCGCTGGGCAGGCCGGCGGTGACCGCGACGCGCTGGCCCTTGTTCAGCCAGCCGAGCTCGACGACGCGCCGGCAGGCGTCGAGGATGAGCGCCTCGGTGACGTCGTGCTTGCGCAGGGAGTGCGCGCGCACGCCCCACATCAGGCCGCAGCGGCGGACGGTCTCGCGGCCGGGCGAGAGCGCGAAGATCGGCACCGCCGGCCGGTGCGCGGAGACCAGCCGCGCGGAGCGGCCCGACAGCGTCGGCACGACGATCGCGTCGAGCTCGAGCTCGCGCGCGGCCATGCAGACCGCGTAGGCGACGGTGTAGGACGGGTCGCGCGCGTCGCGGTGCACGCGCTGCTCGTTCCAGCGCCGGTAGGGCGCGGCCCGCTCCGTCGCCGTGGCGATCGAGGCCATCATCGCGATCGTCTCGACCGGGTAGGCGCCGACCGCCGTCTCCTGCGAGAGCATCACCGCGTCGGTGCCGTCGAGGATCGCGTTGGCGACGTCGGCGACCTCGGCCCGCGTCGGCCGCGTCGAGGCGACCATCGAGTCGAGCATCTGCGTCGCCGTGATCGACGGGCGCGCGAGCCGGCCGGCGGTCGCGAGCAGCTGCTTCTGGACGATCGGGACGGTCTCGATCGGCAGCTCGATGCCGAGGTCGCCGCGCGCGACCATGACGCAGTCGGCGGCGCGGATGATCTCCTCCGCGCGCTCGACGGCCTGCGGCTTCTCGATCTTGGCGATCAGCGGCAGGCGGGTGTGCTCGCGCAGGAAGTCGATCTCCTCGGGACCGCGCACGAACGACACCGCGACGAGGTCGACGCCGATCTTCTCGCCGACCGCGAGATGGATGAGGTCCTCCTCGGGCACCGTCGGCAGCTCGTCGAGCGGGCCGGGGATGTTCAGCCCCTGGCGCGAGGCGACGGCGCCGCCGATCTCGACCTCGGTGTGGATCTCCATCGCCGCGTCGTCGATCCACTGCACGCGCAGGCGCACCGCGCCGTCGGCGAGGTACAGCACGTCGCCCGACCGCATCGCGCCGATCAGCTCCGGGCGCGCGACGAGCATCCGCTGGGCCGTCCCGAGCCCCTCCGCGTCGCAGCAGAACGCGACGCGGTCGCCGGGCTTGAGCTCGGCGATGTCGTCGACGAGCGGGCCGATCCGCAGCTTCGGCCCGGGCAGGTCCTGCAGGACGGCGACGGGGCGTCCCGCGCGGCCCGCGGCGTCGCGCACGAGCTGGACGGTCTCGGCGTGCTGCTCGGCGGTGCCGTGCGAGAAGTTCAGGCGCGCGACGTCCATCCCGGCGGCGACCATCCGCACGAGCGTCTCGGGATCGCGGGAGGCCGGGCCGATCGTCGCGACGATCTTCGTGTGGCGCTGCATCGGGCCATTGAAGGTACTCAGCCCGGCTCGGGTGGGCGGGTCGTCCCCGTGAAGTTCTGGCGCGATAGCGTCGCGCGATCGCGACCGACGACAGCATCCTCGCGGCGGTGCGGGCGATCCCGCGCGGCCACGTCACGACCTACGGCGACCTCAGCCCGGGCGCCCCGCGCCGCGCCGGCGCCGTCCTCGCCGCCAGCCAGGACCCCGACCTGCCCTGGCAGCGCGTCGTGCGCGCCGACGGCTCACTGGCCAAGGGCGAGCGCCAGCGGCGCCTGCTCGAAGACGAGGAGGTGCCGTTTCGCGGCGCGCGCGTGGATATGCGCGCGGCATGGGTGCCGGTGGCGTAGCCGGTGCCATCTCGACCCCGATGAAGCGCGTCCCTTCCCCGGTGGGCGCCTGGACGGCACCGGCCGGCTGTGCCGGATCCACATCTGCGCGTCCGTATCTGCTGCGCGAGCGATCTCCCGAGATGTCTCTGACACCGACCGTGCACGTCGTCAGAGCTCCTTCCTGCTGCACGGCACGCTGGGCGAGCCGTGGCGCGACCTCCGCCACGTTCGCCAGGGTACGGCTGGCACGGGAGCCGGATGCCGTCGCGGTTGACGCGACCGGTCAGCGCTTGAACTTGATCCGCTGCAGCTCGAGCCGGTACGACGCGTTCAGGGCGCCCGCCGCATCGTCGCCGACCGGGATGACGACGTAGAACAGCTTCGCCCGCGGGTTGATGTTCTTGATCTTCACGCTGTCGGTCCTGCCCGTGGGCTTGCGCGAGCGGACGAGGATCTTCGAGCTCTCGCTCACCGAGTTGGCGTTGGAGCGGAAGACGAAGAGGTCGGGGTTGCCGGCCAGGGCGCGCAGCCGGATCCGCGCCGACGAGCGCTTTGGCAGGCGGATGCGGTAGACGTCGATCGGATCCTCGACACGGTCGGCGGTGCCGCTGAGAAAGCCCCTGCGCCCGCCCGTCCAGAGGTATGGATCGGGCTTGGAGAATACGGACCCGTCGACGAACGAGATGCCGTCGTTGGGCTCGAGCACGTCGGGCGCGGGCTTGGGGAGCGTGAGCGCGCCGGCCATCTGGATGACGCCGAAGCCCGAGGCCGGGTCGTAGCCGGGGGCCCCGACGTCGCGCGCCGACTCGCGCAGGACGTCGGCCAGCTGGCCGTTGGAGAGGTCGGGTCGCGCCGTCGCCAGCCACGCCGCCGCGCCGGAGACGATCGGGGCCGAGAAGCTCGTGCCGCTGGCGAGCGTCACGCCGTCGACGGCGCCGTCCTCGGTGTCGAACGCGGCGGGGATCGCGAGCGGGATGCCGACGCCGGGGGCGGCGACGTCGACGGCCGTGTTCTGGTTGCTGAAGCCCGACGGCGTGAGGTCCGGGTTCAGCGCCGCGACCGACAGCACGTGCGGGTAGGCGGCCGGGTAGATCACGGGATTGCCCTCCGCGAACTCGTTGCCGGCCGCCGCGACGACGAGGCTGCCGGAGGCATAGGCGATCTGGACCGTGCCGAACAGCGCCGCGCAGTCGTTCGGTGAGCCGAAGCTCAGGTTGATGATCTTCGCGCCGGCGCGGGCGGCCGCGATGATCCCGTTGGCCGCGTCCGCGCAGGTGATCTTCAGCGGCAGCCCGACCGACAGGATCGGCGCCGACGGGAAGATCCCGGTCACGCCGAAGCCGTTGAACGCGCCGGCCGCCGCGGAGGCGACCTGCGTCCCGTGCGGCCCGAGCACCGGGCCGGGGTTGAGCTGGCGGGCGTGCGCGACGTCGGGGTGGGCGACGTCGACGAGGTCGTCGATGACCGCGATCGCGGCGGCGCCGGGAGCCGGCGGCGCGAGGCCGGGCGCGACGACGAAGCCGCGGGCGTAGGCCTCCGGTGCCGCGTCGAGCGCGCTCGTGCGCGTCAGTGCGACGTTCGGCTCGGCGAAGCGCAGCCCGCCGACGGCGCGCAGCGCGGCCGCGAAGGGGCGGGCCTTGGCGCGCGGGAGCTTGAAGACGTCACCGGCGCGCAACTTCGTCGCGCCGAAGCGGCGCGCGATCGCGTCCACCTGCCGGGTGCCGGGCTCGGCCGCGATCAGCCAGGTCGACGGCTCAGACGACGCGGCGGAGGCGCCGGTGCCCGTCGACGGCAGCTTCATCGGACGCTCTTCGTAGGCCTGCGTCGGCGTGACGACGACGGCAGCGAGGGCCGCCGTGGCGGCAAGTACTGCGGGAAGCCTCATCTGTCGCGAACAGTACCCATGACAGGTGCTCGGGCACGACGCATCACCGTCACGCAGGCGAATTACCGTGCAAATCGGCCGTCCTGCATGATCGTCTCGCCGTCGGCCGACAGCCGCCCGCCGGCGCGCAGATCGCAGATCAGGTCCCAATGCAGGGCCGATTCGTTCTTGCCCCCGGTCTCCGGATAGGAGCGTCCGAGCGCCAGGTGCACCGTGCCGCCGATCTTCTCGTCAAACAGCGTCGCGCCGATCGCGCGGTCGATGCCGAAGTTCGTCCCGATCCCGACCTCGCCGAGCCGGCGGGCGCCCTCGTCGGTCTGAAGCGCCCGCTGCAGGTAGTCGTCGCCGCGCTCGGCCGCGGCGGCCACGACGAGCCCGTCGCGGAACTCGAGGTCGACGCCGGCGACGTCGACGCCGGCCGGCGAGGACGGCACGCCGAAGCGGATGCGCCCGTTGGCGCTCGTCTCGTGCGGGCCCGTGAAGACCTCGCCGCTGGGCATGTTGCGCTTGCCGTCGGAGTTGACCCAGGTACGGCGCTTGACCGACAGCGTCACGTCGGTGCCGGGCGCCTCGATGCGCAGCTCGCCGGCGCCCTTGAGGCGCTTGATCAGCCCCTCCTGGAAGGCGCGCAGCTCACCCCAGGACTGCACCGGGTCGGGCTGGTCGAGAAACAGCGCGCGCTCGACGAACTCCTCGAAGCCGGCGAGGTCCATGCCCGCCTGCTGGGCGCCGGCCTGCGTCGGCCACAGCGTCGAGCACCAGCGCTTGCTCATCGTCTGCTCGCGAATCGGCTTGCGCGCCCGCGCCGCGCGGGCCAGGCGGGAGGGGTCGATCCCGGCCAGCGCGCGGGTGTTCTCGGGCGCCTGGATGCCGAGCTGCGCGTGCGCCCTCTTCGCCTCGTTGAACGCGACCTCGGAGAAGAGGTCGAGGTGGCGGTCCTGCGCGTGGCGGTAGAACGACGCCGTCGCGCCGGGCAGCTCGACGCGCAGCAGCGGCCAGGCGTCGCGCGCGAGGATCGTCCGCTGGACCTCGAGCAGCAGCGGCGCCGCGAGCGCCGTCGAGCGCACGAGCACCTCCTGGCCGGGCTGGACCTCGAGGCAGTAGCCGGTCAGGAGGTCGGCGAAGCGAGCGGCGTCGAGCGGCACTACGCGCGCCAGCCCTCGGCGAGCGCGGCGAGCGGCTCGGCGGGGTCGGCGTCCAGCAGCGTGGCGAGCGCGGTGACGAGCTGCTCCTGCGGCTCGCGGTTGGCGCCGACGCCCATCACGCCGATGCGCCACAGCTTGCCGGCGAGCGGGCCCAGGCCGCCGGAGATCTCGATCCCGTGGTCGAGCAGCAGCGCGCGGCGGATGGCGGCCTCGTCGACGCCCGCGGGCGGCGTGACCGCCAGCAGCGGGTGCAGCTGCTCGCCGTCGGGCGCCAGCCGCTCGCAGCCGAACACGGCGAGGGCGTCGCGCAGCGCGTGGTGCGCGCGCCGATGGCGCTCCCACTGGGTCGGCAGCCACTCGTCGCCGACCGCGATCCGCAGCGCCTCGCGCAGCGCGTAGACCATGTTGATCGGCGCGGTGTGGTGGTAGGCGCGCGCCGTGCCGCCCTGCGCATCGGGGTTCCAGTACTCGAGCACGAGCGCGAGGTCGAAGTACCACGAGCGGCCGGGCTGCTCGCGCGCCTTGAGCTTGGCGATCGCGCGCTCGCCGGCGGTGAACGGCGCCAGGCCGGGCGGGCAGTTCAGGCACTTCTGCGTGCCCGAGAAGGCGGCGTCGACGCCGGCCTCGTCGATCCGCAGCGGATGGCCGCCCAGCGACGTGACGCAATCGATCAGCAGCAGCGCGTCGTGCTCGCGAGTCCAGTCCGACAGGCCCTCGAGCGGCTGGGCGACGCCGGTCGAGGTCTCGCCGTGGACGACGACGATCGCGTCGGTCCGGCCGCCGTCGGCCGCCTCGAGCAGCTGCTCGACGGCGATCGCGCGGCCCCAGTCGGCCGTGACCTGGACGACGTCGGCGCCGGCGCGCGCCAGCTCGTCGGCCATGCGCACGCCGAACAGGCCGTTGACGCCGCAGACGACGCGGTCGCCGGGGTCGACGAAGTTCGCGACGAGCGCCTCCATCCCGGCGCTGCCGGTGCCGGAGATCGGCAGCGTCGCGAGGTTCTCGGTCTGGAAGGCCTCGCGCATGAGCCCGATCGTCTCGCTCATGATCGCCGCGAAGGCGGGATCCATGTGGCCGATCGTCGGCTGGGCGAGCGCGGCGAGCACCGCCGGCGGGACCGGGCTGGGGCCCGAGCCCAGCAGCAGCCGGTTGGGAACGTCGGTCAGCGCCTCTGCGTCGATGCCTGTCGTCACGGTGCCTCCACGTCGGGGAAGTTGGTTTCGATGTGCTCGCGGATGACGTCGCGGATCCAGCGCTTCTCGTCGCTGGAGGCGATCCGGTAGCGCTCCAGCAGCGCCTTCGGACCCTCCGTCGGGACGTCGAAGATCGTCCAGCGCTCGACGAGCCGCTCGAACAGGAACTCCACGGCGCGGTGCCACGAGTCGTCCGTGGTCCTGCGCTGGTCGTGCAACGTCGAGGCGTACTTGCGCCGCGTCAGAGGCGACATCGAGCCCCGCAACGTGAGGACGTTTGCGTCCGCGTCGCGGTAGTCCGTCGTCGGCGCCGAGATGCGTCCGACTCCCCGGTTTCGCTTGCCCATCGGGACCTAATCTATCGTCGGTCGCATGTCCTCATCGACGCGGCGCCGCGAGCTCGGGCGCGGGGAGCGGATCCTGCCGGGCGTGTGGCGCCTGCGCTTGGCGCTGCCATGGCCCGGCATCCCGCATTGCAACGCCTGGGCGGTCGCCGCCGGCGACGGCATCGTGCTGTTCGACTGCGGCCTGCACGAGCCCGGCTCGCTCGCCCAGCTGCAGCGCGCGCTGTCGCAGTGCAACCTGCGCCTGGAGCACGTGCGCCTGCTCGTCTGCACGCACGCGCACTCCGATCACTACGGCCAGGCGGCGAGCATCATCGAGGCCAGCGGCTGCGAGCTGTGGATGCACCCCGACCACGCGCACATGCGCGCCGCGGTCGACAACCCCGACGCGGTCCAGGCGCGCCGTTTCGAGGTCGCGCTGCAGAGCGGCGTCCCGATCGAGCCGCTGAAGGAGTGGTCGCAGAGCGCGCGCTCGCGCGGCAGCGGGATCGCGCGGCTCGTCGAGCCCGACCGCGACCTCGTCGAGGGCGTCGTCGTCGACACCGACCTCGGGCCGTGGTCGGTCGTCGAGACGCCGGGCCACGCGCCCTCGCACGTCTGCCTGCACCAGCCCGAGCGGCGCCTGCTGATCTCCGGCGACCACCTGCTCGGCCGCGTGTCGCTGTACTTCGACTACGGCTGGACGCCCGATCCGATCGGTGAGTTCCTCTGCTCCCTCGACAAGGTCGAGGCGCTCGACGCGCGCCTGTGCCTCGCCGGGCACGCGCGGACGTTCACCGACGTCGAGGCGCACATCGAGGCCAACCGGGCGCTCGTCGCGCAGCGGCTGCAGACCGTGCTCGCGGCGGTCGCCGAGCACGGGCCGATCACGGCCTACGACGTCGTGCCGTTGCTCTACGGCCAGCGCCTGTCGCAGCTGACGGCGAGCTGGTGGCTGCCCGAGACGCTCGGCTACCTGGGGCACCTGGAGATCACGGGGGCGGTGCGCAGCACGGGCGAGGACCCCGAGCGCTGGGTCACCGCGTAGCGCTGGGCCGAATGACGCCCGCCCGGCGGCGCTGATTCGGCCCAGCGTGTCGGGCTCACTCCCCGAGCACGAGCCCGAGGATCCCGCTGAGCCCGCCGATGCGCAGGCCGAACGTCAGCGCCGTGGCCTGGGTGGCGCTCAGCGCGCCCTCGCGCTCGGCGCGGGCGATGCCGGCGCCGAACGCGTCGATCAGCTCGTCCTCGGAGGCGCCGGCCGGCCGGCCGCCCTCGAGCAGCGCGCGCAGCACGTCCTCGCGCGAGGAGCCCAGCTCGCAGGCGGCGCCGTCGAGCGCCACGAGCACAGCGAGCTGGGTGCGGTCGACGCCCTGGGCCCGCGCGCGCTGGGCGCACGGGTCGGCGACGGCGCGCGGGCCGAAGTCGCCGCCGCCGAGCGCCGCGTAGGCGCCGACGAGCAGCGCCGCCAGGGTCGCGGCGCCCGGCACGGCGATCGCGAGCTGCGGCACCGTACTGCCGTTGGAGGCCTGCGGCGAGCCGCGCGTCCGCCGCGCGGCGAGCATCGCGGCGAGCGCGGCAGCGGCGGCCAGCAGCGCGAGCAGCGCCGCAGCGAGGAACGCACGGCTGAACGCGTCCGTGGCACCGCGGTCGAGCTCGTCGTCGAGGGCGTCGCGCAGCGCCGCCAGCGCGGGCCGCTCGCCGGCATCGACGTCGGCGCCCGCCAGCGCGGTGTCGATGTCGGGCAGCCGCTCGCCGCCGGCCGCCTCGATCGCCGCGTCCAGCCGGCGCGCGACCGCGATCTTCGAATCCAGCGACAGCGGCGCGTCGAGCACGCGCGCCAGGCCGGCCCGCTCGACGGGGGCGCGCGCGTCGTCGAGGCCCGCGGTGAAGATCGGCGTCAGCAGGAGCAGTCCGGCGACGATCCCGGCGTGGCGCGCGGCGACGGTCCAGGCGGCGGGACCGTCGATCGCGGTCGCCCCGGCATGCAGGACGCTCGCGCCGATCAGCGTCGCGAGCGCGAGGCCCAGGCCGGCGCCGATCGCCAGCTGCGGCACGATCGTCCAGTACGCCTCGGCGCCCGGCAGCAGGCCGAGCGCGGCAAGGCCGCCGGCGACGAGCAGCGAACCCGCGACAGCCGGCGCCAGGCCGTGGCGCCCGCGCGCCCAGCGTCCGGCCAGCAGCGCGGCGAACGGCATCGCGCTCACGATCAGCGCAGCCATCGCCGGCGACCGGCGCCAGCCCTCGATCAGCAGGATGACGAGCAGAAACAGCGCCGCCGAGAGCGCCGCGGAGGCGAGCCCCAGGGAGATGAGCGGCAGCACCGCCGGCCGCGGGCCACCGCCGCCTGACTCGGCCTCGTGCTCGCGCGGCGCCCGCGTGCGCACGCCCGCGAGTGCCACCAGCGCGATCGGCACCTGCAGCGCGAACATCGCCTCCCAGGACAGCGCTTCGGTCAGCACGCCGCCGACGGCCGGCCCGACGGCCGCGCCGAGCACACCCGCCGCGGCCCACAGCGTCAGCGCCCGCTCGCGCCCCGCCGAGCGCACGAGCAGCGCCAGCGCCGCCGCCACCGCGACCGCGCCGAAGACGCCCTGCGCCACCCGCGCGGCGATCAGGGCATCGAGCGACGGCGCCAGCGCGCAGGCCGCGCAGGCGGCCGCGAACAGCAGCAGCGAGGCGGCGAACGCCGGACCCGGCCGGCGGCGGGCGAGCAGCGCGCCGGGCAGCGCGACGAGCGCGAGCGCGAGGTTGAAGGAGATCAGCACCCACGCGACGCCGTCCACCGACGCGTCGAAGTCGCGCAGGATCGCCGGCAGCGCGAGCGTGACGACCGACGAGTCCGACAGGATCAGGCCGACCGCGAGGGCGAGCAGGACCTGCTCGAACCGGCGGCCGGGCGTCACGTCGCGCCGGCCGGGCCGGGATCCACCCGTGGACAGCTCACGGGGCCGGCGAGCCGTGAGAATCGGGGGATTGCGGCGCCTCGATGTCCAGGCCTTCGAGCAGCACGGGGCGGCCGTCGAGCTCGTAGCGGACGTCGACCGAGTCGTTCTGGCGGTACGTCCCCACGCCCCACGCGCCGAGGAACCAGCGCCAGAACCCGAGCTTGCCCTCCTTCTTCAGCTCGCGGCCGAAGACGAGCGCCCTGTCGCGCACGTCGAAGTCGACGCCGGGCTGCTGGTGGACGCCGTTGACGTACACGTCGAACGGCGAGCGCACGCCCGGCGGGAGGTTGACGATCGATTGCTCCGGCACGCCCGCCATTATGGAGACCCATACTCCGCGCCCACCCGCAGGGCCGCGCGCGCCAAGCGCGAACTCAGACAAGATGGCGCCGTCGCGCGTCCGGATCGATCCTGCGCACGGGACCCCGTCGTCCTGTAGAAGGACACACCAGAAACCAGATGACCGCAGACGACCTCCCCTACCGCATCCGCCGCTCCGATCGCGCCTCGCGCGTGCGCGTCAGCGTCGACGCGCGCGGCAACGTCGAGGTCGTCCTGCCGCGCCGCAGCCCCGCCGGCGCGGCGCCCGCCGCGGTCGCCGAGCTGCGGCCGTGGATCGAGCGCCGCCTGCGTGAGGCGTGCGCTGTCCGGGCCGCGCTCGCGGCCCGCGGCCCGACGCTGCCCTACCTCGGCACGCCGCTGCAGCTTCGGCCCGAGCCCGCGCGCACGCGCGTGCACCGCGCGGGCGACGTGCTGCTCGTGCCCGGCGACGCCGAGCGGGCGCCCGCGGCGATCGAGCGCTGGTATCGCCGCGCCGCCGCGAAGGAGATCGCCCCGCGCCTGGACGCCGCGGCGCAGGCGCTCGGCACGACGTACACGAAGCTGTCGGTCCGCGGCCAGAAGACGCGCTGGGGCTCGTGCTCGTCGAGCGGCGCGATGAGCTTCAACTGGCGGCTGCTGTTGGCGCCCGAGCCGGTGCTCGACTACGTCGTCTGGCACGAGGCCTGTCACCTGCGAGTCATGGACCACTCGCAGAACTTCTGGGCGCTCGTGCGGCGCCACTGTCCCGACTACGAGGAGCACCGGCGCTGGCTGAAGCTCCAGGGGGCTACATTGGTGCTCTAGTGGGTCTCAGGGAGGGGAGAGGGCCGATCATCGGAGCGGCCGCGGTCGTCGCGGCGATGGTCGTGGTCGTGCTCGTGCTGGTCCTGACGAGCGGCAGCTCCTACACCGTGCACGCCGAGTTCGTCTCGGCCAGCCAGGTCGTCAAGGGCAACGCGGTGAAGGTCGCCGGGACGCCGATCGGGTCGGTCGGCGAGATCGACCTCACCGACGACGGCCGAGCACGGATCGTGCTGAAGATCGAGGCCGAGGGCTACCACCCGCTGCGCCGCGGGACGCGCGCGATCATCCGCCAGACCTCCCTGTCGGGCGTCGCCAACCGCTACGTCGACCTGCAGCTCGGCGGCGCCGACGGCGCCGAGATCGCCGACGGCGGCACGCTGCTGACCGAGAACACGTCGGCGGCCGTCGACCTGGACCAGATCTTCAACACGTTCGACCCCGAGGCGCGCGCCGGCGTGCAGAAGAGCGTCGCCTTCCTGCGCGACTTCCAGGCCGGCAACGAGGAGGAGGCCAACGCCGCCCTGCGCTACTTCAACCCGGTGCTGTCGTCGTCGTCGCGGCTGTTCGCCGAGCTGAACCGCAACACGCCCGACTTCGAGCGCTTCATCGTCGAGACCTCGCGCCTCGTGACCGACGTCTCCGCGCAGGACGGCGTGCTCGCCGACCTGACGCGCAACCTCGCGACGACGACCTCGGCGCTGACGTCCAACGGTGAGGCGCTCGGCGAGTCCGTCGGCCTGCTGCCGGACGTCATGCGCAAGGCGAACACGACGTTCGTCAACCTGCGCTCGGCGCTGGACGACCTCGACCCGCTCGTCGACGACGCCAAGCCCGTCGTGCGCAACAACCTGATCCCGCTGCTCAGCGAGCTGCGGCCGTTCGCACGCGACGCGCGGCCGGCGATCCGCGACCTGTCGCAGACCGTCCGCCGGCCCGGCGCGGACAACGACCTCGTCGAGCTGCTGCGCCGCCAGCCGGCGCTGGACCGGATCGCCAACCAGGTCGCCGACCGCAACGGCAAGCAGCGGCCGGGCGCGTTCCCGACGACGATCAAGGCGTTCGAGGGCGCGACCAAGCAGATCGCGTTCCTGCGCCCCTACGCGCCCGACCTGATCGGCTGGTTCGACGACTTCTCGACGAGCGGCGCGTACGACGCGCTGGGCAACTTCTCGCGCGCGGGCCTGGGGTTCAACGGCTTCACGCTCGGGCCGCTGCTCAACGCGCTGCCGATCCCGACCGAGCTGCGCAACCTCGTCCTCAGCGCGGGCACGAAGACCGGTCGCAACAACCGCTGCCCGGGCTCGATCGAGCGCCGCGCTCCCGACGGCTCGAACCCGTACAAGCCGTCGGCGGACTTCAACTGCGACGCGACCCAGGTTCCGATCGGCCCATGACGCGGGCGCTGCTCATCTTCCTGCTCGCGCTGGCCGTCGGCGCCGGCGTGACGCTCGCGGCGACCGCGGGTGCCGGCGCGGCCGGCGACGAGCAGCGCTACACCGTCGTGCTCGACAACGCGTTCGGCCTGACGGAGGGCTCGGACCTGCGCTCGGCGGGCGTGACGATCGGCAAGATCGACAAGCTCGACGTGCAACGCTCGACCGCGCGCGCGCTGGCGACGATCGTGATCACGCTGCCGAGCTTCGCCGGCCTGCGCGCCGACGTCTTCTGCGAGGTCAAGCCGCAGTCGCTGATCGGCGAGTACTACCTCGACTGCGACCCCGGCAAGAAGGAGGGCACGAGCGCCCCGCGCACGATTCCCGTCGAGCAGACCGGCGGCACGATCCCGCCCGATCTCGTGCTCGACATCCTGCGCCGCCCCGCCCGCGAGCGCTTCGGCCTGATCCTCACCGAGCTGGGCATCGGCCTCACCGCTCGCGGCGACGATCTCCAGACGACGCTGCGCCGCGCCGTGCCGGCGCTGCGCGAGACCGACAAGGTGCTGAGCATCCTCGATGCCAACAGAGCGACCCTGCGCCAGCTCACGCGCGACGCCGACACCGTCCTCGCCGGCCTGGCGGACAACCGCCGCGACGTCGGGCGCTTCATCGGCGAGGCGGCCGACACGACCGAGGCGAGCGCGAGCCGCTCGCAGGAGCTGCAGCAGACGGTCGACAGGCTGCCGCGCTTCCTGCGCGAGCTGCGCCCGACGCTCGCCGACCTCGGCACGACGGCGCGCCTGCAGACACCGGCGCTGCGCGACCTGCGCCGCGCGGCGCCAGACCTGACCGAGCTGCTCAAGCGCCTCGGCCCGTTCGCGCAGTCCGCGCGGCCGGCGGTGCGCGGACTCGGCGAGGCCTCGCAGACCGGGATCACCGCCGTCCGCGAGGCGCGCTCCACCGTCAGCGAGCTGCGCGGGCTCGGCACGTCGGCGACGGAGCCGATGCGCAACCTGCGCTTCGTGCTCGAGGACATCAACGACCGCGACAAGGCCGTCGAGCCCAACCGCCTCAGCCCCGGCGGCAAGGGCTTCACGGGCCTCGAAGCGCTGCTGCAGTACTTCTTCGTGCAGTCCCAGGCGATCAACATCTACGACTCCAAGGGCTTCATCCTGAAGCTCAACATCCTCATCAACGAGTGCACGCAGTACACCAACGCGCAGACCGCACGAGCCGATCCGGAGCGCACGAAGAACTGCAACTCGTGGCTCGGCCCCAACCAGCCGGGCGTGACGACGGGCGTGGTCTCGCGGACGACGCCGACCAAGCCCAAGGCGGCTCCGGAGAAGGCGACCGACACGCCCGCCGAGACGCCCGCGACGGCGCCTGCGGCCGAGCCGGCCCCCGCCGCGCCGGCGGCCCCGCCGCCGCCGCCGACGCTGCTGCCCGGCGCCAAGGAGCTGCTCGACAGGATCCTGCCCGACCTGCCCGACGTGCCGAGCCTGCTGCCGCGCCGGAGCACCCGCGCCAGCCAGGAGAGCGAACGCAACCTCCTCGACTACCTGCTGGGTCCGTGATGAGAGGCCGCCGCCCGCCATCCGTCGCGTCCAACCCGACCTTCGTCGGCGCCGTCACGGTGCTCGTCATCGTCGCCGCGGTGCTGCTCGCCTACCAGGCCAACCAGGGCCTGCCGTTCGTGCCGACCTTCGAGCTGAAGGTCGACACACCCGACGCCGCGCGGCTCGTCGTCGGCAACGAGGTCCGCGAAGGCGGCTTCCGCGTCGGACAGGTGTCGAGGATCGAGCCGGTCCCCAACGGCGAGGGCGCACAGCTGACGCTGAAGCTCGACACGTCCGCCGTCCCGCTCCCCGACGACTCGACGATCCGCATCCGGCCGCGCTCGGCGCTCGGCCTGAAGTACGTCGAGCTGGTCCGCGGCAGGTCCGCCACGGAGCTGCAGGACGGCGAGGTCATCGCGACGAGCGGCAACACGGTCGGCCCCGAGCTCGACGATTTCTTCTCGATCTTCGACGAGCCGACGCGCACGAACGTCGACCGCAACCTCGACTACTTCGGCACCGCGCTCGCCGGCCGCGGCGAGGCGCTGAACCGCACGCTCGGCGCGACGCCCGAGCTGCTCGGCGACCTGGCGCCGGTGATGCGCACGCTCGCCAACCCCGACAACCGCCTCGCGCGACTGCTCGACGAGACGGGCGACATCACGCGCGTGCTCGCGCCGCAGTCCGACACGCTCGCGCGCGGCTTCACCGGGATGGCGGACACGTTCGAGGCGCTGTCGCGCGACCCGCAGGCGCTGCGCGACACGATCGAGCGCTCGCCCGGGACGCTGCAGGTCGGCATCGACTCGCTGCCCGACACGCGCCCGCTGCTCGCCCGCCTGGCCGAGATCTCCGACGAGGTCCGCGGGACGGCGCGCGAGGTGCGCACGAGCGTGCCCGCGATCAACGACGCGCTCGCCGCCGGCACGCCGGTGCTCAGGCGCCTGCCGGCCTTCACGAGCGACCTCGAGGGCTCGCTGCGCGCGCTGCGCGACCTCGCCAGGTCGCCGACGACGGACATGACGCTCGCGGGCCTGACCGACACGATGCGCACGCTCAACCCGACGCTGCAGTGGGCCGGCCCGCACGTCACGGTCTGCAACTACTTCACCTACTGGTGGACGTTCCTCGCCGACCACATCTCCGACGAGGACGTGACCGGCACCGTGCAGCGCGTCCAGGTCAAGCAGGCGCCGATCGAGCAGGAGCACTCGCTGGCGTCCTTCGGCGCGCAGGAGCCGGCCAACGGCGGCGACATCGACCCCGTCCAGCACGCGCTGTTCGGCGACGCCGCCGCACTGCACGACCAGGGTCCCGGCGCGGCGGTCGACGCCAACGGCAACGCCGACTGCGAGTCGGGCCAGCGCGGCTACCCCGAGCGCCTGGCGACGGGCTTCCCGTCGAAGTACGACATCGTCGTCGACGCGCGCACGCCGGGCAACCAGGGCCCGACGTACACGGGCCGCCCGCGCGTGCCCGCGGGCCAGTCCTTCTCGTCCGAGCCGACCGGCATCGCGCCATCGGTGCTGCCGTGATCGGCGGGGCGGATCGCTCATGAGGGATCGCGGACCGAGCGCATTCGCCGTCGGACTCGCCGTGATCGTGGTCGCGATCGTGGGGACGTACCTCGGCTTCGCGAAGGACATCCCGCTCGTCAACAGCCCGTACGAGATCAAGGCGGCGTTCCGCGACACGAGCGGCATCAACAACGGCTCGCCGGTGCGGATCGCGGGCGTCGACGTCGGCAAGGTCACAAACGTCGAGCACACGAGCCCGGGCGCGAGCTCGGCGACGGTCACGTTCTCGGTCACCGACAAGGGCCTGCCGATCTACAGGGATGCCGATGTCAAGATCCGCCCGCGGATCTTCCTGGAGGGCAACTTCTTCGTCGAGGTCGCGCCCGGCACGGCGCGCGCCGGCGAGCTCGACGACGGCGCGACGATCGCGGTCGACCGCACCGCCAGCCCGGTCCAGTTCGACCAGGTCCTGTCGGCGCTGAAGAGCGACACGCGCAACGACCTGCGCCAGGTCTTCGCCGAGGTCGGCGCCGCGCAGGACGCCGGCGGTGCGCAGGCCTTCAACGACTCGCTGCCCTACCAGGCCAACGCCTACAGGTTCACGGCGATCGTCGCCGAGGCGCTGCTCGGCAAGCGGCCCGGCGACCTCGGCAACCTCGTCCGCGACGGCGGCGTCACCGCGCAGGCGCTCAACGAGCCGCGCAAACTGCGCGAGGTCGTCGCCGACTTCAACACGACCGCGCAGGCGTTCGCCGACCGCGAGGCCGCGCTGAGGACCGCCGTCGGCGAGCTGCCGCGCACCCTGCGCGCCTCGACGCCCGCGCTCGACGCGCTCAACGCCTCGTTCCCCGACGTGCGCCGCTTCGCCCGCGACGCGCGGCCCGGGATCCGCTCGCTCGGGCCGACCGTGCGCGCGACGCTGCCGCTCGTCAAGCAGCTGCGCGGGCTCGTGCAGGACCGCGAGCTGGGCACGCTGTCGCGCAACCTGCGCAGCGCCACGCCGCCGCTCGCGCAGATCGCCAACACCGGGCGCTCGGTGCTCGGCAAGCTGCGCGCGCTGTCGAGCTGCACGGCCGAGGTGCTCGTCCCGTTCGGCGACTCCAAGCTCGTCGACGAAGCGTTCCCGACGCAGGGGCCGGTCTACCAGGACCTCGCGAAGTTCCTGCCCGGCCTGGCCGGCGAGAGCCGCTCCTTCGACGCCAACAGCCAGTACTTCAAGGTCCTCGGCACCGGCGGCGCCGAGACGCTGAGCATCGGCAACGGCCTCTTCGGCACGCTCGCCGAGCCGCTCGTCGGCAACAACCCGCCGCCGATCCGCACCCGCCCGCCGCTGAAGCCCGATGTCGCCTGCGAGACGCAGGAGCCGCCCGACCTGCGCTCGATCCCGAAGGGGCCGCCGGCGTCGATCAACACCAACAGCGCCGCGACGCGCGCCCGTGAGGCCAGGGCCCAGGAGGCCGCGGTCGCCGTCCTGCGCGCGGAGCTGAAGCGCAAGGGCTCCGACGTCAAGGTCCTCGACCGCGCGATCACGATCGAGGAGATCCGCCGGATCGCGGCCAGGAACGGGCTCACCGGGCAGTTCGAGCGCGCGCTGAAGCGGGTGCGGAAGTGAGCCGCGTGATCCGCAAGAACCTCGGTCCGTTCACGGCGATCATCGTGCTCGTCGCGATCGCGGTGGTCGTCGGCGGCTACATCCTCGACCAGCAGCGCTTCCGCTTCCCGCTCGTCGAGGACACGCCGCTGCGCATCAACGTCGAGCTCGACACGGCGCAGGCCGTCACGCCCGGACAGGGCCAGACGGTGCAGGTCGCGGGCGTGCAGATCGGCGACATCGGCGAGGTCTCGCTGAAGGACGGGCGCGCCGTCGTCGGCCTGGACATCAAGCGGGAGTTCGAGGATCTCATCCATCCCGACGCGACCGCGCTGCTGCGCCCCCGCACCGGCCTGAAGGACATGTACGTCCAGGTCTTCCCCGGCACGGAGGGCGAGCCCGTCGACGAGGGCTTCACGATCCCGATCTCGGCCTCGCTGACCGACGTCGACCTCGACGAGATCCTGTCCGAGCTCGACGCCCGCACGCGCGACTACATCACGCTGCTGGCCAACGGCGCGGGCGAGGGCCTGCGCGGCAAGGGCAAGCAGCTCGCCGCCGTGCTCGAGCGCTACGGCCCGACCGTACGCGACCTCGGCCGCGTCAACCGCGAGGTCGCCAAGGAGCGCGTCGCGCTGCGGCGCCTCGTGACGTCGCTGTCGCAGCTCAACGGCGAGCTCGCGCGCCGCCCGCGCGACCTCACGCGCCTGGTCAAGGGCGCCAACGGCACGCTGCGCGCGTTCGCCAGCGAGGACGACGACCTGCGCGACGCCGTCGGCGAGCTGGCGCCGACGCTGCAGACCGCGACCGCCACGCTCGACGCCGTGACGCCGTTCGCGCAGGAGCTCGGCCCGACGACGCGGGCGCTGCTGCCGGCGGTACGCGAGCTGGAGAACGTCAACGAGCAGGTCAGCCCGTTCGCCCGCGAGGCGACACCGATCGTGCGGCGCAGGATCCGGCCCTTCGTGCGCGCCGCGGTGCCGCTCGTCAAGGATCTCGCGCCCGCCGCCCGCGGCCTGGCCCGCACGTTCCCCGAGCTGGACCGCAACGCCGAGGTGCTCAACGACTTCGTGAACATGCTCGGCCACAACCCCGCCGGCCGCGAGGCGCCCGACAAGGCCGGCCGCGACGAGGGCTACCTGTTCCACCTCGGCTGGCTGGCGCACCAGACGGCGAACCTGCAGAGCGTCGACGACGCCCACGGCCCGATGCGCCCGATCTTTTTGACCGGCACCTGCTCGACGCTGACGAGCCTCGTCAACGACCTGCCGCAGGCCGAGTTCGCGCTCGGGCTGTCGCCGCTGCTGGCGACCGTCTGCCAGAACCCGACCACGCGCTCGCTGAGCGTCAAGCGCTCGCTGCGGGCCAACGGAGGGGCGCCGTGAACACCGAAGCCCCGACCGTCGGCCGGATCGTCGTCATCGCCGGCTTCGCGCTGACCTGCTTCGGCCTGCTGCTGTTCCTGTGGCTCGCCTTCGGCGGCCCGATCCCGCTCAAGCCGCAGGGCTACCGCGTGCAGGTCGCGTTCACCGATGCCGCGACGCTCGCCGACCAGGCCGAGGTCCGCACCGCGGGCGTGCCGATCGGCCGCGTCGTCGAGAAGCAGCTCGACCCCGGCGGCAACAAGACGGTCGCGACGATCGAGCTCGAGGCCAGGTACGCGCCGATGAAGGCCGACGCGCGCGCGATCCTGCGCCAGAAGACGCTGCTCGGCGAGACGTACGTCGAGGTCACGATGGGCAGCCGCGACGCCCCGAACGTCGCCGAGGGCGGCCGCCTGCCCGACGGCCGGGTCGCGCAGGCGGTCGAGTTCGACGAGCTGTTCTCGATCTTCGACGACCCGACCCGCAAGGCGTTCCGGGAGTGGATGGCCAGCGCCGCCAAGGCCGGCGCCGGACGCGGGCGCGACCTCAACGACGCGCTCGGCAACCTGCCGGTCTTCGCCGAGAACGGGCAGGGCGTGCTCGACGTGCTCGACGACCGCCGCGCCGCCCTGCGCGACCTCGTCAAGAACACCGGCAAGACGTTCGAGGAGATCACCGCCGACGAGGGCGCGCTGACCGAGCTGACGCAGCGCAACACCGAACTGTTCGACGAGCTCTCCGAGCGCCGCGAGGCGCTCGCCGACTCGATCCAGATCTTCCCGACGTTCCTCGACGAGACGAAGCTGACGCTCGCCCGCCTGCGCACGTTCGCGGTCAACACCGAGCCCCTGATCGCCGACCTCGAACCGGTGCTCGACGACCTGCAGCCGACGCTCGTCTCGCTGCGGCGCCTGTCGCCGGACCTCGAGAACCTCTTCGACAACACCGATTCGCTGATCAGCGCCGGCGACGACGGGCTGCCGGCGCTGTCGCGGATCCTGCGCGGCCTGGACCCGACGCTCGCCGCGACGGGCCCGTTCCTGCAGCAGCTCAACCCGCTGCTGCGCTTCCTCGAACTCAACCAGGCGAAGGTCACGGACTTCATCAACATCGGCCCGGCGGCGATCGGCGGCATCCGCACCGCCCCGGCGGGCAGCAAGAGCAACGGCCATGTGCTGCCGCAGATCATCCTCGCGGGCTCGGAGTCGCTGCCGGCGCTCAGTCGCTCGCCGCGCAACCGCGGCAACGCCTACCGCTCGCCGAACAACCGCCGCGACCCGGGCAAGCTGATCCTGCCGAGCTTCGACTGCGCCAACGCCGGCGGCGAGAAGGGCCCGACGAACACGCCGGGTTGCAAGGTCCAGGGAGCGGTGCCGTTCCAGGGCAACAGCCAGCGCTACCCGAACGTCGAGCCGGGCCAGGCGGGCGGCCGGCTGCAGCCCAGCCCCCCTGGCGGCTGAGTCCGCGATGACCAGGGTCGGGGTCGTGGGCCACGTCGAGTGGGTCCAGTTCGCGGTCGTGCCACGGGTCCCGGTCGCCGGCGAGATCGTGCATGCGCGGGAGACGTTCTTCGAGCCGGCCGGCGGCGGCGCGGTCGCCGCGGTGCAGCTGCGCAAGCTCGCGGGCGCGGCCCGCTTCCTGACGGCGGTCGGCAACGACGACGCCGCGTTGCAGGTCGCGCGGCGGCTCGAGGAGCTCGGCGTGGAGGTGCACGCCGGGGCGCGGCCGGCGCCGCAGCGGCGCACGTTCACGTTCCTCGACGACGGCGGCGAGCGCACGATCACGGTGCTCGGCGAGCGGATCGTGCCGTGGGCGTCGGACCCGCTGCCGTGGGACGAGCTCGCGCAGTTTCACGGGATCTACCTCACGGGCGGCGATCGCGCCGCCGTGCGAGCCGCGCGGGCGGCGCGCGTGCTCGTCGCCACGCCGCGGGCGATGGAGGCGCTCGCCGCCGCGGGCGTGCAGCTCGACGCACTCGTCCACAGCGCGAGCGATCCCGGCGAGGCCTACGAGCCCGGGATGCTCGATCCAGCGCCGCGCTTCGTCGTCAGCACGCGCGGCGCGCAGGGCGGCTCGTGGAGCGGCGAGACCTCGGGGACGTGGGCGGCGACGGCGCTGCCCGGCCCGCCCGCCGACGCCTACGGCTGCGGCGACTCGTTCGCCGCCGCGCTGACGTTCGGCCTCGGCGCCGGGATGCGGATGCCCGACGCGATCGAGCTCGCCGCGCGCTGCGGGGCGGCGTGCCTGACCGGGCGCGGGCCGTACGCGGGCCAGCTCGAGCTCGCCTGACGCGCGTGCGGATCGATCGTGCGCCGCCGGGGTGCGTGGCGCAGGCGGTCGCCCAGCTGCGCACGCCGATGCGGACGCAGTCGCCGGCGGCGTGGTTCTTCAGCTGCCGGGCGTGGCGGTGCGGTGCGGTTTGCTCTCGTCCCAGCGCTCGAACCAGACGGCGCCCTCGCGGATCGAGAGCAACACGCTGGGATCGAGGTCCAGCGCGTCGAGGAAGTCGGCGCGCGCCTGCGCCGGGTCCTCATGCTCGGCCGCCTCGATCGCGACGCCGCGGCCGGGATCGGCGACCGACGCGATCAGCACGTAGCGCGAGCGCCCGTCGTAGGCCAGGCCGGCGTACTTCATCGTCCCCAGGCCTTCCTCCTCGCCCTCGGCCCAGGTCCAGCCGAAGCGGCCCGTCAGCTGCTCGGCGGTGAGGTCCAGGACGGCGATGTACTCCATGACGAGCGGCACCCACTCGTCCGCCGTCTGCTGGGTCACGCGGCGCGTCATGCGCCTGCTCCGAGCGCGCGGCGCAGCGCGTCGAACGGCTCCTCGCGCCGCTCGTGCTCGATCAGCTGGCGGCGGACCTTGCCCTCGTAGACCTCGATCGAGCCGTCGCCGCGCACGTCGGCCCCGGCACGCACGCGCGGGTTGATCCGCGACGGTCCGGAGATCTCGCCGCGCGCGGAGACCTGCGCGGCCGGCTCGTAGGCGCGCGTCAGCGCCTTCTGCGTGCGACGCCGCGCCGCCGGGCCGAGCGCCGTCAGCTCGCGCTCGAGCGCGTCGAGCGCCTCGTCGAGCGAGCCGTGGCGCGAGCGCGTGATCTTGGGCCCGACGCGGATCGTCACGGTGTACGCCATCGGCGGGCGATGCTAGAAGGTCGGCCGCGCGGCCGCGCGGTGCTCGTGGGTCGACTAGTGGCCCGTCTCGTAACAGGTCGCTGGAAAACCCGGGATGCCGGCGCCGCCTGGCAAGATCCGATCCCCGCCCGCCCCGAAGGTGTGGCTCTGCCACATCGAGCGTCCGAGGACGCCGCCAGGCGGTGATCGGCGCCCGGGGTTTCCGGTGGACTGTTACGAGACGGGCCACCAGTCGTCCTACCTCACCCCGCGCCGAGCCCGATCACCCGGGTGATCTTCGCGACGGGTGATGTGAGCTCACCCGCACCGCGCCGACGGTGCCTGCATCGGCGCAGTCCGGCGCCGAGGAGCCAGGGGAGCAGCACGTGCGGGCGATGTCGCGCAGGGCAGGCGGGCAGCGGGCAGCCGGGATTGAACGAACGTCCACCCGGACTGGCCACGCTCGTTGGACGGTCATACGACATTCGCGGCCCGGGCTGCCCTGGACGCCCGTCCAGTCCGACCCATTGGGTGTGTCCGCCGCTCGTCCACTGCAGCCTCACCGCCATCCGGGCCATCTGGCCATCATCGCCGTCATCGTGCTGACGCTGGCCCTCACCGCCTTCGCCGCTTCCGCCCGGGCACAGCCCGGCAACACGCTCGGCGTGTACGCCGGCGCCGGCGACCCGAACGCCGTCGGCGCGTTCGAGCGCAACCTCGGTCGCCCGGTCAGCCTCGTCCACGACACGCTCGCCAAGGAGAGCTGGGACTCGATGACCGACATCGGCTGGTGGCTGTCGCAGTGGGGCGCCACGAACTACGCCCAGCGCGTCGTCTACACCGTGCCGATGCTGCCGAACTCCGGCGGCACGCTCGCCGAGGGCGCCGCGGGGGCCTACAACACCCACTTCCGCCTGCTGGCCCTGAAGATGGTCGCCGGCGGGCAGGGCAACGCGACGCTGCGGATCGGGCCCGAGTTCAACGGCAACTGGTTCAAGTGGACGATCGCCGTCCCCAACGGCGGCGCCGACTTCGCCGCGTACTGGCGCCAGATCGTCACGACGATGCGCTCCGTGCCGGGCGCGAACTTCAAGTTCGACTGGTGCCCCAACGCCGGCAGCTCCTACGTCAACGGTCAGCCCCTGCAGGCCGAGTCGGCATGGCCCGGCGACGCCTACGTCGACTACGTCGGCGCCGACATCTACGACCAGAGCTGGGCCGCCCACCGCGCCGATCCGGCCGCGCGCTGGAACGAGTACCTCAAAGCCCCCAACGGCCTGCGCTGGCACCGCGACTTCGCGGCCGCCCACGGCAAGGCGATGACGTTCCCGGAGTGGGGCATCGCCAACCGCAGCGATGGCTACGGCGGCGGCGACGCTCCGTACTTCGTCGAGCAGATGTACGAGTGGATCCGCACGAACAACGTCGCCTACTCGATGTACTTCGAGTACGCCGACAACGTCACCGACTACGCGATCTTCGCCGGCCGGACGCCGAACGCCGCGCAGCGCCTCGTCGAGCTCTTCGGATCGGGAGCCACGGGCGCCCCGCTCGCCAGCCTGGCCAGCAGCCCGGCCGCCACGACGACGGCGATCGCCTCGAGCACGCAGTCCGCCAAGCCGCAGAAGGCGGCCACGCGGCGCTGCGCCAGCCGGGTCGTCAGGACGAAGGGCAAGGTCGTGCGCCGCAACGGCAAGGTCGTGCGCCGCAACGGCAAGGCCGTGCGGACGATCGGCAGGGCCGTGCGCAAGAACGGCAAGGTCGTGCGCAGGACGGTCTGCACGACGGTCGCCAGGAAGCGCTGTGTGAGCAAGGTCGTGCGCCGCAACGGCAAGGCCGTCCGCAGGACGGTCTGCGCCACGCGGGTCAGCAGGCCGGCGGGCGGCAAGAAGGTCGCCAAGCGCGGCACGGTCAAGAAGGTCGCGACGCACGCGGCCCCGTCGACGAAGCGGACCTGAGCGCGCAGGCTACCCGGGGCGCTGTCCCGGCAGCGCGCTCAGGGCCGTCTCGAGCGCGTCGCCGATCGCTCTCCAGTCGTGCTCGCGCCGCACGGTCGCACGGCCCTGCGCGCCGATCCGGGCCACCAGGTCGTCGTCCTCGAGCAGCCGGTCGACCCAGCGCGCGAACTCGGCCGGCTCGTCGGCGACGATGATGTCGTGCTCGTGCTCGACGTCGATTCCGGCGCAGCCGATGCTCGTCGTCACGACGGGCAGCCCGTGGGCCATCGCCTCGAGGATCTTCAGCCGCGTCCCCCCGCCCATCCGCAGCGGGACGGCCAGCAGGCGGCTGCCGGCGAACCACGGACCGATCTGGTCCACGCGCCCGGTCACCTCGACAGGCACGGGCGCCGCCTGCGCGGCGGCGCGCAGCTGCTGCGGCGGCAGCGCGCCGACGAGCGCGATCCGGGCGCCGGGGTGGCGCAGGCGCGGCGCGATCTCCTCCACGAGCAGGCGGGCGCCGTCGGCGTTGGCGCCGTAGTCCATGCTGCCCACGAAGAGCACCGACCCGTCCGCGCCGGTGCCCGCGCGCGGCTGGATGCGCGTCGTGTCGACGCCGTTGGGGACGAGCGACACACGCCCCGGCGCCGCGCGCTCGAACCACGCCGCCTCGTCGGCGGAGACCGCGAGCACGCCGGCGACGGCCGCGGCCGCGCGCTCCTCGTAGCGGCGCACCGGACCCAGCTGGATCCGCGCCAGGACGCCGCGCGGACGCGGCCACAGCGCCGCCGCCATCGACGCGATCCGCTCCGTGTCGACGTTGTGCGAGTCCAGCAGCGTGCGCTCCAGCGCGGCGGCCGGGACGTAGGGCAGCATGTACAGCCCGCCCGCGACGATCGCGTCGAAGCCGTCGCGCTCGATCCAGGCCTGCGCCTCGCGCACGGCCTGCGTCGTGCGGAACATGCTGTGCTGAAACGCGCGGCCGCGCACCAGGTCGGCACCGATGCGCGCCATCCGCAGCGCCTTCGGCACGGCGTGCGGGAGGATCCGCACCTCGGCGCACAGCGCGCGCAGTTCCTCGACGTCCTGCGGCTGTGCCGGCACGCCCGTGTCGAGCACGAACAGCGAGACGTCCCAGCCGCGCCGCACCAGCTCCCGCACGAGCGCCAGCGAGCGCACACGCGACCCGCTGACGGCGGGCAGCGGCGGCTGGTGCACGAGCCACAGCAGCGAGGGCATCGTCAGCCGTCCTCTCCGCGGCGACGGCGGACGAGCCCGCGCAGGTGGACGCGCTCTTCGCCCGTCAGGCCCGTGAACGAGAACACGGCGACGTAGACGAGGCCGATCGCGGGCGCGGCGGCGAGCACGACGAGGCCCGTCAGCTCGAGCGCGGCGAAGGCGCCGCCGACGAGGCTCGCGACGACGAGCGCCGGCAGGTGCGCGCGCGCGAGCATCAGCGAGAGCTCGCCGATCGAGACGCCGAAGGCGCGGCACATGTACGGATACAGGACGCCGACGTTCGCGACGACGACCGCGATCAGCGTTCCGAGCGCCACGCCGTCGATCCCCATCTCGTGGGCGAGGATCACGCTCAGCACGAGGTTGAGCACCGCCTCGCCCGCAACGATCATCGCCGGCACTCGGACCTGGCCGATCCCCTGCAGCATCAGCAGGCCCGTCCGGGTCAGCGCGCCGATCGTGACGGCGGCGGCGAGCAGGACGACGACGGTCGCGGCCTCGCCGAAATCCGAGCTCGCGCCGAGCCAGAGGTCGATCAGCGGACCGGCGAGGAACGCGAGCGCGAGCGCGATCGGGGCCGCGATCGCCAGCGACACGCGCGTGCCGACGAGCAGGCTGCGGCGCAGTCCGGCATGGTCCTCCCCCGCCGAGAGGGTCGACGAGTGTGGGAAGAACGACTTCGTCAGCGGCTCGATCAGCTGCTCGAGCGCGAGCGTCAGCCGCTGGCCGACGGCGTAGACGGCCGCGGCCGGGACGCCGACGATGATGCCGACGACGACCGTGTCGAGGCGGATCATCACGACGCGGCTCATGTCCAGCACGAAGAACCAGACCGACAGGCCGGTGAAGCGCCGCGCCAGCGTGCGGTCGATCAGGCGCGGGGAGATACTCGCGCGCGGGACGTAGCGGCGGGCGAGCAGGAAACGCGCGAGCTGGCCGCCGAGGCCCAGCGCGACGGTCACGATGCCGAGCTCGACGAGGCCGCCGCCGGCCGCGAGCACGATCGTCCAGGCGATCGCCTGCAGGATCGTCACCGTGATGAGCGTCGCGTTGACGAGGTAGAAGCGCTGCAGCCCCATCAGCACGCCGCCGAACGTGTCCGCGGGAATCGAGATCGCGAGCTCCAGCAGGACGAGCAGGATGAGGATCTGGGCGGCGCTCGAGAGCTCGTCGGAGATGCCGAAGATCGACGGGAACAGCGCCGCGACCACCGCTCCGACGGCGGCGGCGGCCGAGCCCAGCGCCGCCAGGATCCAGAACGACGTGGCGATCGTGGCGCGCACGCCGCGCTCGTCGCCGCGGGCGTGGTACTCGGCGACGAACTTCGGCGCGGCCTTGCCGAAGCCGAACTCGAGCAACTCGAGGTACAGCGCGAAGGAGGCGACGAGGACCCAGATCCCGAAGCCCTCCTTGCCCAGCCCGCGGACGAGGATCGGCGTGGTGACGAGCGCGGCGACGGCGATGACGCCCGTCGTCAGGTACGCGCTGACGACGTTGCGCCGGTAGCGGATGGGGAGCATGGTCACGGTGTCATTGCGGCGGTCGGAGCGTGAGACGGCCGCCCGGCGGTCCCGGCCGCGGCGGACCACTACCGTCCACATCGTGCCCGCCGCCCGCCGCCGCCCGATCGCGCTCGTCAGCGACGCTATCGGCTTCGGCGGCGCCGAGGTATACCTCGCGACGCTCGCCGGCGCCCTTGGCGGCGAGCACGACTTCGTCGCGATCGTCGGCGAGCAGACCGGCGCCGAGGCCGTGACGCGCCTGGCGGACGCCGGCGCCCGGGTCGCACGCGTCCCCGGCCTCGGCCGCGTCCCGCAGCCTGGCGCGCTGCGCCGCCTTGCCGCCACGCTGCGCGCCGCCGACCCGGCGCTCGTGCATGCCAACGCGACCGACCAGGGCGACGGCCTGAGCGCGATCCTGGCCGCCCGCGCGTTGCGGCACGAGCTCGTGGTGACGGTCCACCTCGCCGTCGGCGGGCGCAACGCGCGCCTCGAGGCGCTGAGCGGCTGGGCGCTGCGCCGGGCCGGCGCCGTCATCGCCGTCTCCGACGCCGTCGGTGCGCATCTCGGCGGCCTCGGCGTCTCCCCCGTCGTCGTGCGCAACGGGCTGCCCGTGCCGCAGCCCGCCGCCGGCGCCCGCGCCGCGCTCGGCATCGACGAGGACGCTGTCCTGATCGGCGGGATCGGGCGGCTGTCGACGCAGAAGGGCTGGGACGTGCTGTGCCGGGCCGCGCCGGTGCTGCGCGCACACTGCCCCGGCGCCGTCGTCGCGATCGTCGGCGAGGGCCCCGAGCAAGCGGCGCTGCAGGCGCTCGCGACCGAGCACGACGTCCGTCTGCTCGGCGCGCGCGCAGACGCCGCCGCACTCCTGCACGCGTTCGACGTGCTCGCCGCGCCGTCGCGCTTCGAGGGGCTGCCGCTCGTCCCGATCGAGGCGTTGCATGCCGGTGTGCCGATCGTCGCGGCCGACATCGACGGGCTGCGCGATGTCGTCGGCGACGCCGGCGTTCTCGTCGCGCCCGAGGATCCGGCGGCGCTCGGCGCGGCGCTCGGACGCCTTGCCGCCGATCCGCGGCAGCGCGCGGCGCTCGGCGCACGCGGACGCTCCCGGGCGGCCGCCCTGTTCGGCGTCGAGCGTCTTGCCCGCGAGACGCTCGCGGTCTACGAGCGACTCGGCCTGGCGTCCGCAGGTCCGGCCCCCTCTGTCACGATACGCGCGTGACGATCAGCGATCTCGGCGCCGCGCTGCGGCGCTTCTGGCGACCCGCGCTCGCCGCGTTCCTCCTGATCTTCGGGCTCGGCGTGGCATCGCTCGTGCTGCGACCCGACCGCTTCCGCTCCGCGGCCGTGCTGTCCGTCGAGCCCACGAGCGGCAACCTCGGCTTCGAGGCCCAGCAGGCGATCCAGCTGACGATCCCACCGACGATCGCCCGGCTGCGGTCGCCGGCGGCCATCAGCAGCATCAGGTTCCGCGTCCCAGCGCGCTTTCGCGACGCCCCCTACCGGATCCTCGCGAGCAACGATCCGGGCACCGCGATCATCAACTTCGGCGTCGAGAGCTCGTCCCGGCAGGCCGCCCGCATCGCTGCCGAGGTCTCCGTCAGCCGGCTCGTGTCGCAGCCCAGCTCGCCGCGCTTCGAGATCGCGGTGCTCAGCCGACCCGGCCCCGCCACCTCGGTGCGCGCGCAGCGCGCGCCGCCGATCCTCGGCGGCTCCTTCGTCCTGGGCCTGATCGTCGCGGTCCTGGGTGCCGCCGCCGCGCACCGCCTGCGCCCGCGGCTGCCGCGCGCCGACGAGTTCCGCGAGCACTATGGACACGAGGTGCTCGGCGAGATCCCGCGCGGGCGCACCCCGAAGGCCGGAGGCGCCGGCCCCCAGCTCAACGGGACCGGTTCGCCCGAGGTCATCGAGGCGTTTCGCAACCTCGAGGCCAAGCTCACGATGCGCGCGCTCAGCCGCAGCGGGCCCGATCTCAACGTCTCGATCGCCGTCACCTCGTGGGGCAAGAGCGAGGGCGTCTCGACGGTCGTGACGAACCTCGCGTGCGCGCTGGCCGCGCTGGGCCGCGACGTGACGGTGGTCGACTGCGACATGCGCCGCCCGACGGTGCATCAGTTGCTGGGCCTCGAGCTCGAGCCCGGCGTGGCCGACATCAGCGAGGGCGAGCCGATCGCCACGCTGCGCAAGCCGACCCAGTACCAGTCGCTCGACGTCGTCACGGCCGGCAGTCCGCAGCGCCATCCGGCCGAGATCGCGCAGGAGGTGCTGCCGCGCCTGCTGGCGGTGCTGCACGACCGCACGGTGATCATCGACACGCCGCCGATGTTCACCGCCGAGACGACGTCGATCGTGGCCAAGGCGGACTTCGTCGTGCTCGTGGCCGACTACCTGGACCGTAAGCCGGCCGAGATCGACAACGCCCTCGACGAGCTCGCGCTGACCGGCACGCACGTGCTCGGCGTCGTGCTCAACCGCGTCGACCTGCGCGACTCGCGCGGGCGCGAGAGCTTTGAGTACCGCGTCGACGCGCCTACGAACGGTAAGCGCAGGCGTCGCGCATGAGCTCGACGAGCCGCGCCGTCTGACGGCGCGCGTCGTAGCGCTCCAGCGCTCGCGCGCGCGCCGCCGCGCCGAGCGCCGAGCGCCGCCGCGGGTCCTCGATCAGCCCGCTCAGGACGTCCGCCAGCGCCCGCGGGTCGCGCGGCGCCACGAGCACGCCCGCGCTGCCGTGCCCGAGCAGCTCGGGCACCGCGCCCGTCGTCGTCGCGACGACCGCAGCGCCGCAGCCCATCGCCTCCAGCACGGCCCACGAGAACGAGTCGCCGCGCGACGGCAGGCAGGCGATGTCGGCCTGGCGCAGCAGCTCCAGAACGCGCTCGCGCGGCGCGTTGCGGTGCACGCGCATGCCCGGCCGCGGGGCGACGTCCTCGAAGGTCAGCACGTCGAGGTCCAGGCGCTCGGGCCCGACGCGCGCGACGGCGTCGAGCAGGTCCCGGCCGCCCTTGGCCTCGAAGCGGCCGCCGATGAACAGCACGCGCGGGCGCTCGCGCGGCTCACGCGGCGCCGGCCGGAACAGCTGCAGGTCAAGGCCGGGGTTGTGGACGACGTAGCGCGCGTCGAGCGCTTCGGCGGCGAGCCCGGCGCGCGCCCAGTCCGTCCACGCCAGCACGTACGCGGCGGCGCGCAGACTGCGCCGCTCGAGCGCGACGCTCGGCGCGAGCATCGCCCGCGAATGCCGATGCAGCGGCGCCCACAGCTCCATCTCGCGGTGCGCCCAGATCGAGATGTCGGCCGACAGCAGCACCGGCACGCGGCGCATCGCGCCGACCATCCCCAGGCCGATCGAGTGGCTGACGACGTGGACGACGTCGACGGGCGCGCGCCGTAGCTCGCGCTCGAGCAGGCGACGCGCCCGTACGGCCTGCACGCCGTGCCAGCGCAACGCCTGGAGATCGAGGTCGGCCGCGCCGAGGCCGGGCACGCCGCGCGCGAGGCTCTTCGTGACGAGACCCTGCGGCGGCAGCGTCACGTAGCGCGCATGCACGTCGTCGCGCCCCTCCAGTCCCGCGCGGATGGCGGGTTCGATGCGCGCGTGGCCGACAGTGCCGATGCCGAGGGCACCTTCGGTCACAAACAGCGCCCGCAGCGGCCGCGACATCGCTGCGCCACACTACACAGCGATGACGGCGATCCTCGCCCTGCTGCTGGCCGGCGGCTTGTTCGCGTGGTTCCTGCGCCTGGAACGCGACGGCCGGCCGGTCGTCGTGGTGGCCTTCCTGGTCGGTCTCGTCATCGTCGAGTCCGCCCTGTACCAGAGCCAGAACGAGATCCCGGCCGGGATCTTCCATCCGGAGTACGGGAGCCTCTCCTTCCGGCTGCTGGACATCGTCATCCCGGTGGCGATCCTCGCGCGGCTGCTGCAGCGCAGGCGCACGCTCCCGTTCGGCACGGGGCTGCTGTGGCTCGCGCTGCTGGCCTGGCTGGCGACCGCCGGGCTGATCGGCGTCTACGACGGAAACCCGCTGAAGATCGTCGGCTTCCACGGCAAGGTGATCATCTACCTCGGCGCGCTGCTGCTCGCAGCCGGCGTCCCGCTCGAGGACTACCTCGCCAAGGGGCGCCTCGAGCGTCTTCTCGGCTGGACCGCGGGCCTCGCGCTGCTGCTCGTCGCGACGGACGTCGCCGGGATCTCGATCACGCGCGACCTGCCGCTCGTTCCCCTGCAGGAGCTCGGCACGCTCGGCTCGGACCTCGCGACGATCTTCTCGAGTGTCGGCGCGCTGGCGCTCGCGGTCGCGCTGTTCGCTCCCGAGCGGCGTGGGCGCCTCGTCGCGTCCGCCGTCGTGCTGCTCGCCACGCCGGCGGTGGCCGATCAGCGCGCGGCGTTCATCGCGCTCGCGCTGTCGCTCGCGACGGTCGTGGCCGGGATGCTGCTGTCGCGGCGGCGCGTGCGGGTCACCCCGACCGAGGGCGCGCTCGCGATCGCCGCCGTGGCGGCGATCGTGCTCGTCAGCGCGCTGCCGGGGCTCCTGGGCGACCAGCCCGTCAAGCTCCCGCTGCAGGACGAGCTGGCGACGACGTTCACCTCCTACGAGGAGGTGCTGACGACACGCGACCGGCTCAACCAGTGGTCGGCCGCCGGTCCGCTGATCGAGGAGCGCCCGATCCTCGGCTGGGGCCTGGGCAAGCAGTACACCTACTACGACCCGGGCAACCTCGTCTTCAAGCAGATCGATCTGACGCACAACATCTTCGGCGACCTGCTGCTGCGCGCGGGCGCGGTCGGGCTCGGGCTCTTCCTGCTCGCGCTCGGGTTCAGCTCGGTCGGGCTGCTGCGCGCCTGGTGGACGCAGGGCGACGACCGCGCGGCGGCGTTCGCGCTCGGCGTCGGCGCCGTCATCGCCGGGCTGATCGGCAAGGGGATGGCCGAGTCGATCTTCGAGAAGTACCGTCTGGCGGTCATGCTCGGGCTCGCCATCGGGGTGATGATCGCCGCCGGCATGCCCTCGCGCAGCCGTGCTCCGCGGGCGCGCGCCGTGCCCGCCGGGACGTCGCGCAAGGATCTACGGCTGGCCGAGGATCTGGTATGAGCGCATCTCGCCGCGCATGTGCCGCCGCTGGTCGCCCGTGAACAGCACGTAGGCGTCGAGCGTGCCGCCACGCGCTGCGATCCGCCTGCGCAGGGCGCCCGGCAGCGTCGCGCGCAGGCTCCAGCGACCGCGCGCGATCTTCGCGGTTCGCACAACCGACTCGGTCCTGCCGTTGTGCTCGTACTGCAGCTGCACGCGCACGGCGCCGCGTGCCCGCAGCGCGATCCTCCCGGCCGCGCGCAGCAGCCCCGCGCTCGTGTAGGACGGACGTGTGGGGCGCAGCGCTGCGGCGTTGCGGGCGGCGCGCAGGCGGATCGAGAGCGGGCGCGTGCCGGCATCGCCGCCGTAGGAGATCGTCAGGATGCCGGTGCCCAGGCGCGCCTGCGCGGCGGGGATCGCACGGCGCAGGCTGAGGCGCCGCTGCCCGGCGCGGATCTGCGCCGTCAGGCGGGTGCGGCGCCCGGCGGCGAGCAGCTCGACGCGCACGCGCCCGGTCGCGAGCGCGCTGATCTGTGCGGACACCTCGAGCCTGCGCCGGGAGCGCACGATCGTGGCACGGTTGAGGGCGAGCTTGGAGCTGCGCCTGGCGGCGGGTGCGTCCGGCTGCGGCTGCGGGTCCGGCTGCGGCTGCGGGTCCGGCTGCGGCTGGGGCTGGAGGTCAGGCTGCGGCTGCTGCGCAGCCACCGGATCGGGCTCGCTGCGAACGGTCCCGTCGGGGTCGACGCAGCGCCGCCCCTTCGGATCGGGCCAGGGTCCGCCGACGGTCGCGGGCGCCGCCCCGCCGCGCGCCGCCGAGGCCTCTGCCGGCGCCAGCAACCGCACCCAGCGCGCCTGCGACGGCGTGCCCGCGGCATCGATCACGAAGAGCATGTAGTAGCCCGGCGGCGCGACGGCACCGTTCGGCGGGGCGAGCGCGTTCAGCCCGCCCGTCGCGACCGTGTCCTGGATCCGCAACGGCACGAGGCGCTGGTTCATGTCGACCGCGTGCGTCACCGCGGCAGGGGCGACGAGCACCGCCTTCATGCCCGGCTGGGCGTGCTCGCTGAAGATCCCGAACCGCTCGCCGTACGCGAGCGTGGCGCCGGCGGCGCGCAGCGCGGGTCGCAGCGCGCAGATGTCGCCGTCGAAGAGATACGGCGGCCAGTACATCTCGGCGCTGTCGCGCCGTTGCGAGTCGGGCAGCGCATACTCCGGATCGGGACCCTCGTGGCCGTCGTCGCCGGCAGACATCACGCGGCCGTCGGGCAGCAGCGCCGCGATCGAGTGGTAGGTGCGCCACTCCTGCTGCGCGGCGCCCAGGCGCCAGGTGTCCTCCCCCGGCCGGCGCAGCTCGACCTGCTTGAGCTCCGGCGGCGGGTCGGGCACGAGGTAGTAGTTGCCGCGCGACGCGGGCGTCGTGTTGTCCGTGCCCGAGCCACCGCCGACGGCGACCATCCCGCCGTCGGGCAGCAGCACGGCGTTGGGGTAGAAGCGCTCCTGCTGCAGCGGGGGCGCGACCGTCCAGTCGGGCGTCCCCGGGCCGGCGGTGAGCCGGTCGACGGTCGCGCGGGCGAGGTGGAAGCCGAGGCCGTTGCTGTCGGCGCCGCCGAGGTTGGCGACGTTCCACGTGCCGTCGAAGTCGTTCATGTCCGGCTCGAGCACGGGCGAGCCCCCGTAGTGCTGCTCCGACGCGAGATCGAAGATGCCCAGCCACGCGGAACCGCGCGCCGCCGCCGGGTTCTGCGCGATCGTCGTGTCCAGCAGCGCCGAGTCGGGCTGCCCGGGGCCGGCGAGCGCGACGTTGGCGTCCGGCAGCACGAACATGTTCGGATACAGCGAGAGGTCGACGCGGGCGTCGGGCGGCAGCGTCAGATCGGTCGCGGGCCCGCGCGCGCCGGCCGGTAGCTCCCGCACGGTGCCCACGCTGCCATCCGGCCGGTAGATCTCCATACGCGGGTTGATCGCGCCGTGCCCATCCTCGTCCAGGCCGCTGGCGATCAGCACGTCGCCGCTGGGAAGCTTCGTCAGCGTCGGGTACCAGCGCCCGTGCGACATGTCCGGCCCGAGCTGCCACTGCTCGGTCCAGGGGTCGAAGAGGAATGTGCGCCACAGGCCCGCGAACGCGTCGCCGGTCTCGGGCGGCTCCTTGAGGTTGCCGCCGGCGAGCAGCACGCGCCCGTCGGACAGCAGCGCCTGTCCCGAGCAGTAGATCGACGCGGGCAGCTGGCCGTCCCCGTCGCCGTCGTCGCCGGGGTTCTCGGGGATCTGCGGCGGCGCCACCTTCCTGGTCAGCCCCGTCGCGGGGTCGAAGACGCGCGCCGAGCCGAGGTTGAAGCGCGTGGCGTCCTCGCGCAGCGGCTCGCGGCCGAAGATGAGCAGCTTGCCCGTCGGCAGCACCGACGCGTGGATCGCGTACTCGGGCAGCGGATACGGCGCCGGCTCCCAGTACCCGACATCGTCGCGACCCTGGGCTGCGAGCCTGGCGTTGATCGCCTCCGTCTTGCGCTCCGCGCTCGCCAGCCGCGCGGCGCGGTCGCTCGGCGCCAGCGCCGTCCAGCGCCTGCGGGCGGCGCGCTCCTGGGTGCGCACGCGCTCGTGCTGCGCCGAATGGCTGAGCCCCTCGACCGAGGCGGAGGGCGCTGCTGCGGATCGTGCGGCCGCCTGCTCGTGCGCGCCGGCGGACGGCGCGACGACGACCGTCAACGCCGCCGCGATCGCCAGGGTCAGACGCCGGAGGCCCGGCGTCAGGACTCCTTGGTGTTGAGGACGGCGCCCGGCGTCAGCAGCACGATCTTCAGATCCAGCCACGGGCTCCAGTTCTCGATGTAGAAGTTGTCCCACTCGATGCGGTCCTGCAGCGACGTCTCGCCGCGCAGGCCGTTGACCTGTGCCCAGCCGGTCAGGCCCGACTTGACGCGATGGCGATCACCGTAGCGGTAGACGTGGTCACCGAACATGCTCGCGCATCCCGAGCGCTCAGGTCGCGGTCCGATCAGCGACATCTCGCCGCGGACGATGTTCAGCAGCTGCGGCAGCTCGTCGACCGACGTGCGCCGCAACAGGCGCCCGATCGGCGTGCGACGGTCCTCGGCGGAGATGTCCTCGGCCTCGTCGAAGACGCCGAGCGTCTCGGCGACCCAGCGGGCGTCGTTCTCCCTGCCGTCCGGATCGACGCGCATCGTGCGGAACTTCAGGATGTCGAACTCGCGGTCGTCGAGGCCGACGCGGCGCTGCTTGAAGAAGACCGGTCCGGGCGAGCTGAGCTTGACCAGGGCCGCGACGGCGAGCATCAACGGGGCGGTCAGCACGAGCATGGTCACGCCGACGATGCGGTCGATCGCGTACTTGCACTCGAACTGCCAGCCGCGCGGGTCGGTCCGGTCCACGCGCGCGAGCGCGATCCCGCCGATGTGCTCGATCGTCACGCGGCGCGACATCTCCTCGAACAGGCGCGGCACGAGCGAGATGTCCAGCCCGAGCGCACGGCAGCGGCGCACGATCCCCAGCGTCTCGTCATGCGGCGCATTGGAGAACGCGACGATCACATGCTCGACGGCGTGCGCGCGCACGACCTCCTCGAGATCCCAGCTCGCGCCCAGCACCGCCAGGCCGTGGGGCTCGTTGCGCCCGTCGATCAACGGGTCGTCGTCGATGAAGCCGATCGGGTGCAGGCCGAGCTCGGGGCGCTCGCACAGCCGCCGGGCGAGCGTGTTGCCGATCTCGCCGGACCCGACGACGAGCGTGTTGAGGCCCTGGTTGACGCCCCGGTGCGCGGCGAGCTCGGCGGCGAAGCGGCCGGCGATCAGATAGACCGTCGAGAACGCCCAGATCCGGACGACCTGCGCGGCGGCGCCAGGATCGGGATCCACGACGACGCGCGCAGCGATGATCAGCGTCGCCGCGAGCGCCGACGCGCCGACGATCTGCCCGACGTACTCGAACGGGGACGTCTTGAGCCGGAACAGGTAGCCGCGGCGGCCGGCGATCGCGGTGATCGTCAGCACGAGGTACAGCGCCAGCCAGCCGGGCGGCCCGACGGCGGCGTTCGCCGATGATGCTCCGACGGTGTTGGCCGCGAGCGCGAGCGCGAGCGCGACGATGTCGAGCACGAGCAGGAAGCGCCCGCGGCGGCGGCGGCGCGAGATCGGCGCCGGCTCGGGGATCCGGCGCGGGGTGCGGTAGGCGACGTCGAAGCCGGTGATGTGCGCCGGGTCGTGCTCCTGCGCCGAGGTCCAGGGCGCGGATCGGCCGAGCCAGTGGACCGCTGTGGCCATGCGCCTTGCGGCGATGGCGGACGGGGTGCGCATCAAGCCGTCTGACGAGGCCTGCACGCGGGCGCGCGGCGCTTGCGCGGCGGCATCAGCCGCGATCGGCAAGGCGTCGCGCGGTGTGAGCGATCGTACGTCGGCATCCCTGTCTCTGTCGGATCGTTCTGGTCGATTCTCAGCCATAAGCCATGGCTCGTGGACGAAGGTTAGGAAAGGTAGGACGTGTTTGCAACGCAGCGAAGCTCCAAGCTGCACATTAGTTACCCCGCGGACGCCGTCGCCACCGCCATGGCGGAGCGCTGCACGCCGTCGGCGGCGCAGATCACCGCAGTAGCCTGCTTGCCCGTGGCCGCAACCCCCTTCCTGCCGCCAGACGTGCTCGTGCTCGCCAGCGGCGGCACGCTCGGCGAGGCCTGGATGAGCGGCGTCCTGGCCGGCATCGAGGATGCCACCGGGCACGACTTCCGCAGCACGGAGTCGCTCGTCGGGACGTCCGCCGGAGCGCTCGTCGCGGCGGCGCTCGTCGCCGGCCAGCGACCGCGGCGACCGCGCGCGCAGGGCGCGCCGCTGCTCGGCCTGCCGCCGGGCGAGACCGCGGGCGACGTGGCGTCGCAGACGTCGTCGCGCCTGGCCGCGCAGTGGCTCCCGCTGCCGCGCTCGATCCTGCAGAGCGTCGGCCGCGAGGCGGTCCGCATCGCCGGCGCGGCCGCCACGCCGCTGGCGCCGATGGCGCTCGCCGCGGGCGCCAACGGCTCCACCGCGCTGCGCGCCGCCCTGCTCGGGCGCACGCCGGGCAACGACACGTCGCTGGAGGCGATGCGCGCCGGGATCGAGCGCTCCGGCGCTCGCTGGGACGGGCGCCTGCGCGTCGTCGCCGTCGATCGCGGCAACGGGCACCGCGTCGTCTTCGGCGCGCCGGGCTCGCCGGATGCGACCGTCGCCGAGGCCGTGCAGGCCTCGTGCTCGGTGCCGTGGACCTTCGCACCGGTGAGGATCGGCGGCCGCGAGTACGTCGACGGCGGCGTGTGGAGCAACACGAACCTCGACACCGCGCCTGCCGGGCGCGCGACCCAGGTGCTGTGCCTCAACCCGATCATGAGCCTCGACATCGCGCTGTCGTCGGCGTTCGGGCTGCTGCGCGCGATCGCCGGCAGCACGGCCGCGCTCGAGACGCTCGCGCTGCGCAGCCGCGGCGCGAAGGTGCGGATGCTCGGCCCGGCGCAGGACATCGCCCGCGTGATGGCGCCGAACCTCATGGACGCCGAGAGACGCGAGGAGGTGCTCGCGGGCGGCTACGCCCAGGGCCTCGAGGTCGGCACCGCCGGCACCCCTGAGCGGGTATCCGCGACGCCGTGACCGCCCCCACTGATCTCGCCGAAGTCGCCGCCGGCGGGCTGGTGAGCCGCGGCCACCGCGACCGCCTCGCTACGGCGTCGCGACCGGCGCGCCGGCGCCGAGGTCGACGGCGAGCGCCGCGGCCTGGACCTTGCGCACGACGTTCGACAGCGCCCGCACGTACGCCGAGCCCGCGGCTTCGATGATGTCCGTCGCGACGCCCTGGCCGGAGGCCGTCTGCCCCTCGAACTCGAGCACGACCGACGACTCGCCGAGCGCGTCCTGGCCGCCGGTCACGGCATCGACGCGGAACTCGCGCAGCTGCGCGTCGAGTCCGGTCGCGGCGTTGATCGCCGCGAAGACCGAGTCGATCGGCCCGTCGCCGGTGCCGGTCGCGGTGGCGGTCTCGCCGTCGGGCAGGGTGACCGTCACCTCGGCGTGCGGTTCGCGGCCGGACGCCGCCGCGACCATGAAGCTGTCGAACGTGTAGCTCGTCAGCTCGTTGCGCAGGTCGTCGGTGACGAGCGCCTCGAGGTCCATCGCCGTGACCTGCTTCTTCTTGTCGGCGATCTCCTTGAAGCGCTTGAAGGCGGTGTTCAGCGCGGCGCCCTCGACGACGAAGCCCAGCTCGGCGAGCGTCTGCTTGAGCGCGGCGCGGCCGGAGTGCTTGCCGAGGACGAGCGAGTTGGCATCCAGGCCGACGGTCGTCGCGTCCATGATCTCGTAGGTCGTGCGCTCCTTGATGACGCCGTCCTGGTGGATCCCGGACTCGTGCGCGAACGCGTTGCGCCCGACGATCGCCTTGTTGGGCTGCACGACGTAGCCGGTCAGGCGCGAGACGAGCCGCGACGTGCGCGCCAGCTCCTTCGTGACGACGGTCGTGTGCAGGCCCGAGACGTCTCCGCGGGTGTGCAGCAGCATCACGATCTCCTCCAGCGACGCGTTGCCCGCGCGCTCGCCGATGCCGTTGATCGCGCACTCGACCTGGCGCGCGCCGGCGAGCGCGCCCGCGTAGGAGTTCGCCACCGCCAGGCCGAGGTCGTCGTGGCAGTGCGTCGAGACGATGACGTCCTTGAGCTCGGGGATCAGCCGGTACAGGCCCGCGAGGTAGGCCATGTACTCGTCGGGCGTCGTGTAGCCGACGGTGTCGGGGATGTTGATCGTCGTCGCGCCCTCCTCGATCGCCGCCGCGCAGACCTCGGCGGTGTACTCGAGGTCGGCGCGCGTGGCGTCCATCGGCGAGAACTCGACGTCGTCGACGTAGGACTTCGCGTGCGCGACGGCGGCCCGCGCCTGCGCGAGGATGTCCTCGCGCGTGGAGCGGAACTGGTGGACGATGTGGATGTCCGACGTGGAGATGAACGTGTGGATCCGAGGTCGCTCGGCGTCGCGGACCGCGCGCGCAGCAGCCTCCACGTCCGGCGCCTGCGCGCGGGCGAGGCCGGCGATGATCGGAGGGTGGGCGGGATAGAAGTCGGCCCGCGCGATCGCCTCGACGGCCTCGAAGTCGCCGGGCGAGGCGATCGGGAAGCCGGCCTCGATGACGTCGACGCCGAGACGGGCGAGCTGGTGGGCGATCTCGAGCTTCTCGCCGGTGTTCAGCGAGATGCCGGGCGACTGCTCACCGTCGCGCAGCGTCGTGTCGAAGATGCGGACGTGGTTGGGATCGTGCTCGTTGCTGCTCATGACGTGTGCTTGCTCCTTGCCGAAGGCTCGTGGTGTGCTGCTTCTCAGTCGGTTTGCGGCAGTGCGGCCGCCACGCAGACAGCTCCCCCTATCGGGGGAGCAGGAGAAGCTCAGACAGCTCGAGCACGTGCGTCATGCACCGGGCAGTGTAAGTCATGCGGGTCTGGTTTCCCACCCTGCTGGACCGACGTTGCCGGATGCGACGCTCGCGGACCTTCGTGCCCGGACCGGCTGCCCTCGGAGGCGTGCGCGGCGGTCGTCCTGCGCGAGGCGACCGCCGCGCGCGAGCACGGTCCCCCGGCATCGACGTTGACGGCCTCGGGCATCATGTAGGGGTGCCGCGCGACACCGGATTTCCGACGCAGGACGCCCAGGACGACTTCCTGCGCGCGCGCAGGCGCCGTGTCTTCGCGCAGCTCAGCGCGCTGCTGCGCCTCGAGCCCGGCGACGTCGAGGTCATGCTCTCCTTCGACGAGGTCGTCGACGCGCTCGGCCGCGTCGGCGAGCGCGACCGCGGCACGATGCCGATCGCGATCGCCTCGATCGCCGGCACGGTCGACAGGCGCAAGGAGTTCGACCGCGAGTTCCGGCCGACGTCGTCGCGGGCGCGGGCGCGCTTCGAGCGGATCGCGGAGGCGTCGCGCCGCGGCGTCTCGCTGCCGCCGATCGACGTCTACCGCATCGGCGAGCTGCAGTTCGTGCGCGACGGCCACCACCGCGTCGCGGTCGCGCGCGCGCAGGGGCGCGAAACGATCGACGCCCACGTCGTGGAGGTCATCACGCGCGTCGTCGCCGACGAATCGATCAAGCTCTCCGACCTGCCGCTGAAGAGCCACGAGCGCCTGTTCCACGAGCGCGTTCCGCTGCCGCCGGACGCGCGGGCGCGGATCGAGCTCAGCGATCCGATGCAGTTCGGGACGCTGGCCGAGGGCGTCGAGGCGTGGGGCTACCGCCTCAGCCAGCACGACGAGCGCTACTTCGACCGCCCGCAGACGGCACTGCGCTGGTTCCACGAGGAGTACGTCCCGGTCGTCGCGATCCTGCGCGAGGCCGAGCTGATCGGCCGCCGCGAGACGGAGACCGACGCCTACCTGCGGCTGTCCGGCGAGCGCTACCGGATCATGCGCACGCAGCAGTGGAGCGACGAGGCGGTCGCGCGGCTGCGCCGCGGGCACTGAGACGACAGCTGGCATCGAGGCGGTGCTCGTGCTCGCGACAGGCGAGATCCCCGCTGCGGTGGCGCTCGCGCAGCCGTGGGAATCCAGTGGTGCCTGCTGACGGCTCAGCCGTCCAACGGCGCCACTCGACGGCGCGGGGCGGCACCCCCGGTGACCGCCGGGCGCCTTCAGCGCGGCGCGCCGAGGCGGGCGCGCAACGCCCGCTGTGCCTCGTCGCCGAGGTCGCCGCGCGCGGCCCTGGCCAACGTGTCCAGGTGCGCCTGCGACGGTGCCGCGCACCCGCCTGCTCGTCCGCCGAGGCCCCACATCGCCCGGGGCGCTCCATCCGGCCCCTCCAGCGGGAGGGCGACCCACCACGACAGCCCGAGGATCTCGCCGATGCCGCCCGGGGAGCGGGGCACTGTCGGATCGTGGACGACGAGGTGCGCGCCGCCCTCGCGCAGCGCCGCCCATGTCGCGGTGCCGGGCTTGGCGGGCGGGGTCGCGTTGCGCAGCCACGCGGTCAGACCGGCGTCGCCGGCGACCTCGGCGGCCGCGCGGCGCAGGACGCCGCCGCGCACGATGTCGACGCACGAGACGTCGGCCACCGTGTCGAGCGCCAGCCTGCACAGCGCTACGAGACCGGACGGCGCTCGGTCCGTGGCCGGCCGGGCGGCGAACGTCATCGTCACGGCGGTGCCGTGCCCGCCGGGGCCGGCCGCGACGTCAAGCGCCTCGGCGAGCGCTCCCACGATCGCGAGCCCCTGGCCCAGCCCGGGCGAGTCGTCACGGAATGCGATCCCGATGCCCTCGTCGGCGACCTCGACGACGAGTTGCCCCGCCGCGATCCGGCAGCGCACCCGCACCTGGCCGGGCTCGGGCGCGCCGGGGTAGGCATGGACGATCGCGTTGGTGACCGTCTCGGAGACGGCAAGCGCGACGGCGTCGCGCAGCTCCGGCGTTGCCCCTGCCGCCTGGGCGAACGCGGTGACGCGGACGCGCAGCTGACGCGCCGTGGCCGGCACGGCCGGCAGCGTCCAACAGGCTTGCTCGTCGACCGCTCCGACCATCGGGTCGGTCAAGTTTCCCACGCCCTCATCGATCTCGTCGCGGTCGTTGCGCCGCAGCGCGCCGGCGAGCGTGCGCCCGACCGTGACGGTCGCCGGCAGCGCCGATCTGCGCCGGCCGAGGCTACGCGGGCGTCGTGCCGTCGGCGTCGGGCTGGTCGCCCTCGGCCTCGACTGCCGCGGCGGTCGCCTTGGAGGCCGCCTTCTGCTCCTGCGCGCCGCGCCTGAGGCTCGACCCGTCGCTCGGGTCGAAGAGGTGCAGCTTGGCCCCGTCGAACCAGAGCTTGGCCGTGTCGCCCTCCTTGACGTCGGACTCCGGGTTCAGCCGCGCGACGGCCAGGCCCGTGCGCCCGCCCGGGGTCTCGGCGATGCCCGAGTCGCGCGCGAGCTCGGCCAGCTCGTCGGAGCTGACCTCGCCGCCCGAGAAGGAGAAGTACACGTAGATCTCCGAGCCCATCGACTCGAGCACCTCGATCGGGGCCTCGAACGTGACGCCCTGGTCGTGCCCGGTGGGCGCGAAGTGGGCGTCCTCGAAGTCCTCGGGGCGGATGCCGACGATGACCTCCCCCGAGTGCGAGACGGCCTCGGGTGCGGGGATCTCGGCGAACGGCAGCTTGAGCCTGCCGCCGCTGATCGACCCCGCGAAGAAGTTCATCGCCGGGGAGCCGATGAAGCCGGCGACGAAGATGTTGAGCGGGTCGTTGTAGAGCTTGCGCGGCGTGTCGACCTGCTGCAGCACGCCCGAGCGCATGACCGCGACGCGATCGCCGAGCGTCATCGCCTCGGTCTGGTCGTGCGTGACGTAGACCATCGTCGTGGAGAGGTCGCGCTGCAGCCGCGAGACCTCCGTGCGCATCTGCACGCGCAGCTTGGCGTCGAGGTTCGACAGCGGCTCGTCCATCAGGAACACCTGCGGGTCGCGCACGATCGCGCGCCCCATCGCGACGCGCTGGCGCTGGCCGCCGGAGAGGTTGGACGGCTTGCGATCGAGATGGTCGGTGAGGTCGAGCGTCCTCGCGGCGTCCTCGACCTTCTTGTCGATCTCGGCGGCGTCGACCTTGGCGAGCTTCAGCGCGAAGCCCATGTTCTCGCGCACGGTCATGTGCGGGTACAGCGCGTAGTTCTGGAAGACCATCGCGATGTCGCGGTCGCGCGGCGCGAGGTTGTTGACGACCTTGTCGCCGATCAGCATCTCACCCTCGGAGATGTCCTCCAGGCCGGCGATCATCCGCAGCGCGGTCGACTTGCCGCAGCCCGACGGGCCGACGAGGATCATGAACTCGCCGTCCTTGATCTCGAGGTTCATCTTCTTGACGGCCTCGGTGCCGTCGGCGTAGCGCTTGGTCACGTCGTGCAGCTTGATGTCGGCCATGGTGGGTTTCTCCTATCCCTTGACGGCGCCCGCCGTGAGCCCGGCCACGATGCGGCGCTGGAAGATGAGCACGAAGATGATGATCGGGATCGTCACGAGCACCGCCGCGGCGGCGATGTTGCCCGTCGGTGCGGTGAACTGCGACTCGCCGGTGAAGAACGCGAGCGCCGCCGGCACGGTCCGCGACGAGTCCGAGGACGTCAGCGTGATCGCGAACAGGAAGTCGTTCCAGGCGAAGATGAAGACGAGGATCGCGGCGGTGAACACGCCGGGCGTCGCGAGCGGCAGGATGACCTTGCCAAACGCCTGCCAGGGCGTCGCGCCGTCGACCTGTGCGGCCTGTTCGAGCTCCCAGGGGATCTCCCGGAAGAACGCCACGAGGGTGTAGATCGCCAGCGGGAGGGCGAACGTCAGGTAGGGGATGATCAGGCCCAGCCACGTGTCGTAGAGACCCAGCGCGCGCCACATGTCAAACAGCGGCCCGACGACGGAGATCGGCGGGAACATCGCGATCGCCAGGGCGCCGGCGAGGATCAGCGTCTTGCCGGGGAAGTCCAGGCGCGCGATCGCGTAGGCGGTGAACGAGGCGAGCGTGACGGCGATGACCGTGGCGATGAGCGCGATCCCGATCGAGTTGAGCAGCGGGCGCAGCAGCGGCGAGTCCAGCCCGCCGCTGAACAGCGTCGTGTAGTTGTCGAGCGTCGTGTCCTGCGGGATGAACTTCTTGTCGCTCACCGTGGCCGGCGTCTTGAACGACAGCGAGACGAGCCAGAGCACGGGGATCAGCGCGTAGAAGAGGACCACACCGAGCGCGATCGTCCAGACGAGGTAGGCGCGGGGGGATCGGTTCTCCATGACTACTTCTTGTCTCCCTGCGACGGGACGGCCGTGCCCAGGACGCGCACGAAGACAAAGGCGATCAGCAGGACGAGGATGAAGATCAGCACCGAGACGGCCGAGCCGAGGCCGAGGTTCAGGCGCGAGATGAGCTGGTTGTAGCCGAGGATCGACACCGACTCGGTGTCCTGCGAACCGCGCGTCATGATGAAGATCGAGTCGAAGACGCGGAAGGCGTCGAGCGTGCGGAACAGCAGCGCGACGAGCAGCGCCGGCTTGAGCAGCGGCAGCGTGATCCGCCAGAAGCGCTGCCAGGCGCTGGCGCCGTCGACGCGGGCGGCCTCGTACAGGCCCCCGTCGATCGTCGCGAGGCCGGCGAGCAGCAGCAGCGCCATGAAGGGCGTCGTCTTCCAGACCTCGGTCAGGATGATCACGGTGAAGGCGTCCTGGCGGTTGCCGAACCAGGCCTTGTCGTCGGGGATCAACGGCAGGCTGTTGACGAATCCGCTGCTGGGATCGAACGCGAAGAACCAGGCGAACGCCGCGACCACGGTGACGATCCCGTACGGGATCAGCACCGAGGTGCGGATCAGCCCGCGGCCGAACAGCGCCTTGTGCATGATGAGTGCGAGCGCCATGCCGAGCACGAGCTCGATCGCCACGGAGACGACCGTCACAAGGCTTGTGTTGAAGAGGTCCTGCCACCACAGCGGCGAGCTGAGCACTGCGATGTAGTTGTCCAGGCCGACGAAGCCGCTCTCCTCGGGGAAGCGCAGATCGACCTTCTGCACCGACAGCACGACCGCGTACAGGATCGGGTAGACCGTGACGAGCAGCATCGCGATCACGGCCGGCGCGCACAGCATCAGCGCGAGCTTGCGCTCGGCCTTCGTGCGGTCGGTCGTCTGCGTCGGCCCGCCGCGCTTGCGCTTGCCGATCGGCACGGCGGTCACAGCAGGCCCTCCCGCTTGACGGCCTTCTCGACGTTGCCGAGCAGGGTGTCATAGGTCGACTGCGGGTCGCGCGGGTCGATCTTCGTCGTCGGATGGACGGCGCGCTGGATCGCCAGCGAGAGGTCCTGGTAGGCCGGTGACTGCGACGGGCGCGGCGCGGCGTTCTTGATCGACTCGCGGATCTGGTCGGCGAAGCCGGGATAGACCTTGTCGATCTCGGGTCGGTCGTAGAGATCCTCCCGCACCGGCGGCAGGCCGCCGAGCGTCGCCACCTCGAGCTGGTTCTCGGGCTTGACGAGGCACTCCGTGGCCGCGAAGGCCTGCTCCTTGTGCTTGGAGAACGACGAGACGCCGATGTTGATGCCGCCGATCGGCGGCTTGCTCGGCGTGCCCGCTTCGACGCCCGGGTACTGCGCCGCGCCCATCTGCTTGAAGATCTTGGGCGCGTTGGACTTCGCCGACGGATAGACGAAGGGGTAGTTGATCTGGAAGGCGGAGTTCCCCGCCTCGAAGCCCAGGCGCGCGCTGTCCTCGGTCGACGTCGTGATGTTCGGCGCCGCCACCGGCGACTTCGACAGCCGGCCCAGGATCGCGAGCGCCTTCTTCGTCGGCTCCTCGTCGAGCTGGACCTCCTTGGGCCCGGCGAGGATCGAGGTGCCGGCCGACTCGATGAGCTGGTTGACGAGCACGACGAGGCCCTCGTAGCGGTTGCCCTGGATCTGGATGCGACCCTTGGCGGGACCGATCTTCTCGGCCATGTCGATCATCTCGTCCCAGGTCTTGGGCGGCGTCGGGACGAGGTCCTTGCGATACCACAGCAGCTGCGTGTTGGACCAGATCGGCACCGTCATCAGCCGGTCCTCGAAGCTCGCCGTCTCCAGGACGGAATCGAACACGTTCGCCGTGACGGCCTGCTCGGTGCGCTGCGGCACCGGCTCCAGCCAGCCGGCGTTGGCGAACTCGCCGGTCCACACGACGTCGAGGCCGAGCAGGTCCAGCGACGGGTCCTCGGCGCCGAGCCGGCGCACGAGCTGCTCGCGCTGCTGGTCGGCCTGCGCGGGCAGGTACTCGAAGTTGATCTTGTACGCGCCGTTGGACTGCTGCGAGCAGCGTTCGGCGATCTTCTGCGGCCCGCCGCTGGGCTCGTTGAAGATGAACCAGTTCAGCGTCACCGGTCCGCTGGAGGATTCGTCGTCGCCGCACGCTGCGACCCCGAAGGCAAGCGCCAGTGCCGCGACCGCTGTGATCATCCCCCTCCGCATGGCGCGAGCACTACCCCCGCAAGCTCGTTACGAATCACACGAGGTCAGGTATATCCGAGAATGCCCTCCCCGGGCAGGAGCCGGGCGGGTGCCTGCGTGCCGGCGGGGTGGCGTGCCGCATGCGTCGCGCGCACGACGGTGCCGATCGCGGGCGCGACTTTCGGCTCGTCGCTCATGTTGATCGCGACGCTGTGGCGGTCGCCGCGGCGGTAGGCGAGAACGCCGTCGTCGGGGTCCCCGAGGAACGTCAGGCCGTCGCCGAGCTCGCGCCGCGCGGCGATCAGATCGCGGTACAGCGCGAGCATCGAGTCCGGGGCGCCCGACTGCTGCGCGACACCGCCGCCCTGGACCGCGATCGCGGGCAGCCATGGGGTCGCACCGGCGTCGGTGAAGCCGCCGTGCGGCGCGTCGTCGTCCCAGCGCATCGGGTGGCGGTGGCGGTCGCGTCCGGCACGGTCATGCGGCGGATCGCCGCCCGGGCCGTCGGCCATCCCGATCTCGTCGCCCTGGTAGACGAACACCGCTCCCGGCAGCGTCAGGGCGAGCAGCGCCGCCGCGCGCGCGTTGCGCGCGCCGACGCGATCGGGCAGCCGCGGGAAGTCGTGGTTGGACAGCACCCAGGCGACGCGGCCCGCCGCGCCCGCCGGATCGAGCGCGGCCGCGATCGCCGCGCGGAACGCGGCCGCGTCCCACGGCGCGTGCAGCAGCTCGAAGGCGAAGGCGTTGTCGACGTGCTCGAGGTACGGGGCCAGTTGCGACGCCGGCAGGTAGACCTCGCCGACGAGCAGCGCGTCGCCGCCGACGGCGTCGCGCAGCGCCGCGAGCGCCAGGCCGATGTCGGGCGCGTTGCGGCTGTGGACGTGCTCGAGCGTGCCGGCGTCGGCGTGCTCGGGCAGGAGCGGGGGCGCGCTCGCGGGCGGGTCGTCGCGCAGCTCGGGGTCCTTCAGCAGCCTGTCGATGGCATCGAGGCGAAAGCCGTCGACCCCGCGGGCCAGCCAGAAGCGCAGCGACGCCGCCATCGCCTCGCGCACGTCCGCGCAGCGCCAGTCGAGGTCGGGCTGCTCGGGATAGAAGGAGTGCAGGTACCAGCGCCCGCTGCGCGGATCGCGCGACCAGGCGGGTCCGCCGAAGGACGCGATCCAGTTGTTCGGCGGCGCGTCGCCGCCGGCCCACACGTAGCGCTCCGGATGCGCGCGAAACCAGGGGTGCTCGATCGACGTGTGGCAGGGCACGACGTCCATCAGCAGCTTCAGGCCGCGCGCGTGCGCGGCGGCGATCAGCGCGTCGGCGTCGGTGAGGGTGCCGAAGCGCGGGTCGATGTCCTCGTAGCCGGCCACGTCGTAGCCGCCGTCGGCCATCGGCGACGGGTAGACGGGCGACAGCCAGACGGCGTCGGCACCGAGGTCGCGGACGTGGTCCAGGCGCGCGGCGATCCCGCGCAGGTCGCCCTCGCCGTCGCCGTCAGCGTCCTGGAAGGAGCGCGGATAGACCTGGTAGACGACGGCGTCGCGCCACCAGAGCGCCGCTGTGGAAGGGGTCATCGGCCCTCATGCTCGCGCATGAGGGCTCCAGACCGTCTCCCCTTCGCCTGGATCCAGGCTTAGTAGAACTTGTGCGTGTCGTCGGGGACGAACGCCATGCCGAGGATCAGGCCCAGCATCAGCAGGCACGCGATGATCGCCAGAAAGAGCTTTGCGGGTGTGACCATGTGACCAGGTGCTCCTGTCGTTGACGGGCGCGAGCAGCCAAGATCTGCTCCCCCCGCGCCCAAATGTATGTCGCCCCACCCCCCATTCGCGCCAGCTTGTGAGCGCCTTCGTGCCATCTGACGCGGGAGCGCTCGCCGCCTCCCTCCCCGACACCCCGAGCCTGGTCGAGACGCGCGCGCTGCTGCTGTCGGGCGCCGCGATCCTGCGCCGCTCGGCGGACCGCGACGGCGCGCTGGTACTCGATCCGCAGCTGCCGGCCGGATTTCTCGTCGGCCGCGCGGATCCGGCGCTGCTGCGCGATGTCGCCGCCTCCGCCCCGCCGCACTTCGAGCTCGTCGTGCAGGCGGACGCGATCGCGGACGCCTGCGCCGCGCTGCCGGGCTGGGCGCTCGCGACCGCGACGGTGTTCGCCGCCGGGTCGGCGTGGCCGGCCGCCGTGGCCGGCGGCGATCGGCCCGCCGGCGTCGTGATCTGCGCGCCGCCCGACGAAGCCTGGCTCGCGCGCGTGCCCGCGCACGACGAGATTCGCTTCTACGCCGCGCTCGCCGCGGCGGTTGCGCTGGCGCTCGTCGGCGACGAGGTCGTCGCCGTGTGCGCGGCGGGCGACGTCACCGAGTCGCTGTGGGACGTCGGCATCGACACCGTCCAGCAGCACCGCCGCGCCGGCCACGGCGCCGCGACGTTCCGCGCGCTCGCGACGCACATGGCGGGCATCGGTCGTCAGCCGGTCTGGTGCGCGGAGGACGACAACGTCGCCTCGCTGGCGATGGCGTCACACGTCGGATTGGAGCCCGTCGACCGGATCGGGATCCTCAGGTCCGTATGAGATTCGTCTGAGGACGTGCATGGCAGGTCGCCCCATGAGGGCACAACCGTGGGCAACGTCGTCCAACAACAGGAGGTTGTTCGCATGGGTGCTGACGCCGGACCCCCGCTTGTCCTGATGGCCCTCGGGCTCGTGCTCTGGCTCGCCGTCACCGCGACGGTCGCAGGGATCTCGATCCAGACCGTGGGCATGATCCTCGTCATCGTCGGCGCCGTCTGGCTGGTCGTCGAGCTGATCCAGGCCCGCTCGGTCGCTCGTCCCGCAGTCGTCGAGGAGCCTGTCGTCTACCGCGACCGCAGGCTCTAGTACGGCCGTCCGGAAGTTCTGCGTGGAATCCCGGGATGCCCGGCCGGGATCTGACGGACGGCGGTGACCCGCCTTCGTGCTGGTGGCACGGGGCGGGCGCCGGCGGGCGTCAGGCACGGTTCGGGCGCCCGGGAAAC
>JBBSLI010000028.1:0-54665 GCA_038255395.1 Solirubrobacterales bacterium
AAAACCCGGGATGCCGGCGCCGCCTGGCAAGGACGCAGGACCGAAGGTGTGGCTCTGCCACATCGAGCGTCCGAGGACGCCGCCAGGCGGTGATCGGCGCCCGGGGTTTCCGGTGGACTGTTATGAGACGGGCCACTAGATCGTCACGCTCGCGGTGCAGACCTGACCGGAGGGGCTGGTCGCGCGAGCGGTGATGCGGTCGGCGCCGGCGCCGTTGGCGATCCTGCGCTCGACGCTGAAGGAGCCGCTGGGGGCCCGCGTCGTGGCGGTCGTCGAGACGGCGAGGGCGCCGTTACGGCGGATCGTGACCTTCCAGGCGACGCCGTTGCGGTTCTGGTCGACCTCGAACTCGGCCTCGATGCGGCCGTCGTCGTGCTTGGCCTTGATCTTCGCGGTGGCGCTGCCGGTGCAGCGCCCGGCGACGCGCTTGGCGCGGTCGCCGCCGCCGCTGGTGTTGGCGCTGCGACCGCCGTTGTCGTCACCAGGGCCGTCGTCGGCGCCGTCCTTCGCGACAGCGGCTGCAGGCGCGAGGGCGGTGACGGCGAGCACTAGGCTCATTGCGATGGCTCGGGACGTGTTCATGGCTCTCTCCGATCGGGGGGGCCTGCGATGACGACACTGTCGGCGTCAGCCGGTCCGGGCTGCAATGGGACTTAGGTCCGTCGGTCGCCGCGACCGTCGCCGTCGCAGCGATCGAGCCGGCGGCACGCCGCCCCGCGTCGACGCCGCCGTCGCGCGCTTCATGCTCGGCAACCTCGCGGCGATCGCCGTCATCGTCGTCGGCGGCTACTCCGCGCTGCGCAACGTCGCGCTCGACGAGGCCGAGCGCGACACGCATGACCGCGTCATCGCCGAGGCCCGCCTCGTCGAGTCCGCCGCGCTCAGCGACGGGATCCTGCGCGGCGAGCGCGGTGCGATCGCGGATCTCGACGACCTCGTCCAGGCGCAGGTCATCGGCGGCCCGATCGTGCGCGTGAAGGTGTGGCGCAAGGACGGCACGATCCTCTACTCCGACGAGCCGGAGCTGATCGGCAGCCGCTTCCAGCTGGGCGACGAGGAGCTCGAGCTGTTCGAGACCGGCGGCGCCGAGGCCGAGCTGAGCGACCTGGGCAGCGAGGAGAACCGCTTCGAGCGCGCACAGGGCAAGCTGCTGGAGGCGCACACGACGATCCGCACGCCCGACGGCACGCAGCTGCTGTTCGAGATCTACGAGCGCTACAGCTCGGTCAACGCGAGCAGCCAGCGATTGCTGTCGGCGATGGCGCCGCCGCTGATCGGCGGGGTGATCGTGCTCCTGCTCTTCCAGGCGCCGCTCGCCTGGTCGATGGGGCGACGGCTGGCACGTGGGCATCGCGAGCGCGAGACGCTGCTGACCAGCGCCGTCGAGGCGTCGGCGCAGGAGCGGCGGCGGATCGCCGCCGACCTGCACGACGGCGTCGTGCAGGACCTCGCCGGCGTCGCGTTCGGGCTCGCGCCGCTCGCCGCCGCCGCACAGGCGCGCGGCGACGACGCCCAGGCGGGCGCGCTGCGCCAGGCGACGGGCACGCTGCGCCAGGGCGTCCGGGCGCTGCGCACGCTGCTCGTGGAGATCCACCCGCCGAACCTCGCGTCGGCGGGCCTGCGGGTCGTGCTGAGCGACCTGCTCAGCCCGCTCGAGGCGGACGGCATCACGACGTCGCTCGAGGTCGAGGAGCCCTCCAACGGGTCCGGCCCGGGCAAGCACGACGAGCTCGTCTATCGCGTTGCGCGCGAAGCGATCCGCAACGCCCGCGCGCACGCGTCGGCCGCCTCGGTGGCCGTGGCGGTCACGCGGCCGGCCGCGGGCGTCACGCGGCTCGTCGTCAGCGACGACGGAACCGGCTTCTCGCCCGACAAGCGGGCGCAGCGCAAGACCGAAGGACATCTCGGGTTGAGCCTGCTCGAGGCGGTCGTCGAGCAGGCCGGCGGAGCGCTCGGGGTGCACTCGACGCCCGGGACGGGCACGATTGTGGAGATGGAGCTGCCAGAACGATGATCCGCGTCCTGCTCGCCGACGACCACGGGGTGATCCGCGACGGCCTCGGCCGGCTGATCTCGGCACTCGAGGACGTCGAGCTCGTGGCGGTCGCCGCCGACGGCGCGGAGGCGGTCGCGCAGTGCGCGCTCGTCAATCCCGACGTCGTGCTGATGGACCTCGACATGCCCGTGCTCGACGGCATCGAGGCGACGAAGCGGATCGTCGCCGAGCACCCGCAGACCGCCGTGCTCGTCCTGACGTCGTTCTCGGACCGGCCGCGGATCATGGGCGCGCTCGAGGCCGGCGCGTGCGGCTACCTGCTCAAGGACGTCGACGCCGAGGAGGTCGCCGAGGGCATCCGCGCGGCGGCGCGCGGCGAGTCGCCGCTGGATCCGCGCGCGGCGCGCACGGTGATCGACGCGCGCATGGCGCCTGACCCGCTCGGCGGTCTGTCCGAGCGCGAGCGCGAGGTCCTCGCGCTGCTCGTCGAGGGCCTGCCGAACAAGCTCATCGCGCGGCGGCTGGAGATCAGCGAGAAGACCGTCAAGTCCCATCTCACGCGGATCTTCCGCGAGCTCGACGTCACCGACCGTACGCAGGCTGCGCTCTGGGCCGAGCGCCACGGCGGCGGCGCGCCGCGCTGACGGCCCGGACGCGACAAAAGTCCCATTGCGGCCAAACCCGCTGACCGCGATCTTGAGATCGATGCTGCGCAGATCTCAGATCAGGCCGGCGGCCGTGCTGCTCGCGCTCGCGCTGCTGTGCAGCGCGCCGGCGGCGCTCGCGAAGGAGGGCACGAGCGGTCGCGGCGGCGAGGACGACGGCCGCCGCGAGGCACGGGTGGGCGGCATCTGCAGCAAGGGCGCCGCGGCGCGGCTGCGGCTGCGCTCGCGCGACGGCGAGATCGGCGTAGCCTTCGACCTCACCCGGCGCCGATCTGGCGAGCGCTGGCGCGTCGTGCTCGTGCACGAGCGCCGCGTCGCGTGGCGCGGGACGCTGCGCACGCGTGCTTCGACCAGCACCCTCCACGTGCGCCGCACGGTCGCTGACTACGACGGCCCGGATCTCGTCACGGCACGCGCTTCCGGCCCGCGCGGGCTGACCTGCACGGCCACCGCCACGCTCCCGGCGTAGCGCGCCCGCTCTACCCGACGAACTCGATCTCGACCGGCTCGCCGGCCTCGATCCCGTCGCGGTGCTCGGGCACGAGCGCGAGCGCGTCGACGCCGAGCATCGACGTGAGGATGTGCGAGTCCTGGGACTTCGTCGGGCGCACGTGCCAGCCGTCGTCCTGCAGCGTCGTGACGCAGCGAATCACCGTCGTGCGCCCGACCGCGCCCTCCAGCGGCTCGTCGGCGGTCGCCTTGATCGGGTGGTGCTCCATGCTGCGCCCGAGCATCGCGTCGAGGGCGGGAACGACGAACAGGCGAAACGCCATCAGCGCGGAGACCGGGTTGCCGGGCAGCGCGAAGACGAGCGTCCCGTCCTCGCCGACGGCGAACGTCGTCGGGCGGCCCGGCTTGAGCTTGACGCCGGCGAACGCCTCGCGGTAGCCCAGCCGCGCGAGCGCCGGGCGGACGTGGTCGTGCGGCCCGACGGAGACCCCCCCGGTCGTGATCAGCAAGTCGACGTCGCGCAGCGCGGCGCCGAGCACGGAGACCGTCGCCTCGAGGTCGTCGCCGACGTGCACGCGGGCGACGAGCTCGCCGCCGGCGCGGTGCACGGCACCGCCGAGCGCAGGGCCGTTGGAGTCGCGGATCGCGCCGGGCCTGAGCGGCTTGCCGGGGTCGGTCAGCTCGTCGCCGGTGCCGGCGATCGCGACGCGCGGGCGGCGCACGACGCTCGGGCGCGGGATGTTCATCGACGCCAGCACGCCGAGCTCCGCCGGACCGAGCAGCGAGCCGGCCGAAACGACGAGCTCACCGGCGCGGATGTCCTCACCGGGCGGGCGCAGGTGGTAGCCGATCGCGATCTGACCGTCGACCCGGACGGTCGTGCCGTCGCTCGTCGTCATCTCCTGCGGGACGATCGCGTCGGCGCCGTCGGGCACGGGCGCGCCGGTCGAGATCCTGACCGCCGTGCCGCGCTCGACGGTCACGCCGGCCGCCGTGCCGGCCTTCGCCTCGCCGATCAGCCGCAGGGTCGCGGAGCCGTCGATCGTGTCGGCGGCGCGGATCGCAAAGCCGTCCATCGCCGACGCGGCGAAGGGCGGGACGTCGTTGGGCGCGCTGGCATCGACGGCCAGCGCCCGGCCGAGCGCGTCGTCGAGGAAGACGTCCTCGGAGTCGAGCACGCGGGCGTGTTCGAGCACCGCGGCGCGGGCTTCCTCGATCGAGACGGCCATCACCAGGACGCTAGTACATCCATCGTACGTTCTGCGGGGCACGACGTTGCGGGCGGATGAGCACAGTGCGACGTATGTCTCAGGGCCCTGTGCGGCTTTGGTCCGCTGTGGCGCCGGCGCATCTCTGGTGCTCTTCGTAACGAAGGCGTCGCAGGACGCCGCGGAAGCGAAAGGACACCGTGCGTGCCGCCGGCGTGGCGTATTCCGTGGCCGCGGCCTGCGACCTGCTGGCCGCGGAGGGGCGGCGGTTGGAGTGCCGGTTCGTCGGCGACGTGGCGGCCGAGCGCGAGGAGGTGGCCGGCGCCGCGGCGCTCGTCGTGCCGCGCGGCCTGTGCCCCGACGGCAGCCGCGAGTGCCTGCCCACCGTCATGCTCGAGGCGATGGCGCTCGGCACCCCGTGCGTCGCACACGACGTCGGCGCGATCCGCGAGGTGCTGCTCCACGGCCACACCGGGCTCGTCATGGCAGCCGGCGATCCGGCCGGCCTGGCGCAGTCGCTGGGCGCGCGGTCGTGTTGACGGCGCCGTCGCTGTACGCCGCGACCGGCAGCACCGATACGGACGGCCGCCTGCCTTCAGCTCGCCAGCAGTGCCTCGAGCGTCGCCGTCGCGCGTCCGTCGCCGACCGCGGCGCTGGCGAGCGCGGCGCCTGCGCTCACGCTCTCGCAGCGACCCGCGGCGTAGAGGCGCACGCCGGCGCTGAGGATCGCGGTGTGGGAGGCGACGCCGTGCTCGTCGCCGGCGGCGATCGAGCGCGTCAGCTCGGCGGCGACCTGCGGATCGGGGTCGCCGCGCAGGACGCTGCCCGGGGATTCGGGGATGTCGAGCGGCCCGTCGGCGTCGGCCGCCGACGGCCGCCCGGCGCGCAGGATGTCGGCACCTTCCATGCCGCGCACGGCGACCGAGCGCTGGGCGCCCAGCAGCGCGAGCGCGCCGAGGATCCGCTCGCGATAGGAGCTGTGCGTGTGGCCGACGACGAAGCGGGTCGCGCCGAGGTGGTCGACGAGCTTCTCGGCCGTGTGCAGCGGTCCGCGCAGCCCGATCTCGTCGCGGATCGCGGCGAGCGCGTCCCAGCCCGGGATCGCGGCGCTCGCGTGCACGAGCGCGACGTCGGAGCGCTCGAGCATCGCCAGCGACTCGGCCGGCTTGGGGCGCAGCGGGCCGCCGAGCGCGACGAGCACGTCGGCCGCGGTCGTCCCGCGCTTGGGCCCGAGGCGGCCGCCGCAGTGCACGACGACGCGCGCGCCGGCCGCGGCGGCGAGGACGGCCGCGGCGAGCGAGAGGTGCGGCGCCTCGCTGATCCCGTCGAAGGCGCCCGCGCAGGCGACGATCGGCCTGCCGCCCGCCGGCGGATCGGGCGCGACGGAGCGCGCGGCGTCGCGCAGCGCCTGCGTGATGCCGGCAAGCTCGGCGGGGGTCTCGCCCTTGATCCGCATCGCGATCAGAAACGCGCCCGCCTGAACCGGGCTGACGTCGCCGGCGAGCAGGCCGGCGGTCGCGTTGCGCGCCTCGTCGAAGGTCAGCGCGCGGCTGCCCCTGGGTCCGGTCCCGACGGCCTTGATGACGGCGCGAAACCCCGCGTAGTCGCTGCGTCCTCGTCGATACGGCAGATCGGTGCGCGCTTCGGACGTCATTTTTCCTCCCAGCGGTAGCCGACACTGCGCACGGTCTTGATCCGCGAGGCGTGCTCGCTGCCGAGCTTCGCGCGCACGCGGCGCACGTGGACGTCGACCGTCCGCGCGCCGCCGTAGTAGTCGTAGCCCCAGACGCGGTTGAGCAGCGCCTCGCGCGAGAAGACGCGCTTGGGGTGGGTGACGAGGAACTTCAGCAGCTCGTACTCCATGTACGTGAAGTCCACGGGCCGGCCGCCGATCGCAACCTGGTAGGTCGCGAGGTTCATCTCGAGGCTGCCGACGCGGACGATGTCGTCGTGGTCGACGCCGTTGACGGCGCGCCGCGCGCGGGCGATCCGCGCCTGCAGCTCCACGGAGGTGAACGGCTCGACGAGCAGCTCGTGGCCCTCGGCCACGCCGATGCCCTCGCCCAGGGCGTCGGACGCCATCGCGACGATGACGGGGACCTCGCCGAGCTCCTCGTCGGCGGCCAGGCGCGCGCAGAGCTCGGCGCACGACGGCTGCTCGAGGCCGTTGGCGAGCACGACCGCGAGCGCCGGCGCGCGCGAGTCGCCCGCCGGCGGTCGCAGCGTGCCGTTGGCCGCCACGCGATGCGGGCTGAAGCCCAGCTCGGCGAGCAGCCGTGACGTGTCGTCGGCCGAGCCCGTGCTGCCGTAGATCCAGGCGTCGCTCATCCGTGGTCCGGGCGGGCCACTAGAGCAGCCTCAGGTAGCGGGAGCGGTCGAACTCGGTCACCGTGCGGCGCTCGTCGTCGAGCTCGCGGCGCTTGTTGGCGACGAAGACGTCGCAGAGGCGGTCGCCGAGCGTCTCGCGGGCGAGCTCGGAGTTGTCGAAGAGGTCGGTCGCCTCGCGCAGGTCCAGCGGCAGGCGCGCGGCGCCGTCGGGCTCGTCGTCGATCGATTCGGCCTGCAGCTCGTAGCCGCGCTCGATCCCGCGCAGGCCGGCGGCGAGGACGAGCGCGAGCACCATGTAGGGGTTGCACGCCGGGTCCGGCGAGCGCAGCTCGAAGCGCGTGCTCTCCTCGCGGTTGGGGCGCCGCGACGGGACACGCACGAGCGCGGCCGCCCCGCGCCGCGTCCAGCTGACGTAGTCGGGTGCCTCGAAGCCCGTGGCGAGGCGCCGGTAGGAGTTGATCCACTGGTTCGTGACGGCGGTCAGCTCGCCGGCGTGGGCGAGCACGCCCGCGAGGAACGAGCGGCCGGTGGGCGACAGCGGCTCGTCGGGGTTGGGCGAATGAAACGCGTTGCGATCGCCCTGGAACAGCGAGATGTGCAGGTGCATGCCGCTGCCCGGGTGGGCGGCGAGCGGCTTGGGCATGAACGTCGCGTAGGCCCCGAGCTCGTGGGCGGCCTCCTTGACGGCGAGCCGGAAGGTCGAGATCGAGTCGGCCATCGAGAGCCCGTCGGTGTGGGCGAGCTGGATCTCGTGCTGCGACGGCGCGACCTCGTGATGCGACGCCTTGACGGGGATCCCCATCTGCTCGAGGTACTCGATCGTGCGGCGCCGGAAGTCGCTGCCGACGTCCAGCGGCGTGAGGTCGAAGTAGGCGCCGTCGTCGAGCGTCGTCGGCGCCGCGCCGTTGGTCCCGAGCGGCGCGAAGATGAAGAACTCGACCTCGCAGCCGACCTGCATCGTGTAGCCCAGCGCAGCCGCCTGCTCGAGCACGCGCCGCAGCGTCGCCCGCGAGTCGCCGCCGAAGGGCGTGTCGTCGGGCTGGCGCACGTCGCAGAACATCCGCGCGACGAGCGAGTCGGGCTTCCACGGCAGGACCTGGAAGGTGCGCGGGTCGGGGTGGGCGATCGCGTCGTGCTCGCGCAGCCGCGAGGCGCCCTCCAGCGACGAGCCGTCCAGGCCGACGCCGTCCTCGAGCGCCGATTCGAGCTCCGAGACGGGGATCGAGAAGCTCTTGAGCAGGCCGAGCACGTCGATGAACCACAGGCGTATGAACTTCACGCCGCGTTCCTCGACAGTGCGCAGCACGAATTCGTCCCTGGTGGTCACGACCTGGACCGTATGTAGAGACCGTGGCGCTGTCTTTGGCCGCGCGGTCCTATTGCGCTGCCATCAGGTCGAGTTGTTCATCTGCCGTTCACAAACCCGTCGCGCGCGGTCGCGGAGCTGCACACCAGCTCCTACCATTGGCCCGATGGCCGCACGCGTCCTCCACGCCGCCGACGCACACTGGCGCCCGTCCAACCAGATGGGCGTGCTGAACACCGATCTCGGCAAGCAGCTCGAGGGCGATCCGCTCGCCGCGCGCTACTGGCTGCTGGAGCCCGGGCAGGCGTCGACGCGCCACCGCCACATGACGCAGGCGGAGTTCTACGTCGTCATGGAGGGCACCGGCCGGATGCGGATCGACGACGACGAGCCGCTGACGCTCGCGCCGCACTCGTGCGTGATCGTCGAGCCCGAGACCGTGCGCCAGGTCTTCAACGACACCGGCGCGCCCGTGCTGTGGCTCGTCGTGGGCACGCCGCCGGAGCTTGCGAACACGCTCGAGATGAGCCCCGAGCAGCTCGCGCACGCCTATCCGGACGGGCCGAGGGCGTTGCCGCCCGAGCTTGCCGGCGGCGCGACCCCCTGAACCCTCCGTGGCGGATGTACTAGGAGACGCTGTCTCCGAAGCCGACGATGACGACCATCGCCACGACGGCGACGGCGACGATGACGAGCAGCGCGATTCCGATGTCCGAGACCTGCATGACAAACCCCCTGGTTGCTGGCAGCGTTCTGCGATCGCCTACGGCTGTTTGCGCGCCAGGGATCAGAAGCTGGCACCGCGGCACTCACCGGCCGCGCGTTCACAGAGCGTTCATCGAAACGACGCGCCCGGGAAACGGCCCGTCCGCAGGCTGCCGCAACAGTGCAGACCACCCCGACCCAGTGTCCCTACTGCGGCGTCGGCTGCGGCCTGCTTGCCGACACCGATGACGATGGCCGCCTGACGACCGTCCGCGGCGACCCGCTGCACCCGGCCAACCGGGGGCGGGCCTGCCGCAAGCCGCTCGGCCTGCCGTTCGCCGTCAGCGCGCCCGACCGCGCGATCGCCCCGCTGTGGCGCGAGGACCGCGACGCGCGCTTCGAGCCGGCCGGCTGGGAGGACGTGCTCGGCACGCTCGCGGGCCGGATCCAGGCGATCGTCGACGAGCACGGGCCGGACGCCGTCGCCTTCTACATCTCCGGCCAGCTGCTGACCGAGGACTACTACGCGATCAACAAGCTCGCGAAGGGCTTCCTCGGAACCAACAACGTCGACTCCAACTCGCGCCTGTGCATGTCCTCCGCCGTCGCCGGCTACACGGGCGCGTTCGGATCTGACGGCCCGCCGCCGGCCTACGCCGACATCGCGCTCGCCGACTGCCTGCTGCTGCTCGGCACGAACACCGCCGCCTGCCATCCGATCCTCTGGTCGCGCATCCGCGATCGCCAGGCCGAGGGCGCGTTCGTCATCTGCGCCGACCCGCGGCTGACGCCGACCGCGAAGAACTCCGACCTGCACCTGCCGGTGCGGCCGGGCACGGACCTCGCGCTGCTGAGCGCGCTGCTGCACGTCGTCCAGCGCGACGGCCTCGTCGACCACGCCTTTGTCGAGCGCCACACGACGGGCTGGGAGGAGGCGCGCGCCGTCGCCGACGCATGGTCGCCGGAGCGCGCCGAAGCCGTCTGCCACGTCCCCGCCAGGCTGATCGAGCAGGCCGCCCACCGCTTCGCCGGCGCCGGCGCCGCGATGGCGCTGTGGTCGATGGGCGCCAACCAGTCGACCGTCGGCACGCTGAAGAACCGCGGCCTGATCAACCTCTGCCTCGCGACCGGCCAGATCGGCCGGCCCGGCAGCGGCCCGCTGTCGCTCACCGGCCAGCCCAACGCGATGGGCGGGCGCGAGACCGGCGGCCTGTCGCACCTGCTGCCCGGCTACCGCAAGGTCGCCGACGCCGGCGATCGCGCCGCGATGGCCGCGCACTGGGGCGTCCCCCTCGGCAACCTGTCGCCGAACCCTGGGCTGCCCGCCGTCGAGCTCTTCGAGGCGCTCGAGTCCGGGACGGTGAAGGCCGTCTGGATCATGGCGACCAACCCGCTCGTCTCGCTGCCCGACGGCGCCCGCGCCCGCGCCGCGCTGGAGCGCGCCGAGCTCGTCGTCGTCCAGGACCCGCACCACCCGACCGAGACCTCGGCGCTCGCCCACGCCGTCCTGCCCGCCGCCGCCTGGCCGGAGAAGGAGGGCACGATGACGAGCTCCGAGCGCCGCATCGGGCTCGTGCGGCGTGCCGTCGCACCGCCCGGCGAGGCGAAGCCCGACTGGGAGATCGTCGCAGGGCTGGCCCGCCACCTCGGCTACGGCGACGCGTTCGCCTGGCCCGACAGCGCCGCCGTCTTCGCCGAGTTCGCCGCCTGCACGGCCGGACGGCCGTGCGACATGACCGGCGTCTCGCACGAGCGCATCCGTCGCACCGGCGGCCTGCAGTGGCCGTGCCCGGCGCAGGAGGTCGACGAGCACGAGGGCACCGTGCGGCTCTACGAGAACCGCCGCTTCCCGACGCCCGACGGCCGCGCGCGCTTCGCCCCCACGCCGCACGCCGCACCCGCCGAGACGCCCGACCCCGCCTTCCCGATCCTGCTGACGACCGGCCGCGTCGCCGACCAGTGGCACACGATGACCCGCACCCGCCACTCGCCGACGCTGCTCGCCTCCGCGGGCGAGCCGACGCTCTCGTGCCACCCGCTCGACGCCGTCGCCGCGGGCCTCGAGGAGGGCGCGCTCGTGCGCGTCGTCTCGCGCCGCGGCGAGCTGCGCGTCGCCGCCGAACTCGACGACACGCTGCCGCGCGGCGTCGCCTTCGCGCCGTTTCACTGGGGCGAGCTGCAGAGCGCCGCGGGCGCCGGCGCGCTCAACGCGCTGACGATCTCGACGGTCGACGAGACCTCCAGGCAGCCCGAGCTGAAGGTCGTCGCCGTGCGCCTCGAACCGGTCCGCCGCCGCGACGTGCCGGTCAGGCGCCGCGCGCCCGCCACGCCGAAGCGGCTCGTCGTCGTCGGCACCGGGATGGCGGGCCTGGCGGTCGTCGAGGAGGCGCTGCGCCGGCGCGGCGCGGAGGAGTGGAAGATCGTCATGCTCGGCGAGGAGCCGGGCCCGTCCTACAACCGCGTCCTGCTCTCCAAGCTGCTCGCGCGCACGTGCGGTCCCGGTGAGCTCGAACTGCGCCCGCTGGCCTGGTACGCCGCGCACGGCGTCGACCTGCGCGGCGGCTGCAGCGCCGCGGCGCTCGACCTCGACAACCGCGCGGTGCTCGACGAGGCCGGCGGTCGCCATCCCTACGACGCGCTCGTGCTCGCGACCGGCTCGCGCGCGTTCGTCCCGCCGATTCCCGGCGCCGGCCTCCCCCACGTCGACGTCTTCCGGACCTGGCGCGACGCCGACGCGCTCGCCGCCACGCCGCCCGGCACGCGCGCGGTCGTCGTCGGCGGCGGCCTGCTCGGCCTCGAGGCGGCGGCCGGACTGCGCTCCTGCGGCGTCACGGTGACGGTCGTCGAGCTCGCCCCACAGCTCATGGGCCAGCAGCTCGACGCGGGCGCCGCCGCGATGCTGCAGCGGACGCTGACCGAGCAGGGCATCGCCTGCCGGCTCGGGCGCAGCGCGGCGCGGATCGAGGCCGACCGCGTCGTGCTCGACGACGGCGAGGAGCTGCCCGCGACGCGCGTCGTCGTCGCCGCCGGCGTGCGCCCCGAGGTCTCGCTCGCGCGCGCCGCCGGCCTGCCCGTCGAGCGCGGGATCGTCGTCGACGACGCGCTGCGCGCGGGCGCGCCGTCGGTCTGGGCGATCGGCGAGTGCGCCGAGCATCGCGGCATCGTCTACGGCCTGTGGTCGCCGCTGGCCGAGCAGGCGCGCGTCGCCGGCGCGGGCGTTGCGGGTGACCCGGCCGCCTTCCACGGCGCCGTCACGGCGACGACGCTGAAGGTCTCCGGCGTCGACGTCTACGCCGGCGGCAACTCGGCGGCCGCCGCGCCCGACGGCCACGACGAGATCGTGCTGAGCGACACCCGCAACGGCATCTACCGCCGGCTCGTGCTCGACGGCGAGCGCCTCACCGGCGCGGCACTCGTCGGCGACGTCGGCGCCGCACGCGAGCTCTCCGAGCTGCTGCGCACGGGCGACCCCGTCCCGGCGCAGCTGCTGACGTCCGGCGGCGCGGGCGCGAGCCCCGAGGCGCTCGCCGCCGATCCGTCGGCGACGCTGTGCTCCTGCAACGCCGTCAGCGTCGGTGACGCGCAGACCGCAATCCGCCGCGACGGCTTGAGCACGATCGCGCAGGTCGGTGCGCGCACGCGCGCGACGACCGGCTGCGGCGGCTGCGCCGCCGACGTGCAGTCGCTGCTCGAGCTCGAAGCCGCCGCCACGCGCGCCTGAGATCCGGCGCATACGTATCCAGGCGGCGCGTCCGCCCTCTCACTGATCGATGACCCGCGGCGGCAGACCCCGCCACCGATCCCAGGAGCTGATTCGAGATGGCGCGACCGATCGTCCTGTTACACGGCTACAGCAGCAGCGCCGACAGCCTCCACGCCTGGCGCGACGCGCTCGGCGCGCGCGGCTACGAGACGAAGGACATCCGGCTCGTCGACTACGTCTCGCTGAGCAACGAGGTCACGATCAAGGACATCGCCGAGGGCTTCGACCGCGCGCTGCGCGAGCAGGCCGGCCTGCCGGGCGACGCGGAGTTCGACGTCATCGCGCACTCGACGGGCTCGCTCGTCATCCGCGAGTGGCTCGTCAGCTACGCCGGCCGGGCACGGCGCGTCAAGCATCTCATCGGCCTCGCGCCGGCGAACTTCGGCAGCCCGATGGCGCACCGCGGCCGCTCGGTCATGGGCGCGGTCATCAAGGGCATCCACAACGACCCCGGCGGACCCGACTTCCTCGAGCCCGGTGATCGCGTGCTGGCAGGCCTGGAGCTCGGCAGCTCGTACACCTGGAAGCTCGCCCACCGCGACCTGCTGATGGCGCAGGAGACCGCCGGCGACATCGCCGAGGGCGAGCGTAAGCCGATCTACAGCCTCGACGGCGACACGCCGTACCCCTTCGTCTTCATCGGCCTGGAGCCTTATCCGTTCAAGAGCTTCGTCATCGGCGAGCACGGCTACGACGGCACCGTCAGGTGGGCCGGCGCCGCGCTGAACGCGCGCAAGCTGACGATCGACCTCACCCGCGAAGCCGAGGCCGACGACCGCGCCGGCGAGGTGCGCGAGCAGGCGAGAGCGAGCGCCGACATCCCGCTCGTGCTCGTCGGCGGCCTCGACCACGGCACGATCATGAAGCAGCCCGACCAGCTCATCGAGATGGTCGCGGAGGCGCTCGAGGTCGAGGATCGCGCCGGCTACGAGACGTGGCGCGCGAACCATCCGACGCTGACCGACGAGCAGCTGCAGGAACCGCCCGAGCGCTGGCAGCAGTTCGTCCTGCGCGTCGTCGACGAGCGCGGCGACGCGGTCCCCGACTACCACCTCGTCATGGGCACCGGCGAGGGCGACGACTTCCAGGCGATCGAGCACTTCGACGAGGACGTCCACGCCTACGGCGACGACCCGAGCTACCGCTGCTTCCACGTCAACCTCGACAAGCTGCCCGGCGACGTCGAGTCGCGCCTGCGCCTGCGGCTCGTGGCGTCGACGGGGACGCCCTATCTCAGCTACTACGGCGCGGGCGGCAACCGCGCCGAGGAGACCGTCGTCGACGGCTTCGGGTTCTGGACCGCCGAGCACGAGCTCGAGATCCCCGACGGCATCAGCTTCTTCTATCCGTACACGACGACGCTGCTGGAGATCCGGCTCAACCGCGAGCCGACCGCGGCGATCGATCCGCGCGACCCCGCCTACAAGATGGACCTGGTGCGCTTCGACGCGCTGGCGCAGCCGGCACGCAACGGCGCGGTCGCGCTCACGCCGCGAGGATGAACGACAGGAAGAAGCCCGCCGCCGTGGCGAACGCGGAGAGCGGGCCGCCCTGCTCGTAGCCCTGGGGCATCAGCGTGTCGGCGAGCGACGCGAGCACCGCGCCGCCGGCGAAGCCGAGCGCCACCACCAGGACCTCGTCGCTGAGCGGCACGGCGAGCGCGCGACCGGCGACGACCGCCAGCGCGAGCAGCACCGCGCACACGGTCCACGTGCCGACGACGGTCCTGCGCCGGCGCCCCTCGCGGCGCATGGCGACCGCGCCGACGAGCGACTCGGGCAGGTTGGAGAAGAAGATCGCCACGAGCAGCGCCAGCGAGGCATCGTCGACGAGTGAGACCCCCAGCGCGAGGTTCTCGGGCACGCCGTCGAGCGTGACGGCGGCGAGCAGCGCCTAGCCGACCGCGCCCGCCGCCACCTCGTGCTGCCGCGGTCCTGCCTTGCCGGTGACGCGCCGATCAAGCGCGCTGTCGGCGGCGACGAACGCCGCCGCGCCGGCGAGCAGAGCGAGCCCCGAGCGCGTCGCGCCGCCCAACTCGTAGGCCTCCTCGAACAACTCGAATGCAAGCGCCGAGATGAGCGCGCCGGCGGTGAAGGCGAGCAGCGTGCCGGTGACCGCCTGCGGTGGGTCCCAGCAGGACCCCACGATCGAGCCGATGACGAGCGCGCTCGAGGCGGCGAGCCCGAAGAGGATCGATGTGAGCATCGGGCCTTACTGCACGAAGACCGGCGTGCCCATCTCCACCTTGGAGAACAGCTCCTTGACGTCCTTCACGGCCATCCGGATGCAGCCGTGCGAGGCGGCGGTTCCGAGCGAGTCGATGTCCGCCGTGCCGTGGATGCCCTGCGACGCGTTGAACCCCATCCAGCGCGCCTCGAGCGGGTTGCGCGGGTCGCCCGCCGGGATCGTCTGGCCGGCGAGCTCGCCCGCCCAATCGCTGTCGGGCGCGTTCCACTCCGGGTCGACCTTCTTCTCCTGGACCTTGTAGCGCCCCGCCGTCGTCTCGTTGCCACCCTTGCCGACCGCGATGTCGTACTTGTGCTCGAGCTGGAGGTTCTTGTACAGCCGCAGCTGCTTGGAGTCGCGGTCGACCGCGATGACGGTCGGGTAGCGCTTGGCGAGGTCCTCGAAGGTCCGCTCGGGACGCTCGGTCACCCGCACGGGAATCTCGACCGTGCGCGTCGCCGAGGGGTCGGACACCGCGGCGGAGAGCGTGGCCACGAAGCGCGGCTGCGCCACCGCCACGCCCGCCCGCGCGCGTGTGCGGTCGAGCTTTCCGTCGCGCCAGTCGATGTCCGCGTCGCGCGCGTCGCGGTTCACGCGCTTGGCGACGCGTTCGGCGAACGCGTCGACGGCTGCGCGTGAGAAGGCGACCCGCGGGGCGATCGTCGCGTTCGCATCCGGATCGAGTGCGGCGTCGATGCTCGCGTCGACATCCAGGCGCGCCTGCGCGACCTCGGGCCTCAGGACGAACGTCTGCTTCTCGTAGGTCACGCGAACCCGCTTGGCCACCGAGTCGCCGACCTCGCGCTGCACGAGCGCCCGCGCCTGCTCGCGGTTCATGCCGCCGACGTCGACCGTGCCGATCCGCACGCCGTCATCGATCGTGTCATCGCGCGTGCCCGCGACGATGAGGATCACGGCGACGACGAGGATCGCCGTCGTCACGCCGCCGATGCCGAAGAGCATTGCCCGGTTCATGGCGTTCTCTTACCCCGACGCCGGTCGCGGCAGCACGTTCATCACGTGGAAACACGCCATCCACGCCGAGGAAACCCGCCTGCCCCACCATGACCGACATGAACCGCGGGGTCGTCATCGTCGGCGGGGGAATCGCCGGCCAAGCCGTCTGCGAGGCGCTCCGTGAGCGCGATCGCGACGTCGCCATCACGCTCGTCTGTGGCGAGCGCAGCGCACCGTACGATCGCGTGCGGCTGTCGGAGATCCTCGTCTCGGGGGAGGACGCGCAGACGCTCGCGCTGCGTCCCGCCGAGTGGTTCGCCGACAACGACGTCGACCTGCTCGTCGGGCGCACGGTCACCTGGGTCGACACCGAGCGCGGCGTGCTCGGGCTCGACGACACCGGCGAGCTGTGCTTCGACCGCCTCGTGATCGCGACCGGCTCGCAACCGCTGATGCCGCCGATCCCGGGGATCGAGCTCGCCGGCGTGCACCCCTTCCGCGACCCCGCCGACTGCGAGGCGATCCGCAGCGCCGCCGCGAGCGGCATCGAGCGCGCGGCGGTCATCGGCGGCGGCCTGCTCGGCCTCGAGGCCGCGCGCGGCATCGCCGCGCAGGGTTGCGCGGTCACGGTCGTGCACCTGCTCGACCGCCTGATGGAGCGCCAGCTCGACGCGGGCGCCTCGTCGCTGCTCGCACCCGCGCTCGCCGGCCTCGACATCGACGTCGAGTTCGACCGCAACACGCAGCAGATCATCGGCCCCGAACGCGCCCACGGCCTGCGCTTCACCGACGGCTCGGAGCTGCGCGCCGACCTCGTCGTCGTCTCGATCGGGATCCGTCCCGAGGCCGAGCTCGCGCGCTCGATGGGGATCGTCTGCGACCGCGGCGTCATCGTCGACGACGCGATGCGCACGAGCCTGCCCGGCGTCCTCGCCGTCGGCGAGTGCGCCCAGCACCGCGGCATCGTCTACGGCCTCGTGGCGCCGATCCACGACCAGGCGCGCGTCGCCGCGCAGACGCTGATCAGCGACGCCACCGGCACGGGCGGCGAGCTCACCGCGCTGTACCTCGGCTCCGTGCCGAGCGCGAAGCTCAAGGTCGCCGGCATCGACCTCGTCTGCGCCGGCGAGTCCGGCGGCGACATGGAGGCCGTCGTCACCGACGCCGCGACCGGCATCTACCGCAAGCTGTCGGTCCGCGACGGCCGCGTGATCGGCACGGTCCTGCTCGGCGACACGCGCGGCTCGGAGGCGCTCGTCGCCGCGGTCCGCGCCGGCGAGCCGATCGACGATCCGCTGCAGGCGCTCGCCGACGCGTCGCTCGCCGGCCCCGCCGACCTGCCCGACAGCGCGCAGATCTGCGACTGCAACGGCGTCTGCAAGGGCGACCTGATCGCCGCCGTGACCGACGGCGGCTGCGCGACGCCGCGCGAGGTCATGGCCGTCACCCGCGCCGGCACGGGCTGCGGCTCCTGCCGGCCGGCGGTGAAGGAGATCGTCGCCTTCGCGACCGGCGGCCTCAACGACGAGCCCGCCTACCTGTGCCCGTGTCGCAAGCAGACGCGCGAGAGCCTCGCCGAGCAGATCCGCGCCGGCGCGCTGGCGTCCGTCAGCGAGGTCGCGGCGGCATGCGGTACCGGCCGCGAATGCGGGGCCTGCAAGCCTGCCTTGGCATACCTGGTCTCCGAGGTCTGCGCCAATCAGCACAGAGAGGAACGCGACGCACGCTTCATCAACGATCGAGTGCACGCGAACATTCAGCACGACGGCACGTTCTCCGTCGTCCCGCGGATGTACGGCGGCGTCACGACGCCCGACGAGCTGCGCCGGATCGCCGACGTCGCCGACAAGTACGAGGTGCCGATGGTGAAGGTCACCGGCGGCCAGCGGCTGGACCTGCTCGGCGTCCGCAAGCAGGACCTGCCCGCGATCTGGCGCGACCTCGGGATGCCCTCCGGCCACGCGTACGCCAAGGCCGTACGCACCGTCAAGACCTGCGTCGGCACGGACTTCTGCCGCTTCGGCCTCGGCGATTCCGTCGGCCTCGGGATCGAGATGGAGAAGCTGTGGGAGGGCCTGCACACGCCGCACAAGGTGAAGTCCGGCGTCTCGGGGTGCCCGCGCAACTGCGCCGAGGCGACCGTCAAGGACATCGGCTGCGTCGCCGTCGAGGGCGGCTGGCAGGTGCGCGCCGGCGGCGCCGCCGGCGGCAACGTGCGCGAGGCCGACATCCTGACGACGGTGGAGACCCGCGCGGAGGCGCTGCGCGTCGCGACGACGTTCCTGCAGTTCTATCGCGAGAACGCCGACTACAAGGAGCGCACGTACGACTTCATCCCGCGCATCGGGCTCGAGCAGGTGCGCGAGATCGTGCTCGGCGAGGAGAGCGGCGCCGCGCTGCGCGAGCGCCTGCGGATCGCGAAGGCGGCGACCCGCGATCCCTGGCTGGAGCGCGACGAGCCGTACCACCCGCGCCAGTTCGACGACCTCGACGAGCCCGAGCCTGCACTCATCGGGCCGCCGGCGGGCGCAGAGCTGTGAGCACGATCGCCCAGATGCACCACTACGCCTGCAGCGTCGACGACATCCCGCTCGGCGAGGGTCGCGCGATCACGCTCGACGGCCGCCGCATCGCGATCTTCCGCGCCAGCGGCGGGTGGTACGCGATCGACGCCGTCTGCCCGCACCGCGGCGGCCCGCTGGCCGACGGGATCGTCTGCGACCGCGCGGTCATCTGCCCGCTGCACGACCGCCGCTTCGACCTCGAGAGCGGAGCCGCGCTGACGACCGGCGACCCCGTCGTCGCGCATGCGGTCGACGTTCGCGGCGAGCGCGTCTTCGTCACGCTCGCCGTCGCGCAGCGTCGCGCCGCCTGAGCCGCGGGCGCGGCGGGGCGCGCCACCCCGTCCTACGTTGCTCGAACGATTGGGGGTAAGGTTCCCGCCCACGATGGCGCGCCCGATCATGCTCGGAATCGTGGGGGACTCGGCGTCCGGGAAGACGACGCTGAGCAAGGGACTCGTGCAGCTTCTCGGCGAGGACTCCGTCACCGCGATCTGCACCGACGACTACCACAAGTACGACCGCCGCCAGCGCGCCGAGCGCGCGATCACTCCGCTGAACCCGGAGTGCAACTACATCGACATCATGGCCCAGCACCTGCAGTGCCTGCGCCTCGGCGAGGGCATCCTGAAGCCCGTCTACCAGCACAAGAACGGCACGTTCGGCCCGCTCGTCTACCTCGCTCCGAACAGCTTCATGGTCATCGAGGGCCTGCTCGGCTACCACAGCGAGGACATGCGCACCGCCTATGACGTGCGCGTCTACCTCGACCCGCCGGAGTCGCTGCGGCGCCAGTGGAAGGTCGACCGCGACTGCTCCAAGCGCGGCTACACGACCAACGAGGTGCTCGCCGACCTCGACCGCCGCGAGCCGGACTCCGAGGCGTTCATCCGCCCCCAGCGCCGCCACGCCGACATGGTCGTCGAGCGCATGCCCAGCGAAGCGGACCCGTTCATCCTCGACGCGCGGCTGACGCTGCGCGACGGTCTGCCGCATCCTGACCTCGCCCCGTTCGTCGACGAGAGCGACGGCCAGATCACGCTCGACGAGCGCGACGGCGAGAGCGTGCTGGTCATCCCCGGCGCGCTGCCGCGCGAACGCGCAGCGCGGATCGAGGAGACCGTCTGGGATCGCATGCACTTCGCCCGCCACCTGCGCTCCGAGAAGCTCGGCGAGTTCACCGTCGGCAACCACGTGCACCGCTCGGAGTCGCTCGCGCTCGTCCAGCTGCTGATCGTCTACCACCTGACGACGGCGCGGGCGCGCGTCGCGCTCGGCAGCGATCCGGGCGTCCAGGACGCGGCCTAGCGTTGCGCCGCCTCCTGCTCGCCGCGCTCGGCAGCGCGGCGCTTGGGGCCGGCGGCTGCGGCGGCGACGACGGCTCCGGCTCGTCGTCTGCCGCCGATGACGGCGCGACGCTGACGAAGGCGCAGTACATCACCGCGGCCGACAGGATCTGCCGGGACGTCGATGCCAAGACGCAGCAGTACGCCGACCAGGTCGACGCGCTGCCCGAGGGCTCGGGCCCCGCGAAGCTCAGGCCGATCCTCGAGGCCGGCCTCGCGGAGACGCGCAGGGGCGTCGACCGCCTGAAGGCGCTGAAGGTCCCCAGCGCGGACAGGGCGACCGTCGACTCGTACTTCGCCTCGATCGACAGGTCGATCGTCGCCTACGAGGCTCTGCAGAACGCCGTCGGCGACGAGGACGAGGACGAGGCGAGGAAGATCGCGGCCGCCGCCGATCCGCTGTTCGACGAGCAGCGCCGCCTCGCCCAGGCCTACGGCTTCAAGCAGTGCCGGTCGGTCTGACGGTCAGCTGACCTCGGCGGGCGCCGCGATCCGCTCGACCTCGACCTCGCTGTGCAGGCGGTCGACCTTCTGCGGGTCGACGAGGCCGGCGCCGAGTCGCTGGACGGACTCCGCGCCGCAGGCGACGCCGTAGCGCAGGCACTCCGCCGGCGACTTGCCACCGTAGCGCGCGGCGACGTAGCCGGCGAGGAAGGCGTCGCCCGCGCCGACCGTCGCAACCGCCTCGCGCCGCGAGATGCGCACGCGGTACAGCGCCGTCTCGCCCTCGTCGATGACCGACGCGAAGCAGCCGTCGGGCGTCGTCATGATCGCCTCCTGCGCGCCGAGCGAGACCATCTCGCGGACGGCGATGATGCGGTCCTCGTCGTCGTTGAACTCGTGGCCGACGAGCTCCTCGGCCTCGAGCACGTTCGGCGAGACGACGTGCGGCTCGGCACGGACGGCGTGACGCAGCGGGTCGCCGTCGGTGTCGATGACGATGACGAGGCCGAGCTTGCGCAGGTCCTTGATGAGGTCGGCGTAGACGTCGGCGTCGACGTTGCGCGGCAACGAGCCCGCGAAGATGACGATCGCCGCACCGCGCGCGAGGTACAGCAGCTTGTCGCGGAAGAGCTCGAGCTCGCGCCCGCTGACGGCAGGGCCGCGTTCGTTGATCTCGGTCTGCTCGCCGTTGGTCGGGTCGAGCACGGCGGTGTTCGTGCGCGACTCCTCGCGGATGCGGACGAAGTCGTTGAGGATCGACTCGTCGGTGAGCGCCTCGACGATCCGCGTGCCGGTCGCGCCGCCCGCGAAGCCCGTCGCGATGACGGGCTGGCCGAGCGTCTTGAGCGTGCGCGCGACGTTGACGCCCTTGCCCCCCGGGAGCGTCGTCTGCTCGACGGTGCGGTGCCGGCGGCCGAGGCGGAAGTTCGGCACCGACAGCGACTTGTCGATCGCTGCGTTGAGGGTGACAGTGATGATCACGTGTGGAGGCTCACTGAACCGGTGTCTCCTCGCGCCGCCGTGCCCGCCGATGCTCGGCATCCAGCGCCCTTCTGCGGTTGATCGCCCGGCGGCGCAGCAACAGGAGAGGGAGGCTACAGACCAGCAGCAGCACGATGGCGATGATCGTCTGCGAACGGCCGATCATGTCGTCGAGGCGATCGCCCAGAGCGGCCTCCGCGACCGGTCGCGCGGTCGTGACCGGGACGCGCGCGAGCACCTCGTCGCCCGTGCGGATCGTCGCCGTGCCGAGACGGGTCCCGCGCGGCAGCGGGCCATCGATCTCCTGCGGCAGGCCGCTGATCGCGACGCGCGTGCGGGTGCCGGTGCGCAGCACGCGCTCGACGGTCTCGCCGGCGATGACGTCGACCGACTCGTCCCGGTACTTCAGGGCGACGCGCCCCAGCACGCGTCCCTGGGGCATGACGGTGCGCGCGTCGTAGCGGCTCAGGCCGTAGCGCAGCAGCGCGAGCGAGTCGGCGTCGCGGGCGCGCTCGCTCGGCTCGCCGAGCACGACGCTGATGACCGTCACGCCGTCGCGCGTCGCCGAGCCGACGAGCACGTAGCCGGCGCGGCGGGTGTGGCCGGTCTTGACCCCGTTGACGGCGTCGACGCGGCGCACGAGCCCGTTGCGGTTGGTCACGGTGCGCTTGCGCGCGCCGCTGCGCAGCACGGCGCTGGGCAGGTCGACGGTGCGGCGGAAGAAGTCGTAACGGCGCAGGCGGACGGCGAGCTTCGCGAGGTCGAGCGCGCTGGAGTAGTTGGCCTCGTCGTCGAGCCCGATCGGGTTGGCGAAGCTCGTGTCCTTCAGGCCGAGCGCCGTGGCGCGGCGGTTCATCTCGGTGACGAAGGCCTCCGTCGATCCCATCGTCCCGACCGCGATCGCGGCGGCGGCGTCGTTGGCGCTCGGCAGCAGGGTGGCGCGCAGCAGGTCGCGCACGCTCATCCGCTCGCCGGGGCGCAGCCCGATCTGCGACTCGACCGGAAGCGGGTCATAGCCCGTGGCGCTGAAGACGTCGTCGAGGTCGGTGCGCTGCAGCGCCACGAGGACGGTCATGAGCTTCGTCGTCGAGGCGATCTGGCGCCGCTGCCCGGCGTTCTTGGCGAACAGGACGTCGCCGGTCGAGGCCTCCATCACGATCGCCGCCTTGGCGCCCTGCAGCGGCGGAGCGCCGGCGGGCGTCTGCGCCTGGGCGCAGGGCGTCGCCAGGAGCAGTGCGACGACCGCTCCAAACAGGACAGGACGGGCGGTCACCGAGCGAGCTTGAGTGTCTGCCCGACCTGCAGGCTGTCCGGATCGATGCTCGGGTTGAGGTCGCGGAGCCCGTCGACGCTGATCGCGGCTGCGGCTGCGATCGACGCCGCCGTGTCGCCCTCCTTGACCTTCGCGAAGCGCCCCGAGGGCGCCGTCGCGGCGCTCGCCGCGGACTTGGCGGGAGCGGTGGCCGGAGCCTTCGCCGGCGTCGACCTGACGGGCTCGACCGGGAGCGGCGCGAGCGACTGCCCGGCGCCACCGCTGGTGACGACGATCATGAGCGCCCCCAGGACCAACAGTGCGAACAGTGCCGGAAGGACCAGCCGCTCGAGATCGACCTCCGCCATCCGTTGTGAGGATACGGCCATCGGCCGCCCCGGGCGATCACTACAGCGACCACGCAGCCGCTCGCAGCCGCTCGGCCTCCGCGCGCGCGGCCGCGCCCGGCTCGGCGCCAGTCGTCTCGTGCGCCGAGGCGATCGAGCGCGATGCGCTGACGAGCCCGCCGGCACGGCCCGGGGCGAAGGCGGGTGCCATGTCCTCGACGCGTCCGCCCTGCGCGCCGATGCCCGGCAGCAGGAACGGCGTGCGCGGCATCAGCTCGCGCATGCGGGCGACGTGCTCGGGCGCGGTCGCGCCGACGACGGCGCCGATCTCGGACAGGCCGCTGTGCGCACTCACGGGCTCGCCGAGCTGGGCGACGATCCGCGCGAGGCGCTCCCAGACGGTCTCGCCGCCGGCCAGCACGAGGTCCTCGACATCCTTCGCGCCGGGGTTGGAGGTGCGCACGAGGACGAAGACGCCGGCGCCCGCGGCGCGGGCACCGGCGACGAGCGGAACGAGCGCATCGATGCCGAGCAGTGGGTTGGCCGTGAAGGCGTCGGCGCCGAGGCCTTCGACGTCGCCGAACGGCGTCGCGGTGCTCCCGACGAGCGCCTGCGCGTAGGCCGCTGCAGATACGGAGATGTCGCCGCGCTTGGCGTCGGCGAGCACGATCAGGCCCTTCGACCTGGCGTGGGCGACGGTAGCGGCCAGCGCCGCCCAGCCGGGCGCGCCGAGGCGCTCGAAGCAGGCCAGCTGCGGCTTGACCGCGACGCAGGCCGGGCCGGCGGCGTCGATCAGTGCCGCGCAGTGGGCCTGCACGGCGGCGGCGGCGCGCTGCGCCGGGCTGCCGTGCGCCGGCGCCGCAGCGAGCGCGGCGGGCCACAGCCGTGCGGGATCCGGATCGAGGCCGAGGACGATCTGCGACTCGCGCGCGGCGACGCCCTCGGCCAGCCGGTCGGCGAACGTCGCCGTCGCCGTGTTCGTCGGAGTCGCCGGGCCGTGCACCGGCACCTACGCGCGGACGGCCTGCTTGAGGCCCGACGCCGGCGCGAACTTCGCAACGCGCGTGGCCGCGATCTCCATCGCCTCGCCGGTGCGCGGGTGCTTGCCCATGCGGGCGCCGCGCTCGGAGACGCTGAACTTCCCGAAGCCCGTCAGCGCGACCTCGCCGCCGCGGCCGAGGACCTCCTGGACCGTCTCGAGGACCGCCTCGACGGCGTCTGCGGACTGCTTGCGCGTCAGGCCGGTGCGCGTCTGCACGGAATCGACGAGCTGGGACTTCGTCACGAGCCTCGCTCCTTGTGCTGCAGGCGGAACTTCGAACGCCTCGAAGCTACCACCGTGACCGGACCGCTCCCGATCCGCGAGGATGCGGCCATGGGCTTCAACAAGATCGCCTGGCTCGTCACGGTCGCCGCCGCGCTCGTCACCGCGCTGCTGCTGTTGCTGTCGGGCTACAACGGCTACGGCGCGGTCGCGGTCGCGGTCGGCCTGTCGGCCGCGATCAACCTGCGCTGACGCGCGCGACCGCGGGCAGGACGCGCCGGCCGTCGCCGTCAGCGCGGCCCGATCTCCGTCCCCGGGTGGACGCTGCCCTCGGGCTCGAGGTGGATCAGGACGTCGGCGCCGCGAAGGTGCTCGCGGATCGCGTCCTGCAGCGCGTGCGCGGTGGCGTGGGCGTCCTCGAGCGTCGTGCCGCTCGTGAACTGCACGTGCAGGTCGACGTAGCGGCGCGAGCCCGCCCGCCGGGCGCGGAGCTTGTGGTAGCCGCAGACGCCGCGCGGGCCGAACTCGGCGATCGCGTCACGGACCGAGTCGAGCTCCTGCGGCGGCAGCGCCTCGTCGACGAGCACCCGCGACGCGCGCGCCAGCAGCTTGATGCCGGCATACACGATCGCGCCCGCGACGGCGAGCGCGATGACCGGGTCAAGCCACGTCGCGCCGGTGACCTGGACGAGGACCAGGCCGACCAGCACGGCGCCCGAGGTCGCGGCGTCGGTGCGCAGATGGGCGGCGTCGCCCTCCAGCGCGGGCGAGTCGGTCTCGCGGGCGCGCCGCGCGATCACCGTCGAGACGACGATGTTGGCGACGATCGAGAAGGCGATCACGGCGATGCCGATCCCGAGCGAGTGGACCTCGGGCCCGTCGGCGAGGCTGCGGACGGCGGCGTAGATGATCACGCCCGAGCCGACGAGGATCAGCATCGCCTCGATCGCCGCCGCGAGGTTCTCGATCTTCGCGTGGCCGTAGGGGTGCTCGGCGTCGGCCGGCTTGTCGGCCTCGCGCACGGAGAAGTAGGCGACGAACGACGCGATCAGGTCGATCGACGAGTGCATCGCCTCCGTCAGGATCGCGACCGAGCCCGTGATCGCGCCCGCGGCGAGCTTCAGCGCGATCAGCACGGCGTTGGAGGCGATCGAGAGCGCGGCCGCGCGGGTCTTCACCGACCCCGAGGAGCGCGGCGCGTGCGTGGCGATCAGGGGTCCGGCCATGACCGCTGGGAGTCAAGCAGGCCGCGCAGCGCGCGCGCCGCGCGGCCGCGATGGCTGATCGCGTCCTTCTCGTCGGCGCGCAGCTGGGCCATCGTGCGGCCGTCGCCGATGTCGTCGGGCAGGAAGGCCGGGTCGTAGCCGAAGCCGCCGTCGCCGCGCGGTCGGGAGGCGAGCGTGCCCGTGCAGCGGCCCTCGACGACATGCTCGCCGCCGGCGCCGTCGACATACGCCAGCGCGCAGACGTAGGCGAGCGGCGATCCGGCGGGCGCCTCGCGCAGCAGCTTGGCGAGGTTCTGCTCGTCGGTCGCGTGCTCGCCGGCGTAGCGCGCGGAGCGCACGCCGGGCGCGCCGCCGAGCGCCTGCGACTGGATCCCGGAGTCGTCGGCGATCGCCGGCAGGCCGGTCGCGCGCGCGGCCGTGCGCGCCTTCTGGAGGGCGTTGTCGGCGAACGTGTCGGCGGTCTCGGGCGGCAGCTCGACGTCGGCCGGCAGCTCGACGATCGCGTGCGGCGCGAGCAGTCCCTCGAACTCGCGCAGCTTGTGCGCGTTGCGGGTCGCGAGGACGAGCTTCACGCCACCGCCTGCGCCTGGACCGTGCGCAGCTGTTCGATCCCACCGCCGGCGAGCGCGAGCAGCTCGTCGAGGTGCGCGCGCGACAGCGGCGTGCGCTCGGCGGTCGCCTGCACCTCGATCAGGCCGCCCTCGCCGGTCATGACGACGTTCGCGTCGACCTCGGCGGTCGAGTCCTCGGAGTAGTCGAGGTCCAGCAGCGCGATGGCGCCGACGATCCCGCAGGAGATCGCGGCGACGCTGCCGGTCAGCGGCGAGCGCTCGATCCTGCCCTCCTCGAGCAACCGCCGGACCGCGAGGTCGAGCGCGACGAACGCGCCGGTGATCGAGGCGCAGCGCGTGCCGCCGTCGGCGGTCAGCACGTCGCAGTCGAGGTAGATCGTGCGCTCGCCGAGCGCCTCGAAGTCGATCACGCCGCGGATCGAGCGGCCGATCAGGCGCTGGATCTCGACGCTGCGCCCGTCGAGCCTGCCCTTGCTGATGTCGCGCGCCTTGCGGTCGCCGGTCGACGCGGGCAGCATCCCGTACTCGGCCGTCACCCAGCCGCGGCCCTTGCCGGCCATCCACCGCGGGACGCTCTCCTGCACCGAGGCGGTGCAGATCACGCGCGTCTCGCCCTGGGAGATGAGCGCCGAGCCGGCCGCTGGCTTGACGAAGTGCGGCTGGATCGTCGTCGGGCGCAGGTCGCTCGGCGCGCGGCCGTAGGAGCGGCTCGGTGCTGGCGTCGTGTCGGTGGTCGTCATGCGGGCACCTCGGTCGGGAGAGAGACATGGTCGACTGCGCCCATCGGCAGCTGCAGGAAGCGCGAGCCGACCTCGGCGAACGCCTCCGCGTCGCCGGTGCACAGGAAGCTGTAGCTGCCCTCGCCGGTCCGCGGCGTCGCGAGCTCGCGCGTGCTGAGCGCGTGCTGGACGCGGCGCGCGATCGCGGTCCCGGAGGTGATCAGCGTGACCTGCGGGCCGAGCAGGCGCTGCAGCAGCGCGCCGACGAAGGGGTAGTGGGTGCAGCCGAGGATCGCCGTGTCGACGTTCGCCGCGCGCAGCGGCGCGCAGTACAGGCGCGCCAGCGCGACGTCGTCCTCGGTGATCGGCGCGCCGTCCTGCGAGATCCTCGCGAGCTGCGGACAGGGGACGCTCGTGAGCTTCACGAGCGGGTCGGCGGCGAGCACCGCGCGCTCGTAGGCGCCGCTGGCGATCGTCGCCGGCGTCGCCAGCACGCCGATGCGCCCGTTGCGCGTCTGCGCGACCGCGAGGTTGGACTCCGGCCCCACGACGCCGATGACGTCGACGCCGCTGCCGCTCTGCGCGACGTACGCCGTCAGGTCCGCCAGCGCGCTCGACGTCGCCGAGTTGCAGGCCACGACGATCAGCTTCGCGCCGCGCTCGAGCAGCACGTCGGCGATCTGCCGGCTGAACGCCCGCAGCTCGGCGGGCGTGCGGTCGCCGTAGGGAAAGCGCGCGGAGTCGCCGAGATACAGGAAGTCCTCCTGCGGCAGTGCGACGAGCAGCTCGTGCAGGACGGTCAGCCCTCCGACGCCGGAGTCGAAGACGCCGATCGGGGCGGTGGTCTGGGGCAGGGCCGGCACGGGGCGCCATGTTCGCAGAGGCGCGCCGCGTGCCGGTGTCGCCGCAACCCCGTCTACGGCTTGCCCCTGCCGACCGACTCGATCGTGTTCTTGAGCTTGTCGGCGATCTCCTTCGCCAGCCCGCCGCCGTCCTTCATCCCCTTGGCGGCGAGCACGACACCCGACAGCAGCGCGGCGAGCAGCAGCATGAGCCCGACGTACTCGACGGTGCCCTGCCCGCGCTGATCGCTGCTCAGGCGTGCGAGGAATGCGTGGATCCAACCCATCGTGCGATACGGCATCTGCGGCCTCCCAGCGGGACGGTGATGTGGTGCACCGATGCTGCGCAGCCTCGTGTGACGAATCCAGACGCGTTCGTGACAAATCAGCGCAGATGCTGCGGGGGATTCCCGGAGTCGTTCGGCGAGTCGGGTTGAATGAGCGCAACCTGCTGTGCGCGCGCTCGTCGTCACCAACATGTACCCCTCCCCTGCCCGGCCCGCGCTGGGGAGCTTCGTGCGCGATCAGGTCCGCGCGCTGCAACGGATCGAGGACCTCGACGTCGAGCTCTACGCGTTCGCTCCCGGCGGCGTGCGCAGCTACGCCCGCGCCGCCCGCGCGTTACGCGCGCGCTTCGCCGGGCAGCACTTCGACATCGTGCACGCCCACTTCGGCCTCACCGCCTGGCCCGCGCTCGCCGCCGACGGTGGTCATCGCCTCGTCACGCTGCACGGCAACGACCTCTACCACCCGCGCTCGCGCCCGATCACGACCGCCGCGCTCGGGCGGATGGATCTGGTCGGCGCGCCGACCGCCGAGTTCGCAGCCGAGGTGCCGGGCGCCGGAACCCGCCGCGACGTCGCGATCCTGCCGTGCGGCATCGACGTCGACCGCTTTCGCCCGCTGGATCGCCGCGCCGCCCGCGAACAGCTCGGCCTCGATCCCGCCGGCCGCTACCTGCTCTTCCCCTACGACCCGGCGCGCGCGGTGAAGCGCTTCGACCGCGCGCAGGAGTTGGCCGGCGACGACGTGCAGCTGTTGACGCTCGGCGCGGTCGCGCCCGAGCACGTGCCGACCTGGTTCAACGCCGCCAACGCCGTCGTCTGCCCCGCCGACTGGGAGACGTTCGGCCTCGCCTGCATCGAGGCGCTCGCCTGCGACGTGCCGGTGCTCGCGCGGCCGACCGGCGCGCATCGCGAGGCGCTGCGGGGCATCGCCGGCGTGCACTGCGGCGAGTGGGACCTCGCCGTCTGGCGCGCTTCGCTGGCGCCGCACCTCGAGCACCCCGACCCGCGCATCGAGGGTCGTGAGCGCGCGCTGGAGTTCTCCGCCGACGCATTGGCCGAGCGCGTCGCCGGCGCGTGGCGCTGGCTTGCGGAGGGAGGTCCGGCCCCGCCGCTATACACTCCCGCCGAGGCGCCGGCCACGTTGTCACGCGGCGCCCATTCGTCATGACCGGACCGATGCAACGCATCTTCCGCCGCCGCACCTCCGGCTCAGCACGCGGTGGTACGGGCGGCCTGCTCGGCCGACTTCCGTCCGGCCTGCTTGGCAAGCGCGCGGCCAGAAGCCGCCTGCCCTGGGGAAAGAAGGCCGCCGCCACCACCGCGCCCGCCGGCCACGGACTGCAGCAGCCGACGCAGGAGACCCGGGTCATCGTCCAGCAATCGGACCCGCCCGCCGGCGGCGCGGGCGCGAGCTTCCGCGACCGCGGCAGGCTGCGCCGGCGCCTGCGCTTCCTGCGCCGCGCGCGCGAGCTCGCGTTTCGCGACATCGGCGGTCTGATGTTCGACATGCGCCGCTTCGGCCGCGAGCGGCCCGATCTCGTGGAAGCGAAGATCGCCGCGCTCGGCGCGGTCGACCAGGAGCTGCGCGCGCTCGAGCGGATCCTCGACGACCGCCGCCCGCTGCACGAGCTGCGCGAGCCCGGCATCACCTCGTGCGCGCGCTGTGGCGCCCTGCACGCCAGCGACTCGAACTTCTGCCCGCACTGTGGCCTGCAGGTCGGTGGCCCGCGCGCGATGGGCGAGGTCGGCGGCGCGATCGCCGCGCCGCCGCAGGCGCCGCTGGAGCCCGTCCATCAGGCGCCGCCGGCCGCAGTCGCGGCGCCGCCGCCACCGCCCCCTGCGCCGCCGGCGCAACCGCCGCCGGCGGCCGCTCCGACGCCTGCAGGGCGGACCGAATCGCCGACGACATCGCATCCGACGCAGACGTTCCTGCCTCCTCAGGCGCCCGACGACCGCCTGTAGCTCGTGAGCGCACAGCCGCCCGCCGGTCCCGACCGGCTCCCACCGCCCGGCTCGCTGCGCTGCCCGCGCTGCTCGGCGACGGTCGGTCCCGATCAGGACTGGTGCCTGGAGTGCGGCGCTCCGGCCCGCACCCGCCTCGCCCCCACGCCGAACTGGCAGCTTCCGACCGTCGCGATCGGCGCGATCATCCTGCTCGCAGGCGCACTGCTGGCGTTCGCCTTCGTGGAACTGACGAGCGACGACGGGGTGGTGGCAGGAACGACGCCGACCGCGGTGGTGCAGACCGTGCCGCCGCCGGCCGTCGTGCCGCCGCCGGTCGTCCAGCCGACCGCGACGTCGACCGCGCCCGCGGGGGCGACGGTGCCGACGGCGGTACCGGGGCAGACGGCGACCGCGCCCGCGCCGACTTCGACGACCGCCACGACGGCGACCACTGCTACGACGAGCACGACGCCGCTGGCGCCGCGGTCGGGGTCGACGGCCGCGGGGACGACGACGACCACGCAGACGACGACGCCGAAGACCGCGCCCTAGTGTCGTGAGTCGGGAAGTTCGTGTGCAGCTGGGGGATGCCGGGGCGCGTGTGCCGGTGACCGGTATCCACTGTCGTACCGGTGGTACGGCCGTGGATAGCGGGTGCCGGCAGACGCGCCCCGGCGCCCTCAGATGCGTACGAACTAACGACTCACGACACTAGTCTCGATCTTCAGCGCGAGCGGTCGCCCGTCGCGCGCACGGGCGTCCGAGCGGACGCCGACCGCTCACACCAGCGCCGGCCAGTGACTCCCCGCCAGCCGCTCCTGCACCCGCAGCGCCAGCGGATGCGCCGCCACGTCCGGCACGGCCACCGACTGCTCGCAGCCCACCACCTCCAGCGTCGCCACCACCCCCCGCGCCAGCGCGCCGAGCGCGTAGCCGCCCTCGAGCACGACACCCAGCGGCGCGTCCACCTCCTGCGCGCACGTACGCAGCAGCGCGGCCATCCCGGCGAAGCCCTCGTCGCTCACCAGACACGACGCCAGCGGGTCCTCGGCGTGGGCGTCATAGCCCGCCGAGACGAGCAGCAGATCCGGCGCATAGGCCCGCGCCAGCGGCACCACGACGTGCGCGACATGCGAGAGGAACACGTCATCGCCCGACCCCGCCGGGACCGGCATGTTGACCGTGTAGCCCTCGCCTGCGCCGCTCCCCGCATCCGCCGCCGCGCCCGTCCCGGGATACAGCGGCGATTGATGGATCGAGCAGAACAGGACGTCGTCTCGCGCGTGGAAGATCGCATTCGTCCCGTTGCCATGGTGGACGTCCCAGTCGACGATCATCACGCGCTGCGCGCCGTGCGAATCCAAGGCGTGCTGGGCCCCGACGGCGACGTTGTCGAACAGGCAGAAGCCCATCGCCTGCTCGGGCTCGGCATGATGGCCCGGCGGCCGGTGCAGCGACGCGCCCGCCGGCACGCCGGCGCCGAGCAGCGCGTCCACGAGCGCCACGGCACCGCCGGCGGCGTGCAGCGCCGCCTCCCACGAGCCCGGCGACACGATCGTGTCCGCGTCGATCATCCCGCCGCCACGCGCGCAGATCGCCTCGATGCGCTCGACGTGGCGCATCGAGTGGACCGCCGCGATCGCCTCGCGCGACGCCTGCGGCGACAGGCGCACGTCCCAGCCCAGCCAGTCGCGCTCCTCCAGCGCGCTCATGATCGCCTCGATCCGGCGGGCGTTCTCGGGGTGGCCGCCCGTGTCGTGCTGCAGCGACGAGGGGTGGTGGAGGAGGACCGGCGCGATCATCGGAGTACGGTACCCCGCCTGTGGCCGACGAACCGGTGATCTGCAGCGACCTCGCGGTCGTCGGAGCCGGTGCGGCCGGGTTGTACGCGGCGCTCTGCGCCGCCGCCGACGGTGGCTCCGTCACGCTCGTGTCGGCGACCCCGCTCGCCCAGACCGCGAGCTACTGGGCGCAGGGCGGGATCGCGGCCGCGCTCGCGGTCGAGGACTCCTTCGGGCGCCATCTCGCCGATACCGAGGCCGCCGGCCGCAACCTCGTGCGCCGCTCCGCCGCCGAGGTGCTCGTCCGCGAGGCGCCCGAGCACGTGCGCGCGCTCGAGGCGATGGGCGTGCGCTTCGACGCCGACCGCCGCGGGGTGCTCGCGCTCGGCCTCGAGGGCGGCCACTCGGTCCGCCGCGTCGTGCACGCCGGCGGCAGCGCGACCGGCCGCCGCGTCGTGCGCCAGCTGTCCGCGCTCGCCGTCGACGAGCCGAACATCACCGTGCTGGAGGGCGCGCGCGCCACGGGCGCCTGGATCGACGACGGCCGCTGTGCCGGCGTCACGCTCGAGGATGGCCGCGCCGTCATGGCGCGGGCGACGATCCTGGCGACCGGCGGCGCCGCTGCGCTGTGGTCGCGCACGACGAACCCGCCCGGCTCGCTGGGCATCGGCATGTCGATCGCCCATGCTGCCGGCGCCGACCTCGCCGACCTCGAATTCCTCCAGTTCCACCCCACCGCCGTGATCGGGGTACCGGGCCGGGAAGGCTTTCTCGTCACCGAGGCGATCCGCGGCGAGGGAGCCACGCTGCACGGTCCCGACGGCGAGCGCTTCGTCGAGGAGCTCGCCCCGCGCGACGAGGTCTCACGCGCGATCGCCGCTCTGCTCGAGCGCACGGGCGCCACGTCCGTCGGCCTCGACATGCGCCAGGTCGATCCCGCGCTGTTTCCCAACGTCGTCTCGGCGCTGCAGGACGCGGGCCTGGACCCGACGACCGAGCGGATCCCCGTGTCGCCCGCCTCGCACTACATGATGGGCGGCGTCGTCACCGACCTCGAGGGGCGCAGCACGGTGACGGGCCTGTACGCCGTCGGTGAGACCGCCTGCACGGGGCTGCACGGCGCCAACCGGCTGGCCTCCAACTCACTCAGCGAGTGCTTCGTGTACGGCGCCCGGGCCGCCCACGCCGGGCTCGGCGAACCCGCCCGGCCCAGCGGGAACGCCGGCTCGCCGCCGCCCGCTGCAGCGCTCGTGCGCCCCGCCCGCGCGACCCAGGAGGCGCTGTGGCGCGACGCCGGGATCGTGCGCACCCGCGCCGGCCTGCTGCGACTGGCGCAGGACCCGCACCCGCTTGCAAGACTGATCGCAGCCTGCGCGCTGCGGCGCGACGAGAGCCGCGGCGCCCACCAGCGCGCCGACTTCCCCGACGTCGATCCCGCCCTCGATCACCGACACACCGAGATCGGGGGCGATCAGGAGCCCGAGCCGGCGACATGGGCTTGACACGTCGTCAAGCTTAATACGAACTCAACATTGGTTTCGTTCTTACCTTCATACGGGCAAGGGAGACTCCCGCCGCCTGCTCGTACCGAGGAAAGGACACCCCGCCCCCATGTATCAGTTCAGCCGCGCGATCTACCGAGAGCTGTCGCCGTTCATCGACGGCTCACACGACGCGCGCGACAGCCACGCCGATGTGCTGCGCGCGTGCGAGTGCACGATCGAGCGTCTCGCCACGGATCGGCACTACTTCGCCAAGCCCGCACGGACGCTCTTCAACGACATCCGCACGAACTTCCCGATCGCCGCGCAGCCCCGCGTCTGGCAGGTCGTCGAGGCCTACGTCGGCGCCGCCCAGGACTGGCTCGCCAAGCAGCCACAGCACGGCTACGACATCAACGGCACCCCGCTCGAGTGCCGCGCCACGACGCGCCGCGGGACCCCCTGCCAGCGCATGCCGCTCGCGCACAACGGCTACTGCCCCTCACATCAGCATCTCGCCGAGACCGAGGAGATCATCGCCGAGATCGAGCAGCGGATCGCCGCGTAGGCGTCGAAGCGCTCGCGCGCCGTCACGACGCGCGAGCCGACGACGCGCCCGCTCGCGTCGCGCACACGCAGGACGGACGACCCGTCCTTCTCGACGCCGCGGACGCGGAAGCCGCGGCCGTCGGGCGCGCTCGTCAGCGCAGGCGGCCGGTGCGGATCTCCGCCGCCGCGCTCGGCGGCCTGGCGCTGGAGAGGTCGTGGATCAGCCGCACCGGGCCGCGCAGCCCGAGACGCGCAGGTACCTGAACGCCCGCACGGCGCGGGTCAGGCTGATGACGAGCCGGTTCGTCCCCTGCGTGACGCGCACAGGATCGGTGATTCAGGCTTAGATAGGCCGATGCCCGACGTCCTCTTCGCCCGCCTGCGCGCCGAATAGATGCTGCTCGGCGTCGACGTCGGCGGGACGTTCACCGACGCGGTCCTCGCAACCGGCGGCCGGCTCGTGACGGCGAAGGCGCCGACGACGCCCGGCGACCAGTCCGCGGGCGTCATGGCGGCCGTGTCCGCCGCGCTGGAGCGCGCCGGCGCGCGGGCCGCCGACGTCGACGGCTTCGCCCACGGGATGACCGTCGCCACGAACGCGCTGCTCGAGGGCCGCGGGGCGCGCACGGTGCTCGTCGCGACGGAGGGCTTCACGGACGTCGTCGAGCTCGGCCGCCAGGCGCGGGCGGACCTGTACCGCCTGTGCGCGGCGCGGCCGGCGCCGCTCGTGCCGCCGCAGCGCCGCGTGGCCGCGCCCGAGCGCTGCGGTCCCGAGGGCGTGCTGCGTGCGCTCGAGGACCCCGACGCGCTGGCGGCGCGCGTCGCCGCGCTCGAGCCCGAGGCGGTCGCGGTCATCCTCCTGCACGCCTACGCGCATCCCGAGCACGAGCGCGCGATCGGCGCCGCGCTCGCGATGGCGCTGCCCGAGGTGCACGTCTCGCTCTCGCATGAGGTCGTCGGGACCTTCCGCGAGTACGAGCGCGCCGCCACGACCGAGGTCGATGCCGCGCTCTCGCCGCTGTTGCGCCGCTACCTGCGGCGGCTGCTGGCGCAGGCCGCGGACGCGGGCCTGCCCGCACCGCGGATCATGCAGTCCAGCGGCGGCCTGGCGGCCGCTGAGCTCGCCGCCGGCCACGCCGCCTTCACCGTGCTGTCGGGCCCGGCCGGCGGCGCGGCCGCCGCCGCGCTCGTCGCGCGCCGCAGCGGCCGCGCGGACCTCGTCTGCTTCGACATGGGCGGAACGTCGTGCGACGTCTGCGTCGTCGAGGGCGGCGCGGTGCGCGAGACGTCGTCGCACCCACCCCGCGAGGTCGGCGGGCGGCCGCTCGCGCTGCCGATGGTCGACATCCACACCGTCGGCGCCGGCGGCGGCTCGGTCGCCTGGCGCGACCCGGGCGGCGCGCTGCGCGTCGGCCCGCGCAGCGCGGGCGCGCAGCCCGGTCCCGCCTGTTACGGCCGCGGCGGCGATGAGCCGACGGTCACCGACGCGAACCTCCTGCTCGGCCGGCTCGGCGCCGGCGCGCCGCTGGCCGGCGACGTCGTCCTCGACGGCGCGGCGGCGCGGCACGCGGTCGCGGCGCTGGCGCAGCAGCTCGGCCTGGACACGATCGCCTGCGCCGAGGGGATCGTGCGCGTCGCGAACGCCGAGATGGTGCGCGCGCTGCGCGTGATGACCGTCCAGCAGGGCATCGACCCGCGCCGCTTCGCGCTGCTCGCCTTCGGCGGCGCCGGCCCGCTGCACGCCGCCGCGATCGCCGACGAGCTCGGCATGACGACGATCCTCTGCCCGCGCGCGTCGGGCGTGCTGAGCGCGCTCGGGCTCGCCGCCGCCGACCGCCGGGCGACCGAGCAGCGCACGGTCCTGCTGGCAGACGAGCGGCTCACCGACGACGCGCTGGCGCGGGCCCGCGACGAGCTGGCGGCGGCGGCGCGCGCCACGCTGGGCGACGAGGCCGACGCGCGGCTGGAGGTCGCCTACGACGTGCGCTACCGCGGCCAGGCGCACGAGCTGACGGTGCGCGACCTGGCGCGTGCGGGCGTCGCCGGCGTGCGCGCGGCGTTCGAGGCGCTGCACGACGAGCGCTACGGCTACCGCGACGCCGGCACCCCGGTCGAGGTCGTGACGATCCGCGCCACGGCGCGCATCCCGGGTCCCGAGCTCGACCTCGCCGCGGGCCCGGCGCAGGGCACGCCGACGCGCACGCGCCGCGGCGTCGTCTTCGACGGCGAGCAGCACGACGCCGAGGTCCTGCGCGGCGAGCCCTCGCCCGGCGACGAGATCGCGGGCCCCGCGATCTGCGAGCTGCCCGAGGCGACGCTCGCGATCGCGCCGGGCTGGCACGGCACGGTCGACGGGGCCGGGACGATCGTGCTCGAGCGCGAGGGAGGGTCCGATGGCGCTTGATCCGATCGACCTGCAGGTCGTCACCGGCGCGCTGCGGGCGGCGTGCGAGGAGATGGGCGCCGCGCTCGTGCGCAGCGCGCACTCGGCGAACATCAAGGAGCGCCGCGACTGCTCGAGCGGGCTCTTCGACGCCGCCGGCGAGATGGTCATGCAGGCCGAGCACATCCCCGTCCACCTCGGCGCGATGCCCGCAGCCGTCGCGGCCGTGCTCGGCGAAGACCACAGCGACGGCGCGCCCTGGATCCTCAACGACCCCTTCCGCGGCGGCACGCACCTGCCCGACATCACGGTCGTCACGCCGGTGCTCGGCGCGGGCGGCGAGCTGCTCGGCTTCGCCGCCAACCGCGCCCACCACGCCGACGTCGGCGGCCGCGTCCCCGGCTCGATGCCCGCCGACTCGACGACGCTCGACGAGGAGGGCGTCGTGATCGCGCCGCGTGTGCTCGACGAGGACGCGATCGACGAGATCGTGGCGCAGATGCGCCAGCCCGCGCAGCGCCGCGCCGACCTGCGCGCACAGCTCGCCGCCAACAGGATCGGCGCGCAGCGGCTGGTCGAGCTGGCCGGCCGGCTCGGCACCGGGGCGCTGCGCGAGGCGACCGACGCCGTGCTCGACTACGCCGAGCGCCGCACGCGCGCCTGCATCGCGGCGCTGCCCGACGGCCCGCGCGCGGCGCGCGACGTGCTCGAGGCCATCGACGGCGACATCGAGCTGCGGCTCGTCGCCACGGTCGACGGCGACCGCCTGATCCTCGACTTCGCCGGCAGCGCGCCGCAGCACGGCGGCAACCTCAACTGCCCGCTCGCGGTGACGCGCTCCGCCGCGTACTTCGCCGTGCGCGTGCTGACCGACCCCGACGTGCCGCCCAGCGCGGGCGCCTACCGCCCGATCGAGGTACGCGCGCCGGAGGGCTCGCTGCTCAACGCGCGTGCGGGCGACGACGGCGGCCCGGCACCCGCGGTCGCGGGCGGCAACGTCGAGACCTCCAGCCGCGTCGCCGACCTCGTGCTCGCCGCGTTCGGCCGCGCGCTCGGCCAGGGGACGATGAACAACATCACCCTGGGGACGGAGGACTTCACGTACTACGAGACGCTCGGCGGCGGCCAGGGCGCGTGCCCCGACGCCGACGGCCCGAGCGGCGTCCACGTCGCGATGTCCAACACGCTCAACACGCCCGTCGAGGCGCTCGAGCTCGAGTTCCCGCTGCGTGTCGTGCGCCACGCGATCCGCCGCGACTCGGGCGGCGCCGGGCGCCACCACGGCGGCGACGGGATCGTCCGCGAGCTGGAGGCGCTGGCGCCGATGTCCTACGCGCTCATCACCGAGCGCCGCCGCCACGCGCCGCCCGGCGCCGACGGCGGCGAGCCGGGCGCCCGCGGGCGCAACCTGCTCAACGGCGAGGAGCTGCCGGCGAAGGCGACGGGCGAGCTGACCCCGGGCGACCGGCTGGCGATCGAGACGCCGGGCGGCGGCGGCCATGGCGCGCCGCACGGCGGCGGTTGAGCGCGCGATGCGCGCCGGCGGCGTCACGACCGATCGCCTGCGCGGCGAGCGCACGCAGGCCGGCCACGCGCCGCTGTACGAGCAGCTCTACGGAAGCGACGCCGTCGCGGCGTGGCTGTGGCCGCCACCGCACGGCGGCGCGCGGTCGCCCGCCCAGGCGCGTGAGCTGCTCGACCGCGATCTCGCGCACTGGCAGAGCGAGGACTTCGGTCCCTGGGTCGTCTTCGAGGCGGCCGGCGACGAGCGCTTCGTCGGCCACGGCGGGCTGCGGCGCGGGCTGCTGCACGGCGAGGACATCATCGAGGTCCTCTACGCGATCGAGCCGGCCTGCTGGGGCCAGGGCTACGCGACCGAGATCGCGCGCGCCGCCGTGCAGCGTGCCCGCGAGCTCGCGCTGCCCGAGCTCGTCGGCTTCACGCTGACGACGAACCTCGCCTCGCAGCGCGTGCTCCACAACGCGGGCCTGCGCTTCGAGCGTGAGCTCGAGCACGCAGGCCTGCCGCACTGGTTCGGCCGGTTCGATCTCAGCCGCGCTGCTGGCAAGTAGCTCTCACCGAGACACGCCGCCAGCGTTGGATGCCCTCGATGCCGCGCTCCCGTCGCGCCGCCTCAAGCTTTCGCCAAGCGCCATCAGTAGGCCCGATGATCCAGGCCCCATCCGCCGATGTGGAACGACGGTCGGATGACACTGGCCGTCAGGCGAGCGCGGATACCTCATCGATGTCGACCGGAGAGCGCCCGGTCAGGCGATGGGAGCGCTCTGCCGAGGGACCGCCGCGCTGCTCAGTCGCATGGAGGGCAGTCGTTCGGCGGTTTCGATCGAGTGGCGCCTTCTGACGGCTGAGCCGTCGAAAAGCGCCACTCGGCGGATTCGCTAGAGGATCAACCCTGACTGGCGCTCGAGTGGTGCATTTCTTTGCTTGAGACATAGAGATGCACCACTCGACGATCACGGGACATCGCGCCCGACCACGCGGCCGCGCGCGCCGGCGATGCGCCGAGAAGGAGCAGACCGCGGCGGTCGTGTCGAACGAAGGGGTGTATGCGACCCCTGATGCGACACGATCGCTCGCGACAGCGCATCGCTGGAGCAAAACGCCCCGATATCCGGGTGACGTGCCGGCGACGACGGTCGCTCGCCCGGCCTCATCACGGCGCCGTGAGTCCGTTGCGCCTGACCGCCCTCCTCGACGAAACGGGGCGCTCTCCCGTCGATCTCGATGCCTGACGGCCAGCGCGCTTCGCCTTCACCTTCACCCTGACCCTCTTGCAGCGCTTGACCTTGCGCGTCTTGCCCTTCACCCGAACGGTCTTTGTGACGCAGCGCTTGACGATGCGCGTTCGCGGCTTGGAGGCCGGGCGCGGCTTGGACACCGGCCCCGCCGGCGGCGCAGGGGCCGATTGCGGTGGCGGTGGCGGGGCCGGCGCCGGGGCGGGCGGCGGTGCCGGAGCGGGCGGCGGAGCGGGGGCCGGCGGCGGAGCGGGGGCCGGCGGCGGCGGCGGAGCGGGGGCCGGCGGCGGCGGCGGAGCGGGGGCCGGCGGCGGCGGCGGCGCCGGAGCCGGAGCCGGAGCCGGCGGCGGAGGCGGAGGCGAGCCGTCCGGCGCGACCGGCCGGCCATCGGCGCTGACCTCCGTGGCACCCGCCGCATCCGTCGTCAGCCGCACGTCGCCGGCGACGTCGGTGTAGGTCTGCGTCGCGGCCGCCTCGCCGTCGACGTAGCGCGTGATCTCGAACGAGACGTTGCGCCCGAGCGTCACGTCGACGGGACGATGGTCGTCGAGGACCGCGACCGGCGAGCCCGGGATCTCGACGAGCTGCAGCAGTCCGGCGTCGGATGCCGCGCGCAGCGTCATCGACCCCGCCGCCGCGCGCAGTCCCGGCGTGAGGTCCTGCTTCGTGATCCGGATCGTGCGGCCGTCGGGCTTGCAGGCGCCCTCGGTCCTGCGCGGTGTGCGCCCGCGCAGCAGGTACTCCGTGTAGGGCTCGGTCACGCGCGGGTTGCCGCCGAGGTCCATGTGCGAGATCCGGCACGTCGCCTGGACGTGGACCGGGTCGCCGAGCGGCGTGTGCGAGCCGAGCGGGCCCTGCGAAGCGCTCTTCGCCGGGACCGTGACGTCGCCGTCGACCATGCGGATGATCGCGCTGAGGGTGCCGTCGGCGTCGGGCTGCTCGGCGACGTCGACGCCGCCGATCGTCATCAGCCCCGTCGAGATGACGGCACGGGTCTCGACGAACCCGCGCTCGGTCGCGAAGCCGTCGAACTGCTGATGCCAGGCGCGCGCCTGATCGATCAGCGCGCCGTTGGCGCCGGCGACCTCGCTGAACCAGCGCCGCACGCCGGCCTGGTCCTGCTCGGCGGGGCCGACGCGCAGCCACGGCCCGAAGTTGTCAGACCCCATCAGGTGGTAGATCCCGGTCGCCGTGCGGGCCCAGGCCTTGGCCTCGGCGTTGGGCAGGAACGTGTCGAGGTCGGCGACGCCGCTGAGCGGGTTCTCGACGCCGAAGGCCAGGAAGAACAGCGGCTTGGCCGCGCCCCAGAACGGCGTCCCGGCGGTCAGCACGCGCTGGACCTTGTCGGGGTGCTCCTTCGTGTACTGGCGCATCAGCAGGCCGCCGTAGGAATGGCCGTACATGACGACCTTCTCGATGCCCTGGGCCCTGGCGAAGTCCGTGTCCAGCACGTGGGCGACGAAGGAGTGCAGCCGCGCGAGCGACTCGCCCGGAGCCTTGCGCCAGTCCCATGAGAAGCGCCAGCCGCGCTCACCGGGGGCGATCTGCTCGATGAAGTCGTCCTGCGCCTGGTAGATCGGCAGCCCGAGCGCGTCGTTGACGAACGCGTCGGGCGCGTTGGGGTCATCGGTCGGCCCCGCGCTCGCGCAGCCCGCGTTCGTGACGCCGTCGGGCGCCAGCTGCATCGCGTTCAGCCGCTCGCCGTTGCCGCTGAACCCGGGCGCCCACAGCCGGTCGCTGCCGCACGTGATCGTCGAGCCGGCGAAGCCCGGGATGTTGATGATCGGCAGCCGCTGCGGCTGCACGTCCCACGTCGAGCGCCCCGGCGTGGCGCCGCCCGCCGGGCCGGTCAGCAGCGTCTTGCCGTTGATCCAGCGCGCCTTGGGGTCCTCGGGCCAGCGGTCGGCGCTCGGGTCGGGCATGTGGCGTTCGACGATGCCGGCGCGCTGGCCCTCCCCGGGCACGTCGGCCAGCCCGATGTGCAGGACGCCGTTGCCGGTCGGGCTGGCGCGCAGGTCGCCGGCCGTGAGGTCGGTGCCGAGGCTCTTGGAGCTGCCGTCGAAGCCGGCGAGGTGCGCGCCGCTGAGCGAGCCGCGGTACGCCACGGAGAGGCCGTCGGGCATGACGTCGAAGTCCGTCATCGCGGCCGCCTCGATGCCCGTCACGACCGGCGTCGTCGCGCCCGACTGCGGATCGATGTCCAGCAGCGTGATCGCGCCGGCGCTGGTGCTCGCGTGGCGGCCGACGAGGTGGGTCTGCCCGTCGGGGTCGCCGCCCCAGCTCAGCGCCATGAAGAGCTGCTCGCCGTACATCGTCGTGACGAGCCGGCTGCCCGCCCCGGTCAGCGAGACGATCCGCACGTTGCCGCCCATCGTCGGGTACAGCGCGTCCTGCGTGCCGGCGCCGATCAGCCGCACGTAGGCGATGCTCTTGCCGTCCGGCGACCAGGCCGGGGAGTAGTCGGTCAGCTCGTGCCCGAGCTCGGGGTGGTCGGGCACGACGAGGCCCGGCGGCGGCGTCGTGACCTGTGTCGTCGTGCGCGTCCGCCAGTCCCACATGAAGATCGCCGTGTGCGTGGCGCCCGGGATGCCGGGATCGTCGACCTTCGCGGCGAACGCCAGCCGCGTGCCGTCCGGTGACCACACCGGCGCCGACATGAAGCCGATCGTCGGGACCTTGCCCTCGTTGTTGGGCGCGATGAACGTGTTCTCGCGCACGGTGACGTGCGTGCCGCCGATGCCGTAGCCGTCGGGCGTGAAGACCTTCAGCGGGACGCCCGGCGCGCCGCGGTCCAGGAAGGCGATCTTGCCCGGCGTTCCGGGCCATGCGGCGTTGGACACAGCCGGCGCGCACAGCAACGCTGCAAGCGCGAGGGCCGGGATGAGGAGCTTGCGGCGTAGGTGCATGCGGCGAGCCTGCCAGCGCCGCGCCGGCGCGAGGATGGGGTCCACCCGGTGTTCGATCGTGCGGCTGGCCGCACCCTCGCGACGGCGTGACATGGCGATCTCCCGCCGCTCAGGCCGCCGCGGCGGCGGGCGCGCGCGGGTCGCCGGTGGGCAGGGCGGCGAGCAGCGCGACGTGCTCGGGCGGCGCCGTGAAGCCCGCAACCGCAGACGCGAAGCGCGCCGCCGCGGCCGGGTCGTCGAGGCGGTAGCGCTCTGGCAGCATCGGCCCGAACAGCAGCGCGTCGGCGACCTGCGGGTGAGCGGCGGGATCGGGCGCCGCGCCCACCGCCGCGGCGAACGCGCCCGCGAGCATGTGGTGCACGAAGAACGGCAGTTGCGGCAGCGGCGGGGCCGCCGACAGGTCGCTGCTCCCGCTCCAGACGGCGGCGATCCAGCGCGCCTGCAGCTCGAGCACCGGCAGGTACGGCCCGTGCAGCACGTATTGGCCCATGACGGCGAGGCCCGGCTGCGCCGGGTCGAAGGTCTGCAGCACGAGGTCGTCGAGATCGACGTCCACGTAGGGCAGCGAGGCCTCGTAGCCCGTCGCCAGGATGACCGCGTCGACGGCGCGCTCCGAGCCGTCGACGAAGCGCACGACGTCGCCGTCGACGGAGGCGATCGCCGGCCGCACCTCGATCCGTCCCTCGGCGACGAGCGGCAGGTAGTGCTGGGCCTGCGAGAGCCCGGTCGCCAGCAGGTCGGGGTCGGGCGTCAGACCGCCGACGAGGGCCGGGTCGCCGACCGCCGCCTCGAGCGCGGCGCGCAGCCCGGCCGCGACCGCCTCGGGGCCGAGCGTGCGACCGACGAGATCGGCGAGTGCGGTGAACCACTGCTGGTCGGCCGGGACACCGCGCGCGAGCTTGGGGATGATCCAGCGCGGGCGCCGGCACGCCGACACGACGGTGGTCGACGCGTCCATGCCGAGGTCGGCCGCGATCTCCACGCCGCTGATCGAGTTGCCCAGGACGAGGACGCGCCGCCCGGCGAACGGCTCGCGGCCGCGGTAGTCGGCGGCGTGGAGGATCTCGACGCGATCGGCGAAGGCGTCCGCGAGCGCGGCGGGCAGCTGCGGGGCGGCGAAGCGCCCAGAGCACGCCACGACGGCGGCGAAGCGCTCGCAGGCGACGGACCCCTCGACGACGTCCTGCGTCTCGACCTCCCAGCCGCCGGCCGCCTGACGGGCCGACAGCACGCGGGTGCCGAGGCGCACGCGCCCGGCGACGCCGAACTGCTCGGCATAGCGCACGAGCTCGCAGCGGACGTCCTCGGCCCGCGGGAACATCGGCCAGGACCGCGGTACCGGCCGCTCGCCGAAGCGCGTCATCGCGCCGCTCGTGTTCGTCCGCATGCCCGGCCAGATGGCGCTGTGAGGCGAGCCGTGGTTCCACTGTCCCCCGAGCCCGCCGCTCTGCTCGAGGACGACGGGCTCGAAGCCCGCCTCGACGAGCTCCTTGGCGACGACGATGCCGGCGGGGCCGCCGCCGATGACGGCGACGCGATCTGAGCTGCTGAGCGTTGTCATGGGGCGACGGTCTCATCGCCCCGGCGCCGTTTCTCCTTCGAGATCCCTACGCGACCCTAGAAGGTCCTTATCCTCGCTCCGGGCGGCCCTCGTAGGCCGCGCGCATGGGCCCCGAGGTCGCCACCTGCTCGAGCTCCAGCGGGCGCGCGAGACCCAGCTGCAGCCGTCCGCGGCCGACGCGCTCGAGCGTGATCGGGCAGGCGCGGTCGGCGAGGCGCCGGCGCAGGACGAGCAGCCGCGCCTCCAGGTTGTCGTTGCCCGCGGGCAGCCCGAGCGTCTCGTCGAGGCGCAGCTCGCGGTTGGTGAACTGCGTCCGCCCGCTGGCGGCGTGGTCGCGCAGCATCCGCCAGAGGATCCGGCCCGGAACGCCCTTGACGATGTACTCGCCGTCGCACAGCACGCTGTCGTCGGCCTGGTAGTAGCTCACCGTCGCCGCCGGTCCGCCGGCGCCACGCGGCGCGGGCGGATCCGCTGGCGGCGCGCCGGACTCCTCCGCAGCCCCGCCGCCGCGGGCGGCCAGCGCCGCGGCGACCGACGCGCCGACGATCCGCAGCACCGGCTCCCAGTCGCCACCGAACGCTCCCGCCTGCTCGCTCTCGAGGTACAGCACCCCGAGCAGCTCGCCGCCGACGAGCAGCGCGATCGCGACGGCGCTGCGCGCGCTCGGCAGGCCCGGCAGCGGGATCTCGCGCGCATCGGGTTGCTCGATGCCGGTGATCGCCGCGGCCATCGTCCGCGAGCGCTGCAGGTTGCCGTGCCCGACCGTGCGCCGGCGGGCGGCGGCCGTGCCGATCAGGCCGGCGCCGGGTTCGACCTCGGCGCCGACCGCCGACGCCGGATAGCCCGAGCTGGCGATCGCGAACAGGCGCCCCGACGCCCCGTCGGCGGCGAGCAGGATCGCGTGGCGAACGCCGAACAGGTCGTCGAGCGCGTGCAGCGCCTCCTGCGCGGTCTCGTCGTATCCCGCGCACTGGGCGACGCGGCGCGTGTACCGGTCCAGCAGCTCGAGCAGGTCGGCGCGCGCGGCGCGGAGGGGCTCGGCCGCCCCGCCATCGCCGCCTGTGCGCTCGCAGCGCACGACGCGGTAGATGTCGACGCCGCGCAGCCGGAAGACGTCGCCCATCCCTGTCTGCGACGCGATCGCCTCGAGGTTGGCGCGCATCGTCTCGAAGACCTCGCCCTCCGTCTCGGTGTGCAGGAACTCGAGCGAGAGCGTGTACTGCGCCATCGTCTCGGGCGCGACGACGAGCGCCTCGGCGTACGGGTTCGCATCGAGGTTCGCCCGCGTCTTGTTGAAGAACTGGCGCGACGTCGCGACCCGCTCACGATCGACGTATTGCACGATCGACAGGTAGGTGACGTTCGGCATGCCGTCCGCGGCGCAGGTCGCCAGCGGCGCAGGGACGATGCCCTGAAGGCAGTCGCGGATGTCCTCCAGGGCGACCGGCGCCGTCATAGCCGCGCGCCCGCCCCGCTGCCGGGCGTCTGGTCGTAGCGCTCGGCGATCTCGACGACGATCGTCACGAGCCGATCGCCGGCGAGCCGCCGCGCGAGCGCCGGATCGAGGCCCAGCGGCGCGGTCTCGATCGCGAAGCTGTCGACATGCGCCGCCACGCGCTCGAGCTCGGCCGCGAGCGGCGGGCGCACCTGTGACAGCGCGCCCTTCAGCTGCACGCTCGTATAGGTGCTCGGCCGGGTCAGCGTCGCCGCCAGCGGGCTGCCGGCGACGAGATTGGCCGCCGTCGCCGAGCCGTCAGGAGCGTCGACGCAGAGCGTCAGCTGCGCGCCGTCGTGCGACAGCAGCGGCCCCCAGGCCCGCGCCACCGACGGGCGCAGGTGCTCGTCGCGCGTGGCCACGACGACCGTGACGCCCTGCCGGGCGAGCTCTCGGATGTCGGGTACCGGCCCCACGTCGGGCGAGAGGCTAACCGAGCCGCTCGCCCGCGCGCACCGCCTGCTCGAGTCGGTTCGCCGGCGGCGCCAGCGGGCAGGTCCAGCGCCCGTCGTAGGAGCACGACGGCTGGTAGGCGAAGTTCAGATCGAGCACGAGCCGGCCGCGATCGGTCCCCAGGTCGGCGCCCTTGATCGTGTCGAGCACGTAGCGCCCGGCGCCGTAGGTCTCGTCGCCGCTCGTGGCGTCGGCGAACGGGACGAACAGGCCGCCGCCGTAGGCGTCCAGCCAGTACAGGTCGAGCTCGACGTCGCCCGCGTGAGCGCGACCGAAGCGGACGAAGTGCATCGTGGCGCCGTCGCTGGACGGCAGCTCGAGCGCCTCCTCCGGCGCCGCCTGCACCGTCGCGAGCAGCCGCCAGCGCGGGTCGTACTCCCAGGTGTGCGGACCGCCGTGGCGCGCGCGCTCGGCAGGCGGCAGCGGCGATTGCGGGTGCGCTGCGAAGAGCCGGCGCCGGGCCTCGCACCAGCGCGCGTGCGCCGCGCGCGGATCGCCCGCCGCGCGGACCTGGGCGTACAGCTCGGCGACCTGGCGGCGGAAGTCGAGCAGCTGCGCGATGGACTGCGGATCGGTGGCCGAGATGCCGGCACCGTAGCGCCGTCGCAGAGGCGCGCGGGCCGCCCGTGCGCCAGGTCGGAACGGCGGCGCGCCAGAGCCCCGACATATAGGGGGAATCGGTGTTCAGCCGCCGCCATCGCCGGGTACGGTGGACGACGCAATGACAGATCCGGTGTTCGGGCTCATCGCCGTCGCGCTGCTGTTCACACTTCTCGTGGCGATGCTGATCCCCGCGCCCTCCCGGCCGGTCGAGGACGGTGCCGGCGTCGGACTGGGTCTGATCGTCGGAGGCTGCGCCGCCGCCCTCGTCATGGGTGTGCTCGCGCTGGCCGGCCTGACGATCGCGAGCGCCGTCCTGGGCGCGGTCGCCTGGCTGCTCGTCATGCCCTGCGTCTGGATGGCGCGCGCGCCGCAGGCAGCAGGCGGCTGGTACGAGGAGGAGGAGGACGACGACGGCGACGATGGCGGCTCGCCGTCGCCGGACGCGCCCGCGGCCCCGCCCGTTCCGAGCGACGACCTCCCCGGCCTGCGGCCGACCGCCACCCAGCCCGCCGCCGTGACCTGGACGCCGGCGCCGCGGCCGGTGCCGGTGATGGGGCTCGCCGCCCGCGTCCAGCAGATGCTCGCCGCGGAGGAGGCCCAGCGCATGCTCGCCGCGCAGGAGGTCCAGCGGATCGTCGCGTCGGCACCGCCGGTGGCGCTGCCCCCAGCGGTCGCGGTGCCCGCCGTCGCACCCGTCGTCGAGCCCGCCCTGGCGGCCGCGCCCGTCCCGCAGCCCGAGCCCGGCGAGCCGCGCACGCGCCCCGCAGCGCGGGTGCGCGAGGACACGCGCCCGGTCGGCCACGTGCTCGGCGCCGCGGCCCATGCCCGCACGCGCCGCCGCGCCGCCGCCAGGGACAGGCGCAGCGACGAGGCGCGCCGCGACTGACCTGCTCAGACGGTCGTCGACCGGGCACGGACGGCCGCCCTGCCCCGCCTAGGATCACGGCCTATGGCATCTGAACCTGCTGCAACGCAAGCGCGCGCCGGCTTCGTCGGCCTCGGGATCATGGGCTCGCGGATGGCGGCGAACCTCGCCCGCGCCGGCTATCACCTGACGGTCTTCAACCGCACCCGCGCGACCGCCGAGGCGTGGGTCGCCGAGCACGGCGGCAGCGTCGCCGCCAGCCCCGCCGAGGTCGGCGCCGCGAGCGAGATCGTGATCACCATGGTCGTCGACGGCGAGCAGGTGCGCTCGGTGCTGCTCGGCGGCGACGGCGTCGCCGCGGGCGCGGCCCCCGGCACGCTCTGCGTCGACATGTCGACGATCGCGCCGGCGCAGACGCGCGCGATCGGCGCCGAGCTGCAGGAGCGCGGCCTGAAGCTCCTCGACGCGCCCGTCACGGGGTCCTCGCCGAAGGCGCAGGACGGCACGCTGACGATCATGGCCGGCGGCGGCGCCGAGGACTTCGAGCGCGCGCAGCCGCTCCTGGAGGTGATGGGCGCGCTCGTCGTCCATGTCGGCGCGCTCGGCCAGGGCGAGATGGTGAAGATCATCAACAACGCGGTCGCCGCCGCCAACGCGACGACGGTCGCGGAGGCGCTGATCGTCGGCCAGGCGACCGGCGTCGATCTGGACGCGCTCGTGCAGGTCATGGGCGCCGGGTCGGGCGGCTCGGCGATGCTCGAGCTGAAGTCCGGGCCGATGCGCGCGCACGACTACGCGACGCTGTTCAAGCTCGAGCACATGCTCAAGGACGTGCGTCTGTGTCTGGAGGCCGCGGAGCGCGGGAATGCACCGTTCGAGTCCGCGTCGCGGGCGCGCGACGTGCTGGTCGCGGCGATGGCACGGGGTCATGGCGACGACGACTTCGCGGCGCTTGTCGAGGCCCTCGAAGCCTTCGCAAACGTCGCCCTGGACGGATGAACGTTACAAGCTCACGCCGCAGAACTCGCCTATTTGCAGGGTTATTTTGCCATTTGGCGAGATCATGGCACAATCTTCGCCTCCCGTCGTTCGGATCATCGGCATGATTCGAGGCGACGGGTGGTTTCGTTGTGTGTCTGTCAATGTCCCGTCGTCGTCTGGGTCTGATCTATGCCTATTGCGTTCAAAGAGTGGGCGGTTACCGTTCGTGCTCTCGCTGAGGGTGAGCAGCTCATCACCCTGCGAAAGGGCGGTATCCGCGAGTCCGACAAGCGGTTTCGTGTCGAGCACAATCGCTTCTTCCTGTACCCCACGTTCGACCATCAGCGTGGCGACTGCGTGCGGGCATCGCACGTGCCCGAGCTGGCTCGAGCGCTGGAGGAGGGGGTGTGGGCCGACGGGGAGCCGCCCACCGGCGCCCTCGACGGCAGCGGCCTCAATCCGCTCCCGCAGCCCGACCGCGTGCGCATCCGCGCCTGGGCCGAGCTGGCCGATCACTTCACGATCACCGATCCTCGCTGCGTCGACGCGCTCTCCCCGTTCTACGTGTGGAGCACCGATTACGCCGAGAAGCGCCTGGAGTGGAAGCGCCGCCATCCGCTGCACGTCCTGCTGCTGCGCACGTACCGCATCCCGCGCCCGGTCACGGTGCGCGTGAAGGACGAGTACGGCGGCTGCCGGTCGTGGCTGGAGCTACAGCGCGACCTGCCCTTCGAGGGCACGCCCGTGCTCTCGGACGACGAGTTCGAGCGCGCCGCCGAGGAGATCCGCATGATCGCGGACGGCGGCGTCCCCGCGCTCGTCTAGCAGCGGCGCGGCACGCACGCCGTGCTGGCGGCGATCGCCGCGGCCGGGCGCGTCCTCGCCGTCGGCATCGGCGGCGGCGGTGACGTGGTCGGCGCGCTGGCCGTCGCCGAGCTGGCGGGCCAGCTCGGCACGCCGGCGGTCGTCGGCGGGCTGAGCTGGGAGCGCCGCCCGATCGACCCGCTGGCGGGCCCGCGCCGGATGGACGAGATCACCGGCGTCGAGCAGCTCAACGACCATGCCGGGCTCGCGAACCCCGCGACGACGGGCCCCGGCGGCTTTCACTTCGCCGAGTCGCACATGGCCCGCCACCTCGGCGTGCCGGTCCTGCTGCTCGACCCCGGCGGCGGCCCGGGCGCGGTCGCCGACGCGCTCGAGGACGCGGCGCGCCAGCTGCGCTGCGACCTCGTCGTGCTGACCGACGTCGGCGGCGACGTCCTCGCCCACGGCGGCGAGGCCGGCCTCGGCAGCCCGCTCGCGGACGCCGTCTGCCTCGCGGCAGCGCCGCTGCTGGCCGAGCGCGGGATCGCGCTGCTCGGTGCGCTGTTCGGCGCCGGCTGCGACGGCGAGCTGACGCCCGACGAGGTACTGGCGCGGATCGCCGAGGTCGCGCAGGCCGGCGGCCATCTCGGCGCCTGGGGCCCGGGCGGCGCGGAGCTGGCGCGGCTCGACGCGGCCGTCGCGCAGATCCCGACGGAGGCGAGCGCGATGGCGCTGCGCTGCGCGCGCGGCGTGCTCGGCGCGACGCCGATCCGCGACGGGCGGCGCACCGTCCAGCTCACGGCCGCCGGCGGCCTGATCTTCTTCTTCGACCCGCTCGTCGCGCTGCAGACCGCGGCGCGCTGTGCGCGGCTCGTCGCACGGTCCGGCTCGCTCGAGGAGGCCAACGCGATCCTGCTCGGTCGCGGCATCCCGACCGAGCTGGACTGGGAACGCCACTAGCCGCCAGGACCGGTGCTCGTCGCATCCGGCCGCAGGATGGGTGTCTGGGACGGTCGCTCGGCGAGCGACCGCGCGGCGATCAGCGGGTCGCTGCCGGCGTAGGCGACCTCGAGCTTCCGCGCCAGCTCGGCGCTCGCTCCCGCGCCGGCCAGGAGCGTGTGGCGCTCGCGGCCGAGCGCGCCGATCGCCGTCGCGTTGTCGCTGAACAAGCGCGCTTGAAGGGCGCAGAGGACGACGGCATCCGGCTTCACCGCCGTGCTCGCCGCGGCGATCTGATCGACCGGGATATCGGCCCCGAGGTAGGCGATCCGCCAGCCCCGATCGGCCAGCAGCACGCCGAAGCACAGCAGCCCGAGGGTGTGGCGCTCACCGGACGGGCACGCCAGCAGGGCGAGCGGGCCGCCACCGCGCTCCGAGCCCGTCGCGAGCGCCAGCAGCCGGCGCTCGACGAGGTGGCTGGCGAAGTGCTCATGGGCGATCGTGAGCTCGGCCCGCTCCCAGAGCAGCCCGATCTCGACGAGCACCGGGATCACGACGTCGCCGATTCCCGCCGAGCGGCCGTGCGCGAACGCGGCGTCGAGCAGCAACTCGATGCGCGTCGCGTCGTAGGCCTCGGTCGCGGCCACGAGCGCTGCGACGAGCTCGGCGGGCTCGCCCGGGGCCGCGATCGCGAACGCCGACTCCGAGACGGCGAGCGCCGCCGCCTGCGCCGCCGCGATTCCGCGCGCCATGTGCGCCTGCATCGAGCGGATGCGGCGCTCGTCGGCGCGCGAGTAGAGCCGAAACCCGCCCGAGCTGCGCTGCGGCGCCAGGAGCCCGTAGCGGCGCTCCCAGGCGCGCAGGGTCACCTCCTGCACGCCGACCATGGCGGCGAATTCCTTGATCCGCCACCGATCCCCCTCGTCGCTCACGGGCCGCAGTATCGCAGATTACACGAACCTTTGACAAACCTTGTACAAACGCCGTACAGTGTCGCCCATGACACCCGCTCTCCTTGCCGCCCCCACCGCTCGCGGCGGCGCCGCCACCACCTGCGATCGCACGCTCATGCAGGACCTCGCCGCCGGCGACAGCGACGCGTTCGAGGAGCTCTACCGCCGCCACCACCCTCGCGTCCTCATGCAGGCGCGCAAGCTCTGCGCGAGCCCCGAGCTCGCGGACGAGGTCGCCAACGACACGTTCCTCGCGCTCTGGCGCGGCGCGCACCTCTACCGGCCCGAGCGCGGGAACGTCAGCTCGTGGCTGTCGGGCATGGTGCGCAACCGCGCGGTCGATGCCTGGCGCCGCACGACGAGCCGGCCGACGGAGGTCGCGGTGTCAGAGCAGGGGGCGCGCCAGTTGGAGAGCACCGCGGTGGCACCGGCCGAGAACGTCGAGCGCGCGGCGATGCTCGAGCTGCTCGCCGGCCTGCCATCCGACCAGAAGGAGGCCGTCTTCCTCGCCTACTTCGGGGAGCTGACCCACGTCGAGATCGCGACGCAGACCGATCAGCCGCTGGGCACGGTCAAGAGCCGGATCCGGCTGGGAATCGAGAAGCTGCGCTGCGGCGCGACCGCGGCCGCGATCGGATACGAGCGCGCCCTCCCGGCCTGGTAGTGGGTTGAATTTCCGGCGCATCCACCTGCAAATGAACGGTAGGGTTCGCCGGACGACACGATGCCCGCGCGCACGCTCATCGCCTGCCTGGCCGCCGCAGCGCTGATCGTCGGCGCGGCGCCCGCCGCGGCGCAGGTCCAGCCCTACCGCACGAACGACTTCGGCGGCTTCCGCGACGTCCTGCCGCCGGGCGCCAACGGGCACTCCAACCTCGTCGATCTCGCCGCCTTTCTCGGCACGGGCGCCCGCCCCACCCACAACGACGACCAGCGCGACATGTACGCGCGCCTGCTCTCCACCACGCCGGGCGTCACCGCGGCGAACCTCGGGACGCTCTTCAAGGACGCGAGCTTCGGCAGCCCGCCCGGCGGCCAGGCGCGTGCGTACTCGCCGGCGCCGGGGCTGACGATCACCCGCGACAGCGCGTACGGCGTGCCGCATGTCTACGGCACGACGCGCCAGGCCGCGATGTTCGGCCTCGGCTACGTCGCGGCCGAGGATCGCCTGTTCTTCATCGACGCGCTGCGCCACGTCGGCCGCGGGCAGCTCAGCTCGTTCGCGGGCGGCGCCGCGGGCAACCGCGCGCAGGACGCCGAGCAGTGGGCCAACGCCCCCTACACGGAGGCCGATCTCGAGCGCCAGGCCGACCAGCTCGACGACCTCTACGGCGCCGAGGGCGCGCTGCTGGCGCAGGACGCCGCCAGCTATGTCGCCGGCGTCAACAGGTACATCGGCGAGGCGAAGCTCGACGTCTCGAAGATGCCCGGCGAGTACGCGGCGATCGGCCGTCCCCTGGGCCCCGACCCGTGGAAGGTCACCGACATCATCGCGACGGCCGCGCTCGTCGGCGGGATCTTCGGCAAGGGCGGCGGTGACGAGCTGACGCAGATGCAGCTGCGGCGCTCGTTCCGCGCGCGCTACGGCGCCCGCCGCGGTGAACGCCTGTGGCGCGAGTGGGCCGGCTATGAGGACGACGACGCGCCGACGACGGTCAAGCGGTCCAAGCGCTTCCCTTACCAGACGCCGCCGAAGAAGCCCGCTCGCGACGGGCTGGCGATCGCGGACGCGGGATCGCTGAAGCGGACCGCGATCGCGTCCGAGAGCGCGGCCGCGCCGTCGCTCGGCGGGCTGCTGCCGGGCGGGCTGCGCCGGATCGGCACCTCCAATGCGCTCGTCGTCGCGGCCGCGGAGTCGGCCAGCGGCCGCCCGCTGGCGGTCTTCGGCCCGCAGGTCGCGTACTTCTCGCCGCAGATCCTGATGGAGGTCGACGTCCACGCGCCGACGATCGATGCGCGCGGGGCGGCCTTCGCGGGCGTGAACCTCTACGTGCAGCTCGGCCGCGGCCAGGACTACGCCTGGAGCGCGACCTCCGCCGGCCAGGACATCATCGACACGTTCGCCGTCGACCTCTGCGAGCCGGGCGGCGCGAAGCCCCCGACGACGGCCTCGATGCATTACCTGTTCCGCGGCCGCTGCATCCCGATCGAGGTGCTCGAGCGCACGAACCGCTGGGCGCCGACGCTGGCGGACTCCACGCCCGCCGGCTCGCAGCGCCTGCGCGCCGAGCGCACGAAGCTCGGCCTCGTGACCGCCCGCGCGACGATCAGGGGCGCGCCCGTCGCCTACACCCGGCTGCGCTCGACGTACATGCACGAGGTCGACTCGGCGCTGGGCTTCTCGGACTTCAACAACCCCGACAAGATGCGCACCGCGCAGGACTTCCAGCGCGCCGCGCACAAGATCGGCTACACGTTCAACTGGCTGTACGTCGACGACCGCGACATCGCGTACTTCAACTCCGGCAACAACCCGCAGCGCGCCAAGGGCGTCACCGGGCAGCTGCCGACGCCCGCCCGCCTGGAGTGGCGCGGCCTGGACCCCGAGCGCAACACCGCCGCCTACACGTCGTTCGCCAAGCACCCGCAGGCGATCAACGGCCAGCCGTACATCACGTCGTGGAACAACAAACAGGCGCGCGGCTACGCGGGCGCCGACACGAACCTCTTCTCGTCGGTCTTCCGCTCGCAGATGCTCGACCAGGAGATCGAGCAGCGGATCGCCGGGCCCAGGAAGATCGACCTGCCGGGCCTCGTCGAGGCGATGGGCGAGGCCGCGACGACCGACCTGCGCGCGGAGAAGGTGCTGCCGCTGGCGCTGCGCGTCATCGGGACGCCTGCCGATCCCAAGCTCGCCGGCGCGGTCGCGAAGCTGCGCGCCTGGGTCGCCGACGGGTCGCACCGTCGCGACCGCGACGGCGACGGTGTCTACGAGCATTCCGAGGCGATCCGCATCCTCGACGCGTTCTGGCCGCGCTGGCTGCGCGCCCAGTTCGAGCCCGCGCTCGGCGCGCCGCTCTACGCCCAGCTGACGGACGCACACGACATCGACAACACACCCAACGGCGACGGCGACCATCTCGGCTCCGCCTACCAGAGCGGCTGGTACGGCTACGCCTACAAGGACCTGCGTCGCGTCCTGGGGCTCAAGCTCCGCGCGCCGTATGGCAAGCGCTACTGCGGCGGCGGAACGCGCACGCGCTGCGCGCGCTCGCTGCGCGGCGCGCTCGCCGAGGCGCTCGCGGTCGATCCCGCCACCCTGTACCGCGACGCGACCTGCGCCGCGGCGGGCAGGGCCGGCGACCAGGCCTGCTTCGACCGGATCGAGTTCCGCGCGACCGGCGCCATCACACAGCCCGCGATCGGCTGGCAGAACCGGCCGACCTACCAGCTCGCGGTGCAGGTGCAGGGCCACCGGCCGCGATAGCGAAGCCAGGCAGGACGGATATGTCCGCCTGGGTCGAGACCGCGTCGCGCAACTTCACCGCCCGCCACGAGGAGCGCGACGACGGCGACGTCGAGGCGGTGCTGGACCTGCTCGAGGACACGCGCGAGCGGATCGGACCGCTGTTCGGAACGCTGCCCGAGGAGGTCACGGTCGTCCTGCACTCCAGCGGCATGGAGCTCGATCTCGCACAGCCGTTCCTGCCGCTCGTGCGGCGGCTGACCGATCCCGCGGCGCGGCGTTACCTCGCCGGCTGGGCGGGCCGCGGCGCGTTGCACGTGCTCACTCCGCGGCTGCTCGCCGAGCGCGCGGCGAACGTCGAGGGATCGCGCGAGATGCTCGCCCTCACGCCCGCCTCGCTCTACGTGCAGCTCGCGCTCGCGGCCTGCAACCCCGCCCTGCCGCCGCCCTGGGGACCGCGCTCGACCGCCCGCGCGGCACGCTGGGCCTGGCTGATCGCCGGGACGGCGCAGTGGTTCTCCGGGCAGACCGCGCACGCGCGCCCGGCGATCGCCCGGCGCCTGCGCGAGGGCGGCCGCCCCGACTTCCCGCCGTCGCTGCGCGATGCCGCGCTGCTCGGCGGCAGCGTCATCGACCTCGTCGCGCGCGAGGAGGGCGCCGAGACCGCCGTCCGGCTGGCCAGCGCGCTGCCGCGCGGAGGGCCGCGCGAGGCGCTGATCTCGGTCTTCCACGGGCGCGCGATGGTCCATACCGAGGGCACCTGGCGCGCCCATCTGGCACGCATGGCAGGCCGCTGACGACACTCGTCCAGCCGCGGGACGTTCTCCCGGGAGAGATGTCTAGAGTGGTCGGGGCATGAGCGTCATGGTCGAAAGCCGCGCACCGAAGGCCCGCCTGGCGATCGCCTGCACGCTGCGTCGCACGATCGGCTCGCCGATCGGTGGCGAGACGCTCGAGATCGGCCCCCGCGGGATGCTCGTCCGCAGCCAGCGGCCGATGACGCTCGACGAGATCGTCGCCTTCGACCTGCCCGATCTCGGGATCCGCGTCGGCGGCCGCGCGCGGGTGCTGCGGATCGAGCGCGCGAACGTCTACGCGCTGCGCTTCGAGGGCCTGCCGGAGCCGATGGTCCGGCGCCTGCACGCGCTCGCGATCACGCAGCGCTGAGCCCGTCCTCCACGGATCGGCCCACACCCGCACAGCGGGTTCGCGGACGCTCCTAGTGGTCCGTCTCGTAACAGGTCGCTGGAAAACCCGGGATGCCGGCGCCGCCTGGCAAGGACGCAGGACCGAAGGTGTGGCTCAGCCACATCGAGCGTCCGAGGACGCCGCCAGGCGGTGATCGGCGCCCGGGGTTTCC
>JBBSLI010000029.1:0-53813 GCA_038255395.1 Solirubrobacterales bacterium
GGCCGGGCAGATCGTGATCGCCTGGGGCAGGCAGAACGGCATCATCGAGAGGATCGCTGGACGCTCGCGGCCGATCACGCGCGCTGGCGCGCCAAGGTGCTCGGCGCATGCACGGTCCGCAGACGTGCAGCAGTGACGGACACACCACGCCGCAGTAGCGGCGTTTGCTGTTGCAAGCACAAACCCGCTGCTACGGCTCGGCGTGCCCGCTGGCTGCACAGCCGTGTCGCGAATGTGTTCGCATAGAACACCTTCACGACACGCCACCCCGGGGGCCGGCCCCAGCGCGACGGCCGCCAGCACGAACGCCCACCCACTCATCGATGCAGGTTCTGCCTGCGTGACGGTGATCGGCGCCCCTCACCGATGCGTCACATCGGCCGCGGCCGATGCTCACACAAGACCTCCTACGACCGCGCCCGATGCTCGGCGGTATGAGGCTCGCTCGTCAGAGCTAGACGATCGGAGCGGCCGGCTCGTCGGGCAGATCCGGCGCGCCACGCGGCGCGTCGGGATCGTCCGGCAGCCGGTACCACTCGACGATCTTGCCGCCGCGCACGAGGATCGCCGTGCGCGCGTCGTTACCCCTGCCCGTGCCGCAGTCCGCGCCCGGGCGGCTGGTGAGCTTGAAGACCGCGACGGTGAAGCCGTTGCGGCCGCCGAGCGCCGACACGAGCTGCGATCCGCATGACAGCGAGTCGTTGAACAGCCGCACGTCCGCGGCGCTGTCCAGCGTCAGGACCGGCGTGCCGTTCTGCACCTTCGACGGCACCGCCCACAGCGCCGACGCGCGGTCGACGTCGCTGCGGCGCAGCGCGTCGGTCCACAGCCGGATGACCTTGATCGCCTTCGGATCGCCGCTGCCCGTGGCCTTGAACGGAACCTCGCGCGGGATCTGCAGCGCGCCGCCGGGGGCCGAGGGCGCGGGCTGCGGCTGCTCCTGCCGTGGCGTCGTCGCGCGCTGCTGCGTCTCGTCGCCGGAGTCAGCGCCGCCGCAGGCGCCCAGCGCCGCGGCGCAGAGCAGAACCGTGATGGGCGCGCGCGCATGCACGCCCCTCAGGATCGCACGCGCGCGCACGCCATCCAGGCGGGCGGCGCGCCAACACGGCGAGTGGCGCCCTACTTTGCCTCAGACAAAGAGATGCACCACTCGACGTTCCGACGCTCAGCTCGCGCCGGGGACCATCAGCGCGCCGCCGGCGCCCGAGGCCATCAGCGCGCCGGCGAAGGTCCCGAGCAGCATCCCGTGCAGCTCCTGGCGCGTCATGTCGCCGTGCTCGATCCAGTCGAGGATCGCCGCGTCGAGGAACGCCAGCCAGCCGAACACCGCTGCGCGCGTGGCGGGTCGCTCGCCGTCGGGTCCGAGGCCCGACAGGATCAGCCCGGCGGTGTCGATGCGGACCTGTCCCATCGTCGCGCGCACCTCGCGCGCGCCGGCGCTCTCGAGCATCTTCGCGTAGGCCTTCGGGCGCTCCTGCACCCAGGCGAGGAAGGTGTCCAGCGTGCGTGAGACCTGCTCGGCCGGCGGCAGCGCGGGATCGGGCTGCACCCGCTCGCGCAGCTCCTCCGCGCCGACCGTGAGCGCCGCCTCGAAGAGCGCGTGCTTGCTCGGGAAGTAGTGGTAGAGCAGGGCTTTCGAGATGTCCGCCGCGCGCGCGATCTGGGCCATCGACAGCGCGTCGTAGCCGTGTTCGCCGAACAGCTCGGTGGCGCGCTCGAGCAGCAGCGCGCGACGCTCGTCGTTCTGCATCCGGCGGTAGGCGGGCGCGGCCATGACGGCGAGTGTAACGAAGTTGTTGACCGATGGTAGATAAGCCTGGTAGCCTGCTTGCTGACCGATGGTCGACAACTGAGGATGAGAGCCATGACGAGCGTGACCCCGATGCAACGGCTAGAGAACGTGGAGCAGGTGACGCGCTCGCTGGCAGCGCGCCTGGAGGCGCTGGAGGCGCACACCGGCGTCGTCGCGGCCGCGCCGCCGGCACCCGCGTTCTGGGCCCCGCCTGCCGCCACCTCCGTGATCGAGACCCCCTCGACGGCACCGCCCGCGCCGCCGGCACCCCCCGCGCGCCCGCGCCCCAGCCTCGAAGACCTGCTCGGTGGCCGCGTGCTGGCCTGGGCCGGCGGCCTCGCCGTCCTCGTCGGGATCGCGCTGCTGCTCGCGATCGCCGTCTCCAACGGCTGGATCGGCGAGAGCGCGCGCACGCTGCTGGCCGGCACGTTCTCGCTGAGCCTGATCGCCGGCGGCGTGTGGGTCCAGGAGCGCCGCCGCCGCAGCGACGCCGCGCTCGCTGCCGTCGCCGCCGGAATCTCGGGCCTCTTCGTCACGGTCGCCGTCGGCGGTCCCGTCTACGGCGTGCTGCCGGCCGCCGTCGCCCACGCGCTCGCGCTCGGCGCCGGTGCGCTCGGTGCCGCCGTCGCCGTGCGCTGGCAGTCACGCGGGATCGGCGCGCTCGGCATCGTCGGCGCGCTGCTCGCGCCGGTGCTCGCCGGCGCGCCCGCCGAAGCCTCGACGCTCGCACTGCTCTGGCTCGCCGGCCTGTCCGGCGTCGCCGCCCTCGTCTGGCAGCGCTGGAACTGGCTCGCGTTCGCCGTCTTCGCCGTCACCTCGGTGCAGTGGCTGTGGTGGCTGGCCGACAGCTCGCCGTCGCATCCCGCCGCGCTGTCGGCGCTCACCGCCTTCGGGCTGCTCAACGTCGGCGCCGCCGTCGGCTTCGAACTGCGTGTCCCCGCCGCGCGCCTGCGGATCTCGTCGGCGCTGCTGCTGACCTTCAACGCGCTCGTGCTCGCGCTCGCCGGCTGGTGGGCGCTGGACGGCTCGGCGCTCGCCCACGGCTGGCTGGTCGCGCTCGCCGCCGTCCACCTCGCCGTCGGGTTCGCCACCCGCAGCACGCGGATCGCCCGCGAGCTGCGGCTGCTGTCGCTGACGCTCGGCGTGATCCTCGCCGACGTCGCCGCGGCGACGCTGCTCGACGGCCCCGTGCTGGCCGCCGGCTGGGCCGTCGCGACCGCCGGCTTCGCGCTGCTGGCCCGCAGCGTCGTCGCCCGCCGCAAGGGCGAGCACGACGAGCTGCTCGTCGGGCTCGGCCTCGGCGGCCATCTGCTGCTGAGCGCCGCGCAGGCGATCGCCCAGGCGCCGCCCGAGATGATCGCCGCCGGTGATCCGGTCACGTTCAGCGGCCACGTCGCGATCGCCGCCACCGCCGCCGCGGCGTTCGTCGCCGGACGCTTCGCCGCGGACATCAGGCCGCAGTGGCGCGCGGCGCTCGACGGCGTCGCGATGGCCGGCGTCGCCTACCTGTCGATGCTCACGCTCGACGGGCCGCTGCTGGCCGCCGCCTTTGCCGCCCAGGCGCTGGCGCTCGGCATGGTCGCCGCCCGCGGCCGCGACGACGTCGCGACGTACGGCGCCGGCGCCTTCCTGGCGCTCGCGCTCGGCCACGCGCTCGTGTTCGAGGCGCCGCCGACCGCGCTCGTCGACGGCCTGGACTCGATCCCGGCCGCCGCGATCGCGCTCGGCGCCGCGGCGTTCGCCGCGCTGCGCGGCTCGCAGCTGCTGGCGGCCCACCGCACCGCCCTGGCGACGGCCGGCGCGCTGGCGCTCCTGTACCTCGCCTCCGCGGCGGTCGTCACGGTCGCCGGCGAGGACCTCGGCCAGCTGCTGCTGAGCGGCCTGTGGGCGACGACCGGCCTCAGCGCCCTGATCGTCGGCCTCGTGCGCGACGAGCGCACGCTGCGGCTCGGCTCGCTGGCGCTGCTGGGCACCACGATCTCAAAGGTCTTCCTCTACGACCTCGCCGCGCTCGAGTCGCTGTACCGCGTCGGCTCGTTCATCGCGCTCGGCCTGCTGCTGCTGCTCGCCGCCGGCCTCTGGCAGCGGATGCGCCCGCGTCCCCTGCCGGACCTCAGGACGGCGCCCCCGGCCGTGCGCTGAGCCGGGTCCAGGCTCTACCGCTACCCTCGCGCGCATGTCAACCATCTTCGATTCCAACAGCCTCGAGGTCACGCCCGAGCAGGCGCAGGCGGCGCTCGCCGAGGACAAGGCGCAGCTCATCGACGTGCGCGAGCCCTACGAGTGGGAGGCCGGGCGGATCGAGGGTGCCGAGCACATCGCGGTCGACCAGCTGCAGTTCAACCTCACGAAGATCGACAGCGACCGGCCGGTCATCTTCCAGTGCCGCGTCGGAGGCCGCTCGATGATGGCGGCGCAGGCCCTGCGCGGCGTCGGCATCGACGCCTACTCGATGGCCGGCGGGCTGCTGCGCTGGGCCGAGGAGGAGCGCCCGATCATCCCCGCGGGCGGGCACGTCGCCAACCACTGAGCGACCCCGGTCATCTGTCCACCGAGTGCGTGCGGTCGGCAGCGCCGGGGTACGTACTGCGGACTGACCAAAGGAGACCCATGTACATCGGCATCGGCGGGCTGATCCTCATCATCATCCTCGTGATCATCCTGCTCTGAACGTCCTGCTTCGCACGCGAAAGGCCCGCTCGGTGAGCGGGCCTTTCGTGCGTCTGCAGACGACCGCGTTCGCGCGCTCTAGAGCTTGACGACCTGGACCGCCTTGGGCCCCTTGTCGCCCTGCTCCTCCTCGTACTCCACCCGCGTGCCTTCGGCCAGCGTGCGGAAACCTTCGGCAACGATCCCCGTGTGATGGACGAAGAGATCGCGGCTGCCCTCGTCGGGCGTGATGAAGCCGAATCCCTTGTCGTCACTGAACCACTTGACGGTGCCACTGGGCATTGAGCCGTCCTCCCCGAATGATCTTGCGTGCTGCGTAGCCGAGGAGAGCCGAGGCCCGAATCTGCGACGCCCGCACTGCTTCGCCGGATCTCCTCCGGCCCTTTTCGGGCGGCAACCTACCACGCAAACACGGTGCAAAGGGACAACTTCTCCTACGATCCTGCTGGACCCTGCGAGGAAGAGGAGCGCGCGATGGCCGAGGACGAAGCACACGAGGTCGTGACCGGCGAGGGATACGCCGTCGGCAACATCGCCGCGCTCGGTCACGGCGGCGGGTTTCGCAAGATCCGCCCGGCGCTCGAGGTCAAGGCGCTGGGCATCAACGCGATCGTCATGCCGGCCGAGTTCGCGGGCCGGCGCCACTACCACTACACCCAGGAAGAGACGTACTTCATCCACCAGGGACACGCCGAGCTGGAGTTCGGCGACGGCTCCAAGCACCGCCTCGGACCGGGCGGGATCGCCCGTATCGACGCCGAGACCGTGCGCCGGATCCGCAACGTCGGCGACGGCGAGCTCATCTACGTCGCGGTCGGCGGCAAGGACGGCTACGTCGAGAACGACGGCCACCTGTTGCCCTCCGAGGAGACCGGCTGAGATGCGCGTCCGCATCGCGCTCGCGGTCGCGTCGCTGGCCGCGGCGCTCGCGCTGGGCGCCTGCGGCGAGGCCGACGAGCCGGCCGCGCAGGGCACGACGACGACCGCGGGCGCGATCGAGCTGACCGTCCTCTACGACGACGGCTCGGGCCGCAAGACGACCGGCAGCCTGAGCTGCCGCGGCGCCGACCGCCGCGCCGAGGGCGCGCTCGACGGCCGCGCCTCACCCGCCGAGCTCTGCGCCCAGGCACGCGGCATCGCCGACCTGCTGTCGACGGCGCCCGACAAGCGCCGCGCCTGCACGCAGATCTACGGCGGACCCGAGACCGCGACCGTCACCGGCACGATCGACGGCGACAACGTCGAGCGGCGCTTCAAGCGCACGAACGGCTGCGAGCTCGCCGACTACAAGCGCGCCGCCGGACTGCTGGAGCGCTAGCGACAGCCGCCCAGGCGGTGCCCAGCACGAGCAGCCGGTCGGCGATCGCGCGACGGCCGAGGCCGGCCGCCAGCAGCGCCGCGGCGCGGATCGGCGCCGCCGGCCTGGCGGCGCGCAGCGCGGCGGGGTCGGGCCCGGTGCGCGAGCCGAAGGCGTCGAGCACGCCGTAGCTCGTCCCGAGCGCGATCCGCGCGAGCTCGGCGCGGGCGGGACCGCGGCCGATCCAGTCCCGGCGGCGCGCACCGCGCAGCGCGCCGATCGCGAACGCCGCGTCGGCGAGGCCCTCGAGGTCGCGGCCCAGGCGCGTCGGCGCCGTCGCGCGGGCGAGGTGGCCGTCGAGCCCGTCGCTGGCGAACGCGAGCGCGGTCATCCAGGCCCGCGGTGCGTCCGCAGCGGCGGGCACGAGCCACACGCGCGCGAGCGTGCAGGCGTCGGCGGGCCCGAGGTTGCGGGGATCGCCGTCCTCGGTCTCGAGCATCCCGATGTGCCAGTCGAGCATCAGCCACGTCAGCGCCCACCACGCCGCGAACGCGCGCGCGCGGCGGCGAAACGGCTCGCGGCCGGCGAGCGCCGGCGCCCCCCAGGCCGCCGCGCCGAGCACGATCCAGGCGCGCATCCGGCGCGCCGTCTGCGGGTGCGCGGCGCGCTGCGCGTTGGCGCGCCGCTGGCTCGCGGCGAGGAAGTGCGCGACCGCGCGCGGCGCGAAGCCCGCCGCGCGCAGCGCCGCGAGCTCGTCGCGCGCCCAGCGCTCGCCCGCGGTCAGGGCCCTCAGATCAGCGTCCCGAAGACATCGTCGACCTGCTGCCAGCCGACCCCGAGCAGGAACTGGCTGTTGCGCCCGTAGGACTTCGCGCCGAGGATGAAGAAGCCGGGCTCGGGGGTGCGCAGCGTGTCGGGCCCGTGCGAGCCGATCGACAGGCAGTCGGCGCCCGCGCTGCCCAGCAGCGCCGCCGCGAGGCGCATCGGTCCGGAGGTCGCGTAGCACTCGTGCACCTGCAGCTGGCGGTACAGCGCCTGGTCGCCCACGCCCCCGTTGAGCGCGAGGATCCGGTCGACCTCGAGCTGCTCCGCGCCGCCGTTTCGCATTGTCACCGCGATCCGCTCGCCGCTTGCGTGCAGCGCCTCGGTGACGCGCCCCGCCCGCAGCGTCAGCGCGCCGGCAGCGCCGGCGGCGAGCTGCGCCGCCGCGACGCCGAGCCGCGCGCGCTCGGGCAGCGGGTCGTCCTCGACGGCGCCCCAGTCCGGAGCCGGGTTGCGGACCGCCCAGACCACGCGCGTGCCCGGCGCGTGGCGGGCGAACTCGGCGAGCCGCGCCGCGGCCGTCTGCGCGGAGTGGCCGGCGCCCGTGAGCAGGATCGTGCGTCCGGCCCAGTGCTCGGCGCGGTCCTCCAAGCGCGGCAGGAAGCGCTCGATGCGGTCCTCGAAGAGCCGCTCGTTGACGGCGTCGATGCCGCCGTCGCCGAGCCGGTTGGGCGTCCCGTACGTGCCGGTCGCGTCGATCACGACGTCGGCATGGACGATCGCCTCGGCGCCGTCCGGGCCGGCGACGAGCACCCGCAGCGGCGTGGCGGCGCGGCGCGGGTCGTCGATCGCCTCGTGCTTGAGCAGGCCCTCGCGGCCGACGGCGAGCACGCGCGTTCCCAGGCGGATGCGGTCGCGCAGCGCGGGCAGTGCGGCGATCGGCTCGAGCAGCTCGTCGGCGAGCTCGCTGCCCATCGGCAGCCCGTCGCCGTCGGGCGCGGACGGCAGCGCGGCGCGCATCCGCGGCGAGACGTTCATCGACCACGGCGTGAACGTGCGCACGTGACCCCAGCGGCGCACGTGCCCGCCGACCGCCGGAGCAGCCTCGAAGACCTCGAAGTCGTCGCCGCGCGCGGCCGCGGCAAGCGCGGCATCGAGGCCGATCGGGCCCGCTCCCAGGATGGCGATTCGCCTCATCGAGCTCCTCGTGGTGACCTGTCTCCCGCGCACGCACGATACTCATGCCGATGCCGAGGATCGCCGTGTTCGGCGGCGTGTACGCCAATCCATACGCGCTGCGTGCCCTGCTGGACGACGCGCGCGAGCGCGGCTGCGACGAGCTGTACTGCCTCGGCGACCTCGGCGGCTTCGGCGCGGAGTGCGACGCGGTCTGGCCGCTGCTGCTCGAGCACGACGTCCGCTGCATCGCCGGCAACTACGACGTCGCGATCGGTCGCGGCGACGACGACTGCGGCTGCGGCTACGCCGACGCGCGCGACAACGCGTACGCGCAGCTCATGTACGACCACACGCGCGCGCACACGTCGGCGCCGTTCGCGGCCTGGATGGCCGAGCTGCCCGGCGAGCTGCGCCGCGAGATCGGCGGCGTCGACGTGCACATGGTCCACGGCTCGCCGCTGGCGATCAACGACTTCATGTGGGAGTCGCTGCCTGAGGAGGAGCTCGCGCTGCGCGTGCGCGAGAGCGGTGCTGAGCTGCTGCTGTGCACGCACACCGGGATCGCCTGGGAGCGGTCGGTGGCCGGCATGCGGGTCGTCAACGTCGGCGCGGTCGGGCGGCCGGCGAACGATGGCTCGCCGCGGGTGCGCTACGCCGTGATCGACCTCGCGGAGGGGGTCGTCGAGCGCGTCGAGCTCGTGGCGCTGGCCTACGACTGGCGCGCGCAGGCCGCGTCGATGCGCGCCGCCGGACTGCCGGAGCCGTTCGTCGAGACGATCGAGACCGGGTGGTGGACGACGTGCCTGCAGGTCGTGCCGCCGCGCGAGCGCGCGCGCGGCGCGTTCCACGTCTACCGCGAGTCGCTGCCGCAACTGGCGGGCGCGGCGCGCCCCGTCGTCTCGCTGTTCGGTACGGCGCTGTTCCCGGCGCGGCTGTGGGTGTACTCGAACTTCCACTGCAACCTCGCGTGCGACTACTGCGTCGTGGCGAGCTCGCCGGCCGCGCGGCGCCGTTCGCTCTCGCTGGAGCGCTTCCGCGCGCTCGTCGACGAGGCTGTCGGCGAGGACTTCGAGGAGCTCTACGTCACCGGCGGCGAGCCGTTCGTGCATCCCGACATCGTCGCGATGCTCGAGTACGCGTCGCAGCGGCTGCCGACCGTCGTGCTGACGAACGCGATGCTCTTCACGGGGCGGCGGCGGGCCCAGCTCGAGCGGCTCGCGGGCCGTCCCGGCCTGACGCTGCAGTCCTCGATCGACGGCGCCCGCGCGCAGACCCACGACCGCTGGCGCGGCGCCGGCTCGTGGGCGCGCGCGATCGACGGGCTGCGCTTCGCGGCCGGCCTCGGCATCGAGCTGCGCGTCGGGATGACGCAGACGCCCGACAACGCCGGCGAGGTCGAAGAGCTGCGCACGTTGCTGGAGTCGTTCGGAATCCGCGGCGGTGCGTTCGCCGTCCGCCCGCTCGTGGCGCGCGGCTTCGCCGCGGATGCCGAAGCCGGGATCGAGGTCTCCGATGCCGTCATGGTGCCCGAGTTGACGATCACCGCCGACGGCGCGCACTGGCATCCCGTCGGTGCCGACCTCGACTCCTGCGCGGACTTCCTGCTGCAGCGCGGCGAGATCGCGCTCGCCGACGCCAAGCGGCTCGTCGTCGAGCGCTTCCTCGAGCTGCGCCAGGCCGACGGCTCGCTGCCCGACGCGTACCAGTGCGCGGTGTGAGGCGCCCGCTGGTCTCCATCCTCGTCCCCACACTGAACGAGGAGCGCGAGCTGCCGCGGCTGCTCGACCACCTCGCCGCCCTGCACGGCGACTGGGAGCTGGTCGTCGCCGACGGCGGTTCGAGCGACCGCACGCTGCAGATCGCGCGCGCGCACCGCTCCCGCCCGCGCGTGCTGCAGCAGGTCGGCGGGCGGGCCGCGCAGCTCAACGCGGGCGCCCGCGTGGCGGCCGGCGACGTCCTGCTGTTCCTGCATGCCGACAGCCGGCTGCCGCGCGACGCCTACGCCTCGCTCGCCACCGCCTGGCGCGACACCCCGCAGACCAAGGGCGGCAACTTCGCGCTGCGCTTCGACGGCGGCGGTCTGTTCGAGCGGGTGCTCGGCGCGGTCTACCGCCTCCAGCGCCGCCACGGCTACTACTACGGCGACTCGACGATCTGGGTCCAGCACGCGGTCTTCGACGCGCTCGGCGGCTACCGCGAGATCCCGATCATGGACGACTACGACTTCGTCCGGCGGCTGGAGCGCAGCGGCGCGACGCGCTGCCTGCCCGGCCCCGCGACGACGTCCGCGCGGCGCTGGCGCAGCGCCGGGATCGCGCGCACGGTGCTCGCCTGGTTCGTGATCCGCTGGCTGTTCGTCGCGGGCGTCGCGCCGCAGCGGCTCGCGCGCCTGTACCGCGTCGTGCGGTGAGTGCCGGCCGGGGCGGTCCGTCCCGCGTGGGCTGGGCGCGGTCGTCGTAGTGGCGAGTTTGTGCTCATGGACAACAGAAACTCGCCACTACGGTGCCCCCGACGGACCGGTCAGACTGGGCGCTCGACGCGCTACCTTTGCCGGACGTGGCCTCGATCCGCACCCGCCTGCGCGAGCTCGACGTCGCCACGCGTCCGGAGCACCCGGACCTGACCGCCGCCCTCGCCGCGCGCTGGGCCGAGCTGCCGGCCCACGTCAAGCAGCCCAACCAGATGCTCGGCCGGCGGATGACCGGCTGCGAGGGGACGCACGGGGTCTTCCCGCGCTGCAACCTCGCCTGCACCCCGTGCTACCACGCCAAGGAGGCGCAGCGGGTGCGCACCGACGGCGACCACACAGCCACCGAGGTCGACCGCCAGATGGCGCTGCTGCGCACGCTGCGCGGGCCCGGCCAGCACGCGCAGTTGATCGGCGGCGAGGTCACGCTGCTCGGGGCCGAGGACCATGCGCGCGCGCTGCAGGCGATGCTGCGCCACGGGCGCAAGCCGATGTCGATGACGCACGGCGACTTCGACTACGACTACCTCGAGGCGCTCGCGCTGGACCCGGTCACGGGCGCGCCGCGCTTCGAGCACCTCGCGTTCGCCGGCCACTTCGACTCGCTCATGTTCGGCCGCCGCGGGATCCGGCGCGCACGCGGCGAGGCCGAGCTGCACCCGTTTCGCGCGGCGTTCTGCGCGATGTTCGAGCGGCTGCAGCGCGAGCACGGGATCACGTCCTACCTCGCGCACAACATGACGGTCACGCCGCGCAACATCGACGCGATCCCCGAGCTGCTGCGCGCCACCCGCGACATGGGCTTTCGCATGTTCTCCTTCCAGCCGGCGGCGTACATCGGCAACGAGGCGCGCTGGAAGGACGACCTGCGCGCGTTCTCGACCGACGAGGTCTGGCGGCGGATCGAACAGGGCGCGGGCGCGCGGCTGCACTTCAACGCCGAGCAGGTCGGCGACGTACGCTGCAACCGCACCGCGCACGGGGCGTTCGCCGGCGACCGTTATGCGACGCTGCTCGACGAGGACGACCCGCGCGACGCGCACGCCCTGCAGGACTTCCTCGCGGCCTTCGGCGGGATGGACTTCGACGATCCCCGGCGCCGGCTGGTCGCGGCGCGCGCAGCGCGGGCGATCGCCTCGCACCCCGCCGTGCTGCGCAGCGGCTCGGCCTGGGCGCTGCGGCTGCTGCGCCGCCTCGGCGGCGTGCGCGCGATCCGCCGCGACCCGCCGCGCGCGATCACGTACGTCATGCACGCGTTCATGGACGCGCGCGACGTCAAGCCGGCGTGGGAGCTGCTCGAGCGCGGCGAGCTGTCAGAAGACCCGAAGATCCGCGCCACGCAGGAGCGCCTGCAGGCCTGCTCCTACGCGATGGCCCACCCGGAGACGGGCAGGCTCGTGCCCGCATGCGCCCAGCACTCCGTGCTCGACCCGCTGGAGAACCTGCGGCTGGCGGAGCTGCTGCCGGTGCGCCACGTGCCGTGAGACGGCCGACGGCGGCTGCCTGCTGAGCCTACGCCGCCGCCTCGTCGGAGGTCTGTCGGTCGTGGTCGTCGCACGCGAACGTGATCGTCGCGCCCGCCGTGAGCGCTCCGAGCTGCGCGACGCGCGCGGGCGTCTGCTCGAGCGGCACGACCATGTGCACGATCGCGCCCGCGTCGAGCTCGCGGTCGCCGCGGTAGCTCGCGGTCGCCGCCAGCAGGTTGGCGTGGGTGAGCGCCGCGCAGGCGAGCGGCTCGGTCTCGCTGGAGCTGTAGACGATCGTCGCGACATCGTCGGCCGCGACGGCGGCGCCGCGCGTGAACAGCAGCGAGTCGTGCTCCAGTCGCCCGCGCGCCCGGACATCGTCGAGCGCGATCGTGCGGGCGCCCGAGCCCGTCATCATGATTCGTTGCCGCAACGCAGGGCAGCGGCCGGCGATCGAGTCGACCTTCGCGAGCTGCTCGTCGTCCTCGCAGATGACGGCGCGGGCGCCTGAGTGGGCGAGGATCTGGGCGCAGCGCTCGGCCGAGTCGGTGTGGTCGATCGGCACGACGACCGCGCCGCTGAGCAGGATCCCGAGGTCGGCGAGCGTCCACTCGCTGCGCGTCGGGGAGAGGATCGAGACGCGGTCGCCGATGTCGATGTCGAGCGCCGCAAGCCCGCGCGCGAGCTCGCTGGCGGCTCGCGCGAGCGCCCGGTAGGTCACCGCTCCGCGGACCATCGATCCGGCCGGACGCAGGGCGACCCCGGCATGCGCGTCAAGCGCGATCCGCATCGTGTCCGCAAGGGTCTCGCTGCTGTGGGGAGACGCTGGATCGCGACCGCGGCCACGGCCACGGCTCGCGTCAGCGGACACGATCGGTACCGCTCCGGGCCCGCCGGCGACACCCGGCGCGCTGCGCACGGCAGAGCCTCTCGGCACGACAATCGGGCGGAACATCGACACCTCATCTCGGGTCAGACGCTTCGGACTCCGTATCGATTGCATCGGCACGGACGGCGGCGAACATCACCGTTGGCACTACCAGTCGGCGTCCGGGGTTTTCCGCAGCACGGCGCCGGACCCGGGCGCACCATCCGCCCCAGCCCGGTTGGCGTCGTACGTGGCGCTGCCGGGCCCGCGCGGCGACGATCGCCGGCGGCCCTTGGAAGACGGCGCGAGCGGCGCTGCGATCGCCTACGGCGAACCGCCGCCGAACGCCGCCGCGCCGGGAAACGGCTCATCGCCCTCCTGCGCCACCGGCGGCACGACGTAGACGCCCGCCCCGTACACGCTCAGCAGCGACGCCAGCTGTGGCAGTCGCTGCTCGTCGCCGCCGAAGTTCGCGCCGCCCAGCCAGCCGCCGGCGGTGAGCATCCGCAGCAGGCGGCCCGGCGTGTCCTGGAAGGAGACGAAGTTCAGGCCGGCGCGGAAGCCGGACGGGCCGTCAGCCCACTCCAGGAACTCATAGCCCTGGCGGAAGATCCGCCGCGTTCCCGAGTCGCTCGACGGGCGCTGGTGGTGGTTGGCGCGCTGCACGTGCGAGGCGCGCACGACCGGATCGACCACCTCCGGCGGCTCGGCGAAGGTCGCGTCGTTGTCGGACTGCCAGATCTCCGTGCCGGCGACCGGACAGCCGGCGTCGGTCAACGGCGCGCCGTCCGGGCCGACGGCGGTGATCGGGCAGCCCGACAGCTTGTCGCGCCCGACCGCCAGCTCCTGATCGGTCCGCGTCAGGCGCCGCCAGCCGGCGAGATCCACGGAGAGCCGCAGGAACGCGAGGTATGTCCCGCCGACGACCCACGCCTCGTCGGTGCGGCCGGGGGCGTCGTAGGGCATCGCGCGCGGCAACGTATCAGCGGACGTCGCCCTCATCGACGTCGACCTCGGCGGGCACGCCGTTGGTGGTGATCTTCAGACCGCTGGGTGATCGCAACCGCGGCGGTGGGCCGAATGACCGTCGCCCACGGCCTGATATTCGGCCCAGCGCAGACCCGACCCGATCCGGGCGCTCCGAAGCGAGCCGTGGCCGGCGTCCCGGCGAGCATTCGCCAGCCGGCGGAGTGCCGCTATCGGCTCGCCCGTGGCGATGCGCCGGCTCCTTCTCTGCGCGCCCGCTCCTGACCTGACTGCCGTCATGAGGCGGTGCATGCGCGCGAACCTCTCGGCCGCACCACGAGCGCCCGCGCAGCGTGCAAGTTTGCGTGCACTGAGCAGGGGTTAAGGGCTCGGTCGCGAGGTCGTTGCTAGCGTCGCGACGGCCGCGATGCCCGTCCGCCGCCTCGTCCTCATCTGCGCCATCGCCGCCTGCGCCGCGGTCGGCTCCGTCGCGCTCGGGACCGCCGTCCCGGCGGGCGCGGACCTCAACAGCAAGATCGACGCGAACGCCAACCGCGCCGAGGCGCTGCGCGCCGCGGTCGCCGCCGAATCGGCCCGCATCCGGCAGTCCGACGCCGGCCTCGCGCGCGCCCAGCGGCGCCTCGACGCGCTCAAGTCCGAGACCGGCGCACAGCGCGCCGAGCTCGAACGCGTGCGGACCGACTTCCTCCGCGCCCGCGACCGCCTGACGCGCCTGGTCAACCTGCAGCGCAATGCGACCGACGCGCTCACGGCCAACCTGCAGACCGCCTACCGCACCCCGAAGCCCGACATCGTCTCGGTGATCATGAACGCCCACGGGTTCAACGACCTGCTCGAGCAGGCCGACTTCCTCAAGCGCGTCGCCGAGCGCAACGCGCGGATCATGGACATCGCCCGCACCTCGCGGGCCGCCGTGACGCGGCAGACGACGCGTCTCGCCGCGACGCAGCGCCGCGAGCTGGCGCTGACGAAGAGGCTCGAGCGCCGCCTGGACGCCGCGAACGCCGTCGAGACGGCGCTGCTGCGCGAGCGCGAGCGGCGCCTCGCGCGGTCGACCTTCAAGCGCGCCGAGCTGCGTGAGATCCAGAGCCGGCTGGGGGCGCTGCGCAAGCGCCTCGCGCGCAGCGCGCGCAACGGGATCGCGACGAACGCCGGCGGGCAGGCCCAGCCGCCGCCGGGCGCGCCGCCCGCGGTCGGGCTCGTGATCGCGGCGGGCAACGCGATCGCCGGCCTGCCCTACCTCTACGGCGGCGGGCACGCGGGCTTCAAGGACACCGCCTACGACTGCTCAGGCTCGATCAGCTACGCGCTCGCGGCCGCGGGGCTCGTGACCTCGCCGATGGCATCTCCCGGTTTCATGAGCTGGGGCGAGCCCGGACCGGGCAAGTGGATCACGATCTACACGAACCCGGGGCACATGTTCATGGTCGTCGGCGGCTGGCGCTTCGACACGACGGCGCTGCGCGGCGGCGGCACGCGCTGGACGCGCCAGATGCGGCCGACCGGCGGGTTCGTCGTTCGCCACCCGCCAGGCCTGTAACCGGCGCCGAGGCCGCGTGCGGCTCTTCGTCACCGGCCTGGGCGGCTACCTCGGGCATGCGCTCGCAGCCGTTGCCGGCGCCGAGGTCAGCGGCATCGTGCGCTCACGGCCGGCGCCCGACGGGCTGCGAGCGTTCACGGTCGACGTGCGCGACGAGTCGGCCGTCGCGGACGCGATCACGACGGTCGCTCCTGACGCGATCGTGCACGCTGCCTACGTCAGGGACGGCGACGAGGCGTGGTCGGTCAACGTCGACGGCGCGGCCGCGGTGGCGCGCGCGGCGGCGGCCGCGGGCGTTCGATTGATCCACATGTCCTCCGATGTCGTCTTCTCGGGCGACCTGCGCCGCCCGCTGCGCGAAGACGACCGTGTCGCCCCCGTGAGCGCCTACGGCGAGAGCAAGGCCGCGGCCGAGACCACCGTCGCCGGCGCATACCCGGCCGCGGTGCTCGTGCGCACGAGCCTGATCTACGGCGGCGCCGAGCCGTCGTCGTACGAGCGCACGGCGCTCGACCCGGCACAGACGTTCTACGAGGACGAGATCCGCTGCCCCGTTGCGGCGGGCGACCTGGCCACAGCGCTCGTGGAGCTCGCCGCGCTGCCCGGCGTGCGCGGGCCCCTGCATGTCGCGGGAGCCGACGCCGTCAGCCGCCTGGAGTTCGCGCAGCTGATCGCCGCCGCCAGCGGCGGCGACCCAGCCGCGGTCAGCGGCCGCCCGCGCCCGCCGGGGCGGGCGGGCGACCTGCGCATGGACTGCACGCTTGCGCGCTCGCTCGTGCGCACGCGGCTGCGCGGCGTGCGCGAGGTGCTGCATGCGGGGTAGGAAGCGTCGATCAACACGTGCACGGTTGGGACACCCACCCGCGGCGCCAGACGCCACCCGCGATGCGCGGCAGTACCGCCGCACTATGCCCTCGACCGCACCATCCACGACAACCGCCGCGCCGACTCGTACGCCGCCTCCCCCGCGAGCTGCTGGATCGCCAGCGCGATCGTCGGATAGACGTGGACGACGTTCGCCAACTCGGTCAGCTTGAGCTTGCGGTCGATCGCGAGCGCGAGCTCGCCGATGACCTCACCGGCGTTGGGCGCGAGCACGTGCGCGCCGACGATCCGCCCCTTCGCCGTGACGATCCGCAGCTCGCCCTCGGCCGCGGAGTCCGTGCGGGCGCGGTCGGAGTGCGCGAGGTCCCGACGCCACACGCGCACCCTGGCGTCGCCGTGCTGCGCGCGCGCCTGCGCCTCCGTCAGCCCCGCGTGCGCGAGCTCGGGGTCGGTGAAGGTGCACCACGGGACGAGGTACTCGCCGCTGCTGCTCCCCGGGAAGAACATGTTGCGCAGCGCGCGCGCCGCCTCGTAGCCGGCGGCGTGCGTGAAGTGATGGCGGCCGGCGACGTCGCCGGCCGCGTAGACCGACCCGACCGATGTCCGCAGCGCGCCGTCGACGATCACGCCGTCCGGGCCGACGAGCACGCCGACCTCCTCCAACCCGAGCCCCTCGACGTTCGCCGCCCGCCCGGCGCCGACGAAGATCTCCGCCGCCGTCCACGACCGCGCGCCGCAGTGGACGGTCTTCGATGAGCCGTCCTCGCGCACGGTCACCCGATCGGCCTGCACGCCGGTGATCACCTCGACGCCCTCGGCCCGCAGGCCGGCGAGCAGCCGCTCGGCGAGGGCGGGCTCGTCGCGGGCGAGGATCCGCGCGCCGCGCTGCAGCACCGTCACCTTGACCCCGAGCCGCGCCAGCCCCTGCGCGAGCTCGACCGAGATCGGCCCGCCGCCGATCATCACGAGGCTCGCGGGCGCACGGTCGAGCGTGAAGATCCGCTCGCTCGTCAGCGGCTGTGCCGCGGCGAGCCCGTCGATCGGCGGCAGCGCCGGTCGGCTGCCGGTCGCGAGCAGGACGAAGCGCGTCTCGTGCTCGTGCTCCCGCACGGCGACGCGCGTGCCCGACCGCAGCACGGCGCCGCCCTCGAGCACGTCGACGCCGAGCGCGCGGAAGCGCTCGGCGTTGTCGTCGGTGGCGGCGATCTCGTCCTGGATCGCGCGCAGCCGATCCCACACGCGCGCCGTGTCGATCGAGGGATCGGCCGGCGTCAGCCCGTACCGATCGGCATGGCGCATCGTGTGCGCCGCCTGCGCCGACGCGAGCAGCGCCTTGGAAGGGACGCAGCCCGTCCACAGGCAATCGCCGCCGATCCGCGCGCGCTCGGCGCACGCGACGCGAATCCCGAGCGTCGACGCGAACTCGGCCGCGACCATGCCGGCCGAGCCCATGCCGACGATGATGAGGTCATAGCGCGCCATAGTGCGCCGGAGGGTCGACGGCGCGCGCCCGACGTTACGCGGGCGGCGAGATCTCGCGCTTGAGGATCTTGCCGGTCGGCCCCTTCGGCAGCTCGTCGACGAACCAGATCTCGCGCGGATACTTGTAGGCCGCGACCTGCTCCTTGACGAAGTCGCGCAGCTCGTCGATCGCGACCTCGGCGCCGTCCTTCAGCGCGACGGCGGCGCCGACCTCCTCGCCGAGCTCGGCGTGCGGGACGCCGACGACCGCCGCCTCGCGCACGGCGGGATGCTCGTAGAGCACCTCCTCGATCTCGCGCGGGTAGACGTTGTAGCCGCCGCGGATGATCAGCTCCTTCTTGCGATCGACGATGAAGTAGTAGCCCTCGTCGTCGACCCGCGCCATGTCGCCGGTGGCGAACCAGCCGTCCTTGATCGCCTCCGCCGTCGCCTCGGGATGGTTGAGGTAGCCCTTCATCACGTTGTGGCCCTTGATCAGGATCTCGCCGATCTCGCCCTGCTCGACGTCGTTGCCGTCGTCGTCGACGAGCCTGAACTCGACGCCCCTGATCGGCGTGCCGATCGAGCCCGGCTTGCGGTCGCGGTCGGGGTGGTTGAAGGAGGCGACCGGCGACGTCTCGCTGAGGCCGTAGCCCTCGAGCACCTTGCAGCCGAAGCACTCCTCGAATCCGCGCAGCACCTCGACGGGCATCGACGCGCCGCCCGACGCGCACACGCGCAGCTTGGAGACGTCGAAGTCCTTGCGGTCGGGATGGTTCAGCAGCGCGCCGTACATCGTCGGCACGCCCTCGAAGACCGTGCATGCGTCGCGCTGCAGGATCTCCAGCGCCGTGCCCGGATCGAAGCGCGGCAGCAGCGTCACCGTCGCGCCGCAGGCGATCGCGGCGTTCATCGTGCACGTCTGGCCGAAGGAGTGAAACAGCGGCAGGCCGCCGAAGATGACGTCGCCGACGCCCATGTCGAACAGGCCGACCGCGACGTCGACGTTCTGGCGCAGGTTGTCGTGCGTCAGCTCGGCGCCCTTCGGCCGGCCCGTCGTGCCCGACGTGTAGAGGATCACGGCGGTGTCGTCGCCCGCGCACTCGACGACCTCGGGGTCGGGCTCGTGGGCGAAGATCAGGCCCTCGATCTCGCCGGGCTTGACGGAGACGATCTCGACGCCGCCCGCCTCCTCGGCCCCCGCCTCGGCGGCCTCCATGAAGCCGTGCCAGGCGAAGAGCACCTTGACCTGCGGGTCGGAGAGGTAGAAGCCGACCTCACGGCCCTTGAGCAGCACGTTCATCGGCACGACGACCGCGCCCATGCGCAGCACGCCGTAGTAGACGGCCGGGAAGTACGGGACGTTGGGAAGCATGATCCCGACCCGATCGCCGGCGCCGACGCCCTTGCTCTTGAGCATCGCGGCGACCCGCTGGCTGGCGTTCTCGAGCAGCCCGTAGTTGAAGGCGGCGTCGTCGAGCTTGACCGCGATCTCGTCAGGGTGCTCGGCGGCCGTCCGCGTGAGGTTCGAAGCAAGGTTGGCTGACATAGGTGCGACTCTAATGGGGCGATGGCGGACCTGCTGCACATCAACGAGCACGTCGCGATCCCGCTCGACGAGGTGACGATCCGCGCAAGCCGCTCCTCCGGGCCGGGCGGACAGCACGCGAACGTGACCTCGTCACGGATCGAGGCGAGCTTCGACGTCGCCGCGTCGAACACGCTCAGCGAGGCGCACAAGGCGCGGATCACACACCGCTGCGGCCCGGTCGTGCGGGCCGTCGCCCAGGACGCCCGCTCGCAGGCACGCAACCGCGCGCTGGCGCTCGAGCGCCTCGCCGGCCGGATCGCACGCGCCCTCGAGGTGCAGCGCCCGCGCCGGCCGACGAAGCCGACGCGCGCCTCGCGCACGCGGCGGCTGGAGTCCAAGCGCCGCGCGTCGGATCGCAAGCAGGCGCGCAGACGGCCGGCGGGCGACGACTGAGGTAGGCCTGTCGCGGATGATCGGCAGGCCGCCGAGCGCGCGGTCGAGGTCCTCGGCGGTCGGCAGGTCGACGACGCCGAGTACGACGCGCTGGCCGGCGACCTTCCAGAGGTGCGGCACGGCGCCCGCGTCCATCGCGCCGATCGCCGCCTCGGCCTCACGGATCCAGGTCTCGATCAGGTCCTTGTTGCTGACGTTCGCCGGCTGGGTGACGTCGAAGCGCACGAAGAACAGCATGTGTCTCTCCTCCTGCGGACGTGGTGCCAGGCTCGCCCGATCATCTCACCGCCGCACGTCCTCGCAATCCGGTGCGACGATGTCGCCCGCCGACGCGAACACCGTGTCCTTGCCCGGGCCGCAGGCGACGAGGTCCAGCCCGCCGCCGACGACGTTGATGCGGTCGTCGCCGGCGCCGCCGTCGATCACGTCTGGATCGAGGTTGCCGAAGATCTCGTCGTTGCCCGCGTCGCCGAAGATGCGATCGGCGCCGCGGTCGCCGGTGATGCGGTCGTTGCCCTCGTCGCCCCGGATGACGTCGTTGCCGTTGCGGCCGGGGATGATGTCGTTGCCCGGCCCGCCCGACAGCTCGTCGTCGCCATCCTCGCCGTCGACGTAGTCGTCGCCGCCGCGGCCGAAGAGCCGGTCGTCGCCGGCCTTGCCGAAGATCGAGTCGGCGTCCTCGGTGCCCTGCAGCAGATCGTCGCCGAGCGTGCCGAAGATGATCGACGGCAGCTCGGCGTCGTTGGCCGCCTCCGGCGGCACCTGCACGACGAGCTCGCAGCCGCTCAGCGTGTCGCGCGCCGGCGCGTCCTGCTCGACGTAGACGGTGTCGTTGCCGTCACCGCAGTCGACGACGTCGGCGCTGTCGTCGGCGGCGCGGATCGAGTCGTCGCCGGCGCCGCCGCGCAGGATGTCCGGCCCCGGCCCGCCGACGACCTCGTCGTTGTCGTCGCCGCCGTCGAGCTCGTCGTTGCCCGAGCTGCCGTCGAGGCGGTCCTGTCCGGGTCCGCCGCCGAGGCGGTCGTTGCCGCGCCCGCCGCGCAGGATGTCGTTGCCGTCGTCGCCGACCATGTTGTCGCCGCCGGCGCCGCCGTCGAGCGTGTCGTCGCCGAGGCCGCCGCTCATCGCCTCGGTCCCGTTCTCGCCGAACAGCTCGTCGTTGCCGTCGTCGCCGAGCATCTGCCGGTCCGAGCCGCGGCCGCCGCGGATGACGTCGTCGCCCGGCCCGCCGGACAGCAGCCGGTCGTTGCCGAAGCCCTTCTCGATGATCGTGTCGTCGCCGTCGCCGCCGCGGATCGTGTCGTCGCCGTCGCCGCCGTCGATCGTGTCGTCGCCCGCCTCGGCATCGATCGTGTCGTCGCCGGTGCCGCCGTCGACGCCGTCGTCGCCGGCGCCGCCGAAGACGACGTCGTTGCCCGTGCCCGCGCGCAGGAAGTCGTTGCCCTCCCCCCCGCACATGCGGTCGCTCGAGGCGCCGCCGGAGACGCGGTCGTCGCCGGGCCCGCCCTCGAGCACGTCGCGCTCGCGGCCGCCGCGCAGCAGGTCGTTGCCCTCCAGCCCCTCGAGCCGGTCGCGCGAGCGCGTGCCGACGAGCGTGTCGTCGCCGGCCGTCCCGCGGATCAGCGCCAGGCCCGGCTGCACGACGATGCCCATCGGCGTCGCAGCGGGCAGCGGCAGCGTGTCGATCAGGTCGCGCGAGACGGCGCTCACGAGCGACACCGAAGCGCCGCTGCGGTTGGCGAAGAACAGGCGCGACCCGTCCGGCGTCCAGGCCGGGGCGCCGGGGCCGCGGCCACCGGCCGCCAGCCGCCGCACGCGCCCGCCGCGCAGGGCGACGAGCGCGCCGCTGCGCCCGCCGCGGCGCGCGCCGACGGCCAGCCGCGAGCGGCCCGGCGACAGCGCCAGCTGGCCACCGGCGCCGCGCGGCAGCCCAATCCGCCGGCCGGACGGCTGCCCCGCCCCGCGCGCCACGACCCGCAGGCTGCCGCGCGCCGAGACGAGCGTGCGACCGTCGGGCGTCACCGCGACGCCGGTCGCTCCCGGCACCCGCACGCGCCGCAGCAGGCGGCGATCGCGGGGAGCGACGAAGGCGACGCGCCCGCCGTCGAGCACGACCGCCGCCAGGCGCCCGTTGCGGCCGAGCGCGATCGCGCCGCCGCGCCCGCGCAGCGAAACCGAGCCGATCTGTCGCAGCGTGGTGGCGCTGAGGATGCGCAGGCGCCTGCCGTGGACGGCGTACAGCCGCCGGCCGTCGGGCGAGACGGCAAGGCCGCGAATCGCGCCGCCGCCGTAGGAGCGCCGCGTGACCTCCGTCTGCTCGTTGACGTCGAGCACGAGCACGGTCGCGCCCGCGGCGACGAACCCGCGCGTGCCGTCGCCGTCGACGGCGACCGCGCGGCCGGGCCCGGGGAGCGCGATCCGCGCCACGATGCGGTCGCTGGAGACGTCGATCAGCGCCAGCTCGCGGGTGCCGGTCGCGACGAGCGCGACGCGGGCGTCCGCGGCGGGCGGCGGTGCAACGGCGGCCACGAGCGCAAGCGCACCGAAGGCCGCTGCCGCGAGCCGCCGTCCGCGCCTCATCCGTGGCATGCGCTCATCCGCGCGACACGCTACCTGCCGCCCGGTGACCGGCGCGGCAGGAGGCGATCGAGCGGCGAGCTAGGTCCGTGGGCCCTGAGGCTTAGAGGCCGGGCGGGTGACGGACGCTGTAGCTCTGGGTCGGGCGCGGATCCTTCTGCCAGCGAGTGCCCGCACGTGCGCGCCCGCTCGTGTCGAAGCGCAGCCCGGCGACGACCATGTACATGTGGCCGCCGTTGGCGTAGGTCGTGATCCACTGGCCGGGACCGGGGTCGCCCCAGTTCATGAAGCCGCCCGAGGGCATCGACTGCTCGAGCAGGCCGGCGCCGTGCAGGGCGTAGGAGACAGACCCGGAGCAGTCATAGCCCGCGTCCTCCCACTTGCCGTGCCCGCCACCGTAGATGTACGGCTTGAGGGCGATCAGGTTGCCGGCGGCGATGACCTGCTGCACGATCGGCGGCGCGAGTGCCGGCGCGGTCGCAAGGCCGTCCGCGCCGACGGTCGCGACCATGCCCGGGCCGAGCGCGAGCGGCTTCGGCGCCGAAGCAGGAGCAGGCTTCTGGCTCTTCGGAAGCGCGCCACCGGTCGCGGCTGCCGAGACGACGGCGCCGCCGTTGCGGGCGACGTCCTTCAGCACGGCGACGTCGGTACGGGAGACGACCCCGTCGACCTTGCGGCGCTGCGACTCCTCGAAGGAGCGCACGGCCTGCTTCGTGCCGCGACCGAAGACGCCGTCGACGTCGACATCGACGCCGGTACGGTCCAGGTAGCGCTGCAGGGACTTGACGTCCCGGCCCTTGTGGCCCTGCTTGAGAGTTCTCTCACCGAGGCTGAAGCTGCGCTTCTTCGCCGAGGCCGGCTGGACGGGAACGAGCAGAACGACGGCCACGAGGCACAAGGTGAGGCGATACAACGACTTCACGCGGGACTGACCCCTTCTCCTTCGGGTGCCTACGGGGTTAGCTGACGGGCTCGCGCAGAAAGAGTCGCGCTATGCCGTGCAAGACGGCGATTCGCCCCCGAGGCGCTTTGGCGCGCCCCAAGTGGTTCCCCCGCTCCCCGTCGATAGCTCGACGCGGATTCGGCTGGTCACTGACCCGCGGAACCCTAGCGCAGGTTCATGACGAATGCACTCCTGGTGTCCATAATCTCTGGACGCTTCGTCTAGACGGTGGTCGATGCGAGCACCGCGTCGATCAGCGCCAGCGCCACTTCGGCCCGTGTTTGCAGGGAATCGGCGTGGACGAATTCGTGAGGCGTGTGGGCGCCGCCCCCGCGCGGCCCGAGCCCGTCGATCGTGATCGCGATCACCGGCGCCATGTAGCTCGCGTCGCTCGCGCCGCCGCGCGCGGTGCCGATGATCGGGCGACCGAGGCGCTCGCCGGCGTCGCCCAGCAGCGCCGCGGTCTGCGCGCTGGAGTCCATCCCGGGCCAGCGGCGCAGGAAGTCACCCTCCAGCCGCACGCCGTCGACGCGCTGCGGAACCCCCGCGAGCACGTCGTCGAACGTCGCGCCGTCGTCGGCGCGCAGGTCGCACAGCAGCCGGCCCGAGGCGGGCACGACGTTGAAGGCCTCGCCGGACTGCACGACGGTCGGAACCGCCGTCAGACGCGCCGGCCCGGCCGGGTCGTGGCGAGCGGCGACGGCCTGCGCGGCGCAGGCCAGCGCGAGCAGGGCGTTGGCGCCCTTCTCGGGCGCCGAGCCCGAGTGCGCCGAGCGCCCGTGGGCGACGACGCGCAGCGTGCCCGCGGCCTTGCGGCGCACGACGACCGCCTCGTCGCCGTCGGGCGTGAGCTCGCCGCCCTCGAAGCACAGGCAGGCGTCCCAGCCTGCGAAGCGCTCCGCGTGGATGAAGTCGCCGGCGCGCCACTCCTCGTCGCAGACGAGCAGCAGCGCGACCTCGGCGAAGTCCTCCGTGCGCCGCTCGAGCTCGCGCAGGACGCCGAGCGCAAGCACGTCGCCGCCCTTCATGTCGACGGTGCCGGAGCCGACGAGCCTGTCGCCGTCGCGCTCGAGCAGGCGGTGGTCGGCGTGCGCGTGGACGGTGTCGACGTGCCCGAGCAGCAGCACGCGTCCGCTGCCGCTGCCGGGCAGCGTCAGGATCAGATCGGCGGGGTGGTCGGCGGAGGAGCACTTCGCGCGCTCGGCGCGCGCGCCCGCGGGCGCGAACTCGATCGCCAGGCGCAGCGCCTCGTCGGCGCCGGTGATGTCACCCGACGGCGACGAGATCGCGACGAAGCGCTCGAGCTCCTCCTCCGCCCGCGCCGCGATCCGCTCCGCGCCCTCTGAGATCCACGCTTCCATGCTGCGGTTCTACCTGAAAGCGGCCGCGTCAACCGCGCCGGGACGGCGCCACGCGCGTCGGCAGCCTTGAAGACCGCTGAGGCGGGCCGTCAGCCCAGCACGTGCTCGAGCCGCCGCTCGAGCGCGCCCGCGACGGCTTCGCGGACGAAGCCCGGCTCGAAGCGCTCGACGGTCGCCTCGAGGAAGCCCTCGATCACGAGCCGCTTGGCGTCCTCCAGCGTGAGCCCGCGCGAGCGCAGGTAGTACAGCTGCTCGGGATCGATCTGGGCGATCGCCGCCGCGTGCGTGCAGCGCACGTCGTTGGCGAGGATCTCCAGGCCGGGGATCGAGTCGGCGTGGGCCTTCTTGGTCAGCAGCAGGTTGCGCGACTCCTGGAAGGCGTCGATCTGCTGCGCGTCGGGGTCGACCTTGATCATCCCCGACCAGACCGTGCTCGAGCGCCCGTCGAGGATCCCGCGGAAGGCGAGGTCCGACGTCGTGTTCGGCGCCGCGTGGACCTGCGTCGTGGCGAAGTCGAGGTGCTGGCGGCCGTGCGTGGCGTACGCGCCGGTGACCTTCGCGTCGGCGCCGCGGCCGGCAAGCCTGGTGTCCATCGCGACGCGGCCGTTGCCCGAGCCGAAGCCGAGCGCGATCCAGTCGACGGTGGCGTCCTGCTGCACGACGCAGCGCTGGTAGCCGAAGACCCACGACTTCTCGCTGAGGCCCTGACCACAGACGTAGCGCAGGTTCGCGTTGGGCCCGACCGACAGCTCGGTGACGAGGTTCAGCAGCCCGTCGCCGTCGGCGCATCCATCCGCCGAGACGTACTGCTCCCAGACCTCGGCCTGCGCGCCCTCCTCGAGCACGACGAGCGTGCGCCAGTGCAGCGCCGTCTGCGGCTGGGACTGCACGACCGTCACGACGATCGGGGCCTCGAGCACGACGCCGCGCGGGACGTACACGAACGCACCGCCCTGCCAGCCGGCCTCGTTGCGCGCGACGAACGGGTTGTCCGGTGCGACGACCGAGCCGAAGTGCTGCTCGACGAGGTCGGGGTGCTGCTGCACCGCCGCGGCCAGCGACATGACGATCGCGCCGTTGGGCGCCGGCTCGAGCGGATCGGCGAAGGTGTGGTCGGCCTGTTCGAGCACGACGGCGCCCGCAGGCGTCTCGAACACTCCCAGCCCGCCGGCGTCGAGATCGACGGCGTCGGGCTGGCCGTAGGCGTCGAGGTCGACGTTCTTCAGCGACGTGAACTCCCAGCCCGGGTTACCGCGGAAGGAGGGCAGCGGGAGCGACCCGGTCAGCGAGACGGCGCGCTCACGGCGCGCCGTCAGCCAAGCCGGTTCCGTCGCTGTGGACGGAGCGGGACTAGCCAATTGAGCCCTCCATCTGCAATTCGATGAGCCGGTTCATCTCGACCGCGTACTCCATCGGGAGCTCCTTGACGATCGGCTCGATGAAGCCGTTGACGATCAGCTTGCCGGCCTCCTCCTCGCTCAGCCCGTGCGACATGAGGTAGAAGAGCTGCTCGTCGCCGACCTTCGAGACCGTCGCCTCGTGGCCGACGTTGACGTCGTCCTCGCCGATGCGGATCGTCGGGTAGGTGTCCGAGCGCGACTTGTCGTCGAGCAGCAGCGCGTCGCAGACGACCTTGGACTTGGACCCGTGGGCGCCCTTGGCGACCTCGAGCAGGCCGCGGTAGGAGCCGCGGCCGCCGTCCTTGGAGATCGACTTGGCGAAGATGTTCGAGGTCGTGTTCGGCGCGGCGTGGACGATCTTGCCGCCGGCGTCCTGGTGCTGGCCGGCGCCCGCGAAGGCGATCGACAGGATCTCGCCGTGCGCGCGCTCGCCGGTGAGGTACACCGACGGGTACTTCATCGTCAGCTTCGAGCCGAGGTTGCAGTCGACCCACTCGACGGTCGCGTCGCGCTCGGCGATCGCGCGCTTGGTGACGAGGTTGAAGACGTTCGTCGACCAGTTCTGCACGGTCGTGTAGCGAATCCGCGCGCCCGGCTTGGCGATCAGCTCGACGACCGCCGAGTGCAGCGAGTCCGACGAGTACGTCGGCGCCGTGCAGCCCTCGACGTAGTGCACGTAGGAGCCCTCGTCGGCGATGATCAGCGTGCGCTCGAACTGGCCCATGTTCTCCGTGTTGATGCGGAAGTAGGCCTGCAGCGGCATCTCGATGTGCACGCCCGGCGGAACGTAGACGAACGACCCGCCCGACCAGACGGCGCTGTTGAGCGCGGCGAGCTTGTTGTCGTTGGCCGGGATGATCGTGGCGAAGTACTCGCGCACGAGGTCCTCGTGCTCGCGCAGGCCCGAGTCCATGTCCATGAAGATGACGCCCTGCGCCTCGAGCTTCTCGTTGATCTGGTGGTAGACGACCTCGGACTCGTACTGCGCGCCGACGCCGGCGAGGAACTTGCGCTCGGCCTCCGGGATGCCGAGGCGGTCGAAGGTCTTCTTGACGTCGTCGGGGACGTCGTCCCAGGAGCGCTCGGCCTTCTCGGAGGCGCGCACGAAGTAATGGATGTTGTCGAAGTCGACCTCGGCGAGATGCGGCGAGCCCCAGGTCGGCATCGAGCGGGCGTAGAAGTGCTCGAGCGCCTTGAGGCGGAACTCGCGCATCCACTGCGGCTCTGACTTGAACTCGGAGATCTTCTCGACGAGCTCCTTCGACAGGCCCTTCGGCGCCTTGTAGAGATAGTTCTCGGCGTCGTGGAAGCCGTACTTCTCCGTGTAGTCGGAGTTGATCCCCTGGAGGGATGCCTGCTCAGCGATGGTCTCGGGAGTTGCCATATCGGTTACTCAACCTCCAGCTTGATCATGTCGTCCTCGACGCGGACTTCGAACGTGTCGATCGGAACGTAGGCGGGCAGCGTCACCGGCTTGCCGGTGTGCAGATCGAACAGGGACCCGTGGCGCGGGCACTCGACCGTGCACCGCTGCGGATCGAACTCGCCGTCGGCGAGATTGCCGTCGTCGTGCGAGCAGCGGTCCTCGATCGCGAGGATCTCGCCGTTGCAGTTGAAGATCCCGATCTCCAGGTCCTCCCACTCGACCACGCGCGAGGCGCCGGGCGGAAGCTCGGAAACGGGACAGATGTCGAGGATCTCAGCCATATAAGAGCCCCGAGTCCGCAATCCCTGCCGCGGTACTCGGATTTCCCTCTTGCCAGTGTAGCCGCCTGTGGCAATGCGTGGTAGCACGCCACGTCGTCGATCGCGTACCCCGGCATCGGTCGGCCGGCGTCCAGTTGCACCGCAGACGCTCAGGCCCTCCTCGGACGTCGAGTTCGCGCTCGACGTCCTCGGAGATACAACACGTGGAGACGGTCGGTCGCGTCGCGGGCCGGCAGCAGCCCGACCGGCGTTCCGAGGACCTGGCTGCCACCAGTGATGACCGCGTGCCTGACGGTCAGATCGACGTCGTCGGCATCCACAGCCGCCCGCATGGCGATCTGCGCCGCCCGTGTCTCACTCCTGCAGCGGGCCGAAGTCCGGCGGCGCCATCCGGCGGTGCGTCGCGCGCTCGTACGCCGAGCCGATCTCGAACAGGGTCCCCTCGCTGAACGGCAGGCCGAGGAAGTCGATCCCGACCGGCAGCGCGATGTTCTTCGGCGCCAGCAGCGGCGGCGTCCCGCCCGGCGTGCTCGGAGCGCCGCGGTCGTAGACCGTCGTCGTGAAGCCCGCCGGGACGGTCATCGCCGGGAAGCCGCGGCTGTTGATGTACGTCCACAGGCCCGGCCCGCGGTCGTTCACGCTCGGCTCCTCGGGCGACGGGGGCGACGCTAGTAGTGGGCCGGGCGCCTGCCTATAGACGGCCGGTCCAAGATCTGGCGCCGCTAGGGCCTACCTCAGCGGCAGCGGTGAAACCCACTCGGGCAGGCCGAGCTTGCCGCGGGCGACGCCGACGTCCATCGCACGGACGAGGATCGACTCGCCCGGCACGCGGTCCAGCAGCGCCGCCACGCGCGGGCTCGGCGGCGCTGTGCTCGGCGAGGCGTCGTCACCGTCGCCGCCGCACCCTGCCAGCAGCGCGACGGCGACCGCCGTCGCGAGCGCGGACCTACAGGTGATCGCCGTCGGTCGGATGGCGCTCGACGCCACCCTCGGCCTCGCTCGGAGGCGTCTCGGGCTCCCAGTCGACGGCCGCGCCCAGCGCGGCGCCCTTGAGTACCTTCAGCGTCAGCAGCGCGCACTTCATCCGCGTCGCCGAGATCTTGATGCCGAGCAGGTCCAGGACGTACTGGCGATCGAGCTTGAGCAGCTCGTCGATCGTCATGCCCTTGATCTCGTCGGACGTCATCGACGCCGAGGCCTGGCTGATCGCGCAGCCGTGGCCGGAGAAGCGCAGGTCCTCGATCCTGTTGTCGCCGCCGACCTTGATCTCGACCGTCAGCTCGTCGCCGCAGAGCGGGTTGGAGTCCTTGAAGGTGAGGTCGAAGGGGTCGAGGTGGCCCCAGTTGTGGGGGCGCTTGTAGTGCTCGAGGATCTCTTCGCGGTAGATCGAGTCCATGGTCATCCGAAGATCTTTCTGACGTCGTTGAGGGCGTCGACGAACGCGTCGACGTCGGCGCGGGTGTTGTGGACGGCGAACGACGCACGGGTCGTCGCCGCCACCCCGAAGCGCTGCATCAGGGGCTGTGCGCAGTGGTGGCCGGCGCGGACGCAGACGCCGGCGCTGCCGAGGATCTCGGCGATGTCGTGCGGGTGCGCGATGTCCAGCGTGAACGCGACGAGCGCGCCGCGGCGGTCGGCGTCCAGCGGCCCCATGACGGTGACGTCGGACAGGTCGGCGAGGCGGTCCAGCGCGTAGGCGCACAGATCGCGCTCGTGCGCGCGGATCGCGTCGACGCCGATCGCCGACACGAAGTCGACGGCCGCGCCGAGGCCGATCGCCTCGGCGATGTTCGACGTGCCGGCCTCGAACTTCGCCGGCAGCTGGCCCCAGCGGATCTCCTCGACCGAGACCGACGTGATCATGTGCCCGCCGCCGAGGAACGGCGGCATCGCGTCGAGCAGATCCTTGCGGCCGTGCAGGATGCCGACGCCGGTCGGGCCGTAGAGCTTGTGGCCGGTCCAGGCGTAGAAGTCGGCGCCCAGCGCGGCCAGGTCGACCGGGATCTGCGGGACCGCCTGCGAGCCGTCGACGACGACGATCGCGCCGGCGGCGTGGGCCTTCTCGATGATCTCCTCGACCGGGTTGATCGTGCCCGCCGCGTTGGAGACGTGTCCGACGGCGATCAGCTTGACGCTGCCCGTCGCCAGCAGCGCGTCGAGCTGGTCGAGCTTGAGGACCGCGTCGTCGTCGACCTCGATCATCTCCAAGCTCGCGCCGGTCTGCTTGCAGAGCATGTGCCACGGCACGAAGTTCGAGTGGTGCTCGAGCTGCGTCGTGACGACCGTGTCGCCTGGGCCGAGGTTCGCGCGGCCCCACGAGTAGGCGACGAGGTTCAGCGCCTCGGTCGCGTTCTTGCAGAAGATCGTCGTGTTCGCGGGCCAGTTGACGAATGCCGCGATCCGGTCGCGGGCGCCCTCGAAGAGCTCGGTGGCCTCGGCCGCCAGCGCGTAGACGCTGCGATGGACGGTGCCACGATGCTGCTCGTAGTAGTCGTCCATCGCGTCGATGACCGGCTGCGGCGTCTGCGACGTCGCAGCCGAGTCCAGATAGACGATCCCCTCGCGCCGGAGGCAGGGAAAATCCGTGGCCAGCGGCGTGTCGGCCAGGGTGCTCATCGGTCGTCGTCCCTCCGGCTCGTCACCTAGACCGCCACGCCGAACTCTTCGCGCAGCTTCGCGTAGCCCTCGGCCTCGAGGCGGTCGACGAGCTCGGGGCCGCCCTCGGTGGCGATCCGGCCGTCGAACATGATCGAGACGCGGGTCGGGGTGACCATGTGCAGGATCCGCTGGTAGTGGGTGATGATCAGCACGCCCATGTCGGCGCCGGCGGCGACGGTGTTGACGCCGTGCGCGACGACGTTCAGCGCGTCGATGTCCAGGCCCGAGTCGGTCTCGTCGAGGACCGCGAGCTTGGGATTCTGGAGCGCGAGCTGGAGGATCTCCAGGCGCTTCTTCTCGCCGCCGGAGAAGCCCTCGTTGAGGTAGCGGGCGCTGAACTCACGCGGCACGTCGACGAGCTCCATCGCGGCCTCGACGGTCTTGCGGAACTCCTTCAGCGAGACGTCCGGCTCGCCGCGGGCCTCGCGGTGCGCGTTCATGACCATCCGCAGGTACTTCGTGATCGTCACGCCGGGAATCGAGACCGGGTACTGAAACGCCATGAACAGGCCCATCCGGGCACGCTCGTCGGGATCGGCCTCGGTGATGTCCTCGCCGCCGAACAGGATCTGCCCATCTGTGACCTCGAGGCTCGGATGACCCATGATCGCGTTGGCCAGCGTCGACTTGCCCGAGCCGTTGGGACCCATCAGGGCATGGACTTCACCGGGCGTAACCGTGAGGTTGACGCCCTTGAGGATCTGCTTGTCCTCGGCCTGGACATGGAGGTTGCGAATCTCGAGCTCGGGCATGGGTCTTTGAAATCTCCTTCGTGCGGGATGGCCTGACGGATCAGGCGGGAGCGGGCAAATTCTGTTCGCGCGCACGCTCGCCGATGCGCGGCAGCTGGCGGGTCTGGAAATCGATCAGCTCGGCGAGCGTCGTGTCGGCGAGCGTCTTCAGGACGCCGACCTGCACACGCGTCCACAGCAGCTTCGTGGCGCAGCCGTGGCCGGAGTCGTCGTGGTGCGAGCAGAGCACGCGGCCGTCGTCGCTGCGGTCGTCGACGAAGCACTCCATCGGGGCGAGCGAGCCCTCGAGCGCGAGGACGACCTCGTCCATCGCGATGTCCTCGGGGGCGCGGGCGAGGCGGTAGCCACCGTGCGCGCCGCGGGTCGATTCGACGAGCTCGGCACGCTTGAGCAGCGCGACGATCCGCTCGAGGTAGGCGAGCGGCAGGTTCTCGGCATCGGAGACCGCCTTGAGCGAGACCGGGTGGTCTGTTCCCTGGCGCCCGAGCTCGATCAGCAGGCGCACGCCGTACTCGGCTTTGGTCGTGAAGAACACGGCTGGTAATCCTACCAGCGCGGTCGGGATAGCGGTGAGCGCGTGCTCGCCGGGGTGAGGAAAGGGTTCGATCCGGCCCTTCGGGTGATTTCCGGCTCGACCCCGTTCCTCCCCCGGCAGGAAGCGCGCGGCTAGAAACGGCGCACGGTCACCCGCACGCGCCCGTCGCGCGCCCACGCGAAGATCGCGTAGCGCCCCGCGGTGCGCAGGTCGCGGTTCGTCGAGTTCGTATGAAACGGCCGCGGCGGCGGGCCCTTCGGCGGCGCCGACGTCCTGAAGTTGCCGCCCGCGCGCGCGAGGCGCGCGTCGATGCCGCGCCGGCCCGACCAGATCGTCAGCGCGCGGCCGCCGCTGAGCGCCATCGTGACCGGCTCCTTGGCGCGGCCGGTCGTCAGCGTCTGCATCGGACCGACCGTGCCGTCGGCGGCGATCGCGACGGCGCGCACCGGCGCCTCGGTTGCGAACGGCTCGGACTTCGCCTTGAGCTGGAACACGAGCACGCCGCGGCCCGCGCGCGTCGGCGCCACGGTCGGAGCGAACGCACGCCCGGGGTTCGCCACCAGGGGTCCGAACGGCGCGCCGAGCGCGCCCGCCGGTGCGACGCGCGCGACGATCGGGTTGCCGAAGTTGGCGGCGTCGCCGCGGCTGCGGATCTGGGTCGCCGTGATCAGCGTCTGGCCGTCGTCGCCGATCGCGACGCGCGGGTCGGCCGCGGGCGCGCCGGACAGCGCGACGGGAGCACCGAACAGACCGCCGTGCGGTCGCGTCGCGACGACGACCGGCGCGGGTGGCGCTGGGAAGGTGGTCGCCGCCACCGCGCGCCGGAAGGTCAGCACCGCGCGCCCGTCGGGGGCGACGGCGAGCGACTGCGTCGGCCGCGCGTCGATGCCGAACTGGCCCGCGCCGAGGTCCTGGACGGGGCCGATCAGGCGGCCGGCCCGATCGAGCGTGAGCGCGCGGACGCCGTACAGGCGGTCACGGCGCGGACCGTACGGGAACACCCGCTGCGCGAGCACCCAGCCGCCCTGCGGATCGGCTGCGACCTGGACGCCGTTGATCTGCGAGGGCGGGCCGCTGTCGTAGCGGCGGCGTACGATCGCGCGGCCGGCCTTCGTGCGCAGCACGGCCCGCAATCCATCCCTGGCGTCGTCCCAGGCGAGCAGGAACGCGCCGCCGGGCGCGGCGGCGATCGAGTAGTCGCTGACGCCGGCGCGGTCGATCACGCGCGGGCTGCCGAAGCGCCCGTTCCTGGAACCGGTGGCGAGCATCAGCGCCCCGGACTTCGAGCGAAAGGCGAGCGCGCTCGAGCCGTCGCGGGCGATCGCCACGCGCGGAACGGGCTCGCGGGCGTCGTCGTCGCCGGCCGCGAACCCCTGCGGGCCCGACCAGGAGCTGGCGCCGGCGGCCGGCGCGGTGGCCACCAGCGCGGCGGCCACGGTGAGGGAAAGGAGAATCGAGGATCGATGGCGCATGTGCCGTAAACGGTCCCCGCCAGCACAAGGTTGCGCCCCGGTCCGCTAGAAGTGAACCCTGCATGCCGGAGTTCGAGCCAGGAGTCGTCTTCGCCGATCACCGCATCGAGGGCATCGCCGGACGTGGCGGCATGGGCGTCGTGTACCGCGCGACCGAGCTCGGCCTGGAGCGGGTCGTCGCACTGAAGGTCATCACGCCGGTGCTCGCCGAGGAGGACGACTTCCGCAGGCGCTTCGTCGCCGAGTCCAAGGCGGCGGCCTCGATCGAGCACCCCAACGTGATCCCCGTCTACCACGCGGGCGAGCGCGACGGCGTGCTGTTCATCGTCATGCGCTACATCGACGGTCCGGACCTGCGCGCGCTCGTGCGCGCGCAGGGGCGCCTGGATCCCGAGCGCGCGGCGCACATCGTCGCCCAGGTCGGCGGGGCGCTCGACGCCGCGCACCGCCACGGCCTCGTGCATCGCGACGTCAAGCCCGCCAACGTCCTGCTCGGTGACGAGGACCACGCCTACCTCACCGACTTCGGCCTGACGAAGCGCTCCGCGACGACCGACGGTGGCGGGCTGAGCCGCGCCGGCGGCTGGGTCGGCACGCTCGGCTACGTCGCGCCCGAGCAGATCCGCGGCGAGCCGATCGACGCCCGCACGGACGTCTACGCGCTCGGCTGCCTGCTCGTCTTCGCGCTCACCGGCCGCGCCCCGTACACGCACGACACCGACGAGGCGACGCTGTGGGCGCACCTCAACGAGCCGCCGCCGAGCGAGGACGTGCCGCCGGAGTTCGAGGGCCTCGTCGCGCGGGCGCTCGCGAAGGATCCCTCCGATCGCTATCCGTCGGCGGGCGACCTCGGCCGCGCGGCGCTGCGCGCCGCGGGCCGCAGCGCGACGTCGATCCCGGAGCGCAACGTCGGCCGCGGCCAGGCCGCGCCCGTCGACAGCCGCACGGCGGCGACGGCGCTGCAGGGGCCCGCGGGCGTCATCGATCCCGACGGCGAGACGCAGCTGTCACCGGGCGACGGCGGACAGCGCGGCGGCGGGCGCCTTGCGCGCATGACGCCACGGCAGCGGCGCGGCGGCCTCGCCGCCGGCGCGGCGTTGCTCGTCGCGGGCGTGGCGGCGATCGCGCTGCTGGGCGGAGGCGGCGACGGCGGCGAGGACGGCGCGAACACCGCGCCGCCGTCGCCGCTGCCGCCGAGCGGCGGGCTGCGCCCGGCGCGGGTCGACATCACGAGGGCGGGGGTGCTCTCGCGCCCGAACGGTCTGACGATCGCCGCGGGCGACGTCTGGGCGATCAGCAACCGCGACGGGACGATCGCGCTCGCCGACGCCGCCACGGGCGAGCCCGACGGCCGCCTCGACATCGGCGGCGGTGGCAGCTCGCTCGCGGCCGGCTTCGACTCGGTCTGGGTGACGAAGGAGAGCACGCCCTCCGTCTTGCGGATCAACGCGCGCACGCACCGGCGCGTGCCGGGCGGGGCGATCGAGATCGCGCGGCCGGGCCGCAACGTCGTGGTGGCGACCGGCGCGGGCGCGGTCTGGGTCGGCGTGCGCAACAGCTCGCCCGACGACCGCACGCCGGAGTCGGTCGTGCGGATCGACCCCAGCAGCGGCGAGCAGAAGGAGATCCCCGTCGAGCGCGGCGTCCAGGACCTGGCAGTCGGCGCGGGAGCGGTCTGGGTGACGAACCGCTTCAGCCCGACCGTCACGAAGATCCGCACGAGCGACGGCTTCTCGCAACGGGTGCGCGTGGGCGACGGGCCGCGCGGGATCGCGATCGGCGAGGGCGCGGTCTGGGTCGCCGCGGCCGGCGGCGACGAGATCACGCGCATCAATCCGCGCAGCCTGGAGACGAGGTCGATCCCGCTGAAGGCGATCCCCGAGCGGGTGACCGTCGGCGGCGGCTCGGTCTGGGTGACCGCGAAGGAGGCGGGGCGCCTGATCCGCGTCGACGCCAGGTCGCGCAAGGTGATCGAGCGCATCGAGACCCGCAGCCGCCCCTATGCGCTGGACGTCACGCGCGGGCGCGCGGTGTGGCTGACCGTGCTCGACGACGACGGCCTGCAGCGCGTGCGCTTCTACAAGCCCTGACGAGCGAGCCTCATACCGCCGAGCATCGGGCGCGGTCGTAGGAGGTCTTGTGTGAGCATCGGCCGCGGCCGATGTGACGCATCGGTGAGGGGCGCCGATCACCGTCACGCAGCCAGAACCTGCATCGATGAGTGGGTGGGCGTTCGTGCTGGCGGCCGTCGCGCCGGGGCCGGCCGCGGGGGTGCCGTGTCGTGAAGGTGTTCTATGCGAACACCTTCGCGACACGGCTGCGCAGCCAGCGGGCACGCCGAGCCGTAGTGGCGCGTTTGTGCCTGCAACAGCAAACGCCGCTACTGCGGCGTGGTGCGTCCGTCACTGCTGCACGTCCGCGGACCGCGCTGCGCCGAGCACCTCGGCGCGCCAGCGCGCGTGATCGGCCGCGAGCGTCCAGCGATCCTCTCGATGATGCCGTTCTGCCTGCCCCAGGCGATCGCGATCTGCCCGGCCGGCGGGTGCGCCAACGCCCGGGCCGCGCTGTGGCATGACGACCAAGCGGAGCTGGCTACAGGTCGCGGCGCGACACGACGCCGTCCTGCAGCGCCCGCATCGCCAGGTAGGAGCGCTTCTGGTTCTGGGGCAGGTGCTGCACGCCGAAGTAGCCGAACAGCGTGCGCAGGTGCGCCTTGACGGCGTCGACGGAGAGATAGAGCTCGTCGGCGATCTGCTGGTTGGTCGCCGGCGTCGCCAGCTCGGTGTCCTTGTATGGGCGGCACAGCGCCGCGAGCACGGCGCGCTGCGTCGCGCTGAGCGCGGGCAGCTCGGCGCGGCTGCCGGCGGCGACGGTCGGGTTGGAGTCCGGCGCCTCGGGCACCTTGAAGGCGATCTGCGTGCGCCCGACGCGCAGCACGTCGCCGTCGCGCAGGCGCTGGCGGCCGGAGATGCGCTGCCCGTTGAGGAAGGAGCCGTTGCGCGACAGGCCGTCGTCGGCAGCGGTCCACTCGTCGCCGAGGCGCTCGAGCTCGACGTGCAGGCGCGAGACCTCGGTGTCCCACGGCAGCGCGACGTCGTTGCCGGCGCTGCGCCCGACGGTGACGCGCTCGTTCGCCGGATCGAGCACGAACAGGTGCTGGGCGCCGGCGCCGTCGCGCAGGACGAGGAACGGCGTCCCCGCGCGCTCGGCCTCGATGCGCTCGCGCAGCTCCGCGGGCGTGGCCGCGTGGGCGGCGAGCGGTGACTGATCGGCCTGCTTCATCACGCCGTCCAGCTTCGCAGATCGACCTGTCAATTCACCCTTGGTGCAGCAGCCTCACACCTGAGGGTGGAAGGTGTGACCCCGGGGGTCCCCGCAGCGAGGAGCCCGCGCGTGATCTTGCCTACAACGCCTACAGGCAAGGAACCCTCTGCCATGTCCCCCGTCTCGCACTTCCCGCTCACGACCTTGTCAGACGACGACCTCGTCGCCCGCTTTCGCACCGGCGACGACGCCCCCTTCGACGAGATCCACCGCCGCTACCGCAGCCAGCTGGCCGCCTTCGCGCGGCGCATGCTCAACGGCAGCGGCCACGACGCCGAGGACGTCGTGCAGGACGCCTTCATCCGCGCCTACCGCGGCCTGCGCGTCACCGACCGGCCGATGGCGCTGCGCCCGTGGCTGTACATGATCGTCCGCAACCGCGCCCTCGACGAGCTGCGCGCGCCGCAGCGCGCCGGCGCCTACGACGACGAGTTCGCCCTCAACGCCGTGCCGGCCGCCGACGCCGCCCAGTGCGCGCAGGCGCGCGACGACATGCGCCAGCTCGTCGCCGAGATCGCGCGCCTGCCCGAGCGCCAGCGGATGGCGCTCGTGATGCGCGAGTTCGACGGCTGCTCGCACGTCGAGACGGCGCGCCGGCTGCAGACGACGGTGCCCGCGACGAAGTCGCTGATCATCCGCGCGCGCTCGAACCTCGGCGCGGCGGTGCATGCGGCGTGAGCGCCGGGTAGTCTCGCCGCACGATGGATGTGAGCTCGATCCAAGATGCGCTCGGCCGCCTCGAAGAGGGGCTCTCCGAGGCCCGCGCGGCGACGCAGATGATGCGCGAGGGCGACGTCAGCGCGGTGGCCGATCTCAACGAGACGATCGACGCGATGGCGCTCGAGATCGCCGAGCTGAAGGGTCGCACCAGCGGCGGCATCGGCTAGCCGCCGGGCGCCGGCCGTCCGGCTGACGTACACGTCTGCGAGCGCTACGGTTCAATCACGGGCGATCCGGTCGAGAAGCGGCCGGGACGCTCGCTCATGACGAAAGGACGAACGGGATGCAGAGCGCTCCGAGCGCGCAGGAGATCGAGCCTTGCGCGAACGAGACGGCTGACCGTATAGCCACCGGGCTCGTGACCGTCGTGCCGTTCCTCGCACTTGGCGTCGCCGTCTGGCAGGCCTGGGAGAGCCTCCTGCGGTGGCACGACTTCGTCGTCTTCGGAGTGATCTACGTGCTGACGGGCCTGGGCATCACGGTCGGCTTTCACCGCTACTTCACGCACCGCGCGTTCAAGACCGGCCGCTTCCTCCGCGGCACGCTCGCGATCCTCGGCACCGCCGCGATCGAGGGCCCGATCACCGCGTGGGTCGCCGATCACCGCAAGCACCACGCCTACTCCGATCAGATCGGCGATCCGCACAGCCCGCACGTCGACCACGGCCAGGGCCTGCGCGGCGCCCTGCGCGGCCTCGCCCACGCGCATCTGGGCTGGCTGTTCGTGCACACCCAACGCGGCAACAAGGCGCGCTACGCGCCCGATCTCGTCGAGGACCCGCTGATCGCGTTCATCGACCGCTTCACGCTGCTGTGGATCGTGCTCGGGCTGGCGGCGCCGTTCGGCCTCGGCTACGCGCTCGGCGGCACGCTGACCGCGGCGCTGACCGGCCTGCTGTGGGGCGGCGCGGTGCGGATCGTGCTGCTGCACCACGTGACGTTCTCGATCAACTCGCTGTGTCACTTCTTCGGCGCCAGGCGCTTCGAGACCGGCGACGAGTCGCGCAACCTGCTGTGGCTCGCCCCGCTGTCCTTCGGCGAGGCGTGGCACAACAACCACCACGCCTTCCCGACCTCGGCCGCCCACGGCATGCGCCGGTACGAGCGGATGCTTGACCCCAGCGCGATCGTGATCTGCGCGCTGGAGCGCGTCGGGCTCGTCTGGGACGTCGTGCGCATCAGCGAGGAGCGCCAGGCGGCGAAGCTCGTCGCCGCATAGCCGCCGCGCCGCGTACGTTGGGGGCGTGAAGCAGGAGCACGCGCGGCACGTCCCGGTCCTCGACAGCTTCCGGGGCGTCGCCGCGATCGGGATCCTGCTGTACCACTGCTGGCTGCTGTCGGGCGAGCCGTCGCTCGGCGGCGGGCCCGTGCGCGACGTCCTGTCGGCGGGCTTTCTCGCGGTCACGCTGTTCTTCGTCCTGAGCGGCTTCGTGCTGTTCCTGCCGGTGGCGGTGCGCGGCGGGTCGTTCGGCTCGGTGCGCGCATACGCGCGGCGGCGGGTGGCGCGCGTCGCGCCGCCGTACTACGCGGTGCTCGTGCTCTGCCTGCTGGCGTGGCCGCTGCTGACGACGGCGGACATGGCCGGCCGCGTGACGACCGACGCGGTCGTCGCCCACGCCGTCTTCGCCCAGCAGGAGGCGCGGCTGCTGCCGGGCTACGACGGCGCGCTCGGCTTCGCGATCGATCCCGTCGTCTGGACGCTGTCGCTGGAGGCGCTCTTCTACCTCGTGCTGCCGCTCGTGGCGGGCTGGTTCTGGCGCTGGCCGTGGCAGGCGGTCGCGCTCGCCGTGGCGGTCGGCGTTCTCGGGCGGCTTGCGCTTGGCGACGTCGGCGGATCGCGTGTCGAGAGCGTGCTGCTGTCGTCGTTTCCGCTGCATCTGACGGATTTCGCGGCGGGCATGGGCGCCGCGCTGCTGTACGTCCGCCGGCGCCCGCCGGCGCGGGTGGCGGCGGCGGTCGCAGGCGTCTGCGCGGTGGCGGCTCTCGCCGCCTTGGCTGCGGCGGGCGGTCCCGACGCGGGCGACGTACGCGACGGCGTGCGCGGCAACGCGCTGCTGATGGCGCTGCTGCCGTTCGCGTTCGCCGGCGCTGTGCTCGGGATCGCGTTCGCGCCGGCGGCGCTGCGGCGGCCGTTCGAAACCGCGCCCGCGCGCTGGCTGGGGACCGTCAGCTACGGCGTCTTCCTCGCCCACTACCCCCTGCTGCTGCTCGCGCGCACGACGCTCGACTTCGAGCACGACGGCTCGCGCGGCGCGTTCCTGGCGCTGACGGCGTTCGCGCTGCCCGCGTCGCTGCTCGTGGGCTGGCTGTCATGGGTCGCGATCGAGCGGCCGGCGCGGCGCTGGGCGCGGGGAGCGTCGGCGCGGGCGTGACGAACCGTTCGCGCGCCCATGGCGATCCGTCGTATCTGCATGCGGCGGTCGTGGTAGTGGCGGGTTTCTGTTGCGATGAAGCAGAACAACGCCACCGCGGCCAGACGCCCGGCCAGGCTCGACCGCCCCGGCCGGCCCCGGCGCGGCGGCCGCCGCCACGAACACTGACACACCTTCAGAGATGCAGGTCTGCCCGCGCGACGGCAACCATCGATCGCATCAGACACCCCTAACAGCGCACGTACGCCGTGAACCGCCGCCCCACGACCGCCCGCACGAAGCCCTCCGGCGGGACCTGGATCCGCGGCGAGTCCTCGCCCTGGTCGAAGGGCCCGTAGGCCGGGTGCTTGAGAAAGCGCGTGCCGCCGGTGACCACGATCACCACGCCCCGTCGCGGTGTGAACGAGGTCCGCGCGACCACGCCGCTCGCGGCGGCGCCGGTCAGCCAGCGCACGTCGGGGATGAGCTTGTGGTTGGGCACCGCGATCGGCCCGCACCCGCGCGCCGCCCGCACCTCGGGCGTGCGCAGCACCCGCACCAGATCGGCGCGCACCGACGCGCGCAGCGCGAGCTCGCGGTCGATGTAGCCCGGGCTGAAGTTCATGAGCGTGTAGACCGCTCCGCCCAGCACCACCGCCAGCGCGCCGGCGACCCACGGCCGCCGCAGCCGATGGCCGGCGGGCAACCGCTCGAAGCCGGCCGCCGCGAAGGCCGCGAACAGCATCAGCGCGACCGCCGCGATCGCCAGGTAGCGCCCGATCACCGAGAACCCGCGCAGCGAGATCGCCAGGAACATCCCCACGCCCCACACGAGCAGCGTCGCCGGGACGACGAGCTTCGCCCGCGCCACCATCCGCCACGCCAGCGCGATCCCGGCGAAGCCGAGCAGCAGCACGGGCGGCTTGACGAGGTCCGAGAGGTAGCGCAGCGTCACCCCCGGCAGCTCGTCGATCGTCTGGCGGCGCCCGAGCTGCGCGGCCGACTCCGTCGTGTAGTTCAGCGAGTACATCGGGTCGCCGGTGACGATCAGGTCGCTGACGGCCCAGATCACCGGCGCCAGCGCGACGATCGCAGCCGTCCGGACCCACACCCCGAACGGCTTGCCCCACACGATCCGCAGCGCGTACAGCCCCGCCAGCACCCACGCCTCCGGCCGCATCAGCCCGGCGAGCGTCAGCAGCACCCAGACGGCGCCCCCACGCCGCGGGCGCGCCACCTCCAGCGCCGCGGCCCACACCACGAGCGCCATGTAGGGCACGTCGATGTAGCCGCGCGCGGCGAGGAACGGGAAGTCCAGCCGGCTGGCGAGCAGCAGCGCCGCGACGACCCCCACGACGACGCCGAAGACCTGCTTGCCGAGCGCGTACATCCCCGCCACCAGCCCGACGAACGACAGCACGCAGATCGCCAGCAGCACCCGGTCGCCGCCCTCGCCGAGCGCCACCAGCGGGATGCACAGCGCGACCCACAGCGGGTGCTGCGTCGGCGCTCGGTAGGCGTCGAAGGACGGCAGCGTGCCGTCGAGGATCTCGCGCGCCCACAGCAGCGAGTACAGCGAGTCGTAGTTCGGATAGGTCGGGAAGGCGAAGAAGCCCGCGAGCGCGGCCGCGGTCAGCAGCACGAGAGCGATCGTCTCGCCGCGATTCACCGACATCCGGAAGCGCCGCAGCGCGCCGCTCACGTGACCGACCAGACGACGACCGGCTCGTCCTTGCCGCGCACCTGCATCGCGTCGACGCGCACCAAGTCGTCGCGCGCGCGTGTGAGCATCGTCCGCACCGAGTCCGCGAGGAAGATCGTGTGGCCCGTCCCCTTCGTCATCGTCTCCAGGCGCGACGCCGTGTTCGTCGTGTCGCCGATCGTCGTGTACTCCATCCTGCGTTCGCTGCCGACGTTGCCCGCCATCACCGGCCCGGCGTTCAGGCCGATGCCGATCCTGAAGTCCTCGCCGCCGCGCGCGCGGATCCAGGCGTTGACCTCCTCGAGCGCCGGTCCCGCCATCTCCTCGCCCGCCGCCAGCGCCCGGTCGGCGTGGTCGACCTGCTCGGTCGGCGCGCCGAAGACGGCCATGATCCCGTCGCCCATGTAGGCGATCAGCGTCCCGCCGTGGTCGAGGATGACGTTGCTCATGACGGTCAGATAGCGGTTGAGGACCTCGATCACCTCCTCCGGCGTGCGGTCCTCGCTGTAGCTCGTGAACCCGCGGATGTCGCTGAAGAGCACCGTCACGACCCGGCGCTCGCCGCCGAGCCGCAGGTCGTCGTCGACGCGCGCGAGGACGTCGTCGACGACGGCCTCGGGGACGAAGCGGGCGAACAGGTCGCGTACGCGCTCGCGCTCGAAGCCGTGCACGGCCGCGGCGACGCCGACCGCGCCGAAGACGCCGAGCACCAGCGCCAGCAGCGGATAGAGCACGACGACGATCAGCCCCGCGCCGAACGCGAGCTGCGCGCCGGCGACCATCGCGATCCCCACCGCGAGACCGATCAGCCCGCCGCGCGCCGGCCCGAACCGCGCGGTCGCCGATCCACCGACGCCGGCCATCAACGCGATCAGCAGCCCGTCGAGCCAGCCCGGCGCGTCGCGCAGCGGGAAGCCGTCGAGCACGGTCTGGATCGCGGCGGCCTGGATCTCGGGGCCGGCCATCAGGTCGTCGCTCGCCGTCGACGTCGTGAAGACGTCCTTCAGCACCGGCGCGGTCGCGCCGACGACGACGACCTTGCCGCGGAACGTGGCGGCGGGCACGCGGCCGCGGCGCACGTCGCCGAAGGAGACCGTCGTGATCGTCCGCGGCGGGCCGGGGTAGTCGATCCAGGCGCTGCCGTCGCCGGCGAACTCGCTGCGCGCGACCCGCTGTGCGCCGAACAGCTCCGCGGCGACGACCGCGAACGCGCGCAGGCCGAGGTCGTCGTAGGCGAAGCGGCGGATCACGCCGCCGGGGTCGTTGGGCAGGTTGCCGCTGCCCGCGCGCACGCCGAGCTCGCGCAGGAAGGCGTCGCCGCCGAAGACGTTCGTGGCGCCGTCCTCGCCCACCTCCGTCGTGCTGAAGACGATCCGGGGTGCGCGGTCGGCGGCCTCGACGAGCGCGTTGTCGGCGCTGTCGTCGCCGCTGGGCTCGGTGAACTGGACGTCGTAGGCGATGACCCTCGCGCCGGCGCGCCGTATGCGGTCGATCACACGAGCGTGCAGGGTGCGCCGAAACGGGAAGCGTCTGACCTCGCCGAACGTCCTGGCGTCGATGCCCACGACGACGACATCGGGCGCCGCATGCTCGCCGCGGATCGCAAAGCGCGCGTCGACGGTCTGCAGCTCGGTCGAGCGCATGACGTCGCCCGCCCAGAACGCGAGCACGACCGCGGCTGTCGCCAGCGCGACCGACGCGTACAGCGTGACCACGAGGCGACGGCGTCTGCGCATCGGGGGGCAGTCTGGCGCAGTGGGCGGCGCGTGGCGAGCGGCTCCGAAACGGCGTCGACGGTTCGGGGTCGATCGCCACGCGCCGGCCCACTACAGTCCGGCCATGCCACGCGCGCGCCAGGCCGTGCTCGCCGTCCTCGGCGTCCTGCTGACGTGGATCGTGGCCGCTCCGGCGCACGCGATCACGAACGTCTACGCCCTTCAGGAGACGATCTCCGCGCCCGGCGGCATCCTCGCCCAGTACGCGGTCGGAGCGGGCGGCGCGCTCTCGCCGCTGGCGCCGGCGACGGTCGGCGCTGCGGCGCGCGACATCGCGCTGTCACCGGATGGGCGCTTCGGCTACGTCATGACGTCGTCGCTGGACGCCGGCGGCGCGCCGACCTCCGCGATCGTCCCGTTCGCGCGCGGCGCCGGCGGGCGCCTGGAGCCCAACGGCGCCGCGATCGGGCCGCTGCCCGGCAGCTCGCGCGGGATCCTCGTCGACCCGCAGGGCGCGCGCGTGTACTACCCCCGTCCCGGCAACGCGATCCTCTTCAGGAGCATCAACGCCGACGGGACGCTCGGCGCGGAGAGCGCGTTCGCGGTCTCCCCCGTCGAGCCGCCGTTCGCGCCCAACGTCCAGTTCCTGGCCATGACACCCGACGGCCGCAACCTCTACGGCGCGCAGTACGAGGGACGCACGGGGCTGATCGTCTGGCAGTCCACGATCGATCCCGCGACGGGACTCGGCACGCCCAAGAGCCCCGCCTCGGTTCCGTTCCCGTCGGCGGCCGGCGCCGCCGGGCCGGCGGCCGTCGGGCGGCTGGCGATCACGCCGTCGGCGAGCCATCTCTACGTGGCCTCGGACACCGCCGGCGTCGGCCTCGGCCGGTGGGCGATCGACCCGGGCACGGGCGTGCTCGGCGGCGGCACGCAGGAGGCGCCGCCGGCGGACGGCTACGCCGAGGCGGCGGTCGCCGTGGCGGCGGGCGGCGCCGCGCTGTGGGCGCCGAGCGCGGGGACGGCCTCCGCGCCCGAGCGCGTGCGCCAGTTCTCGATCGGCGCAGGCGGTGTGCTCGCACCGCTGGCCCCGCCCGCCGTCGCCTACGTCGTCGCGAGCGCAGCGCGCGACCTCGCCCCCAGCCCCGACGGCGCGTCGCTGTACCTCGGGCAGTCCGGCACAGTCGGCGAGTGGTCGGTCGGCGCCGGCGGCACGCTCAGCCCCCGCGCCAACGTCCCCGCAGGGACCGACCCCGGACTCGTCAACCAGGGCATCGCGCTGGCACCGTCACAGGCGCCGGTCGCCGCCTTCACGGCGCTCCCCGCCGCCGCCGGCCGCGCCGCGCTGTTCGACGCCCGCGCATCGGCCGATCCCGACGGCACGATCGCCCGCTACGACTGGGACTTCGGCGACGGCTCGAGCACCGCCAACGGCGGTGCGACGACGAGCCACACCTACGCGACACCCGGCACGCGCACGATCACGCTGACCGTGACCGACGCCGACGGCACCTCGACCGCGCGGCTGTGGACCGGCGCGCGGATGCTCCGAAACGGCGGTCCGTCGGCGCGCACGACGCGCAGCATCACGATCGTGGCGGCGGTCCCGGCGCGGCCGCGCAAGGGCCGGTCGGTCACCGTGCGGGCGGTCAGCGGAACGATCCTCGTCCGTGTTCCCGGCAGCCGCCGCTACGTCCCGATCGGACAGCTGACCGAGATCCCGCTCGGCTCGATCGTCGACGCGCGCAAGGGCAAGGCGCAGATCACCTCCGAGGTCGACGCGAGGACGCACAGGACGCAGAGCTCGATCTTCTATGACTGGTACTTCAAGATCCTGCAGACCAAGGGCTCCAAGCCCATCACCGAAGCCCGCATGACGAAGGGCTCGTTCGCGTCGTGCACGCCGTCGCGGCTGTCGCGCTCGGGCTTTGCGGCGAAGGCCAAGAAGCGCAGCAAGAAGAAGGTCCGGCGGCTGTGGGGCAAGGGCAAGGGCGATTTCCGCACCGGCGGCAAGCGCTCGTCGGCGACCGTGCGCGGCACCCAGTGGCTCGTCGAGGACCGCTGCGACGGCACGCTCACGCGCGTGAAGCAGGGCCGCGTCGACGTGCGCGACTTCCGCCTGAAGAAGACCGTCAAGCTCTGGAAGCGCAGCGGCAAGCGCTACATCTACCTCGCAAGGGCGCGGTAGGGCAGCCGCTCCGAACCCGCCGGCCGCCACATAGAAAGGGCGGCCGCTTGCGCGACCGCCCCAACGTGGCTCAGATGGCCACGTCCGACGAACTAGATCGTCTGGACGTTGACCGCCTTCGGACCCTTGTCGCCCGCCTCAGCGTCGTAGCTGACCTTGGCGCCCTCGGCCAGAGAGCGGTAGCCCTCGCCGATGATGCCGCTGTGATGGACGAACAGATCCTTCTGGCCGTCGTCGGGGCTGATGAAGCCAAACCCCTTGTCGTCGCTGAACCACTTCACGGTGCCGGTAGGCATTCCGGTTCTCCTCGGGTGTTGTGCTGCATACCCCGAGGATGCTGTTCAGGCAACGACACCGGGCGCTGGCACTGCTTCGCCGGATCCCGTGATCCGGCCTTTCAGAGTGGAAAGGTAGCCCATAGCAGGCATCGGCGGCGAACGGTCTCGTGCGGCGTTTCTAAGCTGAGGGAAATGCTTACGCGCTCAGACATTCGCAACGTGGCGATCATCGCCCACGTCGACCACGGCAAGACGACCCTCGTGGACGCCATGCTCAAGCAGTCCGGCGTCTTCTCGGCCCACGAGGAAGTCGCCGACCGGGTCATGGACTCGATGGACCAGGAGCGCGAGCGGGGCATCACGATCCTCGCCAAGAACGCCGCCGTCCGCTACACGCCGGCAGGCGGCAGCGAGGTGAAGATCAACCTCGTCGATACGCCTGGCCACGCCGACTTCGGCGGCGAGGTCGAGCGCGGCCTGAAGATGGTCGACGGCGTCGTGCTGCTCGTCGACTCGTCCGAGGGCCCGCTGCCGCAGACGCGATTCGTGCTGCGCAAGGCGCTGGAGGCGAACCTGCCGGTCATCCTCGTCATCAACAAGGTCGACCGGCCCGACGCCCGCATCGACGAGGTCATCGACGAGGTCTACCAGCTGTTCATCGATCTCGACGCGACCGAGGAGCAGATCGAGTTTCCGATCGTCTTCACGAACGCGCGCGCCGGCCAGGCGTCGCTGGAGCAGGGCGTCGAGGGCGAGGACCTGCGCCCGCTGATGGACCTGCTCGTGTCGGCCGTGCCCGCGCCCGCCTACGAGGAGGGGCACGGCCTGCAGGCGCTCGTCAACAACCTCGACGCGTCGCCGTACGTCGGGCGCCTCGCGCTGTGCCGGATCGTCAACGGGACGATCCGCAAGGGCGAGACGGTGGCCTGGTGCCGGCACGAGCGCGGCGGCGAGATCACGAGCGCGAAGGTCGCCGAGCTGTACATCACCGAGGGCATGCAGCGGATCGCCGCGGCCGATGCCGGTCCCGGCGAGATCATCGCGATCGCCGGCATCCCGGAGATCACGATCGGCGACACGCTCGCCGACCCGGAGCACCCCAAGCCGCTGCCGCCGATCGCCGTCGACGACCCCGCGCTGGGCATGACGATCGGCATCAACACGAGCCCGCTGGCCGGCAAGTCGGGCAAGAAGCTCACCGCGCGGCAGGTGAGCGACAGACTGCAGGCCGAGCTCGTCGGCAACGTCTCGATCCGCGTCCTGGACACCGAGCGCCCGGACACGTGGGAGGTGCAGGGGCGCGGCGAGCTGCAACTCGGGGTGCTGGTGGAAGCGATGCGCCGTGAGGGCTTCGAGCTGACCGTCGGCAAGCCGACGGTCGTCACGCGTGAGGTGAACGGCAAGCTGCACGAGCCGATCGAGCGCCTCGCGATCGACGTCCCCGAGGACTTCCTGGGCACGGTCACGCAGCTGATGGCGCTGCGCAAGGGCCGCATGGAGCAGATGGTCAACCACGGCACCGGCTGGGTGCGGCTGGAGTACCTCGTGCCCGCGCGCGGGCTGATCGGCTTTCGCACGGAGTTCATGACCGAGACGCGCGGCTCGGGGATCATGCACTCGGTCTTCGAGCGCTACGAGCCCTGGCAGGGCGACATCAAGACGCGCGCCTCGGGCTCGCTGGTGTCCGACCGCTCCGGCAAGACCGCGTCGTTCGCGATCATGCGCATGCAGGAGCGCGGCGGCCTGTTCGTCGGCCCCGGCGAGGACGTCTACGAGGGCATGATCGTCGGCGCCAACGCGCGCGCCGACGACCTCGACGTCAACGCCGTGCGCGAGAAGAAGCAGACGAACATCCGCTCGGCGAACGCCGACGAGATGGTCAGCCTGATCCCCCACACGCGCATGAGCCTCGACCAGGCGCTGGAGTTCATCCGCACCGACGAGTGCGTCGAGGTGACGCCGGACGCGGTCCGGCTGCGCAAGGTCGCGCTGACGGCGAACGACCGCGTCAAGCTCGCGCGGGTGGCGAAGAAGGTGTAGCGCCGGCGGCACGACACGGCCCTCCGCGACGAGGTCGCGCGGCCGATCGCCGCGGCGGCGGGCAGCGGCGAGCAGCGGCGGCGGCGGCGGTTTCGTCGCGGGCAGAGCTGTGGCCGGCGGACCGGCCGCGTGGTTGCGCGATTGTCGAGCGGTGCCTTCTTGCTCTCAGACCAAGTTGAGCACCACTCGAGCAAAGCACCCCGACGGGTGCGGGCGGGCAGCGCTCGTGTCGTCGAGAAGCAGAGCTATGGCGGCGGCCAGGTACGCATCGACGTAGGACGGGCGCTCCCGGCTCGTCGCACGAGCGGCGCTGCTCCTCGCGCGCGACGCGGGTGCGCGCCGTGCGCGGCGGCGGATCCTAATGCTCGCGATCATGAGCGTCGCTGCGCTTGCTGCACGCCTGCCGGAGATCCCAACGCTGAAGCGCTGGTCGCAGTCGCTGGCGGTGCTCGACCTGGTGCTCAACCCGACCTCGGACGAGCGCTACTTCGCGTTTGATGCCAACTGGGGTGAGTCCGAGCAGGTGGCGTCGATGTCCAACGGCTCCGGTGACGAGTACAGCATCGTCTTCGGGCCGGCCGGCGCGTTCGTGCGTGGCTTTGACCACGAATCGCAGCTGTCTCCGTGGGCGTTTGAGCCGGTGGCCGTCGTCGCCGGTCTCGTCGATGGTGTTCCGCCGGCGCTTCGCGATCAGGTCGGCGAGCCCGCCTTCACGCTGGACGGCGTCCCCTCGCTCACCGTCTGTCTGTGGCGTCAGCCGCATGACACGGCGTGGTGTTCGCCACCCCCACCGATCCTCAACTCCAGCCTGGGGATGGCGGCGCGAGTTGGCTGTTCGCGAGCTTGACGGCCGCACCGAGACGTACGTCGAGTTCGCGGCCGAGTACTACGAGACCACCATCGCCCGCAGCGATGTCGAGCACGTCTTCGCGCACCGGCCGCTCTCCAACGAGCTCATCACGCAGATCAACCCCGACGCCGACGCCGACACCGCCCGCGCCGCAGCGCGCACCCTCGGATATCCGGGTTGACGGGCGACCACCATTGCGTGCGACGACGTCATCGTCGGCCTGCCCATGTCGCGTATGCGGGCGCCCTCGCCAACGGTGGCGCTCGCTTCTCCAATCCGTCCGTTGCGGCAGTCCGCCGCCCGCACATCACGTGGCCGCCAGACAGCCTCGTACGTACGCGGCGAGCCGCTCGAGCTGCCCGGCCTCGAGCGCGACGGGCGCACTGACACGCCAGGACGTTGCGTCCTCGGCGACGTGGGTTCCGAGCCGGACGCCCAGAAGCACATGACCGCTTCCGTCATGCGTCGCTCGTAGGACGAGGTCGTGTTCGACATTGGTGAGAACCTTGTCGCCCGTCCACCCTCTCCAATCGCCAGCCAGGTCATCGAAGAAACCTCAGCCAGGGTCATCGGTTCCACTCCGCTCCAGAAGCCATGAGTCGCGACAAGAGCGGGCGTCTCAAGCTTGACCTGCCACCGACTGTCGAAGCCTGCCCTAGGCAGCAGATTCGCCGCGCGCGCGGTGCTGCTCAGCGGCATCCGGCAGCGCACGCACCCCACACGGTGGTTGCGGGCCACGTCTGACGTTCGACGATGACCACGTTCAACGTGTCGGGGACGGCCGTCGGCATCGACGATCGGGCCGCCCTGGTGGATTGCCGATGCCGGCAAGGTCCCGCAGCTGGCCAGGTTTCCAATGACGTCTGCAGCTGGGCGAGCAGCCGGCGGCATGACCCGACGCGGCGGGCGCGTCCGTCAGGGCTTGAGGTCCTTGAACATCTTGCGCGCCCGATTGGCCGCCTTCATGAAGTCCTTCCACGAGGGCGGGTCGTTCTCGTCGTACACGGGTCCCGGCTCCTCATCGCCCGCCTCGGCGGCGGGCTGGTACCGCGGCGGCGCCCGCGTCACCCTGGCGGGGTCGTAGGGCATGACGGAATCGTACCGCGCTGTGGCGCGCGACGATCGTCGACGCAGCGAAGCGGCCGTCTCAGCGGTCGGTGCGTGAGCGCTTCAGATCGGTGTCATCGAGGGCGCGGTTCTCGCTCGGTGTTCGCTCGGCGCGCGTCGCGGGTTCGGTGTGCACCTGCGGCGCGCCTCGGCGGAAGTAGGCTCCGGGTGTGCGGTATGAGCCGGTGGAGATCGCGGCAGGGGGAGCGACGCTCGTCGGTGATCGCTGGCCCGGCGCCGGCGCAACGATTGCCCTGCTTCACGCGGGCGTGTGCGACCGGCGCTGCTGGCGCGAGGTGGGCGCGCGGCTCGGTGCGGCCGGGCGGGACGTTGTCGCCTATGACCGGCGCGGGTTCGGCGACGTGCCGCCGGCCGACGGGCCCTTCCGGCACATCGATGACGTGCTTGCCGTGCTCGACGCCGTGTCGCCGGATGCGCCCGCCTGGTTGGTGGGAAGCTCGATCGGCGGCGGGGTGGCGCTCGACGCGGCGCTCGAGGCGCCCGGGCGCGTCGCCGGACTCGTGCTCCTGGCACCCGCGATCAGCGGCGACGCCGAGCCCGACGAGGAGGCCTACAGCGTCGCGACGGACGGGCTCACGGACGCGATCGATGCCGCCTGGACGGCCGGCGAGCTTGAGGCATGCAACCGGTTGGAGGTCCGGTTGTGGCTCGACGGGCCGGCCGGGCCTGAGGGACGGGTGAGCGGTCCACCGCGCGAACTGGCGCTCGACATGAACCGCATCGTGATCGCCAACGAACGCGAATCTGACGCCGACGGCGCCAGCGGACTCGATGCCGCGAGCCGCGTGCACGAGATCGCGATCCCGGCGATCGTCGCCTGCGGCGAGCTCGATATCGCGATCAAGGTCCGGCACAGCCGCGACCTGGCAGACGCGCTTGCGAACGGCACCTTTCGCAGCCTGCCTGGCCGCGCACACCTGCCCTACCTGGAGGCCCCGGACGAGATCGCCGCGCTGATCGTGGCCGGAGTCGTCTGACGGCTGAGCCGCGCATCGCCTTCGGGGAACGCTCATCAGCAGCGCCTCGATAGGCAGTACCGGCGCTGCCGGCCGCACCCGAGACGCCCGCTTGTCCGCCCATCTCGATCCTCCCGCGGGCGATTCCCATGTCGTCGCAAGGGGCAGTCGTCGACGCCTTACGCCGCGTCTGAGTCTCGCTCGGCCGGGTGCCCGCCGGCCGCACCGGTCCCGCGACGGTACCGTGCGTGTCGTGGAGCGCATCGTCCGCCCGCACGACGCCGAGGGGCTAGCGCCGTCGATCGTCCTGGCGTTCGCCGCGACCCGTTCGTGCGGTGGATGCTGCCATCGCCTGCGGCGTTCCTGCGCGTCTGTTCTCAGATCACCCGCCTACACGCGCAAGCCACAGCCGCCGCCGGCGGGGCGTGGGCGCGCGAGGACGGACGCGGCGCGGCGCTGTGGTACCCGCCCGGCGTCAGCCCGCCCGCCGACGCGCTCGGCGCGATCCTCGCCGAGTCGGCGATCGTCGACAGGGTGACGGCGGTGTTCGCCCAGGTGGCCGGGCACGTGCCGCCCGAACCGTGCTGGTATCTGCGCCAGATCGCGGTCGATCCGGCGCTACAGGGCCACGGACATGGCGCGGCACTGCTCGCCGCCGGGCTCGCCGAGATCGACGCCCGCGGTGAGCCCGCATACCTCGAGGCGACGAGCGACGCCAGCCGCCGCTTCTACTCCCGCCACGACTTCGAGCACGTCGCAACGGCACAGGCGGGCGGGTCACCGCCGCTCTGGGTCATGGTGCGCGCGCCCCAGTAGCGCCGTTTGCCGATTCCGTCCGGCGCCACGCGGATGTCCTCGAGCACGCCGCCGGCTCACTCGATGATCGAGGACGAGGCCTCGTTTCCCTCGTCGCACGTCAGGAGTACTCGGCCGACGCCCGCGCTGCGGGCGACGACAAGTGCCTGCCCGAGCATCGCGCCGGCGTACCCGCGTCGCCGGTATGCGGGGCGAACGCAGTAGCCGATGTGCCCGCCGAAGTCCGCGAGGAACTCGTTGAGTGCGTGACGGATCGAGACACGACCCACGAGCGCCCCGTCGACCTCGGCGACCAAGAAGGTCGCGGGCACCCAATCAGGTGGGACGTCGACTCCGTGGCGAACTGCGTCGTGGCGGCGGACATGGGTCGCCCAGGGCTCGCCGGCCCGCAGGCCCAACAGGAAGGCGAATCGCTCCCCGGCGAGCTCTGCATGAGCAGCCTGGGCATCGGCCTCGTCGCTGAGGCGTAGCGGGCGCAAGAGCAGCTGACACACGTGCGCAGCGTACGGTCCGGGCTCGTGTCTGCGGGCGCACCCGCTGCTGCTCCCGCCTGGACGGAGCGGCGCACCGGCAGCGCTGGCGCCCGCTCTGCGCGAAACGCGGGCGGAGGCGCTCGAGTGGTGCATTCCTTTGTCTGAGACACAGAGATGCACCACTCGACGATCACCGCGTCGAGCCCCAGCGCGAGCGCCCACAGCGCGCCCTGCAGCGCCCCGTCGGCGAACGACGCGCCGACGAGCAGGCCCGACGCGAGCGCCGTGCTGACCGCCAGGCCGAGCACCGACGAGCGCAGCTGGGCGTCCTCGCGGCTGGCGAGCATGAACAGCGCGATGTGCATGACGCGCACGAACGCGTAGGCGCAGGCGAAGATCAGCGCCGAGTCCTCGAACGCGCCGGGCACCGCGAGCCCGACGACGAGCAACGCCGCCATCGCGGCGAAGATCACGAGCCGGACGGCGTCATCCTCAGGATCGACGACGCTCGTCAGCCAGGCATAGCCGACCCACGACCACCACAGCACGCCCAGCACGAGCAGGCCCTTCGCCAGCCCCTCCCACGTCGGCTCGTCGGCCATCAGCGCCGTGCACTGCGTGAAGCCGAGCACGAAGACGAGATCGAAGAACAGCTCCAACGGGCTGACGGACTCCCCGTCGCGCTGCCGGGCGGTCAGACGACGGGCACGACCGAACGCGACGTCGCTGCTCATTCGCGCGCAGCTTAGTGTGGCCACTACATTCGCCCGATGAAGCGACGTGACCACAGCCCCGACATCGGCCGCCTGCTCGTCTCCTGCCCGGACCGGCCGGGGATCATCGCCGCGGTGTCGGCCTTCCTGCGCGAGCACGGCGCGAACATCATCGAGTCAGACCAATACTCGACCGATCCCGAGGGCGGCGCGTTCTTCCTGCGCACGGTCTTTCATCGCGCCGGCCTGCCGGCGATGCGCCCTGATCTCGAGCGCCGCTTCGCCGCCGAGGTCGGCGAAGCGTTCGCGATGACCTGGACGTTCTCGGCCGCCGGCGTCCCCAAACGCGCGGCGGTCATGGTCAGCCGCTCCGACCACTGCCTGCTCGACCTGCTGTGGCGCGCGCGGCGCGAGGAGCTCGACCTCGACGTCGGCCTCGTGATCTCCAACCACGCCGACCTCGCCGAGGACGTGCGGTCCTTCGGCGTGCCCTTCGTCCACATCCCGGTGACGCCCGACACCAAGCCCGAGGCCGAGCGGCGCCAGATCGAGCTGCTGGCGGGCAACTTCGACCTCGTCGTGCTCGCGCGCTACATGCAGATCCTGTCGGCGGACTTCCTCGCGGCGGTCGGCGTTCCGGTCATCAACATCCATCACTCCTTCCTGCCCGCGTTCGCCGGCGCGTCGCCGTACGCGCGCGCGAAGGCACGCGGCGTCAAGCTCATCGGCGCGACGGCGCACTACGCCACAGAGGAGCTCGACGAGGGCCCGATCATCGAGCAGGACGTCATCCGCGTCACCCACCGCAGCAGCGCCGCCGACCTCGAGCGCCAGGGCGCCGACGTCGAGCGCACGGTGCTCGCGCGGGCGGTGCAGTGGCATTGCGAGGACCGCGTGCTGCGGCACGGGTCGTTCACGGTCGTGTTCTGACCGCGGACGAACGCGCGGTCGCGGGCGCTGAACGATGTTCCGCGCGCCGTCACGCAGTCGTCCTCAGATGGGCCAGACCGTCGCGACCGCGATCCACAGGAGGGACAACTCATGAAGCTGCATCCGCGCTGGCCGTCGCCGGCGCTCGTCGTTGCGTCGGTGGCGTTGGTCGTCGCGCTCGGCGGGACCGGCTACGCCGCGCTGAAGCTGCCGCGCAACAGCGTCGGCGCGAGCCAGATCAAGACCAACGCCGTGACATCGGTGAAGATCAAAAACGGCAGCCTCAGGATGGCCGACTTCCAGCGTGGCGACGCGCCCGAGGGAGCGCCCGGGGCAGCGGGAGCGCCCGGGGCAGCGGGAGCGCCGGGAGCGCCGGGAGCACGCGGCCCCGAGGGACCGGCGGGCTCGAGCGCAGGCTATGCGGGGCTGCGATCCGACGTCCTCGTCGACGTGTACGACAAGGTCATCATCACCAAGGACCTGCCGGCCGGGAAGTACATCCTCTCCGCCACGGTCGACGCGCGCGGCGCCGGAAGCGCGGCGGGGTACATGGGCGGCATCGGGATCATCGACTGCACGATCCCCGGCTACCACACCGCCAGCTACTACCTCAAGGCGAGCGACACCTACGTCAGCGAGCAGAAGTCGCTGTCGCTGCACGCGGGCGTCACGCATGCGGGCGGGGCGGTCCAGCTGATCTGCAGCAGGACGTGGAACAGCGTCTTCGTCGACGAGGCCTCGCTGACCGCCGTCAAGGTCGACGCGCTCGGGTGAGTTGTCGCGCCGCTAGTACGGCCGTCCGGAAGTTCTGCGTGGAATCCCGGGATGCCCGGCCGGGATCTGACGGTCGGCGGTGACCCGCCTTCGTGCTGGTGGCACGGGGCGGGCGCCGGCGGGCGTCAGGCACGGTTCGGGCGCCCGGGAAA
>JBBSLI010000030.1:0-53655 GCA_038255395.1 Solirubrobacterales bacterium
ATGTCGTTGGCCGCCCCGCCCTCGAGGCGGTCGCTGCCCGAGCCACCGAACAGCTCGTCGCGGTCGTCCTGCCCGTAGAGCCGGTCGTTGCCCGAGCCGCCGACGAGCTTGTCGTTGTTGTCGCCGCCGTAGAGGCGGTCGCTGCCGCGCTCACCATCGATGCAGTCGCGGCCCGCGTAGCCGGAGATGCTGTCGTCGCCGCCGAATCCGAAGATCTCGTCACCGGCGATCGTCCCGCGGATCCGCTCCCCTCGATCGGTCCCGATCGTGCGGTTGGCGCAGGCGCCGGGCTGCAGCGCCGGGGCCGCAGCGGTCGCGGCCGGCGCTGCGGCCGGACCTGTGACCTGCGGCGCGGCCGCGGCCGGCGGCGGCGGCAGCGGCGAGTTGTCGCTGGAGAAGATCCAGGCGCGGCCCTGGCCGCCGGTCACGCCGTTGGCGAGGTAGGCCGTGGCGGCGAAGTCGAGGAAGCCGTCGGCGTTGAGGTCGCCCATCGGGATGAGGCCAACGCCGAAGCCGTCGCCGCGTGCGCCCGCGGGATTGGGGATCGTCATGAGGTTCGTGCCGGTCTGGATGTTGACGAAGTGCACGTCGGCGACCGCGCCGCTGGAGGCCTCCGTGAAGGGGTCGAAGTGAAAGCCGCCGACGAGCAGCTCATTGGCCGGATAGAGGGGTCCGTCGGCGAGGTTGCCCACGCCGGTGAACGAGCCGCCGAAGTTGCTGCCCGGGTAGGGCGTCGGGTCGGTCATGCTGGCGAACTGCCAGCTGCCCGTCGCGCCGCCGCCGCCGCCGACGGCGTTGAAGGCCCAGATCTTGCCGTCGTCGGTGCTGACCGCGTTCTGCAGCGCGGCGGGCAGCAGGATGTCGGGCAGCGTCGAGGCGCCGAGGTCGCCGACCGGGCGGCCGCCGTTGAACGAGCCGCTGAACTGCGAGAGCTTCTGCATCTCCGGGTGGGTGATCGCGTTGTTGCCTGCGCGCGTCTGGTGCACCGCGCCGGTGGCGCCGTTGAAGACGACCGCCGCGCCGACGTTGTCAAAGCCGATCCCCGGAGCCTGCAGCGGGTAGTCGGCGTTGCGGACGGCGATCGTGAACTCGGGGGCGCAGGACGCCGCGCCGGGCGACGTGAAGCAGTTCGTCGTCGCGACGTTCGTGTTGACGTCGCCGAGTCGGTAGAGGTTGCCGCCGAACTCGCCACTGACGGTCTGGGCGATCGGGTTCTGCATGTTGTAGATCGTCGTGTCGAGGATCGCCTGCGGGTCGCTGCCGGGGATCGCACCGCCGCTGTAGGCCCACGCCTTGCCGTTCGTGCAGAACGCGACGGTCGAGCCGCGGCACTGCGAGCCGGCCGCCGACTGCGCCGGCGTCTCGCGGTAGTTGCGCGCGGTGATGACGATGTCGGGCGCGCCGTCGCCGTTGAGGTCCCCGATGCGGCTTGCAAGCGGCGTGGCGGGACAGGGGCCGACGCCGTTGTCGTTGTTCTCGGCCGATGAGCCGGCGCAGGGCGCCATCGACTGCGGCGACGCCATGACGCGCGCGAACTGCGGACCGCCACCGAGCGCCTTCTGGGCCTGGCGGTCGGCGATCGGCATGTCGATGCGCTTGATCACCGCGCGCGTCTTGCCGTCGAGGACGTAGCCGCGGCCGAGCGCCGGGTCGGCGGCGACCGCCTCGACCGCCGGGTTGTCGGCGTTGACGCGCTTGCCGCGCGCGCCGACGATGATCTCCGGGATGCCGTCGGGTCCGCCGACCGTTGCCGCGTCACAGATCTTGTCGGCGTCGGCGCCGTCGCCGCCGGGGCAACTGCCCACGTCGGGCATCGTCTCGACGTACACGAAGGCGATGACGGGATCCTCGCCGCCGGGGTTGAGCTCGGGCGGCACGATCGTGTCGATGTGCGCGCCGGTCGCGCCGTCGAAGACGAACACGCGGGTGGGCTCGGTCTGCCCCTGCGCGACGAGCAGGTCGAGCTTGCCGTCGCCGGTCAGGTCGGCGCTCGCCGCGCCCCAGCCGAACGACCCGCCGCCCGTCGGCTCGGGAGTCTCGATCGTCTTGACGTTGAACGTGCGCGGCAGGCCTGGAGCCTGGGCGGCGGCTGATGCCAGAGGCAACGCGGCGGTGGCGACGAGGACGACGGCGAGCGACATCGACCGCAGGTGAATTCCGTTTCGGGCAGACATCGCACGCAATCTACGCGGCGCGATGTCGCGCTCAATGGGTGTCAGCACCCATAGGCGAGGTGTTCCAGGCACGATCCAGGGCCTCGCCGCGGCCCACGCTGCGGTCAAACGCTCCATTTAACGGGGCGATAGCGCAACACACGGACGTCGAACGTGCTGACGTCCGTCGAGCACGGGCGTCCGCGTCCTCGGTGTCGAGCATCAGTAGTAGACGGTCCGCGTGCGATGGCGGGGGACGGATTTGTAGTCCGGCGCCTGGCCGCGGCTCCAGAGCCAGTTGTCGAGCTCGTGCTCGCTCGCGCCGGCGCGCTGCGCGAGGAGCTCACAGGCGCGCACCGCGCAGGCGCGGATCTCGCGCTCCGCGCGGCCGGCGGGCAGCAGCAGGCCCGCGTCGATGTGCGCCGCGAGGCGCTCGTCGTAGCGCAGCACGCCGTCGCAGCGCAGGACGTGCGGCACGAGGTTGTCGGCGAAGATCGTCAGGCGGTCGAGGTCGTCGAAGCGGGCGACGCCGGCGAGGGCGAGGTTCGCAGGCACGATCTGCGCGCGCTTGTAGAAGCCACGGTCGGCAAACAGCGCCATTCCGCGCGCGAGCCGCGTCGCGAGCGCCTCGGCCGAGCCGCGCGCCGCCCGCACGAGCGCGAGCGCGTCGCGATCGCCGAGGAACACGCCCAGCGCCCGTAGCGCCTGCGCGTAGAGCGCCATCAGCTCGTGGTCGCGCGGCTGGCCGAGCGCGTCGGCGATCTCGTCGGTGCGCAGCGCGCGCAGGTCGGCGGGAGTCCAGGGACCGTGGGCGCGGAAGCGGTCGGCGATCGCCCACGCGACGGTGAAGTAGCCCGACGAGCCGGCGCGCTTGCGCAGCGTCGGAAACCAGCCGGAGCCGAAGTTCACGCTGTCGACGGTGAGGAAGTACATCGCGACGTCCGGCGGCTCGCCGTCGAGGTAGTGGCGGACGGGGTCCAGCTGCGGTGCAGGGGTGGGTCGGGACGGGTACACGTGCTCGAGCGCGTCGAGGTCGATGCTGACCGACTCGGCACTTGCGGCGATCCGCGCGCAGGCGCGACGGACGTCGTCGCAGAGCACGAGCCCGCAGCGCGCGCCGGGGCCGCGCTCAGCGCCGGCCGACGTCGAGCGTCAGCGTCGTGCCGTTGCCCATGCCGCTGACCGGCGCGCCGAGGACGAGGCCGACGCCGATGTCGCGGTAGCGGCGATCGAGCAGGATCCGCCGGTGCCCGGGGCTGCTCATGAACGTGCGCACGAGCTCGGCGGGCGTGCCCAGGTCCTCGGTGCCCCAGGCGATCGTCTCGGCGACCTTGCAGGCGCTGCACTTGGGCACGTAGCCCGAGCGCGAGATCCGCCTGCGCGCGTCCACGCCGCTGGGCGTGACGTGCGAGAAGTATTGGCGGACGACCATGTCGCGGCTGTGCGCCCGAGCGGACCTGCTGAGCAGCCGTGAGGCCCGCAGCGGCGTGAGGCCGCGCTGGGCACGCTCGCCGTTGACAAGGCACAGGACCGAATCGGACGCCTGCTCGAGCGTCGCCGCGTCCGCCATCGAGGCCGCCAGCGCGCACCCGCTTTCGCTCGCAACGGCCGTTCCAGAGCCCAGCGCACCACAGAACAGCGCAGCGATCACCCCCGCGATCGCGGACCTTCGCAACATCCCCTGCCCTTCCCTCGCTGAACGGCGCGAGTATAGGCAGAACGCCGTCCACCGATGCAAGACAGCGTGCGCGATGGAGTATTTATGCCCGAAACCGGTGCATCCCGGAAGGAGCCGTCGCGGTCGCGTCGAATGCGCCCGATCGCGCGCCCCGATCTGTCCGTCCGCCGCCGGCGGCAGCCGGGTCCTGCGCATCCGGGTTCGGTAGCGCCCGGAGCACCGGGCACCTCCGGTACCGGGCCTATGCTGGATGGGCATGCCCGGCATCGCCTCCAACGCCCGCATCGAGACCCTGCTCGCGGGGCTCAACCCGCCCCAGCGCGACGCCGTCACGCACGGCGAGGGGCCGCTGCTGATCCTTGCCGGGGCCGGCACGGGCAAGACGCGGGTGCTGACGCACCGGATCGCCTATCTCGAGGGCACGGGCCTCGCGCGCGCCAACGAGATCCTCGCGATCACGTTCACGAACAAGGCCGCGCAGGAGATGCGCGAGCGCGTCGAGGTGCTGCTCGGCCGGCGCACGCGCGCGATGTGGGTCATGACGTTCCACGCCGCCTGCGCGCGGATGCTGCGCGCCGAGGCCGAGCGGCTCGGCTACACGCGCCAGTTCACGATCTACGACCAGGCCGACGCGCGGCGGCTCGTCAAGCGCTGCCTGGACGAGAACAACGTCGACACGAAGCGCTTCACGCCCGGCGCCGTCCACCACCAGATCTCCGACGCGAAGAACAAGCTGCGCGACGCCGAGGCCTACGGGACGCTCGTCGGCTCGTACTTCGAGCAGACCGTCGCCGATGCCTACCGCCTCTACGAGCGCGAGCTGCACCGCATGAACGCGATGGACTTCGACGACCTGCTCGTCAACGCCGTCAACGTCCTGCAGCTCTTCCAGGAGGTCCGCGACCGCTATTCCAACGCGTTTGGCCACGTGCTCGTCGACGAGTACCAGGACACCAACGCCGTCCAGTATCGCTGGCTACAGCTGCTGGCCGAAGAGCACCGCAACCTGGCGGTCGTCGGTGACGACGCGCAGTCGATCTATGGCTTTCGCGGAGCCGACATCGGCAACATCCTGAGTTTCGAGGACACGTTCCCCGATGCCCACGTCGTCAAGCTCGAGCAGAACTACCGCTCGACGCAGACGATCCTCAGCGCGGCGAACGCGGTGATCGCGCAGAACCGCGAGCAGAAGCAGAAGTCGTTGTGGACCGACCAGGGCGACGGCGAGAAGATCCGCATCCGCGAGCTCGACGACGAATATGCCGAGGCGCGCTACGTCGTCGGCGAGATCGAGCGGCTCGTCGACGAGGGCGCGAGCCGCGCCGAGATCGCGGTCTTCTACCGCACGAACGCGCAGTCGCGAGCGATCGAGGAGGTGCTCACGCGGCGCGACGTCTCCTACCAGGTCATCGGCGGCCCGAAGTTCTTCGAGCGCGCCGAGATCAAGGACGCGATCGCCTACCTGACCGTGCTGGGCAACCCGCAGGACGTCGTCTCGTTCACGCGGATCGTCAACTCGCCGCGGCGCGGGATCGGCCAGACATCCCTCGGCCGCGTGACCGCGTTCGCCGACGCGATGGGGATCAGCATCTGGGAGGCGGCCGCCGACCCCGCCGCGGTGCCCGGCCTCGGCACCGCCGCGGTGCGCGCGCTGGGCCGCTTCATGGAGACGATGGACGGGCTGCGCGAGCGCGTCGAGCAGCGCGTGCCGATCGGCGACCTGCTCGAGGCGGTGCTGCACGCGGTCGGGTATCACGACGCGCTCAAGGCCGAGCGCACGATCGAGGCGGAGGGGCGCGAGGAGAATCTCGGCTCGTTCGTCGAGTTCGCACGCCAGTTCGACGCCAACGCTGAGCCCGAGCAGGACACGCTCGACGTCTTCCTGCAGGGCGTCGCGCTCGTCGCCGACGCCGACACGCGCGAGGACGACGAGGGCCTCGTCACGCTCATGACGATCCACAACGCCAAGGGCCTGGAGTACCCGATCGTCTTCATCGCCGGGATGGAGGAGGGCGTCTTCCCGCACTCGCGCGCGCTCGACGAGGGCGGCCTGGAGGAGGAGCGCCGGCTGGCCTACGTCGCCATCACGCGGGCGATGAGCTGCCTCTACATGACCAGCGCGCGGCGCCGCGCCGTCTTCGGCGCGACGCAGTACGGGATGCGTTCGCGCTTTCTCGACGAGGTCCCGCACGACCTCACCGACCGCGCCGACGAGGGCGGGCGGGGTCGACTCCATCCAGGCGTCGCGGCGCAGCGGCCCGGCTCGTGGGCCTCGTCCTCGTCCTCGACCGCGCGGGGCGACGAGCCCGCGCCGTCCTTCCGGCTGGGTGACGACGTCTCGCACGCCGCGTTCGGCGCCGGCGTCGTGACCGGCGTCGAGGCCGGCGGCATCGTCGTGGTGCGCTTCGCGGGCGACGGCAGCGAGCGCAAGCTGATGGCGCAGTACGCGCCGATCACCCGGCTCTGATAGTCAGGACCGATATGGCAGCGCAGATCATCGACGGCAAGGCGATCGCCGCCCGGGTGCGCGCGGACGTCGCGAGCGACGTCGCGGCGTTCTGCGGGGAGCCCGGCGGCGCGGTTCCGGGGCTGGCGACGATCCTCGTCGGCGATGACCCCGCATCGGCGGTCTACGTCAACGGCAAACAGAGGGCCTGCGCCGAGGTCGGCATGCAGGGCTTCAACTTCCCGCTGCCGGCGGACACGCCGCGCGAGCAGGTCGTCGAGCTGATCGAGCGGCTCAACGCCGACCCGGCGGTCAGCGCCATCCTCTGCCAGCTGCCGCTGCCCGCGCACCTCGACGGCGTCGAGCTGACGGGCATGATCGATCCACTGAAGGACGTCGACGGGCTGACGCCGATCAGCGCCGGCCTGCTGGCGCTCGGCCGCGAGGGGCTGCGCCCGTGCACGCCGGCGGGCGTCATGCACCTGCTCGCCGCGACGGGCGCGGAGCTCGAGGGGGCAGAGGCCGTCGTGATCGGGCGCTCGAACCTCTTCGGCAAGCCGATGGCGCAGCTGCTGCTGGGCGCCGACGCGACGGTCACGACGTGCCACTCGCGCACGCGCGACCTCGCCGCGGTCTGCCGCCGCGCCGACGTGCTGATCGCCGCCGTCGGTCGCGGGCGGATGGTGAAGGCCGATTGGGTCAAGCCGGGCGCCGTCGTCGTCGACGTCGGGATGAACCGCGTCGACGGCAAGCTCGCCGGCGACGTCGACTTCGAGGCGGTCAAGGAGGTGGCGTCGGCGATCACGCCGGTCCCTGGCGGCGTCGGCCCGATGACGATCGCCTTCCTGCTGCGCAACACGCTGCAGGCCGCACGGATGCAGCGCCGCGCCGACGCCACGCGGGCCACCTGATGGACATCCGGCGCCTTCGCCACGGTGAGATCGTCGTCGCCGCCGGCGCTGCGGGGCTGGCCGTCGACATGTTCCTGAGCTGGTTCGGGGGGCAGTCGGCCTGGGAGACGCTGACGGTCGGGCGCGTCCTGCTCGTGCTGACGATCGCGCTCGCGACGACGCTCGTCATCCTCACGCTGCGCCGGCGCGCGGTCTCGACGGCGACCTCGGCGGCGACCGTGACCGTCGGAGTGGCGTCGCTCGTGCTGCTGACGCTCCTGTACCGCGTCGGGATCGACGAGCCGGGCGCCAACGCGCTCGTCAGCGTCGACCTCGGGGCCTACGCCGGACTTGGCTGCGTGCTGGCGATCCTCGTCGGGGCGTGGCTGACGCTCGCCGACGAGCGAACGGAGGCCGCCGCCTCGATCGAGCAGACCGAGCGCGTGCTCGCGGTCCGCGGCGCGCCGCGGCCGCCGCCGCCCGCCCGCGATCCGGCGCGCGCGCCGCAGACGACGGACCCCGGGGCATGAGCGCGCAGCGGCGCGGCTTCCGTGCGTCGGCGACCGCGCTGGACGGCGTGTGTGCGGTGGCAGTACGGTTCACCGCTATCGCGGAGCGCGCGATCGCAAACGAACGGAGGTGAGTTGAACCATGGGGAGGATGGACCTCTCTCCTCTCGGCGAGGTCGAGCGGCTCACGGCGGTGCGCCGCTACGAGATCCTCGACACCCCTCGCGACGGCACCTTCGACCGCGTCTGCGCGCTCGCCGCCCGCGCGTTCGACGCCCCGATCGCCTCGGTGACGATCGTCGACGAGGACCGCATCTGGTTCAAGGCGCTGCAGGGCCTCGACGCGCAGCAGATACCTCGCGACCCCGGGCTCTGCGCCTCGGCGATCATGCAGACCGGCAGTTACGTCGTCGAGGACGCCGCGCGCGACCCGCGGACGCTGAGCAACCCGCTCGTGCGCGGCGAGCTGGGACTGCGCTTCTACGCCGCCGCGCCGATCGTCACCGCCGAGGGCCACCGGCTCGGCACCGTCAACGTCATCGACACCGCGCCGCGGCAGGTCACCGACGAGGAGATGGCGACCCTGCACGACCTCGCCGCCATCGTCATGGACCAGCTCGAGCTGCGGCTGTCCGCGATCCGCCGCTCCGCGCTCGAGCGCAAGCTGTGGCAGAGCACGCACGACGAGAAGACGCGCTTCGAGCGCCTTGCCGCCACCCTGCAGCGCAGCCTCTCGCCGCCCAGCCTGCCGCACATCCGCGGCCTCGAGCTCGACGTCGTGTTCGAACCGCTGGTCGACGATGTCGGCGGGGACTTCTACGACGTCTTCCCGCTCCCCGACGGCGAATGGGGGCTGTTTTTGGGCGACGTCTGCGGCAAGGGCGCGCCGGCCGCTGCGCGCACGTCGCTGGCGCGCTACACGCTGCGCTCGGCCGGGATGTACGAGCGCGAGCCCGCTGACGTCGTGCGCAGCCTCAACGGTGCCCTGCTGCTGGAGTCGGACGCTCCGATGTGCTCGGTCATCTACGGCCGCATGCGCCCGCTACCCGCGACCGGGGCGGTCGACATCTCGCTCGTCGTGGCGGGCAACCCGTTGCCGCTGCATGTGCGCGCGGACGGGACCGTTGTCGAGCTCGCCGGCGGGGGGCCGATCCTCGGCGCCTTCCGCGACCCCTCCTTCACCCCGGTCTCGCTGACGCTGCGCGCCGGCGAGACGCTGCTGCTGCACACCGACGGCATCACGGACGCGACGATCGACGGCGAGCGGATCGAGCAGCCAAGGCTGCTCGCCGCGCTGCGCTCCGGCTGGGACCGGGGGCTGACGGGCGCGGGCGTGGTGGCGAGCGTCCGCAGGCTGCTGGCGCAGGCCGAGCGACCGCTGCGCGACGACATCGCGCTGCTGGCGATCGGCGTCCCCGCGTCGCTCGCCGGGTGACGCAGCCCGCCTGTGGGCGGTTACTGTCAGCGCCTCACCCCGCTGGACACACGAGGAGATTGCATGATCGGGTTCATCGTCGCCGGCGTCGTCATCGGCCTGTTGGCACGGCTGCTGCTGCCGGGAAAGCAGCACATCGGCCTGTTGTGGACACTCGGGATCGGGGTGGCCGGCTCCGTCGTCGGCGGCGTCATCGCCAACCTCATCGGCAGCGGCGACATCATGGAGCTCAACGTCTTCGGCTTCATCGTGGCGGTCGTCGCCGCGGTCGTGCTGCTCGGCGTGGCCGAGCGCTCGGGCCTGGGCGCCGGCGGCGAATCGGGCCGCATCGGCCGCTAGCCCGGCCGGGGGGCGGCGCCCGCCGGGCGCCGCCTCCTAGAATCGCCGGCAGATGATCGACCGCGAACAGGTGCTGCACGTCGCGCGGCTCGCTCGCCTGGAGCTGACCGAGGCCGAGGTCGCCAAGATGAGCGAGGAGCTGTCCGCCGTGCTCGGCCACATCGAGAAGATCGGCGAGCTCGACCTCGACGGGGTCCCGCCGACGACCCACGTCGTCGAGGTCTCCAACGCGCTGCGGCCCGACGAGGTGCAGCCGTCGCTGCCGCGCGAGATCGCGCTGGCAAGCGCGCCGGCGATCGCCGACGGCGGCTTCCTCGTGCCGAGCCCGCAGGCCGACGCGGACCCATCGTGACGCCGGCCGACGGCCGCAACATGCCTTCTGACGTCACGCTGCTCACCGCCGCCGCCGCCGTCGGCGCGATCGAGCGCGGCGAGCTGAGCGCGGCCGAGCTGTTCGAGGCCTACCGCGGCGCCGCCGCCGGCGACGAGCTCAACGCCTACCTGTGGGTCGCCGAGGACGCGCACGACCCGCCGCCGCCGGGCCTGCCGCTGGCCGGCGTGCCGCTGGCCGTGAAGGACCTCTTCTGTACCGAGGGCGTGCCCAGCCAGGCGGGCTCGAAGATCCTCGAGGGCTACCGCCCGCCCTACACGGCGTCGGTCGTCGCGCGGCTCGCCGCCGCCGGCGCGCCGCTGCTGGGCAAGACCAACCAGGACGAGTTCGCGATGGGCTCCTCGAACGAGAACTCGGCCTTCGGCCCGGTGCTCAACCCGTGGGACCGCACGCGCGTGCCGGGCGGCTCGAGCGGCGGCAGCGCCGCCGCCGTCGCGGCGGGCAGCGCGCCGTGGGCGCTGGGCACCGACACCGGCGGCTCGATCCGCCAGCCCGCCGCGCTGTGCGGGATCGTCGGGCTGAAGCCGACCTACGGCACCGTCAGCCGCTACGGGATGATCGCGTTCGCCTCGTCGCTGGACCAGGCCGGCCCGCTGACGCGCGACGTGACCGACGCCGCGCTGCTGCTCAGGCACATGGTCGGCCAGGACGACCGCGACGCGACGTCGATCGGCTTTCCCGGCGCGATCGCGCTGCCATCCAGCGACTCGCTGAAGGGGATCAGGCTCGGCGTGCCCGAGGAGCTGTCGGGCTCTGGCGTCGGCATCGACGCCGGGGTGCTCGACGCGTTCCACGCGACGCTGAAGCTCGCCGAGTCGCTGGGCGCGACGATCGAGACCTGCCACCTGCCGCACGCCCCGCACGCGCTGAGCGCCTATTACGTGCTCGCGCCCGCCGAGGCGTCGTCGAACCTCGCCCGCTACGACGGCGTGCGCTACGGCAAGCGCGTCGAGAACGGCGGCCTCGTCGGGATGTACACGAAGACCCGCAGCCAGGGCTTCGGCGCCGAGGTCAAGCGGCGCATCATGCTCGGCACGTACTCGCTGTCCAGCGGCTACTACGACGCGTACTACGGCCGCGCCCAGCGCGTGCGCACGAAGATCGCCGAGGACTTCCACAGCGCGTTCGCCGCCTTTGACTTCGTCGTCACGCCGACGTCGCCGTCCGTCGCCTTCGAGCTCGGCGCGAAGACCGCCGACCCGTTGTCGATGTACCTCAACGACTACTGCACCGTGCCGATGTCGCTCGCCGGGATCCCCGCGATCTCGATCCCCAACGGGCTCAGCGAGGGGCTGCCGACCGGCTTTCAGCTCTGCGGCCCGGCGTTCAGCGAGAACCGCGTGCTCGAGGCGGCGTTCGCGCTCGAGCAGGCGATCGGCTTCGACGGGTCCGGCGGGAGGTCGCGCTCATGAGCGAGTTCGAGCCCGTCATCGGCCTGGAGATCCACGTCCAGCTGTCGACGCGGACGAAGATGTTCTGCGGCTGCGCGCTGGCGTTCGGCGAGCCGCCCAACACGCTGACCTGCCCGACCTGCCTGGGCCTGCCCGGCACGCTGCCGCGCGCCAACGCGCAGGCGATCCACTTCGGGCTGATGATCGGCCTCGCGCTCGGCTCCGACCTCGCGCCGCGCTCGATCTTCCACCGCAAGAACTACTTCTATCCCGACCTGCCCAAGGGCTACCAGATCAGCCAGTACGACGAGCCCCTGTGCCGCGGCGGCCAGCTGTCGGAGGTGCGCATCCACCGCGTCCACCTCGAGGAGGACGCGGCGAAGCTCATCCACGCCGGCGCGAGCGGCCGCATCCACGGCTCGGACCACTCGATCGTCGACTTCAACCGCGGCGGCACGCCGCTGGCGGAGATCGTCACCGAGCCCGACGTGCGCTCGGCCGCGCAGGCGCGCGAGTGGCTGACGCTGCTGCGCACGACGCTGCGCCGCCTCGGCGTCAGCGACGTCAACATGGAGGAGGGCTCGCTGCGCTGCGACGCGAACATCTCGATCCGGCCGGTCGGCACGCACGAGCTGGGGACGAAGACCGAGCTGAAGAACATGAACTCCTTCCGCTACCTCGAGCGCGGCGTCAACGCCGAGATCGCGCGCCAGGAGGCGATCCTGCGGGCGGGCGGGCAGGTCGTCCAGGAGACGCTGCACTTCGACCCGCAGACCGAGCAGATCACGTCGCTGCGCTCCAAGGAGGAGGCGCACGACTACCGCTACTTCCCCGAGCCCGACCTCGTCCCGGTCGCGACCTCCGATGCGATGCTCGAGGCCGCGCGCGCCGCGATGCCCGAGCTGCCGGCGGCCCGCGAGGAGCGGCTGCGGGCGCTCGGCGTCAGCGCGGCGAGTGCGCGCCAGCTCGCCTGGCGCACGGAGCTCGGCGACTACTTCGAGGTGGCGCTCGCCGTCGGCGGTGTCGAGGCGCAGCCGCTCGCCAACTGGGTCTGCAACGAGCTCGTCGCGCGTGTCGGCGAGGACGACCCGAACGCGTCCGACGTGACGCCCGCCGCGCTCGCCGAGCTCGTCGCGCTCGTCGGCTCCAAGGCCGTGACGGTCGGCAACGCCAAGCTCGTGCTCGACCGGCTCGTCGCCGGCGGCGGCGACCCGGCGCAGATCGTCGAGGCCGAGGGCCTCGGCGCGATGGCCGGCGGCGACGACGCGCTCGAGCCGATCGTCGCGGCGGCGCTGGCCGCCAACGCCGACGCCGCCGAGAAGATCCGCGGCGGCAACATGAAGGCGATCGGCGCGATCATCGGCCACGTCATGCGCGAGACGAAGGGCCGCGCCGACGGCGCCGAGGTCACGCGGATCGTGCGCCAGAAGCTCGGCCTGTAGCCAGGGACCAGCGCGGGCGGGCGTCATCCGCCGCGGCTCGACGCGCGGCGCCCGGCCCGTCAGGATGTGCGCGTGGCCCCGTCCGCAGAGCTGCGCCACGAGCCGCGCGTCGAGATCGCGCTGCCGTGCACGCTGCGCCGTCCCGTCGGCCGGCCGATCGAGGCGCGGACCGTCAACGTCGGCGCCAGCGGCATGCTCGTCTCCAGCGCGCGGCCGCTGACCGTCGACGAGCCGCTGGACTTCGCCCTCGCGACGCCCGACGTCCCGGTGAGCGGGCAGGCGCGCGTCCTGCGCCACCAGCAGCACGACGTCTACGCGCTGTGCTTCGAGCGCCTGCCGCCGCCGATGGCCGCGCAGCTCGGGACGCTGGCCGGCGCCTGAGCGCCGAACGACGACGAGCGGCGCAGGCTGTTCGCCCGCGCCCTCTCGAGAGCGCCGACTGCCGGTGCGCCCGGGCTATGCCCGGTCGACCTGCTCGACGCTCGACCTCGGCCCGTGCCTCCTGCGCATGTGACATCGCGCACGCGAGGGCCGGCCGGCATTGCGTGGTCTCGTGCGCGATGTGACAATCGCCCGATGGGTACGCAGGCTCGGAGCGGTCCGCCGGCGCCGTCAGGTGCTGACCGTCCCCACGCGAGCGCGGCCGCCCTCGGCTCGCCTGCTCCCAGCCCGGACGCGCCGGGCGTCGCGCCGGTGACGTCGCCGCGGGAGCCTGTCGCGCCGCAGGCAGCCGAGCCGCGGCTGCCCAGCCCACGCCGCGCGCTCGAGCTCGTCGGCCTCGTCGTCGCGCCGACGACGCTTGTCACGGCGCTCGCGTTCTACTTCGGCTGGGTGCTGACGAACTCGCGTGCGTCGTACTTCGGGATCGACGCCAGCGCGCTGGGCTATTCGACGCAGGACTACCTGCTGCGCAGCGCCGACGCGCTGTTCGTGCCGCTCGGCTCGGTCTTCGCGCTCGCCCTCGGCGGCGTCTGGCTGCACGCATTCGCGATCGGCCGGCTCGGCGGCAGCGGCGCGCGCGCCCGCCTCGTGATCGCTGCGCGGGCCGCGGTCGGCGTCGGCGGCGTGCTGTTCGCGCTCGGCGCGTTCGCGGTCTTCCGGCCGCTGTCGTTCTCGCCGCACTACCTGTTCGCGTCGGCGAGCCCGGGGATCGGGATCGCCGTGCTCGCCTACGGGCTGCACCTGCTCGAGCGCGCCGCGGCGGCGCAGCGCGGTGCGGCGCGGACGCCGAGCGCCGGGCCGAACGTGCGGGCGACGGCGCTCACGCTCGTCGCGCTGCTCGTCGTCCTGAGCGGCTTCTGGACCGCGTCGCGCTACGCCGACGCGCTCGGCCGCGGTCGCGCCGAGCGGCTGGCGGCGACGCTGCAGATCCGCCCGCAGGTGACGGTCTTCGCGCCCAAGCGGCTCGCGCTCGCCGCGGGTGGCGTCGTCGAGCGGCGGCTTGCGGGCGGTGGCGCCTACGGCTACAGCTACTCGGGCCTGCGGCTGCTCGTGCGCAGCGGCGGCAAGTACTTCCTGCTGCCCGATGGCTGGACGCGCGCACGCGGCAGCGCGATCGTGCTCGCCGACAGCCCCGACTACCGCTTCGAATTCGGAGCTGGTCGATGATCACGCCCCGGCGCTGGCTGGTGGTGCTGGCCAGCGGGCTCGCGATCGGGGGCGGCGTCGCGGCCTGCGGCGACTCGGGTGGCGATGGCGCAACCGGCAACGGCAACGGCGGCGCCGGCAACGGGGGCGGCGCCGGCAACGGGGGCGGCGCCGGCAACGGGGGCGCGACCGGCGGCGCCAGGGCCGACGGCGGTGGCGGGCCCGACAGCGCGGCCGAGCGCACGCAGGACGCGGACGTCGTCGACGAGCAGCCGTCGACGGACAACCAGGTGCTGCTCGGGGCGGCGTTCTTCGGCGAGCAGCCGGCCGACTTCGGGCTCGTCGCACTCGGCGGCTCGCGGACGATGCCCTTCGCGATCAGGAACCTCGCCCAGGCGCGCACGATCCACGGGACGTCGATCGCCGGCGACCACGCCGCCGACTTCAGCGTCGATCCAGGCACGTGCGGCGACGCCACCGAGCTTGCCGCCGGCGCGAGCTGCACGCTGAAGGTCACGTTCGCGCCGACCGCCGCGGGCGAGCGCCGGGCCGCGCTGCGGCTCGCCGTCGATCCGGGAGTGGGGGCCGGGCGCTCGCTGCGCGGGGGCAGCGGCTCGACACCGACGACGACCGAGACGACGACGACCACCGAGACACGCGACGACGAGCGCGACGAGACCGAGACGCAGCCCGTTCCCGAACGGCAGGCCACGCCGCCGGCCGTGCCGGAGGCCAGCGGCGTCGAGGGCTAGCCCCCGCAGGTCCGTGGCAGACCACTAGCATCGCGCCGTGCTCCGCCGCCAGGCTGTCGCAACCGCCGTCAGCGCGGTGTTCATCTTCCCGCTCGTGTTCCTCGTGCTCGGTGCGCTGCGCACGCCGGGCTCGCCGCCTCCGACCGGCCTCGACGTGTTGGCGCCCGAGCTGACCGCAGCGGGCTTCGAGCGGGCGTTCGCGCTCGTCGACCTCGGCCGCATGCTCGTCAACTCCGGCATCGTCGCGCTGCTCGCCGTGCCGCTGAGCGTGCTCGTGGCCTCGTGGGCGGGGTTCGCGACCACGCGGCTGTCGACGCGCGGGCGGCGGCTCGTCGTCGGCGGCTCGCTCGTCGCGCTGCTCGTGCCGCTGTCGGCGCTGTGGGTGCCGCGCTTCGTGCTGTTCAGCAAGCTGCAGCTCGTCGACACGTACGTGCCGCTCGTCGCGCCCGCGCTGATGGCGACGTCACCGCTGTACGTGCTGCTGTTCTTCTGGAGCTACAGCCGCCTGCCGCGCGACCTGATCGACGCGGCACGGCTGGAGGGGCTGGGCCCGTTCGCGATCTGGCGGCGCGTCGCCGCGCCGCTCGTGCGCCCGACGACGTTCGCCGTCGGCGCGCTGGCGTTCGTGTTTCACTGGAGCAACTTCGTGGACCCGTTGCTGTACCTCAACGACCCGAGCCTCTACACCGCGCCGCTGGGCCTGCGCCAGCTCAAGGACCTCGGGCCGACGGACTTCCCGACGCTGCTGGCGGCCTCGCTCGTCGTGACGCTGCCCGCGGCGCTGGCCTTCGGCGCGGTCCAGCACCGCTTCCTGTCCGACGTCCGCGCCGCGGGATGGCTCGGGCGGTGAGGCAGGCGGCCGCGCTCGCGCTGGCGCTCGCCTGCGCCGCGCTCGTCGCCGGCTGCGGGTCCGGCGACGGCGGCGACGGCGCCGCGAGCGCCGCGGGCGCGACCGTGCGCTTCCAGGTCTTCGGCGACGCCGAGGAGCTGGCGGCGTATCGCCGGCTCGTCAAGGCCTATGCGAGCACGAGCGACGACGACGTGCGCCTCGTCGAGGTCCCCGACCGCGACGCCCACATCCAGAAGATCACGACCGGGTTCGCCGCCGGCTCGCCGCCGGAGGTGTTCCTCGTCAACTACCGCAACTTCGCCACGTTCGCGGCGCGCGGCGCGCTGGACCCGGTCGGCCCGCGCCTGGCGGACTCCGAGCTGCTCGAGCGCACGGCCTTCTATCCGCAGCCGCTGGAGGCCTTCGCGTACCGCGGCGAGCTGCAGTGCATGCCGCAGAACATCTCCAGCCTCGTCGTCTACTACAACCGCGACCTGTTCCGGAAGGCCGGTCTCGCCGACCCCAGGCCGGGCTGGACGTACAGGGAGTTCGTCACGGCGGCGCGGGCGCTGACCGGACCGGTCCCGGAGGGCAACGCCGTGCGCACGTACGGCGTCGGGCTGGACCCGTCGATCGTGCGCCTCGCGCCGTTCGTCTGGTCGGCCGGCGGCGAGATCGTCGACGATCCCGACGGGCCGAAGGCGGTCACGATCGACACGCCGCGCGGGCGCGAGGGGCTGCTGGCGTTCCTCGACCTGCAGGGCGGCGAGCGGCTCGCCCCGTTCGAGCAGGAGGTCGAGGCCAAGGGCCTGGATGCGCGCTTCCTCGACGGCGAGCTGGGCATGCTGCTCTCGTCGCGCCGCGAGGTGCCGACCTTCCGCACGATCGACGGCTTCGACTGGGACGTCGCCGCGTTCCCGACGGTGCGCGAGCCGGCCAGCGTGCTGCACTCCGATGCCTACTGCCTGGCGAAGGGCACGGGCGCCGCGGCGGCGTGGCGCTTCGTCGAGTTCGCTGCCGGCCCCGCGGGACAGCGGCTGCTGGCGCGCAGCGGCCGCATCGTGCCGTCGCTGAAGAGCGTCGCATCGTCGGAGGACTTCCTCGACCCGTCGCGACCGCCGCGCTCCAGCCAGGTCTTCCTCGACGCGATCGCGACGATCCGCCGGCTGCCCGTCGCCTCGACGTGGCCCGAGCTGGAGGATGCGATCGACCTCGCGCTCAAGCGCGCCTACTACACGGAGCTGACGGTCGACGAGGCGCTGGCGCGCATCGATCGTGAGACCGCGCCGCTGCTCGAGCGCGCTCGCGATGCTGGTCCTTGACGCCGTCGAGAAGCGCTACGGGACGGTGCCCGCGCTCGCCGGGCTGAGCCTCGACGTGGGCAGGGGCGAGCTGCTGGCGCTGCTCGGGCCGTCGGGCTCGGGCAAGTCGACGGCGCTGCGCGTCGTCGCGGGCCTCGAGCAGGCCGACGCCGGGCGCGTCCTGATCGGCGGGCGCGACGTGACGCTCGCCGCGCCCGCGCAGCGCGACGTGGCGATGGTCTTTCAGTCCTTCGCGCTCTTTCCACACCTCAGCGTGGGCGAGAACATCGGCTTCGGGCTGGCGGCCCGGCGCACGCCTGCCGCCGAGCGCGAGCGGCGCGTCCGCGCGGCGGCCGAGGTGCTCGACCTCGGCGCGCTGCTGGAGCGCCGGCCGCAGGCGCTGAGCGGCGGCGAGCGCCAGCGCGTGGCGCTCGCGCGGGCGCTGGCGGGGCGGCCGTCGGTGCTGCTCATGGACGAGCCGCTGTCGAACCTCGACGCGCCGCTGCGCGAGCGCGCGCGGGCCGAGATCAGGCGGCTGCATCGCGAGACCGGCGCGACCGTCGTCTACGTGACCCACGACCAGGGCGAGGCGCTGTCGCTGGGCGAGCGCGTCGCGCTGCTCGACGGCGGCCGGCTGCGCCAGATCGGCGCGCCCGCGGAGGTCTACGAGCAGCCCGCCGATCGCGTCGTGGCGCGCTTCGTCGGCAGCCCGCCGATGAACCTGTTGCAGGTGAGCGTCGCGGGCGGCGTGCTGCGCGGGCCGGACCCGATCGTGCTGCCGCTGCCGCCCGGCGGCGCCCCGCTCGCCGCGGGTGAGGCGCTGCTGGCGGGCTTCCGGCCCGAGGGCGCGCGCTGTCCCGCGGCGCTCGGTGCTCATGGCGTCTTCGCCGCCGTGCTCGACGTCGTCGAGCACGCGGGGCACGAGCGCCTGTGGCAGCTCGTCGCGGGCGGCGAGCGCTTCGCCGTGCGCCCGCCGCGCGAGGCGCAGGCGGCGCCGGGGGAGACCGTCGGCGTGGCGATCGACGCGGCCGCCGTGCGGCTGTTCGACGCGGCGACGGGGCTGGCGCGATGACGCGGCGCCGGGTATCGGAGGCGACCGCGGCGCGGCTCATGCTGGCGCCGTACGCGCTCGGTCTCGTGCTGCTGCTCGTCGTGCCGGCCGCGGTCACGTTCGCGCTCTCGCTGACGCAGTACGACCTGTTCTCGGCGCCGTCGTTCACGGGCCTGGGCAACTTCGGCGACCTGCTCGAGGACCCGAACTTCCGTGCCGCGCTGCCGGCGACGCTCGCCTTCCTCGCGCTGGCGGTGCCGCTGCGCGTCGGCGGCGCGCTGCTGCTGGCGCTGCTGCTGCACCGCCGCTCGCGCGCGGCGGCGATCCAGCGCGGCGCGGTGTTCCTGCCGACGGTCGTCCCCGACGTCGCGATCGCGCTGCTGTGGCTGTTTCTCGCCAACCCGCTCTACGGCCCGATGGCGGTGCTGCTCGGCGCGGCCGGCCTGCCGGTGCCCGACCTGCTGACCGATCCCACCGGCGCGCTGCTGCTCGTCGTGCTGATGTCGAGCTTCGCGATCGGCGAGGGCTTCGTGATCGCGCTCGCGGTGCGGCGCGAGCTGCCCGAGGAGCTCTTCGAGCTCGCGCGCGTCGAGGGCGCCTCGACGGGCTTTGCCTTCCGGCGCCTGACGCTGCCGCTGATGGCGCCGACGCTGTCGCTGCTGGCCTGCCGCGACGTCGCGCTCAGCCTGCAGTTCGCGTTCGTGCCGGCGCTGCTCGTCACCGGCGGCGGCCCGGACCGCGCGACGACGTTCCTGCCGCTGCTCGCCTACCGCAACGCCTTCGAGAACGGGCGCTACGGCTACGCGGCGGCGATCACGGTCGTCGCGTTCGCGATCACGCTCGTCATCGTGGCGACGCAGATCAGGATCCTGCGGCGCGGACGACTGGCCGTTTGACGCATTGCGCCGCGGGTTGCGCGCGCGGTACGTTGACGACGATGACATCACCATGCTCGCGCGCCGCGCTCGCGCTCGTTCTCGCGGCCGCGATCAGCGCCGTCGCCGGCGCGACCGCCGTCGCGCTGCCGAAGGATCCGGCCGCGGCGGCGCGCTCCGGTCCGACCGCGCTCGAGCAGGCGCGCGAGGAGTCCGGAATCCAGGACCGCCCGCGCACGCGCTATGAGCTGCCGGCGGGTGTCCTGCGCCTGTCGCGCTCCGAGCTGCTGGCCGCCGGCCGGATGGAGCTCGAGCTGTCGATGACGCTGGACCGGGATCTCGCCGCCGGGCTGCTCGAGGTCACGCTGCCGCGCCGGTGGATCAGCCGCTCAGGCGTGAGCGGGCTGGCGTACGCCCGCGTGCCGGCCAGCGGCCGCGGCTCGGCGAGCCGCGCGCGAGCGCGCCGCAGCGACCGCGTCGTCGCGCTCACGTTCGACGGCGCGCGCGCCGGAGACGTCGCGAGCTTCGCGTTGACCGACAACGGCATCGAAGCGGGCACCTACCGGCTGCCCTATCGCTGGTCGGACGCCACCGGCGCGTCCGCGGCGGGCCACCTGACGGTGATCTTCTACAGGCCCGTGCGCGAGCAGGCCGAGGGCGCCGAGGAGCCCGCGTGGGACGTGCTCATGCGCGACGTCAACGCGACGAACGACGCGTCGACGGAGTCCGAGACGTTCCTCACGGTCGTCCCGGGGGACAAGCAGCGCTTCGCCGTCGGCGCCAACGGCGGCGGCGGCTACAACGCGTGGATCACGAACACCGGCGGCGCGCCGTTCACGAAGGCCACCATGAGCAGCTCGATCGACGCTCCGGGGGAGGCCGGACCCGAGGTGACGGACCTGTGCTGCGACCCGATGTCGGCGGCCGATGCGGCGGGCAACATCTGGTACGGCGGGCTCTCGCGGCACACGAGCGCCGCGTCGCCGAGCCGGATCGTCGTCGCCCGCTCGGCGCCCGCGACGACGACGTTCGTCAACACGGTCGGGCTGAAGGTCCCGGCGGTCACGACCGGTGTCCAGGACAAGCCGATGATGACGATCGACAACTCCCCGACGAGCCCGGCGTTCGGCCGCCTCTACGTGATGTGGGGTTCGCCTACCAGCGGCCTCGTCATGAGCACGTGCGAGACGCGACCCGGCGGCACCCTCGACGCGGCGAACTGCGACAACGCCGACAACTGGACAGCGGCGGCCACGGTCGAGACGGGCAGCCTCATCTACGCCGACGTGGCGACCGGCCCGGACGGCAAGGTCTACACCGTCTGGTGGGACTACTCGGCGGCGAACGCGATCCGTGGCGTCGTCTGCGACCCGGCGACACAGAACTGCGCCGCGGCGTCGGGCTATGGGCCGCCGACGACGATCGCGACGCTCGACGCGACCGGCGGCAACCCGATCCCGTTCAACTGCCCGATCCTCGCCCAGCCGGGCGGCCGCGCCTCGACATCGCCGCAGGTCGACGTCGATCGTTCCGGCGGCGCGAACACCAACCGCGTGTACGTCACTTGGAGCGACCTGCGCACGGACAGCGGCACGACGAAGTGCTCAGGTGCACCTGCAGCGACACATCTGACGTTCGACAACTTCGTCGCGTCCGCGGTCGGCGCGCTGCCGGGCAGCGCCAACCCGTCGCCCACCGTCGCGACGCGGCTGCTGACCGACGGCGAGGGCGGCGGCCAGGGCAACTCCGACGACTGGTTCACCTGGCTGGCCGTCGACCAGACGACCGGCCGCGCGTGGGCGGACTTCTACTCGACCCGCGACGACGCCACCCGCACCACGACGAACTTCTACTTCCGCGAGGTCGTTCCCACCGGCGGCGGCCACATCCTGGGCGCGCTGACGAAGGTCTCGACCGCGGCGTCGGACTACAGCGCCAACCCGTGCTGCGCCTTCGGCAACGACTACGGCGACTACACGGGGATCGACGCGACGCAGGACACGGTCTTCCCGGTGTGGTCGGACAAGCGCGACGCCGGCGACGGCGAGGCGTTCGTCGACGTCGTCCCCGCGCCGGCCGTGCCCGCCCCGCCTCCGCCGCCTCCGCCGCCACCTCCGCCGCCACCGCCGCCGCAACCCCCGCCGCCGCCGCCGGTCATCCTCGACACGACGATCGTGTTCGCGCTCGGCGGCTCGACGACGCAGAAGCCGCTGCGCAGGAACGTCGGCCTCAAGGTCACGCTCTCCTGCCCGCTGGAGCGCTGCACCGTCGCCGTGAAGGGCACGATCACCATCCCCTCGACGAAGAAGGGCGGCAGGGCGAGGACGTACAACCTGAAAAGCTCGACCGTCACCCTCACCGCCGGCACGACGGCACGCGTCACGTTCAAGCTCTCCAAGACGCGCCGCGGCCAGGTCGCGAGCAGGCTGCGGCGCAAGCTCACGCGCACGAAGGTCAGGGCGCTCATCACCGCGACGGCGACGGACGCGGCGAGCAACACGTCGACGAAGAAGCTGACGCTCAAGATCCGCCGCTAGTGAACGCGCGCACCATTCTCGTGTGGGCGCTCGCCGGCGCCGCTGCGGCGGGCGGTGGCCAGGCGCTCGCGGCCACCATGTCGCCGCGGTCCTACGCGCTGCCGCCCGGCACGCTGCGCCTGTCGGACACGCGGCTGCAGGCCTCCGCCGGTGAGCGCGTGACCTTCACCGTGAAGCTCACGCGGCGTGCCGTCCGCGACGGCCGCCTGGAGCTGACGCTGCCCAGCCAGTGGACCGGTCGCTCGGGTGTGAGCAACCTCGCCTACACGTCCGTCCCATCGAAGGGCAGCGCCTCCAGCAGCCGCGCGACCGTGCGCCGCAGCGGCAGGGTCGTCACGTTCTCGTTCAAGGGCGCCCGCACGAACGACTCCGGGCGCTACACCGTCACCGACCGCGGCCTGCCCGCGCGGACGTACTCGCTGCCCTACCGCTGGCGCGCGCACGGCGTGGTGACCAGACGCGGCAGCGCGAAGGTCACGGTGTTCGTGCGGCCGCGCCCGCGCTGAGCCGTCCGCGGCCGGCCCACCGGCAACGCGCAGAAAGGCGCGCCCGCGCGCCTCGCGGGGCGTAGGATCGGTGCTTCCGCCAGGCGCCGAAGGAGGCCCCGATGTCGAAGCTCATCCGCATGGATCACACCGGTCACTCGACGGTCGCAGAGTGGACGGCCGACGATCCCGCCGCCGTCGAGGCCGCCGTCGCGGCGTTCCGGGCGGAGCTTGACCGTGGCTACCTCGCGATGGTCACCGCCGGGCCGGGCCAGGCCGAGCAGGTCCGCGAGCTGCCGCTGAACGCCGAGCTCGTGATCCTGCGCCTGCCGATCGCCGGCGGCTGACACACGAGCAACCGGTGATGGCCGTCCAGGAGATCCTCCCCGAGGCCGAGGCGCTCTACTGGCGCCCGCGCGTCGACGCCGCGCGGCTGCGTCACCAGGGCCGCCTGTGGACGCTGAGCGCCGCCTTTCACGTCGTCCCGTTCGTCGCCGCCGCGGCGCTGCTGATGTGGGCGCAGCCGCTGGCGCTGCCCGTCGCGCTGGCCTGCCTCGCCCACGCCTGGATCATCCCCGAGCTCTACGCCCAGCGCGGGGCCAACGTGCTGCGCCCGCGGGGACGCAAGGCCGACGGGCCCGAGCAGCGCTCGGTCGGCCTGCTCGGCGACCTCGTCGGCCACGAGGCCCGCGGCCTGCACATGAGCACGGGCCTCGTGCCCGAGCCCGGGCGGCTGGGCACCTGGCTCGTCGGCGAGGCCGGCGCCGCGCTGGTGCCGGGGCGCCGCGGCCGGGTCTACTGCTACTGCATCAAGGTCGACGCCGGCCACCCCGGCGCGAGCGAGCTGCCCTCAGGCGACCGTATCGCCCACCTGCTGCTTGCGCTGCGCAGCGACGAGCAGGGCTTCGCGACGGTCGCGAACCTCTCGTTCGCAGGCGCGCGCTGGCGGCTGCGACGGCGGATGCGCCGCGAGATGCGCCCGGCGCTCGATGCGGCGCCTTTCCGGTTGGACAGACCGTCGAGCGCGTCTCTTTGAAGTTTCTACATCGGTCCAATGCCTGCGGTCGTGGGTTGCAGGACCATCCATCGCATGTCCCCAACCCTCGACCTGACGCGCCGGGCCCTGATCGAAGTCGCCGCCTCGCAGTCCGTCCCGCAGGACCCCGTAGTCCGCCGTTACCGGCTGGCGCGGGTTTCGCTCTACACCAGGCCGGAGCCCTCGCTGGATCGCTTCGCGCATCTGCGCAGAAGCTACGACTGACCCGCGACGCCGAACCGCCACGAACGCTGCGCTCGCCCGTTTGCCAGGCCGGTACGCTTGACGACATGTCCACCTCCTCGTCTTCAGGCAGTGCCTCCCTCGGCAAGCGGGCGATTGCGCTTGTCGTCCTGCTGATCGCCGCGTGGCTGCTGTTCAAGTTCGTCATCGGACTCGTCACGGCCTTCGCCACGATCATCGTCGTCGTGCTGGCGATCGTCGCCGTCATCTGGGCGATCCGGGTCCTCTAGGCACGGCCACACGATGGCCGGGGGCGGGTACGTCGTCATCGCGCTGAGCTTCGGGCTGTCGGCGGGGATCGTCGGCCGGATCAAGGGCAGCTCGTTCTTCATCTGGTTCATCATCGGCACCGTCGTGCCGGTGATCGGGCTCGTCACCGCGATCGTCTACCGCTCCGAGCGCGACGAGCTGCGCCGCCAGTGCCCGACCTGCGGTCGCGTCTGCAAGCTCTACGACGCGCTGTGCGTGCGCTGCGGCACCGAGCTGGACTTCCCCGAAGCCGCGATCGCGCCTGAAAACGCAGCGTCGACGGCCCGCTAAAGTCCTCCCTTCACGCCGGCCAACGGGGCCGGCTTGTCTTTGCGGAGAGGAGGTCGTGATATGCGCGCGGTTGACGCCATCATGGAGTGCTTGAAGGCAGAGGGTGTGGAGGTCGTATTCGGCCTCCCGGGCGGAGCGAACCTCCCGACCTACGACGCGTTCGTCGACGCCGGCGTGCGCCACGTCCTCGTGCGCCACGAGGCGGGCGGCGGCCACGCCGCCGAGGGCTACGCCAAGGCCACCGGCAAGGTCGGCGTCGCGTTCGCGACCTCCGGCCCGGGCGCGACGAACGTCGTCACGCCGATCGTCGACGCGATGATGGATTCGGTGCCGACGGTGTTCATCACCGGCCAGGTGCGCACCGACCTGATCGGGACCGACGGCTTCCAGGAGACCGACACGCTCGGCATCACGATGCCGGTCGTCAAGCACTCCTTCCAGATCCGCTCCCCGCTGGAGATCCCGCGCGCGATCCACGAGGCGTTCCACATCGCGCGTTCGGGCCGCCCCGGTCCCGTCGTCGTCGACATCCCCGTCGACCTCAGCCGCGCGGACATCAACTACGCGCCGGTGACCGACCTGCACCTGCCGGGGTATCAGCCGAACACCGACGGCAACACGAAGCAGATCCGCCAGGCGGCGAAGGCGATGGCCTCCGCGCGGCGGCCGGTGATCTACGCCGGCGGCGGCGTCGTCAACGCCAACGCCTCGCAGGAGCTCCGGGACTTCGCGACGAGCGACAACTTCCCGGTCACCTGCACGCTGATGGGGCTCGGGGCCTTCCCGGCGCCGCACCCGCAGTGGCTGGGCATGCTCGGGATGCACGGCACGCGGACGGCGAACTACGCGATGGACGAGGCGGACCTGATCTGCTGCGTCGGCGCGCGCTTCGACGACCGCATCACCGGCAAGCTGTCGGAGTTCGCCCCGCACGCGAAGTTCATCCACATCGACATCGACCCGGCCGAGATCTCCAAGACGATCCCGGCCCACATCCCGATCGTCGGCGACTGCAAGAACGTGCTGACCAAGCTCATCAAGGAGTACCGCGCGCTGGAGTCCGTCGACACGTCGCGCACGGACGAGTGGTGGCAGAAGATCCGCGCCTGGCAGGAGAAGCACCCGCTCGGCTACACCGATTCGACGGATGCCGAGATCAAGCCGCAGTACATGGTGCAGGCGCTCTACGAGGCGACCGGCGGCGACGCGATCATCTGCTCGGACGTCGGCCAGCACCAGATGTGGGCGGCGCAGTACTACCACTTCAACCAGCCGCGCCGGTGGATCAACTCCGGCGGCCTGGGGACGATGGGCTTCGGCCTGCCGGCCGCGCTCGGCGCGCAGGTCGGCTGCCCGGATCAGACGGTCGCCGTGATCGCGGGCGACGGGTCGATCCAGATGAACATCCAGGAGCTCGCGACGTGCGCCGAGGACAAGATCCCGGTCAAGGTGTTCATCATGAACAACGGCTACCTGGGCATGGTCCGCCAGTGGCAGGAGCTGTTCTGGGACAAGCGCTACTCGCATGTCGACATGGGCTCCTATCCGGACTTCGTCAAGCTCGCGGACGCCTACGGCGCGACCGGCCTGCGCTTCACCGACAAGGCGACGCTCGTCGACGACATGAAGGCGGCGCTCGCGACCGAGGGCCCGGTGGTCGTCGACGTGCGCGTCACCCGCGAGGAGAACACGTATCCGATGATCGCGCCCGGCCAGGCCGCGCGCGAGATGGTCGGCTAGGGCGAGGTGGCGATCATGGGCGAACCGGGAACCAAGGAGCTGCTGAGCCTCGACGAGCTCGAGGCGACGGCGAACGCGCACAGCGGCCGCAAGCACATCCTGTCGATCCTCGTGGAGAACAAGGCCGGTGTCCTGACCAGGATCGCCGGGCTGTTCGCGCGGCGCGGCTTCAACATCGACACGCTGACGGTGGGTCCGACCGAGGACGAGCAGTACTCGCGCATCACGCTGACGTTCGACGGCGCGATGCACTCGGTCGACCAGGTCACCAAGCAGCTGCACAAGCTCATCAACGTCCTGAAGATCCGCGACCTCGAGCCGGCCGACACGGTCGCCCGCGAGCTCGCGCTCTTCAAGGTCGCCGTCGAGGGCGCGCAGCGCGCGGAGGTCATGCAGATCTCGGAGATCTTCCGCGGCAAGGTCGTCGACGTCACGCGCCGCTCGGTGATCGTCGAGGTCACCGGCACGACCGACAAGATCGAGGCCTTCGAGCGCATGGTGCGGCCGTTCGGGCTCATCGAGATGATGCGCACGGGCGAGATCGCGATCAGCCGGGGTCGCGGGGAGACCTAGATGGAGGTCGTTCGCGGCGCCTCGTCGCCCGGCGCGTTCGCGCTGGGCGACGGTGACCGCAAGCGCCTGCGCAAACGTCTCGAGCAGGCGGTCAGGCGCGCGCGGCGTGGCCGCGGGCGCGGTGGCGCCGGCGGCGTGCTCGCCGCGGTCACGGTGCCCGCCGGACACGACGTCGATCCGTCGGCGGTCGTCTTCGCGTCGCGCCGGCCGGGCGAGCCCTGGTTCTGCATGGAGCAGCCCGACCGCGACCGCGTCGCGGTCGCGGCGCTGGGCCTCTGCGTCGCGATCGAGGCGCGCGGCGCCGACCGCTTCGCCGAGGTCGCGGCGGGCTGGCGCGCCCTGGCGGCGGACGCGCTGTGCGACGCCGCCGACGCTCGCGGGGCCGGCCTGATCGCCGTCGGCGGCTTCGCCTTCGCGCCGGACGGCGGCGCGAGCCCGCACTGGGCGGGCTTCGCCCCCGCGTCCCTGCACGTCCCCCAGATCGCGCTCGCGCGCAGCGGCGACGGGGTGGCGCTCACGGTCGCGGTGCTCGCACACGCCGACGACACGCCGCAGGAGCTGCTCGCGCATGTCGACGCTCGGCTCGCCGAGCTGCGCACCACGCCGCTGGCGCTGCTCGACCCCGATCCGGTCGGGCGCCATGTCGTGGCGGGCAGCGCACCGCCCGAGCACTACGAGGAGGCCGTCGCCCGCGGCGTCGAGCGGATCCGCGCCGGCGCGCTGGAGAAGATCGTCCTCGCGCGCGAGGTGCAGGTGCACGCGCCGGCGGCACACGACGCGGCCGCGATCTTCGGCGTTCTGCGCGAGGGCTTCCCGTCCTGCTTCTGCTTCTGCGCCGGGCGCGGCGAGGCGGCCTTCGTCGCCGCCTCACCGGAGCTGCTGATCCGCCGCGAGGGGATGCGCGCGAGCACGCTCGCGCTGGCGGGGTCGGCGCGGCGCAGCGCCGACCCATCCGTCGACGATCACCTCGGCGAGCAGTTGCTGCAATCGACCAAGGACCGCGCCGAGCAGGCGATCGTCGCGCGTCGCATCGAGCGCGCGCTGCGGCCCCACAGCGTCTGGGTCGCCGCCGCCGAGGAGCCGGTGATCGTGAAGATGGCGAACATCCAGCACCTCGCGACGCCGATCCGCGCGCAGCTCGCGCGGCCCGTCGCCGCGGTGCGCCTGGCCGGGCTGCTGCATCCGACGCCGGCCGTCGGCGGCGAGCCGTTCGAGGTCGCCGAGCCGCTGATCCCGGCGCTCGAAGGCCTGGACCGCGGCTGGTACGCGGGCCCCGTCGGTTGGACGGACATCAACGACGACGGCGAGTTCTGCGTCGCGCTGCGCTGCGCGCTGCTGCGCGGGCCGCTCGCGCGCTGCTACGCGGGGGTGGGCGTCGTGCGCGACTCCGACCCGGCCGCCGAGCTCGCCGAGACGGACATCAAGCTGGCCGCGTTGCTGCCCGTTCTCGCAGGCTGAGCGCAGCGCGCGGACGCGCCGGCATGGCGCCGTAACGCTTGTGACGGGTGCTCGCTGTAGGGTTCGGCCTGGCGCGTTGACATTCGCGTCGATATCCGTACGGTCTGCACATCGGATCAGGGGAGCAGGTCCGGCGTCGAGGGGCGCTGGCGGTCAAATTTCGAAGGGGAGGTATCACATGGGAACGAGCCTTGCGGCAAGGGTTGGCGTGTTGTTCGGACTGTTCTACGTCGCGCTCGGGGTCGTCGGCTTCGGCGTGACCGGCTTCGGCGGGGCGTTGACCGGGGAGCAGGGCGATGCTCTCCTCGGCGTCAGCATCAACCAGTTCCACAACATCGCGCACCTGGGCATCGGTGCGTTCCTGCTGATCATGTCGATCCAGAAGAACGACGCCGCCGCCGAGGGCGCGGTCATGGGCGTCGGGCTCTTCTACGTCGTCGCCTTCGTCATCGGCGTCGTGGCCAGCGACAACCTCACGATCCTCGGTATGCGCGGCGAGGGCGAGGTGGCGAACTTCTTCCACCTCATCAGCGGCGTCTCGCTGCTGGCGATCGGGCTGCTCTCCAGCGGCGCGACGGCTGCGCAGATGAAGAAGCGTGGTTTGGCGTAGCACCGCCGAGCCGGTGCTATCGGCGGGCGGGCCTCCGGGTGCCGCCCGTCGTCATTTTAGGGGCCTAAGCGGTCGTTTTGCCGCGCTCGTCGGCGCCGGCGGGACGGTCATGCCTGCGCGGCGGCCCGACCCCAGCCGCTGAGCGCCGGCACGTCGGCCGTCGTCTGACGCAGATCGTCGAGCGCGCCGTCGAGGGTCGTGCCCGCGAGGGCGTGGAGCTTCGCTCGCAGGGCCTCGTCGTCGAGCGGGTTGGCGGGGCATCCGCGGGGGTGGCGGACGTGCGCCCGCGGCTCGCCGTCGACGGTGAGCACGGCCTCGTCGGGCTGCAGCGTGGAGTCGGTGCGCACGGCGATGCGCGCGCCGAGTCGCGCGGCGCGTTCGTCGACGGCGCCGAAGCCGTCGACGCCGGGCGCGCCGTGCAGGAGCGCGTACGCGGTCAGGTAGGGGATCGAGAACTTCGCCTCGAGGCCGTCGCGGACGGCGTCGAGCGGTGCGGCCTGGCGCGAAAGGGGGTGGACCGTGACGGTGATCGTCGCGTTCTGGGACGGCGGTGGTGTGCCCACGGCGAGCGCGGCGTCGATCGCGCCGTGGGTCTGCAGGCAGCAGGGGTAGGCCTTGATCCAGTTGTCGTCGATCGCGTCGTGCGCGTCCAGCAGCGCGTCGATCGTGGCGGCGCCGGTCGCGACGCCGAACGTTTCGGCGATGCCGGCGCGCTTGCCCGCGATCGCGCGGGCGTCCACGCGCGCGCCTGCGGCGGCGAGGCGCGCGGCCTGCACGCCGGCGGCGGCGGCGAGACCGACCTGCAGCGCCTTGCCGTCCGAGCCGAAGGCCGCGCGCAGCCCGCCGGCGCGCAGCAGGGCGAGCCCGATCGCGGCGGCGGTGCGCTCGCGATCGAGCTTCAGCAGCCGTGCCGCCGCGACCGCCGCGCCGGCGCTGCCGCAGACGGAGGTCGGGTGCCAGCCGCCGTCGTAGAGCTGCGGATGGCAGGCGCGGGCGAGGGCGCCCATGGCCTCGAAACCCGCTCCGTATGCGTCGAGCACTGCGCCGACATCGGCCTTGACGTGCGCGCCGAGCACGAGCGCCGCCGGCGCGGTGGCGGCGCTGAGGTGCGCGAGGCCGGGCGCGTACGTGTCGTCGAAGTCGAGCACGTGGCCGGCGGCGCCGGCTGCGACGACGCGCTCGAGCAGCCCGTCGCCGGCGTTGCGTGCCGCCATGGCCGCGGGCTCGCGGGCGCCGCGGTGGGCGCAGGCGAGCCAGTCCAGCAGCGCGGCGCGGTAGCGATCGGTCATCGGCTCACGCGACTGTAGAGCTCGGCTGCGCTACGGCCCGACGGCCGCCGCAACCGCCGCCGACAGCTCGCGATGCAGCGCCACGTTCGCGGCGCGATCGCTGCGCACGCGCACGATCGTCGTCGTGTCGCCGGCGAGCGCCTCGGCCAGCGCGGCATGCAGCCCGTCCAGATCGCAGACGTCGACGAGGTCACAGCCGTACAGCGCCGCCGCGTGCGCGAAGTCCAGGCCGTGCGGCGTCGCGACGTGCTCCTCGAAGATGTCGCGCGCGCCGGCGAGCGGGAGGAACTCGAAGATGCCGCCGCCGTCGTTGTCGATCAGAACGATCGTGATCGCCAGCCCGAGGCGGCGTGCGGCGAGCAGCCCGCCGACATCGTGCGCGAGCGCGACGTCGCCGATCAGCAGCACGACCGGCCCCGCCGACACCGCCGCCGCCCCGAACGCGCTCGAGACCGTGCCGTCGATCCCGTTCGCGCCGCGGTTGCAGAGCACGCGCGGCCCGTCGTCACGCACGGCGGTGAACGCCTCGATGTCGCGCACCGGCATCGAGGAGGCGACGAACAGCGTCGCCTCGGGCGCCAGCGCGGCGGCGAGCGCGCGGGCCGTCAGCGGCTCGGACAGCTCACCCGAGCCGAGGATCGCGTCGATCGCGCCGGCGGCGGCAGCGTCGGCGTCGCGCCAGCCGCGCAGCCAGTCCGGATCGGCCACCGGCGTATGGGCCGCCGCGGCGGCCAGCGTCTGCGCCGCGCCCGCGGTCAGCACGACCTGCAACGAGGCGCCGGGATCCTGCCAGGTGCCGTGCGGGTCCAGGCCCAGCTGCGTGACCTCGGGGCTGAGCCCGTCGAGCCATGCGCGCAGCGGCTTGGACGTCGGCAGATCGCCGCAGCGCAGGACGAGGTCCGGTCGCCGCGCTGCCGCGAACGCCTCCACACGCAGCAGCGCGTCGTAGTGCGCGATCGCCGCGCCGCCGCGCCGCGCGCCGCTCAACGGGTCCGCCAGCAGCGGCCAGCCCAGACGCTCGCAGGCCGCCGCGACCGCCTCCAGACCGGGCTCGTCGCGACCCGCGACGACGATCGGACGGTGCGCGTCGCGCGCGACGACGGCCAGCGCGCGGCCCGCCGCACCCGTGTCCTCGCCGGGGGTCGAGCGCAGCAGCCACGGGCGGCCGCCGTCGCGGCCGGGCTGCGGGTCCGCGCCGATGTCGGCGGGCGCGATCAGCGGCTCGCGCAGCGCGAAGTTCAGATGCACCGGGCCGGGGCGCCCCTCCAGGGCCGTCCACACCGCGCGGCAGGCGAGCGCGCGCATCCAGCGCGTCCGTTCCGCCGTCGCGTCGTGCGTGCCGACCTCGAAGAACCACTTCGCCGCGCTGCCGAAGATCTCGATCTGGTCGATCGTCTGCCCGGCGCCGTTCTCGCGCAGCTCCGGTGGCCGGTCGGCGGTCAGCACGACGAGCGGCACGCGCGCCTGGTAGGCCTCGATCACGGCGGGCACGAGGTTCGCGACCGCGGTCCCCGACGTGCACGTCACGGCCACCGGCCGGCCGCTGCGCTTGGCGGCGCCGAGCGCGAAGAAGCCCGCGCAGCGCTCGTCGATGTGGGAGAAGCAGCGCAGGCGCTGTTCGCGCACGAGCGCGAGCACGAGCGGCGACGACCGTGAGCCCGGCGAGGTGCACGCCTCGCGCACGCCGCAGCGCGTCAGCTCGTCAGCGAACGCGCGCAGGAGCAGGTGGGTGTCGGCGGGGGCGGGCATGATGGCGGGCGTGCCCGAGCCGCTGCTCCTTCTACACGGCTTCATGCAGACCGGGCGCGGCTGGGACGAGGTGGTGCGCCACCTCGGTGGCGAACGCTACCGCCCGCTCGCCCCGGACATCCGCGGGCACGGCGCGGCGGCGACGCGACGGCCGATCGACGCCGCCTCCTGCGTCGCCGACGTGGCGCGCCTGGGCGGCGCGCGCTTCGCCCTCGCGGGCTACTCGCAGGGCGGTCGCCTGGCGCTGCAGGTCGCGCTCGCCGATCCCGGGCGCGTCAGCCGGCTCGTGCTCGTCTCCGCGACGGCCGGGATCGACGACGACGCCGAGCGAGCGCGGCGGCGCGCGGCCGACGAGCAGCTCGCAGCCTGGATCGAGGCCGACGGCCGGCTCATGACCGAGGTCGCCGACCGCTGGGGTGCGCAGCCGTTGTTCGCCAGCCAGCCACCGCAGGTCGCGCAGGCCGCGCGCGTGGACCGGCTCTGCAACGAGCCCGTCCACGTCGCCGCCGCGCTGCGCGGGATCGGCACCGGCGTGATGGAGCCGCTGTGGGACCGCCTCGGCGAGCTCGGCGAGATGCCGGTCAGCGTCCTCGCCGGCGAGCTCGACGCGAAGTACGTCGCGCTCGGCGAGCGGCTCGTCCGGCAGCTGCCGAACGCCGCACTGACGGTCGTGCCCGCTGCCGGCCACGCGCTTGCGCTCGAAGCGCCGGCGGCCGTGGCCGCCGCGATCGACGCCGGCTGACCGCCCCCGTCAAGGGCTCGACCGGCCACCCGCCACGGCGCGTGCCGACGAGATCGAGCGGCGCGGCTGCGCCGCTGTGGCAGCGCGGCAGCGGCCGGACTTCGAGGAATGTCCGCACCGCCGCGTCGGCGCAGCCTCCGCTGCCGGCGCCGATCACGCCGTGGCCGACACCGCGCTCGACGAGCAGGAGGGGGAGGGGGCTACGCGCGCGGCGCTCATGTGCTGTACCCCTATGGTGCGTGCTGAGCCATTTCGCCGTCGCGATCCTGTCGCTGTACTCCGCCGAGCAGCCGCCGCAGGCGCGCGCGCCGGCGCCCCGAGCGGCACCCGCGCTGACGCTGCGCCAGGTCGTCGGCCAGCACATGGTCTTCGCCTACGACGGCCTCCAGCCGCCCGCCGCGCTGCGCCGCCGGATCGCCCGCGGCGAGGCCGCCGGCGTGATCATCTTCGCCCGCAACGTGCGCTCCGCCGGGCAGCTGCGCGCGACGATGCGCAGCCTGCAGGCGATCGCGCGCCCGCGCGGCCTGCGCGCGCCGCTGATCGTGATGGCCGATCAGGAGGGCGGGCCGGTGCGCAGGATCCCGGGCGCGCCGCAGCGCGCCGCCGCGCAGGTGACGAGCACGGCGCAGGCGCGCGCAGACGGTCTGGGCGCGGCGCGGACGCTGCGCGGCGCCGGCGTCAACATGAACCTCGCGCCGGTCGCCGACGTCGCCCGCGCCGGCGCGGCGCTCGAGGGCGAGCGGCGCATCTACGCGCGCTCGGCCGAGCGCGTGGCGCAGCTCGCGTCCGCGTTCACGGGCGGCCTGCACGCGGGCAACGTCCGCGCGACCGCCAAGCACTACCCCGGCTTCGGCGCGGCTGCGGTCAACACCGACAACGCGCCCGCGCGGATCGCGGCACCGCTTGCCCAGCTGCGCGCCGTCGACGAGCCGCCGTTCGCCCGGCTCGTGCGCGACGGCGTCGACGCGGTGATGCTGTCGACCGCCGTCTACCCGGCGGTCGACGAGCTGCCGGCCGCGTTCTCGCGGCGCTGGGTGACCGGCGAGCTGCGCGACCGGCTCGGCTTCAGGGGCGTGAGCATCACCGACGACCTCGGCACGCCCGCCGTCGCGGCGTACGGGTCCAACGGCGAGCGCGCCGTGCGAGCCGTGCGGGCCGGGATCGACATGCCGCTGTTCTCGTCGAGCTACAGCTCGTCCGCGCAGGCGGCGGAGGGGCTGCTGGCGGCGGCCAGGCGCGGCGACGTGGACAGGGACGGGCTGCGGGCGGCGGCCCGCCGCGTGCTGCGATTGCGGGCCAAGCTGCCGCGCTGAGCAGAGGCAGCGCTGCGATCCCGCCGCCGCGTGAGGATTCCGACGCCGGCGGACGTGGGATCGATGCCACGGTCGGGGTCGGCGACAACCACGCCACGACCGCCTCTCGACGCGGCTCGCCGGGTCCCGTATGTCAGCCCTCCAGCAGCTCCGCGGCGGCCTTCCACGCCCGCGTCGACGGGTCGATCGGGTCGCGATGGCCGCCCGGCGCCTCGCGCAGCACCACGTCGGCGCCCGCGGCCTTCGCCGCCGCGAGGTACTCGCGCGAGCGCCGCACCGACACCGTCTCGTCGCCGACGGCGTGCACGAGGCGGACGGGAACGCCGAGCGGGATGCGGCGCATCGGGTCGGCCTGGCGCCAGCGCTCGGGCACGTCCGACGGCCCGCCGCCCAGCAGCGCGCGCGCCGGCCGGCCGGCCCCCTCCAGGTCGCAGACCGCCGCCAGCGCGAGCACGCGGGTCGCCGTGACGAGCGGCGCGGCGCCGGGGGCGCCGGCCGGCAGCTCGGGCCGGCCCGCGGCCCACAGCGCGAGCTGCCCGCCGGCCGAGTGGCCGAGCAGCTCGACGCGGTCGAGGTCCAGGCCCGCGTCGCGCAGACCGGGGTCGGCGAGGTGGTCGATCGCGGTGGCGACGTCGTCGAAGGTCTGCGGCCAGCCTCCGCCCTCACGGCCCAGGCGCCGGTACTCGACGTTGAACGCCGCGTAGCCGCGGCGCACGAGGTCGACGCACAGCGGGCGCATGATGAGCTTCGTGTACGGCGGCTGCCAGTAGCCGCCGTGCAGCACGACGACGACGGGGAACGGGCCCGGTCCGCTGGGGTGGTGCAGGTCGGCGACCTGGCGCGGATGCTCGCCGTAGCGATGGCGCGTGGCCGGCCGCCGCAGCGCCGCGTGCGCGATCCGCAGGGCGAGCGACGTCACAGCAGGCCCGGTCCCTGCGGCACGGCGATGGCCCCGTCGCGCACGACGAGCCCGAGCGCAGGGTCGACGTCCTCGAAGAGGTCGAGCGTCGCGAGGCCGCACGCGGCCTGGATGCGCAGCGCCGCGGCGGCGTGCAGCGCCGCCGCGATCCCGAGCGGGCCGTCGAAGGTCGAGGCGATGTAGGGCTCGGCGCCCGACGCCCGCACGAGCGAGGCGCACGCGAGCAGGCCCGAGATGCCGCCGCAGCGCGCGAGCTTCAGGCAGACCGCGTCGGCGGCGCCCGATGCCAGCGCGCCCGGCTCGGCCGCGCTCTCGTCCATCGCGATCCGTACGGCGACGCGCGCGCGCACCGCGGCCAGCGGACGCAGTCCGTGGACGGGCTCCTCGACGAGCTCCAGGCCCGCCGGCGCGAGCGCCTCGATCGCCGCGACCGCCTCCGCGACGCTCCACGCCCCGTTGGCGTCAAGGCGCAGATCGACGTCGGGGCCGAGCGCCGCGCGCACGGCCGCCACCCGGCCGGCGTCGTCGCCGATGCCGACCTTGAGCTTCACGCAGCGAAACCCCGCCCTGCGGGCGGCGGCGGCGGTCGCGGCGGCGCCGGCGCGGTCCTGCGCGCCGATCGTCGCGTTCACGCGCACGGCGCCGCGTACGTCCTGGGCGAGCAGCTCGGCGACCGGCCGCCCGGCGCGCCGGCCGGCGCGGTCCCACAGTGCCATGTCGACGGCGGCGAGCGCCTGGGGCAGGTCGTCGGCGGCGCGGCAGGCGTCGAGCAGCTCGCCGCCCGCGACGGCGTCGCCGGCCTCCAACAGCGGGCGGTAGGCATCGAGCGCGGCGCGCGCCCGCGACGTCGCGACGCCGTCGTAGGGCTCCAGCGGCGCCGCCTCGCCGCGGCCGGCGATCCCGTCGGAGCCCTCGATCTCAAGCTCCAGCAGTTCGCGCTCGGCCAGATCGCCATAGGACGTCTGCAGCGGCGCGCGGAACCGCAGCGTGCGGGGCTGGATCGTCACCCGCACGGGACGTCGACCACTAGCTCGCCAGCACGCCCGCGCTGAGCAGCAGGCAGAAGGCGAGCTGCAGCAGCCCGGTCTGCGCGAGCATCTCGTTCAGGGTCGGGCCGTCGGCGTGCTCGCGCACGGTGCGCACGAGCCTGATCGCGAGCGGCAGCGTCAGCCACGGCGCCAGCAGCCAGGGCGACAGCTCGCCGAGCAGCCACGGCAGCGGCGCCACGAGGTACGCGCCATAGACCATCAGCGCGTAGATCGTGCGGCCCCGCTCGCGGCCGAGCCGGACGGCGAGCGTGCGTTTGCCGGCGCGCCTGTCCGAGTCCATGTCGCGCACGTTGTTGACGACGAGGATCGCCGCGGCGAGCAGCCCGACCGGCACCGACAGCACGAACGCGACCCACGGCCAGGACTGCAGCTGCGCGAACGTCGAGCCGGTCACGGCGACGACGCCGAAGAATCCGAAGACGAAGAGCTCGCCGAGGCCCTCGTAGCCGTAGGGCTTGGGTCCGCCGGTGTAGAGCACGCCCGCGGCGATCGAGGCGACGCCGACGATCAGCAGCTCGATCCCGGCGAACACGACGAGGTACAGGCCGCAGACCACGGCCAGCCCGAAGGTGACGTAGGTCGCGATCAGCACCTGGCGCGGCGGGACGAGCCCGCCCGCGGTCACGCGCACCGGGCCGACGCGGTCCTCGGCGTCGGCGCCGCGGCGCGCGTCGGAGTAGTCGTTGGCGAGGTTCGTCCCGATCTGGATGAGGATCGAGCCCAGCAGCGCGGCGATGAACGGGCCGGGACGAAAGACGCCGCGCTCGATCGCCACGGCCGTGCCGACGAGCACCGGGGCGACGGCGGCCGGCAGCGTGCGGATGCGCGCGGCCATGAGCCAGATGCGCAGCCCGCTGGGAGGGGAGACGGCGGTCGCCATGGCGATCAGTTCCTACGGTCGCTTCGGGAAGCGGGAGAAGTCCGGCGTGCGCTTCTCACGGTACGCGTCGCGGCCCTCCTGCGCCTCCTGGTTCTCGTAGAAGAGGAGGTTCGCGTCGTGGGCGAGCTGCTGGATGCCGCTGAAGCCGTCCTCGTTCGCGTTGAAGGACGCCTTCACGAGGCGCAGCGCGAACGGCGACATCGCGAGCATCTCGCGACACCACGCCACCGTCTCCTGCTCCAGCGACGCGAGCGGCACGACGGTGTTGACGAGCCCCATCGCGAGCGCCTCGTCGGCGTCGTACTGGCGGCAGAGAAACCACATCTCCTTGGCCCGCTTGGGCCCGACGAGCGAGGCCAGCAGCCCGGCGCCGAAGCCGCCGTCGAAGGAGCCGACGCGCGGCCCGACCTGGCCGAAGCGCGCGTTGTCGGCGGCGATCGAGAGGTCGCAGACGAGGTGCAGCACGTGGCCGCCGCCGATCGCGTAGCCGGCGATCATCGCCACGACCGGCTTGGGCAGGCGGCGGATCTGGACGTGCAGGTCGGTGACGTGGAAGCGGCCGACCGCAGCGGGGTTCGCGGGATCGCTGAGGTAGCCGGTGTCGCCGCGGACGTTCTGATCGCCGCCCGAGCAGAAGGCCAGCTCGCCCTCGCCGGTGAGCACGATCACGCCGACCGAGGTGTCCTCGCGGGCCCGGTTCAGCGCCGACGAGATCTCGACGATCGTCTGCGGCCGGAAGGCGTTGCGGACCTCCGGCCGGTCGATCGTGATCTTCGCGATCCCGTCGCCGCTGCACTCATAGCGGATGTCGGTGTAGTCACCGTCGCCCGCGGTCCACTCGATTGCCATGCGTGCAGGCTACTTTCCGTGGATGCTCGTCGAGTCCTGGCTGCATCGCGCCGCCCGCACGCGCCCCGATGCGATCGCGCTGCGCGCCGAGGACGGCGTGCTGCGCTACGGCGAGCTGCTCGAGGCGGCGACGGTCGCCGCGCAGCGATTGAGTGCGCTGGGCGTCAGGCCGGGCGACCGCGTCGGGATCGCGCTGCCCGCGCGGTGCGCCTTCGCCGAGACGCTGCACGGCTGCCTGCTGCTCGGCGCCCCCGCGGTGCCGGTCGACCTGCACCTCAAGCCCGCCGAGCGCCGTCTGCGAACGGACGGCTGCGCGGCGGTGATCGGCGAGCCGCTGGAGGGAATGCTCGACACGGGCGCACCGATCTCGGGCACGCACGACCTCGGTGCGACGGCGCTCGTCGTGCACACCTCGGGGACGACGAGCGGGCCGCGGCCCGTCGAGCTGACCTACGGCAACTGGCTGTGGAGCGCGCTCGGCTCGGCCGCCGCGCTCGGCGTCGCGCGCGACGAGGCCTGGCTGTGCACGCTGCCGCTGTCGCACGTCGGCGGCCTCTCGATCCTCGTTCGCAGCACGATCTACGCCACGAGCGTCGTGCTGCACGAGCGCTTCGACGCCGACGCCGCCGCCGACGAGATCGCCACGCGCGCGACGCTCGTCTCCGTCGTGCCGACGACGCTCGCGCGCCTGCTCGACGCCGGCCTGCGCCACCCGCCGAAGCTGCGTGCCGCCCTCGTCGGCGGCGCGCCGATCGCGCCGGCGCTGCTCGCGCGTGCGGCCGCGGCGGACGTGCCGACCGTGAGCACCTACGGCCTGACCGAGGCCTGCTCGCAGGTCACGACCGGCGGGCCGCCGCTGTTCTGCACGCGCGTGCGGATCGGTCCCGCACGCGAGATCCTCGTCGCCGGGCCGACCGTGGCGCCGGCGGCGCTCGCCGCGGACGGCTGGCTGCACACCGGCGACGAGGGTGCGCTCGACGGCGGCAGGCTGATCGTCACCGGGCGCGCGGGCGACACGATCATCACGGGCGGCGAGAACGTCGCGCCGGCCGAGGTCGAGGCGGTGCTCGAGAGCCATCCGGCGGTCGCCGAGGCCGCGGTGCACGGCGCCCCCGATCCCGAGTGGGGCGAGCGCGTCGTCGCGACGATCGTCCTGCGCGCCGGAGATACCGCAACCGAGGAGGAGCTGCGGGGTTATTGTCGTGTCCGACTCGCGGGATACAAGATGCCCAGGGTCTACAGGTTTTCTCCCGAGTTGCCGAGGACGGCCTCAGGGAAGCTGCTGCGCCGATCTTTGGAGGAATGAATGTCACGCCCGGTCCGTCGCCGTCGAACATTGTCCATCGCCCTCGCCGCGGGGACGTTGCTCATCGCCCCCGCTGCGGCGGGTGCCGCGACCTACACCGTCTCCCCGGGCGGCGGCGCCTGCGGCGGTGCCGACACGACCTGCGGCGGCCTCGACTCGGCCGCTGCCGCGGCGGCCGCCGGCGACGTCTTCAACCTCACGCCGGGGATCTACCTCGGCGGCAACTTCGCGGTCGGCGGCGTGACGATCAACGGTGCGCCGGGCGTGCTCGTCAACTCGACCGTGCAGTTCTCCGGCGCGTCCGGCGGCGTCTCGAAGATGTCGAAGGTCGCCGTCGTCCAGGCGGCCTCCACCGGCACCGGCGTGCTCGTCACCGGCGCCTCGGGCCTGGAGCTCAGCGACGGCGTCGTGATCAGCGCCAACGACGACGGCATCCACGTCTCAGAGGGAACCGCGAACAAGATCCTGCGCACGGTCGTCGCGACGGGCGGCGCGCAGGCGAGCGCGATTCGCGTGCAGTCCGGCCCCGGCGCGGCCAAGCAGCTGCTCGTCGAGTCGACGCTGACGTCGGGGGGCGCGCAGGGCATCGGCGCGTTCAGCAAGGCGGCGGGGCTCACGTCGGCGGGCGCGATCACGCTGATCATGCATCACGTCACGGCGGCAGGCTCGACGAACGGGATCGTCGTGGACTCCAGCCAGGGAGTCGCCGGCCTGACCAGCGGTGGCAGCATCGCCGCGACGCTGACCGACTCGATCGCGTTCCCCAACGTCGCCAAGAACCAGCCCGGCGTGCTCGGCATCGCCGCGAACACGGCGACGCTGACCGTCGATGCCCAGACGCTGGTGTCGGGCGACAAGGCAGCGATCTTCGCTGACGCGGCCGGGGGCAACTACCGCCTGCGGCCGGGCTCGCCGGCGATCGGCCAGGGCAGCGTCACGGCCGGCGAGTCGGCGACCGACATCGACGGCGACGACCGTTCGGCCCCGCCGACCGACCTCGGTGGCGACGAGTACGTCAACGCGCCTCCGGTCGCGAAGCTCGCCGTCGCCAACAAGACGCCGCGGGCCGGCCAGCAGGTCGTCTTCGATGGCACCGGCTCCTCGGACCGCGAGTCCGCCTACGGCGGCGGCATCGTCCAGTACCAGTGGCTCTACAGCGACGGCAAGGGCGAGACGACGACGGGGCCGTCCGTGGCCCACACCTTCGACAAGGAGGGCGCGGCGGCGGCGCAGCTCACCGTCGTCGACCGCCAGGGCGCGGCGAGCGCGCCGGTGACCGTCACGTTCCAGCTGCTCGACGGCACGCCGCCGACGGTCGCGATCGTGAAGCCGAAGAACAACCAGAAGATCTCGCGCTACATCACGAAGAAGACGACGAGGACCGTCAACGGCAAGAAGAAGACGACGACGAAGCGCACGCGCCGCAAGATCGTCTTCGGCGGCCTGTCGAGAGACACCAACGGCGTCGCGCAGATCGCGCTCACGCTCGAGAAGACCGGGAGCCTGCCGACGTCCAAGACGAAGGCCAAGTCGAGCGCGGCCACGTCGAAGCGCTGCATCTTCTACGACCCCAAGCGGGGCAACGTGAGGCGCAGCTGTGGCAAGCCGATCCTGTTCCTGGCGCGGCTCGTCAAGGACAGCAAGACCGGTGAGTGGACCTACACCGTCGGGAGAAACCTCAGCAAGGGCAGGTACAAGCTCACGGCGGTCGGCATCGACAAGTCGGGCGCCTCGGGCAACGCCGGCGGCACGAAGCTCGGGGTCGTCAAGTTCACGCTGACATAGGTGGGCGGTCCCGCCGATCCAGCTGAGCAGCGTCGCACGAGCCTGGAGCGCTGGGCTCGTGCGGCCGGTGCCTGGGGGGCGCACCGCGCCGTCATCCAGGCGGCCGCCGAGCCCGTCTCGCACTGGCTCGTCGACGCGATCGACCCGCAGCCCGGCCATCGCGTGCTCGAGCTCGCCGCCGGCCCGGGGGACACGGGCTTTCTCGCCGCCGAGCTGATCGCCCCCGGCGGCACGCTGATCAGCTCCGACGCCGTCGGCGAGATGGTCGAGCAGGCGCGCGCCCGCGCGCAGCAGCTCGGCATCGAGAACGTCGAGTTCCAGACGATCGACGCCGAGTGGATCGACCTCCCGACGGCCGCCCTCGACGGGGTGCTCGCGCGCTGGGGCTACATGCTGGTCGCCGACCCGGCGACCGCGCTGGGCGAGACGCGCCGGGTGCTGCGCCCCGGCGGCCGCGTCGCGCTCGCCGCCTGGGCCGACCCCGCCGACAACCCGTGGGCTTCGGCGCCGACGGCCGAGCTCGTCGCGATGGGCGCGATCGAGGAGCCCGACCTCGACGAGCCGAACATGTTCGCCTTCCGCGACCCGCGGCGCATCGAGCAGCTGCTGCAGGACGCCGGCTTCACCGAGATCGTGATCGAGCAGATCCCGATCGTCTTCTCGTTCGCCGGCCTCGACGACTGGTGGGACACGCAGCTGGACATCTCGACGAGCCTGGCACGCGGGGTCGGCGCCCTCACGCCCGCGCAGCGCGACGACCTGCGCGACGCGATCGATGCGCGCCTGGCGCAGTACGTCGCCGCGGACGGGGCGGTCGCCCTGCCCGGGCTCACGCACGTCGCCGCCGCAGGCGCGTAGCCGTCGCGCGCGGGAACCAAGAGTGCGGGAAACCACTGATCGTCCGCTTCAAGGCATGACGCTCCTGGACCGATACACGATGCATGACAGCGCACGCTCGACGTCTGTACGTGGCGAAGCTCGCTCTCGTGGCGCTGGTCTACGTCCTCACCGCGAAGGCCGGCCTCGCGCTCGCATTCGAGAACTCGAGCGTCACGGCGATCTGGGCGCCCACGGGGATCGCGCTGGCGGCGCTCGTGCTCGGGGGAGCGCGCCTGTGGCCGGGCGTCGCGATCGGTGCCCTGCTCGCCAACGCCTGGACCGGACTGCCGGTCCTGACCCTGCTCGCGATCACGGCCGGCAACACGCTCGAGGCGCTGGCCGGCGCCTATCTGCTGCGCGCCGCGCGCTTCCGGCCGACGCTCGAGCGCGTGCGCGACGTGCTGGCGCTCATCGTGCTCGCCGCCGGCGTCAGCACCCTCGTCAGCGCGTCGATCGGCGTCAGCGCCCTGCAGCTCGGCGGCCAGCTCGAGACGGGCGCCGCCGGCGCCGCGCTGCGGACGTGGTGGCTGGGCGACATCGGCGGCGCCCTGCTCGTGGCGCCGCTGCTGCTCGTCCTGGCCCAGCTGCGCCCCGCGTCGCTGCGCCTGACGCGCGGCCGCGTGCTCGAGGCTGCCGCGCTCGGCGCCGCGACGATCGTGCTCACCGTGCTCGTCTTCTCCGACCAGGCGCCGCTCGCCTATTTCGTGCTTCCGCTCCCGATCTGGGCGGCGCTGCGCTTCCGGCAGGCCGGCGCGGTCGTCGTCGGCATCGTCGTGGCGGCGATCGTCGTCGCGAGCACCGCGGCCGGCACGGGCCCGTTCACGCAGGGCAGCCCCGACGTCAACCTGCTCATCGCGCAGACGTTCGTCGGCATCGGCGCGGCGATCGGGCTCCTGCTGGCCGCCGTCACCGCTGAGCGCAGTCGCGCGCAGGGCGCGCTGCTCGTCGCCCACGCCGCGCTCGAGGCGAAGGTCGAAGAGCGCACCGCGGCGATCGGCCGGATCCACACGCGTCTCTCCGAGGCGCAGGAGATCGCGCAGCTCGGCAGCTGGGAATGGGACGTGACGGCGGACACCATCGACTGGTCCGACGAGCTGTACCGCATCTACGGCGCCGATCCGGCCGTGCACGAGGCGACGTTCGCGGGCTACCTCGAGCGCGTGCATCCCGACGACCGCGACCGCGTCGGCACGCTGATCGGCGAAGCCCTGGCCGACGGCGACACGTTTCGCTTCGACGAGCGCATCGTGCGCCCCGACGGCACGGTACGCGCGCTCGCCAGCCGCGGACAGGTCCACCGCGACGACGACGGCCGCCCGCTGCGGCTGATCGGCATCTGCCAGGACGTCACCGAGAGCCGCCGCGCCGAGCGCGCGCTGCGCGCGAGCGAGGAGCGCGCCCGGCTCATCGTCGACGCCGCCAGCGACGCGTTCATCGCGACCGGCGAGGACGACGCGATCATCGATTGGAACCGCCAGGCGCAGGCCCTGTTCGGCTGGACGCGCGAGGAGGCGCTCGGCCGCCGCCTCGGCGACGTCGTGATCCCTGCGCGCAACCGCGCGCGCCATCGCGCCGCGCTCGACGCCTACGTCACCCGCGGCGAGGCACCGTGGCTCGGCACGCGCATGCTGCGCGACGCGATCCACCGCGACGGGCACGAGTTCCAGGTCGAGCTGACCTTCTCCCCGGTGCAGACCGAGCAGGGCACGATCCTCAACACCTTCCTGCACGACGTCACCGAGCGCGTGCGCGGCGAGCGCTACCTGGCGACGGAGCACGCGGTCTCGCAGGTCCTGCTCGAGGCGCGCACGCTCGACGAGGCGCGCCCGCTCGTGCTCGAGGCCTTCGGTGCCGGCATGGGCTGGACGGTCGGCGGCTGGTGGGAGGTCGACGGCGACGGCGCGGCGGTGCAGTGCGCGCAGTACTGGCAGGCGGCGACGACGACCGGCGCCGAGCCGTTCGAGCAGGAGACGAAGCGCGCCTCGTTCGCAGCCGGCGTGGGGCTGCCGGGCCGCGTCTGGCAGTCCGGCGAGGCGCACGTGCTGCCCGACGTCCTGGCCGACGAGAACTTCCCCCGCCGCGAAAGCGCCCTGCAGGCGGGCCTGAGCGCGGGCTTCGCCGCGCCGCTGCGCTCACGCGGTGAGACCGTCGCGGTGATCGAGTTCTACGCGATCGGCGGCCTGCACCTCGGCGACGGCCTCGGCGAGATGATGGCGCGCCTATGCGAGCGCGTCGCGCAGTTCGTCGAGCGCTCGGCCGCCGAGCATGACCTGCGCGAGGCCGAGCAGCGCTTCCACCGCGCCTTCGCCGACGCCGGCACCGGGATGGCGCTGATCGGCGTCCGCGGCGCCGACGACGGGCGCTTCCTGGAGGTCAACGACGCCCTGTGCTCCTTCCTGCGCTGCGAGCGCGACGAGCTGCTCGGCAAGACGATCGCCTCCATCACCCATCCCGAGGAGGTCGCCGCCGCGCGCAAGCAGATCGAGGCCCTCGTCAACGGCGAGGTCGACACGGTGCGCGGCGAAGGCCGGCTGCTCGACGCCGGTGGCGAGGTCGTCTGGATCTCCCTCAGCACGTCGGTCGTGCGCGACGCCGACGGCGAGCCGCTGTACCGGATCTCCCAGCTGCAGGACGTCACCGAGCGCCGCCGCTTCGAAGGCCAGCTGCAGCACCTGGCCGATCACGATCCGATCACGGGGCTCTTCAACCGCCGCCGCTTCGACGAGGAGCTCGAGCGCGAGCTCGCGTCGGCGCAGCGCTACCGGACCGGCGGCGCGGTGCTCGCGCTGGACCTCGACAACTTCAAGTACATCAACGACACGCTCGGCCACAGCGCCGGCGACGAGATGATCGTGTGTGTCGCCGAGCTGTTGCGCAGCCGGCTGCGCGCGACGGACATCGTCGCGCGTCTCGGCGGCGACGAGTTCGCGGTCATCCTGCCGCACGTCGACGAGCGCCAGGCGCGCCGCGTCGCCGGCGACCTGCTCGGCGCGATCCGCAGCGAGGCGATCGTCAGCACGTCGAAGGGGTCTCGGCGCACGACGGCAAGCGTCGGCATCGCCCTCTTTCCGCCGGACTCGCAGGGGCCGGCGAGCGAGGAGCTGCTTGTCGAGGCCGACATCGCGATGTACGACGCGAAGGAGGCCGGCCGCGACCAGGCCTGCATGTTCGATGCCGACTCCAGCCGCCAGCTCTCGCTGCAGGCGCGGATGACATGGGTCGAGGAGATCCGCGCGGCGCTCGCCGAGGACCGCTTCACGCTGTACGCCCAGCCGATCGTGCCGCTGCAGGGCGGCAGCCCGAGCCCTCGCCACGAGCTGCTCGTGCGGATGGTGAGCCGCGACGGCGACATCGTCCCGCCGGGCGCCTTCCTGCCCGTCGCCGAGCGCTTCGACCTCGTCCAGGACATCGACCGCTGGGTCGTCACGCGGGCGATCGAGCTGCTCGGCGAGCACGAGCGCGCGGGCAACGACATGTGCTTCGAGGTCAACCTGTCGGCGAAGTCGCTCGGCGACACCGCCCTGCCCGCGCAGATCGCCCGCCAGCTCGCGGCGCACAACGTCGATCCGCGCCGGCTGATCTTCGAGGTCACCGAGACCGCGGCGATCGTCAACCTCGACCGTGCCAAGCAGTTCGCCACCCGCCTCGGCGAGCTCGGCTGCGGCTTCGCGCTGGATGACTTCGGCGCCGGCTTCGCATCGTTCTACTACCTCAAGCACCTGCCGTTCGACTACCTGAAGATCGACGGCGAGTTCGTCGTGAGCCTGACGGAGAGCACGACGAACCAGCTCGTCGTGCAGTCGCTCGTGACGATCGCGCGCGGCCTGGGCAAGCAGACGATCGCCGAGTACGTCGGCGACGAAGCGACGGTGCAACTGCTGCGCGAGTACGGCGTCGACTTCGCGCAGGGCTTCCACCTCGGCCGGCCGTGCCCGGTCGCGGAGATCGAGCCGTCCCGCTACAGCGAGGGCATCGCCGGGGGATAGCCCGCCGGCACCCGAGCGCGCATGGTCGATCGACACCCGACCCGCCGGCCGTACGCGGGTGCCGGTTCCCCATGGTCCAGCCGGCTGTCTTGCTCGATGCCGTCGGTCCGGGCGACCTGGCGGCAGATCGGGAGCCCGGCGCAGGGACCGCACGCGTGCGTCCGCACTAGGATGCCGCGCCATGTACTACGACGACGACGCTGACCTCACCCTGCTCGACGGCAAGACCGTCGCCATCATCGGCTACGGCTCCCAGGGCCATGCTCACTCGCTGAACCTCAAGGACTCGGGCGTGACCGTCGTCGTAGGCCTGCGCGAGGGCTCGGCCTCCGAGGCCAAGGCCAAGGAGCACGGGCTCGAGGTCATGCCCGTCGCCGATGCCGCCAGCCGCGGCGACCTCGTGATGATCCTCGTGCCCGACGAGCTGCACCGCGAGGTCTACGAGAACGAGGTCAAGGACGGCATCGCCGAGGGCAACATGCTGCTCTTCGGCCACGGCTTCTCGATCCACTACGACGAGGTCCAGCCCTCGCCCGGCGTCGACGTCGCGCTGATCGCGCCCAAGGGTCCCGGTCATCTCGTCCGCCGCCAGTACCTCGAGGGCTCCGGCGTCCCCGGGCTGATCGCCGTCGAGCAGGACGCGACGGGCAACGCCCAGGCGCTCGCGCTCGCCTACGCGAAGGGCATCGGCTGCACCCGCGGCGGCGTCATCGAGACCTCCTTCAAGGACGAGACCGAGACCGACCTCTTCGGCGAGCAGGCCGTCCTCTGCGGCGGCGCGTCAGAGCTCGTCCAGGCGGGCTTCGAGACCCTCGTCGAGGCCGGCTACGACCCGCAGATGGCGTACTTCGAGTGCCTGCACGAGCTCAAGCTGATCGTCGATCTCATGTATGAGAAGGGCCTCGCGGGGATGCGCTACTCGATCTCCAACACGGCCGAGTACGGCGACTACACCCGCGGCAAGCGCGTCATCACCGACGACACGCGGGCGAACATGAAGCAGATCCTCAAGGAGATCCAGGACGGCGACTTCGCGCGCGAGTGGATCGCCGAGAACCGCGCCGGTCAGGAGAACTTCAAGCGCATGCGCGCCGAGCAGGCCGCCTCGCAGGTGGAGGAGACGGGCAAGGAGCTGCGCTCGATGATGGACTGGATCGACACGGAGTTCAGCGAGTAGGCAGAGCGCACGCGTCGTTACATGAGCTGACCGGCCGCGTCAATGTGGACTCTCACCTCGACGTGCTCCCGACGCGCGGGCAGGCCAAGACGCGCTCATCTACCCGGCGGCGCCTGCGACCGCCGCCGAGCCGGCCCAGTGGTGTGCATACGATCTGCTGCGTCCGCTATGCTCTAAGTATGCGTTCGCGCGTGACGGTCACTGTCGACGAGGCTGCGGTCCGTGCCGCCGAGGACGCCGTCGCGACGGGTCGGGCCCCGTCTGTCAGCGCATGGGTGGCCGCGGCGATGACCGATCGCGCCCAGCGTGACAGCCTGGCGGACGTCCTCGCCGAGATTCGTGCCGAGCTCGGACCGGCGACCGACGAGGAGACCGCGTGGGCTCGCAGCGTCCTCGGCCTGTAGTCCTCGACGCGGGCGCCTTGATCGCGGTCGAGCGAGCCGATCGCCGCGTCATACGGCTGCTGGAACTTGCGCACGAGATCCACGTGCCGGCCGGCGCGCTGGCGCAGGCATGGCGCAACCCCATGCGCCAGGTCCGCCTCGTGCGCCTCGTCTCGTCAGACGAGGTGATGACCCATCCGCTCGACGCTGCCGGCGCCCGCGCGGCGGGACAGCTGTGCGCCGCCACCGCTTCCGCGGACGTCGTCGACGCGTCGGTCGTGATCCTGGCGCGACTCGTCGGTGGCGTGACCGTCACGAGCGACCCCGACGACCTGCGCCGCCTCGATCCAGCGATCGATCTGGTCGCATGCTGATGAGCTGCGCTCGATCATGGACGGGATCGACCATCGTCGCCGGCAGCGGGCCGATCTTCATCGGCAACGGACCACCTCACGGCAGCCGGGAGGACGGGCAGAAGTCGGCCAGCACGCAGGACTCGCACCGTGGCGTGCGCGCGCCGCAGACCCGGCGGCCATGGAGGATCAGGCGGCTGGAGAACAGGCCGCGCTCGGCCGCCGGCAGCATCGGGCCGAGCTCGTGCTCGACCTTGACCGGATCGTCCTGCTCGGTCAGCCCGAGCCGCCGCGACAGGCGCAGGACGTGCGTATCGACGGGCAGCCCGGGCTTGCCGAACGCGACGCTCAGCACGACGTTCGCCGTCTTGCGCCCGACGCCCGGCAGGCGCACGAGATCGGCCATCCGCGCCGGGACCTCGCCGTCGAAACGCTCGACGACGGCGCGCGCCATTCCCAGCAGGCTGCGCGCCTTGGCGTTGAAGAACCCGGTCGAGCGGATCAGCTGCTGCAGCTGCACCTCGTCGGCGCCGGCGAGCGCCGCGGCGTCGGGGTAGCGCTCGAACAGCTCCGGCGTCACGGAGTTGATCATCTTGTCGGTGCTCTGCGCCGACAGGATCGTCGCGACGAGCAGCTCGTAGGGATTGTCGTGATCGAGCTCGCACAGCTCGGCCGCCGAGCCGGGGTACTCGCCCGCCAGTCGCGCGTGGGCTTCGCGCGCACGTCCGGCCGCTGTGCGAGGTCTGATCATGCGCTCGATCCTACGAGCCGGGGACCGGCTAGACTCCACGAGGTCGTCGCGACTGGCGTTCGGGTGGGGCATACCACCGGGGAGCGACGGAGATCACCGCAAGCCGCACGCCTGGGCATAGACAGCCACCCGCTACTCAGGACGTCTGCCCATGACGACGAGCACGCAGTTGCACATCCCAGAAGCACTGAAGCCCGCCGACGGCCGGTTCGGCTGCGGGCCCTCGAAGGTCCGTCCCGAGCAGCTCGCCGCACTGGCCAGCGACTACGGCGCCCTGCTGGGCACCTCGCACCGCCAGAAGCCGGTGCGCGAGCTCGTCGGCCGCGTCCGCGCGGGGATCGCCGAGCTGCTCGGCGCGCCCGACGGCTACGAGGTCGCGCTCGGCAACGGCGGCACGACCGCGTTCTGGGACGCCGCCGCGCTGTCGCTCGTGCGCGAGCGCTCGCTGCACCTCGCCTTCGGCGAGTTCAGCCGCAAGTTCGCGACGGTCACGAGCAGCGCCCCGTTCCTCGACGATCCGGTCGTGCTCGAGGCACAGGCCGGTGACGCGCCGCAGCCGGTGGCCGTCCCCGGCGCCGACGCGATCTGCTGGGCGCACAACGAGACCTCGACCGGGGTCATGCTCGGCGTGCAGCGCCCCGCGGACGCGGGCGACGCGCTCGTCCTCGTCGACGCGACCTCGGGCGTCGGCGGCCTGCCGCTCGACGCGTCGCAGGCCGACGTCTACTACTTCGCGCCGCAGAAGTGCCTGGCGTCCGACGGCGGCCTGTGGCTGACGCTGCTGAGCCCTGCGGCCGTCGAGCGCATCGACGAGATCGCCGCGAGCGAGCGCTGGATTCCGGAGTTCCTCAGCCTCGCGACCGCCCTGGACAACTCGCGCAGGAACCAGACGCTCAACACGCCCGCGCTCGCGACGCTCGTCCTGCTCGCCGAGCAGCTGGACTGGATGCTCGAGCACGGCGGCCTGGACTGGTGCGTGGAGCGCACCACCCGCTCCTCGGACACGCTCTACGGCTGGGCCGAGGCGTCGTCCTACGCGACGCCGTTCGTGGCCGACCCGGCGAAGCGCTCGCTCGTCGTCGGGACGATCGACTTCGTCGACGGCGTCGACGCCGCGCGGGTCGCGGCGACGCTGCGGGCGAACGGGATCCTCGACACCGAGCCCTACCGCAAGCTCGGACGCAACCAGCTGCGCGTCGCGATGTTCCCGGCGATCGAGCCCGACGACGTGCGTGCGCTGACGGCGTGCGTCGACTTCGTCGTCGAGCGGATGGAGGTCGCGTGATGGCCGACCGCGTGCTCGTCGCCGAGGCGATCGGCGACTCCGGTGTCGACCTGCTGCAGGTCGCGGGCTTCGACGTCGACCTCGGCGTCGGCTGGTCGCGCGAGGAGGTCGCCGAGAAGATCGGCGGCTACGAGGGGATCCTGATCCGCTCGGCGACGAAGCTCGACGCCGAGCTGATCGGTCGCGGGACGAACCTGCGCGTGATCGCGCGCGCCGGCGTCGGGATCGACAACATCGACGTCGCGGCGGCGACGAAGCGCGGCATCATCGTCGCCAACGCCCCGCGCTCGAACATCGTCACCGCGGCCGAGCACACGCTGGCGCTGCTGCTCGCGCTCGCGCGCAACATCCCGCAGGCGCACGGCTCGCTGACCGCCGGGCGCTGGGATCGAAAGCTCTACAACGGCACCGAGCTCATGGACAAGACGTTCGGCGTGCTCGGCTTCGGGCGCATCGGTCAGCTCGTCGCGACCCGCGCGAAGGGCTTCGGCATGCGCGTCATCGCCTACGACCCGTACGTCGCGACCGAGCGCTACTCCAACCTCGGCGTCGAGAAGTGCGACACGTCAGACGAGCTCTACGCGCAGGCGGACTTCATCACCGTCCACCTGCCCAACACGCCCGAGACCGACGGCTGGCTGGACGCGGCGTCGTTCGCGAAGATGCGCGACGGCGTGCGGATCCTCAACGTCGCCCGCGGCTCGCTGATCGTCGACGCCGACCTCAAGGACGCGCTCGACAGCGGCAAGGTCGCCGGCGCCGCACTCGACGTGTTCCGCACCGAGCCGATCACCGACCACCCGCTGTTTCACTATCCCAACGTCATCGTCACGCCGCACCTCGGCGCCTCGACGACGGAGGCCAACGACCGCGCCGGCTACCAGGCGGCCGAGCAGATCGTCGCCGCGCTGCAGGGCGGCAGCGTCACGACGGCGATCAACGCGCCGACGATCAAGCACGAGGACATGGAGGTGCTGGGCCCGTTCCTGCCGCTCTGCCACCAGCTCGGCAAGCTCGGCACGGAGCTTGCCCTGTGCGGCTCGATCGACCGCATCGAGATCGAATGCCACGGGCGCATCGCCGAGCGCGACACGCGCCCGCTCGGCACCGCCGTCCTGCTCGGTGCGCTGCAGGGCCACACCGAGGAGGCGATCAACGCCGTCAACGCGCCGGCGATCGCCGAGGAGCGCGGGATCGAGGTCGTCGAGTCCAAGAGCACGGTCGCACGCGACTTCACCGACCTCGTGCGCGTCAAGGTGACCTGCGGCAGCGGGTCGACGACGGTCGCCGGCACCACGATCGGAAACCGCAACCGCCCGCACCTGCTGCAGGCCTGGGGTCAGCGCTTCAACCTGCAGATCGAGCCGCACCTGACGCTGTTTCGCTACGTCGACAGGCCGGGCGTGATCGGCCTCGTCGGCACGAAGTTCGGCGAGGCCGGCGTCAACCTCGGCTCGGCCGCGGTCGGCCACACGCCGGACGGCGGCGACCAGCAGCACGCGGTGATGATCGTGACGACCGACGCGCCTGTCGCGCAGGAGCTCGTCGACGAGATCACCGCCTCGTCGGACAACTTCATCGACGGCAGGACCGTGGCGCTCGGATAGGGGATTGGTTACCCGCGCGGCCTCGCCGGCGACGACATCGCGCTCGCGGGTCGGATCGTCGCCATCGCCGACGCGTACGACGCGTTCGACGCATACACGCCCGTACAAGCCGGCGTGGTCTGTCGCGGAGGCCGCCGGCGCGATCGCCGGCGACGGCGGCACGCACTTCGATCGCGGTCTGCTCGCGGCGTTCGCGGGGCTGGACCACGAGATGCTGCTCGAACCGGTCGTCCGCGACCACTGACCCATCAGGTCGCAGGCGCGCGAGCGTCGAACACCGCGAGCAGGTCGTCGATCGTGAACGGCTTGGTGAGGTAGCCGTCGGCGCCCGCTGCGGACGCGCATTCCCGCTGGCCCGGCGAGGCATCGGCGCTGACGATGACCACCGGGACGTCGGCCCGATCCGGCTCGGCCCGGAGCGCGCGCAGGACGTCCAGCCCCTCCATGTCGGGCAGGTGCTGGTCCAGCAGGATCAGCTCGAATCGGGTCGCGAGCGCGAGCCTGAGTCCCTCGGCGCCGCCGCCGGCGTGCGTCAGATGCCAGCCGGCGCGACGCTCGAGGATGCGCTCGACGAGGCGCACGTTGGACCGGTTGTCCTCGATGTAGAGCACGCCGGCCGGCGCCGCATCGACCGCCGGCGCCTGATGGTCAGCAACCGAGCCGACACGCGCTGGTGGCTCGACGGTCGGCGCGACCGTCTCCGGCAGCGTGACCGAGAACGTCGCGCCGGCTCCGATCGAGCTGTCCACCCGCAGCGATCCGCCCATCGCCACGGCCAATCCCCGGGAGAGCGCAAGGCCCATGCCGCTGCCCTCGATCCCGGCGGCCTCGGCGCCGAGCCGCTCGAACGGCACGAAGAGCTTCGCCAGATCCTGTGCTGCGATCCCCGGCCCGGTATCGGTCACCGCGATCGCGATGCCTCCCGCCCCGTCGCGCTCGGCGCTGATCGTCACGCTCCCACCCGGGCGGTTGAACTTCACAGCGTTGGACAGCAGGTTCACGAGGATCTGGCACAGCCGCCGCGTGTCGGCGCGCACATGCCAGCCGTCAACGTCGTCGAGCTCGGCGACGAGGGCGATTGCGCTCGTCTGCGCGAGCGTCGTCGTGAGCTCGACGGCGGTGCAGACCGCCTCATCGACGGCGACAGGTTCGACTGACAGCGTCAGGCGCCCGGCTTCGATCGCGGTCACGTCGAGGACGTCGTCGACGAGCGCCACGAGATGGTGGCCCGCCCGTCTGACCTGCTCGATCGCCTCGCGCTGACTCGGCGTGAGCTCGTCGCGCTCGAGCAGTTCGCTGAAGCCCAGGACGGCGTTCAGCGGCGTCCGCAGCTCGTGGCTCACGCGCGAGAGGAACCCGGTCGTGGCGGCGCTGACCGCGCTCGCGCGCACGCGCTCGACCTCCGCCGTCCGCAGCGTCTGTTCGTCGCGCTCCCGGCGGGCGGCAGCTCCCGCGCTGACCGCGGTCACCCCCACGAGCGTGAGCAGGGACGCAAGCTGTCGCGTCGTCCACCAGATGTGGTCCGGCCAGGAGAGCACGACGAGCAGGCCGATCGAGTAGGCGCCCACCGCGAGCACTGTCCGCCGGGTGCCGGTGATCGCCGCCAGGCACGGGCCGACGGCCATGATCCCCGCCACGACGATCGAAGGTCCTGCTGTGACGTCGAGGATCGCGAGCGCCGTGACGATCAGCAGCGCCGGCCGGGCCCCGTCGATCGAGGCGGGGCGACGCTCAGCCATCAGCGATCGGCATGACGAGCGACAGCGCCGCGATCCCCGCCGGCGCCTGCCGCGCCTCGAGCCGTCCCCCCGCCACCCGGGTGAGGCCGCGTCCGCCGGCCCGCACCGGCGAGAACGTGACCGCGGCCCCCCGCACGTCGACGAGCACGCACCGCCCGCCGACGTCCGCGTGGACGTGCACGTTCAGCGCCGCACCCTCGTCGAGCTCGTCGCGACGGGCGAGAACCGTCGCGAGCATCGCCCGCGTAAGCGGTCCCGGGTCGCCGCGCACGCGCGGAAGGTTCTCGTCGATCTGCACGGTCAGGTCGACCTGCCGGCCCAGACCGTGGCGCAGCACTGGCTCGAGGGCGCCGGTCAGGCCGCCGAGATCGCAGTCTGGCGCGCCGGTCGGAGCCGCGCTGGCAGCGATGCCGAGCTGGCCCAGGAGCAGCGCCGCCTTACGCGCGCTCACGAGGACCTCGCGAACGTCCTGCGCCGCGACCGAGTCGGCCGGCAGGTCCTCCGCGACGAACATCGCGTTGTTGATGATCACGCCCAGCGCGTTGCCGAGATCGTGGGCGATCACACCAACGAGCTGCTCGGTCCCGGTCCATGTCAGCACCGCTTCGAGCTCCGCCCGCAGGTCGCCAGCTTGGACATCGGGTGATCCACGCCCGTCCATTCGCGTCCACTGTAGACAGGCTGCGCGTGAAAAGTCTGCGACTCAGGTTGGTGACGGATGTTGTGCGAATCAGGGTGCTGACGGATTTCACGGCTCACCATGCTGCGTGTCCGGCTCTGCTCACGGAAGGCACGCGTCACCGTTCGCCATGTCGTCGCCGCAGATCCGCAGCGTCCTGGCCGATGATCACCCGGTCCATCGGACAGCGCTCGCGCGGGTGATCGCCGGCGGCCGGATCTCACGCTCGCTGCGCAGGTGAGTGATGGCAGGGCCGCCCTCGAGTCGATCGTGATGCTGAAGCCCGACGGCCAGCTGACCGACGCTCTCGAGGCTCGACAGGCTGATCTCAGCCGGAAATGCGCTGCCGTCGCTTGCGCCCGCCGTACAGCTCGACCCCGGCGCCCGGGGCATGTGCGTGGATCGTCGAAGTAACGGACAACTTCATCGACGGCAGGACCGTGGCGCTCGGCTGAGCGCGGTCCTGCCGCCGAACCCGCTGGAGCTCGTACATCCATCCGCACGTTCTGCGCGTTTCCCGGGCGCCCGAACCGTGCCTGACGCCCGCCGGCGCCCGCCCCGTGCCACCAGCACGAAGGCGGGTCACCGCCGTCCGTCAGATCCCGGCCGGGCATCCCGGGATTCCACGCAGAACTTCCGGACGG
>JBBSLI010000031.1:0-52218 GCA_038255395.1 Solirubrobacterales bacterium
CCGTCCGGAAGTTCTGCGTGGAATCCCGGGATGCCCGGCCGGGATCTGACGGTCGGCGGTGACCCGCCTTCGTGCTGGTGGCACGGGGCGGGCGCCGGCGGGCGTCAGGCACGGTTCGGGCGCCCGGGAAACGCGCAGAACGTGCGGATGGATGTACTAGTACCTCCGGCCGGGTTCCTAGAAGCCGTGGTTGGGGTTGTGCTGCGGCGCCGGGTTGTCGCGCGGGGGCTCGGTGGCGCCGCGCTCCTCCGTCGCGAACGGCTCGGCGCGCGGCGGCAGCCCTGGGAACTTCACCTTCATCTTGCGGCCGTCCTTCAGGGTCAGCTCGTGCGCCTTCTTCTTCAGTGGTTCACCGGGGATCGCGCTCATGCGCACAAGCTACCGCAGGCGCCCAGCGCCGTCTGAACGGGTCAGGCGGTCGCGAAGCGCCGCAGGCCCCAGCGCGCCGCCGCGCCGAAGACGAGCGTCAGGGCCGCGAGGTGCGCGATCGCGCCCGGGAAGCTCGCCGACGCGTCGTTGATCGCATGGTCGATCGCGTCGAGCGCCGGCTTGAACGGGAAGATCGCCGAGATCACCTGGATGACGTCGTAGAGCGCCGGTGAGACGCCGCCGCTCGGCACGAGCGCAAGGAACGCCAGCGGCAGCGCGAGCATCAGCGCCAGCAGCGAGGCCGCGCGCACCTCGCGCGCCAGCGAGCCGATCGCCACGCCGAGCGTCGCGAACGCGATCGCGCTGATCGCGATCGCCACGACCCACAGCGCGACGCGCGCATAGTCCAAGGCCACGAAGATGCTGATTCCCAGCAGCATCACGAGCGTCACGACGCTCGCGCAGCCGGCCGCGAGCAGGACCTTGCCGGCGAGCAGGCGGCCGCCGGGCACGAGCCCGCGCGCGAGGCGCGAGAACGTGTTCTCCTCGCGCTCGAGCGCCAGCAGGCCGGAGGCCAGCAGGACGCAGACGAACATCAGCGACACCGCGACCGCGAGCGCGACGGCGAACGTGTCCAGCGGTGTGCGCCGCCCGCTGAGCACCGTCGAGGTCACCTCGACCGGATCCTCGACCGTGTCGAGGACGTCGTTGAAGCGGCCGATGTTGGCGACGCCGATGTTCGCGAACTCCTGCAGCGGCTTGAGCTTGCGCACGATCTCGGGAGGGGCGTCCTCGAGCGTCGAGTCGAGCAGCTTCTTGGATTCCACGAGGCCGAGCAGCTTGAAGTTCTGGCCGAGGGCGTTGATCTCGCCGCCGACGGTGATGACCTTGATGTAGCCCGAGGCGACCTTGTTGATCTGGCGCGCGAGCGCCGCGTCGGCGGCCGCGAGCTTGGACTCCACGGTCGACTCCACGAAGGACTGCTTCAGCGCGTCGCCGTTGTAGATGACCTCCACCTTGGCCGAGTTGAAGCCGCCGTTGGAGAGCTTCATGACGAAGTCCGCCGGGATGATCAGCGCCGCGAGGACCTCGCCCTTGCGGACCTTCTCGAGCGCCTGCTCGCGGTTCTCGACGTCGACACGGTCGACCGCGTCGAAGAGCTCGTTCGTGTAGACGTTGACGTCGATCTTCTCGCCGCCGAAGTTGATCTGCGTCTGCTGCGACGGGATCTGGTTGAGGAACGCCAGGCTCGGCTTCTCGGGGCCGCTGGAGAGGGCGAATCCGATCAGCAGCGCGATCGCGACGGGGTAGACGATCAGCAGCCCGACGAGCAGCTTGGAGCGCCGCAGGATCTGCAGGTCCTTGAGCAGCATCCAGCGCATCGGGTGCTCAGTGCCCCTGCTCGCGCAGGAAGCCGACGAACGCCTGCTCGAGGTCGTGCTCCGCGTCGGCGCCGGCGACCGTCTTGAGCTCCTTGGCGGTGCCGTCGAACAGCAGCTCGCCGTCGGCGAGCACGAGCACGCGGTTGGCGTGGCGCTCGGCCTCGGCGATGTCGTGCGTGGCGAAGATGACGGCCGTGCCGCGCGCGGTCAGCGCGTTGATGAAGCCCCACAGGCGGTCGCGCTGGCGCGGGTCCAGCGCGCCGGAGGGCTCGTCGAGCAGCAGCACCGGTGGATCGGCGAGCAGGCCGACGGCGATGTTGACGCGCTGGCGGTTGCCGCCCGACAACCGCCCCAGCTCGTCGTCGGCGCGCTCCTGGAGGCCCGTCTGCTCGAGCATCCGCACGACCGTCGCGTCGGGATCGGAGACCTTCTCCAGCCGGGCGAACAGCTTCAGGTTCTGCGCGACGGTGAGCTTGCCGTAGACCGCCGTCTGCTGGGGCACCCAGCCGATCCGCGCGGCGTCGGGGTCCGGCTGCGCGACGCTGCCCTCGTCGGCCTGCTGGATTCCGGCGAGGATCGACAGCAGCGTCGTCTTGCCCGCCCCGTTGGGTCCGATCAGCCCGAGCAGCTCGCCGGGCGCGATGTCGAAGCTCACATCGTGCACGGCACGGCGCTCGCCGAAGCTCTTGCTGATGTTCTGCACGGTCAGCGCGGGCGCCGCCGTCGCGGCGTCCACGCTCACCGGACCGCCTTGCTCACTTGACGGCCTCTGCCAGGGCATCGAACGTGACCTGCAGATCGTCGAACGTGCCCGCGATCCTGGGCGCCTCGATCTTCTGCGGCGTGCCGACCTCGGTGACGTTCATCTGCCCCTTGAGCGTGAGGCTCGAGAAGCCGAGGATCTTGCGGTCCTTCGCCGACGGCTTCAGCGCGATGTCGAAGCCGGCCTGGCGCAGGACCTTGTCGTCGGCGCCGGTGTAGACGTCGCCGTTCGCCTTCGTCACCGAGCGCACGAGGGCCTGGCGCGCCCGGCGGTCGATCACGGTCGGGATGCCGACGATCTCGGTGATCCGCAGCGACGTCAGGACCTTCGCGAGCTTCGCGACGTCGAGGAAGAAGGTCTTCGTGTCGATCTCGGCCGAGCCGTGGATCGTGTCCTCGCCCGCGATCCGTGCGTTGCCGACGATGCGCGGGTTCTTCGCCCAGCGCCGGGGCGCGACGCCGAACACGGCGAGGACGGACCCCAGCCCGTTGCTCGTCTTCGCCAGCGGCCTGCGGATCGGCCCGGCGATCGAGGGCGGGATCGTGTACCCGCTGGAGCCCAGGCCGATCAGGACGCGGTCGTCGACGAGCACGAGCTCGCCGCCGATCGCGCCGCCGCGCAGCTGCAGCCCGACCGAGAGGTTGGCCTCGGCCGGCGAGCTGCCGGACTGGTTGAACGGCCCGCTCAGCGTGACCTGGACCGGCTCGCGGTAGCGCCGCGCGCCCTTGACGTTGATGTCGATCGTGCCGCTGAGCTTGCCGGAGGTCGCGTTCTTGTTCGGCCCGAACGTCTCCTCGAGGAGCTTCTTGACCTCGGGCGAGTTCGCCGCGCCGGTCTTCTTGTCAGACGATCTGTCGTCGGACGCCGAGTCGCCGCCGCAGCCCGCGAGGGCGATGACGAGCAGCATTGGCACAACGGCGAGCTTGGCCCTGGATCGCAACGGTTCTCCTTGTCTCCCGCTATCTGCGGGGGCGAGTCTACGGCGCTTGGCCGCGGTTCGCGCCCGAACCTCCATCGCGCGACGGTCTGACCGCTCTTACGCCCGTCTTACGCAATGCGGCGCTCAACTTACGAAGTGTTGACATCCTCGTCCTACCGTGGAGGACATGACAGACGACGAGTCTCCCCGGCGACGGTCCGGACCCGACCGCCTCTGGACCGATCCCCGCGAGGAGGACGAGCACACCCAGTGGCTTGCACCGAAGACCGCGATCACCGCGGTCCATCCCCCGCTTGGCGAACCTGAGCCGCCGCCGGAGCCGGAGCGGCGTATCTGGCCGTTCGTGGCGATCGGCCTGCTGATCGCCGTCATCCTCTTCGGCACCGGCGTCCTCGGCGCCAGCCTGCTGCGCGACGACACCTCGTCCGGGAGCACCGCTGCGCTGCCGGCGGTGCCCGGCGGCGTCGCCCCCGACTCGCGCTCGCGCGCGGTGCGCCAGATCTACGACGCGACGAGCAAGAGCGTCGTGCAGGTGCGCGTGAGCGACGGCGGCGCGAGCGGCAGCGGCACCGGCTTCGTGATCGACTCCAACGGGACGATCGTGACGAACGCACACGTCGTCTCGGGCTCCAACAACGTCGAGGTGCGCTTCGACGACAGCGGCACCGGCATCGATGCCGAGGTCCTGGGCACCGACCAGTCCTCAGACCTCGCGGTGCTGCGCGTCGACGCCTCCAACACGCGGAACATCACGCCCCTGCAGTTCGCCGACTCCGACAGCGTCAAGGTCGGCGACCTCGCCGTCGCGATCGGCTACCCGCTCGGCCTGGAGCGCACGGTGACGGCGGGCATCATCTCAGGGGTCGGGCGCGCCATCAGGGCGCCCAACGGCTTCTCGATCGACAAGGTCATCCAGACCGACGCCCCGATCAACCCCGGCAACTCCGGCGGCCCGCTGCTCGACGGCGCGGGCCGTGTGATCGGCGTCAACTCGCAGATCGCGACCGCCGGCGGCGGAGGCGGCAACGTCGGCATCGGCTTCGCCGTGCCGTCGAACACGGTCCGCCAGGTCGTGCCGCGCCTGCGCGCGGGCGGCTCGATCAGCCGGCCGTACCTGGGGTTGTCCTCCGGGCCGATCAACGGGCGTGTCGTCATCCAGAACGTCGTTCCGGGCGATCCCGCCGACCGCGCCGGGCTGCTCGTGGGCGACGTCGTCACGAAGGCAGACGGCACGCCGGTGGCGCTGCCGCAGGACATCAGCAGCGCGATCGAGGATCGCCGGCCGGGCGACCAGATCGACCTCGAGGTGCAGCGGGCCGGAACTGACCGCACGCTGCGCGTGACGCTCGGCACGCGCCCGGAGAGCGCGCCGAGCTCGCCGAACGGGCCGTAGCCGCGCGCCATGAGCTTCGCCCAGCCGCTCTTCCTGCTCGCGCTGGCGCTCGTGCCGCTCGGCGTCCTCGCCTATCTCGGCCACGAGCGCAACCGGCGCGCGGCGGTCGCGGCGTTCGCCGCGCCGGCGGTCCTGGCGTCCGTCGTCCCCAGCACGCCCGGCTGGCGGCGTCACGTGCCGCTCGTCGCCTACGCGCTGGCGCTCGCCGTGCTGATCCTCGCGCTGGCCAAGCCGCAGCGGACGGTCGCGGTCCCGGTCGAGCGCGCCTCGATCATGCTCACGACGGACTTCTCGGGCTCGATGCAGTCCGCCGACGTGCCGCCGACCCGGCTCGCCGCCGCGCGCGCCGCGGCCAACCGCTTCCTGGAGGAGGTCCCGACGGCGGTGCGCGTCGGGCTCGTCGCCTTCAACCAGTCCCCGCGCCTCATCGAGAGCCCGACGACCGACCGCGCGGCGGTGCGCAACGCGCTGGCGGTGTTGGAGCCCAGCGGCGGCACGGCGACCGGCGAGGCGCTCGCCACCGCGATCGACGCGCTCTCCCAGCAGGCCGATCCCGATGGGGTGCGCGCGCCGTCGGCGATCATCCTGTTGTCGGACGGCACGTCCGTGCGCGGACGCTCGCCGCAGGAGCTCGCACGGCGCGCCAAGGAGCTGAAGATCCCGATCTACACCGTCACGCTCGGCACACCCACCGGCACGATCCAGGTCCCGCGCTCCAACGGGACCGTCGAGACGCGGCCGGTGCCACCCGATCCGACCGAGAGCCGCGAGGTCGCCGAGATCTCCGGCGGGCGCGCCTACACCGCCGGCACGGCGGGCGACCTCGGCGACGTCTACAAGGCGCTCGGCTCGCGGATCGGCTACCGCGACGAGCAGCGCGAGATCACCGCCGTGTTCAGCGGCGGCGCGCTCGCGCTGCTGGCCGGCGGCGCCCTGCTGTCCCTGCTGTGGTTTCGCAGGCTCGTCTGAGATTTCGAACATGAGAACCAACCCGAGGACCCGACCATGAGCTTCAGCAACTACGGCGACGCCCGCCCCACGCCGCCCGACGACGACGGCGGCCGGCCGCCGCGCCAGGTCCTCGAGGAGGTCCTGTACGAGGTCAAGCGCGTCATCGTCGGCCAGGACGCGATGCTCGAGCGCCTGCTCGTGGCGCTGCTGGCGGGTGGCCACGTGCTGCTCGAGGGCGTCCCCGGTCTCGCCAAGACGCTGACCGTGCGCACGCTCGCCGACGTCATGGGCGGAAGCTTCCGCAGAATCCAGTTCACGCCCGACCTCGTGCCGGCCGACCTCGTCGGCACGCGCATCTATCGCCCCGACACGGGCCGCTTCGACACCGAACTGGGCCCGGTCTTCGGCAACTTCCTGCTCGCCGACGAGATCAACCGCGCTCCCGCCAAGGTGCAGTCGGCGCTGCTGGAGGTCATGCAGGAGCACCAGGTCACGATCGGCACGGAGAGCTACCCCGTCCCGCATCCGTTCCTCGTGCTCGCCACGCAGAACCCGATCGAGTCCGAGGGCACCTATCCGCTGCCCGAGGCGCAGATCGACCGCTTCCTGTTCAAGGTGCTCGTCGACTATCCGACGCTCGGCGAGGAGGCCTCGGTCGTCGGGCGCTCGCTGCGCCCGCAGGAGGACGTCGCCGTGCGCCTGTCGATGCCCGACCTCGAGCGCTTCCAGCGCGCCGCGAAGGAGATCTTCGTCGACCGCGAGGTCGTCGCCTACGCGGTGCAGCTCGTCGACGGCACGCGCCACCCCGAGCGCTACGGCCTCGCCGACCTCGGCGAGCTGATCCAGTACGGGTCCAGCCCGCGCGGGGCGATCGGCATGGTCCAGGCCGGCCAGGCGCTGGCGCTGCTGCGCGGCCGCCGCCACGTGCTCGTCGACGACATCCGCGATCTGGCGCCCGACGTGCTGCGCCACCGCCTCGTGCTGTCCTACGACGCGCTGTCGGACAACATCACCGCCGACGACATCCTCGACCGCCTGCTCGGCACGCTGACCACAGGCGTCGCGCCGGGTCCGGTCGACTACACCGCCGAGCACGACGTCGCGTAGTGGTCGCGCCGGTCGCCAGCCTGCGAGTGCCGCCCGCGCGCCAGGGCCCGGGGCCGATCCCGGCCGCGGTCGTCGACGCCCTCGCGCTGTCGATCGCGCGTCGCGGAGCGGGCGCGCTGCCCGGCGACCGGCTCGCACCGGGCGTCGGCAGCGGCACCGAGCTCGCGCAGCTGCGGCCCTACACGCTGGGCGACGACGTGCGCCAGATCGACCCGGCGGCGAGCGCGCGGACCGGCGTGCCGCACGTGCGCCTGCAGGTGCCCGAGCGGATCCTCACGACCTGGCTCGTGCTCGACGTCTCCGCCTCGATGGCGTTCGGCACCGCCGACCGGCTGAAGTCCGACGTCGCCGAGGGCGTCGCGCACGTCGTCGGCCGCGCGGCGACGCGCCACGGCGGCCGCCTGGCGGTGCTGACGGCAGGCGGACCCGAGAAGATGCTGCCGCCGCGCGGCGGGCCGCACGCGAAGATCGGCCTGCGGCGGCTGCTCGAGGACGGCGTCGCCGTCGACGGCGCCGCCGACCGCGGGCTGCGCCCCGTACTGCACAAGGCCGGCCGGCTCGCGCGCCAGCCGGGCCTCTTCGTCGTCGTCTCGGACTTCCGCGGAACGCTGGACTGGGCCAAGCCGCTGCGCGCGCTCGGCGCTCGTCACCGCGTGCTCGCCGTCGAGATCGGCGACCCGCGCGAGGAGCAGCTGCAGGCCGCCGGCCGGCTGGCGCTCGTCGATCCCGAGAGCGGTCGCCTGATCGAGGTCGACACGTCGCGGCGCGGCCTGCGCGAGCGCTTCGCCGCGGCCGCCGCCGCGGAGCGCGCGGGCGTCGCGCGCGAGCTGCGCACGGCCGGCGCGCACCACGTCGTGCTGTCGACGAGCGGAGACTGGCTGAAGGCGCTCGGGAGGGCGCTGAAGTGAGCTTCATCTCGCCGCTCGCCCTGCTCGTCCTGTTCGCGATCCCGCTGGCGCTGTACGCGCACGTCGCCGCCGGCAGGCGGCGCCGGCGCTACCCGGTGCGCTTCCCCGCGTTCGCGACGCTCGCGGCGGTCGCCGCGCCCCAGCCGCGCTGGAGCCGCCATCTGCCGTTCGCGCTGCTCGCGCTGGCGATCGCCGCCCTCGCGATCTCGCTCGCGCGCCCGGAGAAGACCGTCCAGGTCGCCGTCGAGCGGGCCTCGGTCGTGCTCGTGACCGACGTCTCGCGCTCGATGTCGGCGACGGACGTGAGCCCGAGCCGCCTGGAGGCGGCGCGCGGCGCCGCCGAGAGCTTCCTCGACAAGGTCCCCGACGAGCTGCGCGTCGGCCTCGTCGCGTTCTCGGACTCCGCCCAGACGCTGCAGACGCCGACCAACGACCACGGCGCCGTCAAGCGCGCGCTGGACACGCTGCAGCCGATCGCCGGCACGGCGACCGGCGCAGGCCTCGGAACCGCGCTGAACGACCTCAAGGTCCGCGCCGGCGACGACTCCGCCCGCCGACCGCCCGCCGCGCTCGTGCTGCTGTCCGACGGCTCGGCGACGGACGGCGCGGCCGCCGACCAGGTCGCCGAGGAGGCCAAGCGCCTACGCGTGCCGATCTACACGGTCGCGCTCGGCACGCCCGAGGGGGAGATCGAGATCCAGGGCCGCACGCTCCGTGTCCCGCCCGATCCCGATGCGCTGCAGCGGATCGCGGAGACCTCCGGCGGGCAGGCGTTCCGCGCCGAGGACTCCGACCAGCTCGACGCGGTCTACGACCGGCTCGGGTCGCAGATCGGCACGAAGCCCGAGCGGCGCGAGATCACGACGACCTTCGCGGGCGCGGCGCTGCTGCTGCTCGGCGGGGCGATGGTCAGCTCGCTGCGCCTCGGCGGGCGTCTGCCGTGATCGTGGGCGCGGCGCCGGCCCGACGGACGAACGGAGCGGGCGGGCGCTGCGCACGTCTGCGTGCGCGCAGCCGATAGCCGACATCGGCGTGAGCGTTGCGCGGGGCGACGGCGCGATCAGCCGATCGAGCGCCCGAGGAACAGGTCGCGTCCCTCGCCGCCCTTCGAGTTCGCCGAGAAGCCGTGGCGCTCGTAGAGCGCGATCGCGCCCGTGTTGGTCTCGTTCGTGTCGAGCTCGATCCGCCTCGCGCCGCGGACCTCGGCACGCTCGATCGCGAGCGTGACGAGCGCGTCGCCGACGCCCGCGCGGCGCGCGCTCGCGGCGACGAAGACGTCCTCGATCCAGGCATCGGGCGCGGCCTTCCAGACGCTGAAGCGAAAGCGCAGCTGCAGGACGCCGGACGGCGGCGCGTCGTGGTCGGCGGCGGGGGCGGCGAGCAGGTACTCCGTCTGGGGATCCTCGAGCAGTCGCTCGGCCGAGGCGAGGAAGGCGTTGGCCGACGGCCAGTCGACGCCCATGTGGTCGCGGAAGGCGACGAGCAGGCCGGCGATCGCCTCAGCCTCGTGGGGCTGGGCGAGCCAGGCGCGGGCTGTCGGCGACGTCGCCATGGCGCAGCGCGAAGAGTAGGGGGTCGCGGGGAAGGGCTGTCGCCGGCGCTACCGCAGCGCGAGGACGCCGAGCACGACGCACGCGATGCCGATGCCGACGACGACGGGCCCGTGCGGGCGCGGTCCCCGCCGCCAGATCACGGTCCCCGTGAAGGTCGAGCCGACGACGGCGAGCGGGATGAACAGGCACAGCGCGGCCATCAGGTAGGCGGCGGCGACCGCCAGCGGGGCTACGGGGAAGGGGCCGTCGTCCATGGACGTTGCATCATCGCGCCCGCGCCGGGAGCGCGCGCCGGCAGCCGGCGGCACCGCCTCGTGGCGTCTCGCCGCGGCGGCTACGTCGCGTCGGCGATGACGGCGAGCACGTCGCCGCTGCGCACGAGGTCGCCCTCGGAGATCGGCAGCTCGGCGATGACGCCGGCCTTGTGCGCCGTGATCTCGTTCTCCATCTTCATCGCCTCGATGATCGTCACCACCTCGCCCTCGACGACCTGCTGGCCGGCCTTGACGGGGATCTTCCAGACGCTGCCCTGCATCGGCGAGGCGAGCGCGTCGCCGCCGTGGCCGTTCTCGCGCGCCGTCGCCTCGCGCGCCGCGCGGGCCGGGCGCTTGGGCGCGGGGGCGCTGCCGTTGCCGGCCGGACCGCCGGGCGGCCCGATGACGCGCACGTCGAACCTGCGGCCCGAGACCTCGACCGTGTAGGTCTGCTCGACGGTGTCATCGCCTCCGGCGCCCGCGTCCTCGCCGGTCGTCTTCGGCACCTTCTCGAACGCGAGCGCCTTGAGCCAGTCCTTGTCCTCGAGCAGGTCGCGGCAGGTCTCGCCGCGCGCCCACTGCTCGGTCGCCAGCAGCGCGCGATGGAAGGGGATCAGCGTCTTGAGGCCCTCGATCTCGTACTCGGCGAGCGCGCGCAGCATCCGCCGCGTGGCCTGCTCGCGATCGACGTCCCAGACGATGAGCTTGGCGACCATCGGGTCGTACGTCGGCGAGATCTCGCTGCCCGCGCGCACGCCGGAGTCGACGCGCACGCCGGGACCGCTGGGCTCGACGTAGCGCCCGATCCGCCCGGGCGCGGGGGCGAAGCGCTTCGACGCGTCCTCGGCGTTGATGCGGCACTCGATCGCATGGCCGCGCAGCACGACCTCGTCCTGCTGCACCGACAGCGGCTCGCCCGCCGCCACGCGGATGCCCTCCTTGACGATGTCGATGCCGGTCGTCATCTCCGTCACGCAGTGCTCGACCTGCACGCGCGTGTTCATCTCCAGGAAGAAGTAGGCGCCGTCCTGCGCGTCCAGCAGGCCCTCGACGGTCCCCGCGCCGCGGTAGTCGACGGCCTTCGCGGCCTCGACGGCGATCGTCCCGATCCGCTCGCGCAGCGCCTCGTCGACGATCCACTCCGGCGCGGGGGACTCCTCGATGAGCTTCTGGTGGCGGCGCTGGATCGAGCAGTCGCGCTCGCCGAGGTGGATCGTGTTGCCGTGCCCGTCGGCGAGCACCTGGACCTCGACGTGGCGCGGGTTGGGCAGGTAGCGCTCGAGGTAGACGGTCGCGTCGGAGAAGAACTTCTCGCCCTCGCGCGCGGCGCCCTCGAAGGCGTCCTTGAGCTCCGCGGGCTTCAGTGCGACGCGAAAGCCCTTGCCGCCGCCGCCGCCCGCCGCCTTGACGGCGACCGGATAGCCGATCTCGTCGGCCGCGATCTTCTCGGCGGCGGCCAGATCGGCGACCGGCTCGACCGTGCCAGGCACGATCGGCACGCCGGCCTTCTGCATCAGCTCGCGGGCGCGCGTCTTGGAGCCCATCGCCTCGATCGCACTTGCGGGCGGGCCGATGAAGACGATGCCGGCGTCCTCGCAGGCGCGGGCGAAGGCCGCGTTCTCGGCGAGGAAGCCGTAGCCGGGGTGGACGGCCTCGGCGCCGGACCGGCGCGCGACGTCGAGGATCCGCTCGACGTTCAGGTAGCTCTCGGCGGGTGCCGCGGGGCCGAGCAGGTAGGACTCGCCGGCGCGCGCGACATGGGGCGCGTCACGGTCCAGCTCGGAGTAGACCGCCACCGATGCGACGCCGAGCTCGTCGAGCGCGCGGATGATCCGGACCGCGATCTCGCCACGGTTGGCGATGAGGATCTTGCAGAACATGCGTGGGCGTCATCCTACGAGCCGCGGGGTCGGTCGCTGTCAGGATACGCGCGCAGCGGGCTTGCTCAGCCCGATCTGCGAAACCGGCACGGGACGGCCGACGTGGAAGCCCTGCGCGTGGTCGACGCCCTGCGAGCGCACGAAGGCCTCCAGCTGCGGGTCGCTGACGAACTCCGCGATCGTCTCCTTGCCCAGTCCGCGGGCGATCCGCACGACGGCCTCGATGACGAGCTGGTCGGTCTTGTTGCCCAGGCAGCCCGACACGAACTCGCCGTCGATCTTGAGGTAGTCGAAGGGCAGGTGCTTGAGGTAGTAGAACGAGCCGAAGCCCGCCCCGAAGTCGTCCAGCGCGAAGCGGCAGCCCAGCTCGGTCAGGCGCTCGGCGAAGCGGCGCGCGAGCGGGATGTTCGCGACGGCCGCGGTCTCGGTGATCTCGAAGATCAGGCGCCGCGGGTCGACACGCGAGTGCGCCAGCTCGGTCTCGATCAGGCGCAGCAGCCCGGTGTCGTTGAGCGACGGGCCCGACAGGTTGATCTCCAGCGCGATCCTTCCGTCGCGGTCGCCCGCCAGCAGCCCGATCGCCTGCCCGACGACCCAGCGGTCGATCTCCGGGGCCAGGCCGAAACGCTCGGCCAGCGGCAGGAACGCGGCCGGGCCGATCAGCTCGTCGTCGTCGCCGAGCATCCGCAGCAGCAGCTCGTGCTGGCCGATGTCACCGCTGCGCAGATCGCGGATCGGCTGGGCGTGCAGGACGAAGCGCTCCTCGTCGAGCGCGGTGCGCAGGCGCTCCAGCCAGCTCACGCGCTCGCGGATGCGCTGCGGGCGCTGGGCCTTGGGCGAGACGACGGCGCAGCGGTCGCGGCCGGCCTCCTTGGCCTCGTACATCGCCAGGTCGGCCTCGATCAGCAGCTCCTCGCCGGTGCGGTCCGAGCGGCCGAACGGCGCGATGCCGACGCTCGTCGTCACGCGACGGCGGCGGTCGCCGAGAACGACGGTCGCCTCCTCGCGGACCGCCTCGACGAGCGTGTTGGCGACGTGCTCGGCTTCGCGGCGGTCGGCGTTGGGCAGCAGGACGGCGAACTCGTCGCCGCCGAGCCGCGCGATCGTGTCGGTGCCGCGCAGGCGGTTCTGCAGCAGCGCCGCGACGGCCAGGATCAGCTCGTCGCCGGCGTGGTGGCCGAGCGCGTCGTTGACGTACTTGAAGTGGTCGAGGTCGAGCACGAGCAGCGCGCCGCGCGGGCCGTAGCGAGCGACCTCGGCGACATGGCGGTCGAGCTCCTGCTCGAAGCGGCGGCGGTTGAACAGGCCCGTCAGCGGGTCGTGATCGGCGAGGTGGCGCAGCTCGCGCTCGAAGCGGCGGCGCTCGGTGACGTCCTGGATCTGGTCGAGGAAGTGCAGCGGCTCGCCGTCGGCGTCGCGCACCAGCGTGACGCTGCGCGCGACCCAGACGAACGTGCCGTCCGGGCGCAGGTAGCGCTTCTCGTTGACGGACGAGTTCAGCTCGCCGGAGACGAGCGAGCGCATGACCTCGAAGTCGGCGGGCAGGTCGTCGGGATGCGTGATCGCCGAGAACGTCGTGCCGGCGAGCTCGTCGGGCGCGTAGCCGGTGATCGCGCACAGCGCCTGGTTGACCTCGAGGAAGTTGCCGTCGAGGCTCGCGACCGCCATCCCGATCGGCGCGTCCTCGAACGCGCGGCGGAAGCGCTCCTGGGCCTCGCCGATCTCGCGCTCGCGCTCGACGCGGGCGCGGATGTCCATGACGATGAGCATCGCGCCGGCGATCTGGCCGGGCTCGGCGCCGCGCAGCGGGCTCGTGCGCAGCCAGAGCGCGTGGCCGGTCTCGGCGGAGACGATGTCGAGGCTGCGCTCCTCGCCGAGGAGTGCGGCCGTGCAGGCGTCGAGCAGCTGGTCGGCGGCCGGAGCGGGGAGGATCGCGGCGACGTGCTCGCCGATCAGCTCGGCGGGGACGATCTCGCCGTCGTGCAGCTCCTGCCCGGCGGCGAACTCGAGCCGCAGGCCGGCGTCGACGAGGAACACCGCCGTGCCCGGCAGGCCGTGGACGAGCGCGCGGTAGCGGCCCTCGCTGCTGGCGAGCGCGCGCTCGGCGAGCAGCTCGAGCGTGACGTCGCGGCCGGAGGCGTACACCATGCGGTCCTCTCCGACCGTGCGCAGGCTCCAGTCGATCCAGTGCCACGAGCCGTCCTTCGCCGGCCAGCGGTTCGTGACGCGGCCGCCCGGCGCGCCGGGCACGCGCGCGGCGCGGGTCGCCGCGGACATCGCCGTGTGGTCCTCGGCCGGGACGAAGTCGAAGATCGACGCGCCGAGCAGCTCGTCGGTGGTCCAGCCGAGATGCTTCTCCCACTCGCCGTTGACGCGGTGCAGCCGGCCCTCGAAGTCGACCGTGCAGAGCATGTCGCCCGAGAGGTCGAAGAAGCGCGTGCTCTCCTCCTGCAGCCGGCGCTGCTCGGTGATGTCGCGCGCGATGCCGAGCGATCCGATGACCTGACCGGTGGCGTCGCGGAACGGGCTCTTCGTGACCGACAGGATGTGGCGCTCCTCACCGAAGCGGCCGGCGATCTCGTAGGACGACCCCGCGTCGTTGTCGAGCACCTCGCTGTCGTGCGCCGAGACCTCGTCGGCGACGTGCGGCAGCAGCTCGCTGTTCGCGCGGCCGATGATCTCCTTGGTGGGACGGCCGATCAGCCGCGCCGTCGCGCTGTTGAGCAGCAGGTAGCGACCGGCGCGGTCCTTGACGTAGATCGCGTCCGTGGTCGCCTCGAGCAGCTGCTCGAGCAGGCGGCGGCTGGCCGCGGCGCGCTCCGCGGCGCGCCCGACGACGGGGGCCAGGAACAGCAGCACCGCGGCGCGGCCCGCGATCGTCGCCGCACCTTCGCCCGACCAGCCGAGGACCGCGAACGCGGACATCGCCGCGATCGCCGCGGCCGCGGTCCGCAGCCCGACGCGCGTGCCGAACTCGGAGGCCACGAGCGTGACGGCGACGATGCAAGCCAGGCCGATCGTCACGGCCGGAGCGGAGGTGAACACGCGCAGCAGGCATGCCCCCACGACGAGCACGGTGGCGGCGGCGAGAACCGAGGCGCGACCGGCGCCGTAGCTGCCCAGCAACCGCGTGAGACCGGCGGGCGCGAGCCGCTCGTCGACGACCGCGCCACCGCTCTCGTGCGAAAGGCCCATGACACGGTCCTATCGGCCGATCGGCCCAGTACTTGAGCCGATCATGGTCGAGAGTCCGGAAAGTGGCCCGATGGCGTGGCGCGCAGGCGCTCGCGGTCGCCCGGGCCTCGCCGTGAGCGGCGGTCAGACGCCCTCCCGATCGCGTGGCGCCTCAGGAGGCCTTACGCACAGACCGCACCACTCGATGCTCAGTGGCGCCGGCGGCGCTGCCACGTCAAAGACTCGTCCGCCGCGTGTCCAGTGGCCTCCAAGAGCGAGGCCCGCGCCCAGGCGGACTGCCGCGCGACCGGCGCGGGATCGAGCACGGGCGCGGTGTCGCGCATGAACCGCTCCAGCGCCGCCACGAGCGCGGCGGCCTCCTCGTCGGAGGCGTTGGGAGCGACGATCCGAAGCTGCGGGCGGCGGTTCACCACCCTGGACAAGCTACTAGTAGTGCAGCGTTCCGCAAGTCCCTTCACCCTTGGGCGGACGGACTAACGGAACGCTGCACTAGGCGATCATCCCCGCGCCGACCGTGTCGTTCGTCGCCTCGTCGATGAGGATGAACGAGCCCGTGGCGCGATTGGAGGCGTACGCGTCGAAGGCCATCGGCTTGGACGTCCGCAGCCGCACGCGGCCGATGTCGTTGAGGCCGAGCGAATCGGCGTCGCCGTCGGGCGACAGCGTGTGCACGTCGACGCGGTCGAGGACCGCGTCGACGACGGCCCGTGCGGCATGGGTCGCGTGCTTGATCGCGTAGCGCGCTCCCGCCCGCAGCGGCGCGTCGGCCATCCAGCAGACCGTCGCCGTCAGCTCGCGCGCCAGTTGCGGCGCGTCGCCGGGGTGGCAGATGATGTCGCCGCGCGAGATGTCGATCTCGTCCTCGAGCAGCAGCGTCACGGACATCCCGGCGCAGGCCTCGTCGAGCGGGCCGTCGAACGTGTCGATCCTCGCGATCCGCGTGACCTTCTCGGAGGGCAGCACGAGCACCTCGTCGCCGGCGCGCAGCACGCCGCCGGCGATCTGGCCCGCGTAGCCGCGGTAGTCGGTCTCGTGGTCGCGGATGACCCACTGGACCGGGAAGCGCGCCTGCTCGAGGTTGCGATCGTCGGCGACCTGCACGGTCTCGAGATACCCGAGCAGCGGCGTCCCCCCGTACCAGGGCATGTTCTCCGACCGGTCGACGACGTTGTCGCCGTGCTTGGCGCTGATCGGAACATAGGCGATGTCGCGCGCGCCGAGGCCGCGCGCGAAGTCGGCGAAGTCGCGCACGATGGCGTCGAAGATCTGCTCGTCGAAGTCGACGAGGTCCATCTTGTTGACGGCCACGACGAGATGCGGGATCCCGAGCAGCGCGGAGATGTACGCATGGCGCTTGGACTGCTCGAGCACGCCCTTGCGCGCGTCCACCAAGATCACCGACAGGTCCGCGGTCGACGCGCCCGTGACCATGTTGCGCGTGTACTGCACGTGGCCGGGCGTGTCGGCGATGATGAACGTCCGCCGCGCGGTCGCGAAGTAGCGGTAGGCGACGTCGATCGTGATCCCCTGCTCGCGCTCGGCGCGCAGGCCGTCGACGAGCAGCGAGAGGTCGACGACGCCCGCGCCGCCGCGCCGCCGCGACGCCTCCTCGACGTGCTCGAGCTGGTCGGTGAGGACCTGCTTGGCATCGAACAGCAGCCGCCCGATGAGGGTCGACTTGCCGTCGTCCACCGAGCCGGCCGTCGCCAGCCGCAGCAGGTCCGCCTGCGCGAGGGCCATGGCTAGAAGTACCCGGCCACTTTGCGGTCTTCCATCGCGGCCTCGGTGGCGCGGTCGTCGGCGCGCGTCTCGCCGCGCTCGGTCACGCGCGTCGCCGCGATCTCCGCCACGACGGTGCCCAGGTCGGCGGCCGTCGAGCGCACGGCGCCGGTGCAGCTCATGTCGCCGACGGTGCGGTAGCGCACCGACTGCGTGAACGGCAGCTCGCCGTCGATCAGCTCGACGTGCTCGGACATCGCATAGAGCATCCCGTCGCGCTCGAAGACCTCGCGCTCGTGGGCGAAGTAGATCGACGGAACCTCCAGCTGCTCGACGGCGAGGTACTCCCACACATCGAGCTCGGTCCAGTTGGAGATCGGGAACACGCGCACGCTCTCGCCGCGGCGGATGCGCCCGTTGTAGATGTTCCACAGCTCGGGCCGCTGGTTCTTCGGGTCCCAGCCGCCGAAGTCGTCGCGGAAGGAGAAGATCCGCTCCTTGGCCCGCGCGCGCTCCTCGTCGCGGCGCGCGCCGCCGAACGCGGCGTCGAAGCCGTGCTGCTCGATCGCGTCCAGCAGCGTCGTCGTCTGCAGGCGGTTGCGCGACGCGCGCGGCCCGGTCTCCTCGGCGACGCGCCCGCGATCGATCGTCTCCTGCACGGAGGCGACGATCAGCCGCTCGCCGAGCTCGGCGACGCGGCGGTCGCGAAACTCGATCACCTCGGGGAAGTTGTGGCCGGTGTCGACGTGCATGAGCGGGAACGGGAACCGCCCCGGCCGGAACGCCTTCTCCGCGAGCCGCAGCAGCACGATCGAGTCCTTGCCGCCGCTGAACAGCAGCACGGGCCGCGACAGCTCGGCCGCCACCTCGCGCATGACGTGGATCGCCTCGGACTCGAGCACCTGCAGGTGGGTCATGTGCGCATTCATGCGGGAACCGCCTCGCGCTCGGGGGGCTGGATCTCGGCCTCGAGCTCGAGCGCGTCGACCTCGGGGGGTGGGGCGGCGGGGCGCGTGCGCATCAGCGCGAACGAGCCCAGCCCGACGGCCAGCGGGACGCCGATCAGGACGGCCGGCGGCACGCCGACGCCGGCCTTCGTCATGACGCCGAGCGCCGACGCGAGCAGGACGCAGCCGAGCGCCGGCCGCAGCGTGTTCGCCGACACGTGGCCGATGAGGTGCGTGCCGATCACGACACCGGGCAGCGAGCCGATCAGGATCGTTCCCATGAGCAGGAAGTCGACGTTGCCGCTGACCCAGTGCGCGATCCCCGCCGCCCACAGCAGGATCGCGGCGTGGAAGACGTCGGTCCCGACGACGCGGTGCGGCGTGAGCTGGAAGACGAGGATCAGCGCGAGGCCGATCAGCGCGCCGCTGCCGACCGAGGTGATGCCGAGGATCAGCCCGAGCACCGCGCCGATCAGCGCGGCCGTGACCTTCGTGCGCGTCGTCTGATCGACCGTGTGGCGCTCGCGCGCGACGAGCTTGGGCATGAACAGCGCACGGCCGAGGATCGTCACCGCGACGATGATCAGCGCGACCGCGATCGTGATCAGCAGCGTCGGCTCGAAGCTCTCGCCGTAGGTGCGGTGCAGGCGGTCGAGCAGCCAGACGCCGACGAGCGCGCCCGGGATGCTGCCGACCGCCAGCCACACCGAGACGCCGAGGTCGACGGTCCCCTTGCGCCAGTGACGCCAGCCACCGAGGGTCTTCGTGACCGCGCCGTAGGCGAGATCGGTGCCGATCGCGACGACGGGCGGGACGCCCGCGAACAGCACGAGCAGCGGCGTCATCAGCGAGCCGCCGCCGATGCCGGTCAAGCCGATCAGGATGCCCACGCCGAGGCCGAATGCGATGACGAGCGGATCCATGGAACTCAGGCGACGTGCAGCCCGCACTCGGTCTTGTCGGTGCCGGCCCAGCGACCCTCGCGGCCGCTGCCGGGATTCGTGCACGGCGCGCAGCCGATCGACTCGTAGCCGGCGTCGTGCAGCGGGTGGTAGGGCAGGTCGCGCTCGTGGATGCGCGTCCACAGGTCGCGCTCGGTCCACAGCGCGAGCGGGTTGTACTTCGCGACCTGACCCGCTCCGCGCTTGCTATCCACCTCCACCAGCTCAGTTCCGGCGCGCGACGGCCCCTGCTCGCGGCGCAGGCCGGTGACCCAGGCGTCGGCGCCGGCGAGCGCGCGGTTCAGCGCGGCGACCTTCTGCGCCCCGCAGCAGTGCTCGGGTCCCGTCCACGGCGGCGTGCCGAACGCGTTCTCGACGGCGATCTGCACGCCGAAGCGCTGCTCGAACGCGCGCCAGGTCGCGAGCGTCTGCTCGAACAGCACGCCGGTGTCGATCGTCACGACGCGGACGTGCGGCGCGATCAGCAGCAGCTCGTCGAGGATCACCGACTCCTCCTTCTGAAACGAGCACAGGAAGACAAGCCGCTCGTGGGCGGCTGCTTCGCGCAGCGTCTCGGTCAGAGACGCTGCCACGCTCGCTGCGTCTAGACCGCGCACTCGCCTTCGCCCCGGACGACCTGGAAGGGGACGTCCTTGGTCCAGTCGATGAAGGTCGTCATCGTCTCGAGGCTGAACTCGATCGGCAGCGCCAGATCGCGGACCTTGTCCTCGAAGGCCTTCGTCCCGACCCGCGACGCGAAGGCGTTGAAGACCTCGCCCTCCGCGCGCTCGGCCTCGTACCAGCGCAGCCAGCGCTCGATCGCCTCGGGCACGCGCTTGGCCGCGAGGCGCACCTTCAGCCGCTGGCCGTAGATGATCTCGCCGCCGTCGAAGTTGCCCGCGATGTGCGCGACGTAGGCCGGGATCGTGTGCTCGCCGACCTTGATCGAGGCGCCGTAGAAGCCGATGTTCGCGATGTGGTGCTGGCTGCAGCCGTTCGGGCAGCCGCTCATCTTGATGTGGATCGCACGCGTCAGCGGATCGGTGATCTGCATCTCCTCGACGCGCTGCTGGACGGCGGCGTTGAGACCCATCGAGGACGTGATCCCGAGCTTGCAGGAGTCCGTGCCCGGGCACGAGACGACGTCGATGATCGTGTCGGGGCCGACGCCCGCCAGGCCGAGCGCAGCGAGCTCGTGCCAGACCTCGTAGAGCGTCTCGTCGCGGACCCAGCGCAGCACGAAGTTCTGATGCACGGTCATCCGCATGTAGCCGCCGCAGTAGCGGCGCTGGATCTCGGCGATCGCGCGAAACTGCTCCGGCGTGAGGTCGCCGCGGGTGACCTTGACGTGGACCGAGCTGAAGCCCGGCTGGCGCTGGGGCCGGACGTTGCCGGCGACGAACTGCTCGAACGCCGACACGTCGCCGTTGGGCGAGGCGTAGGTGTCGGGCACGCGGGGAGCGGCGGCCTCCTCGTCGTCCTGCCACGTGATCGCGCCGATCGAGAAATCGCGCTCGTCGACCCAGTCGCCCCGCAGCTCCTCCTCGACCATCTCGCGGAACGCGTCGATGCCGATCTTGTCGACGAGCACCTTGATCCGCGCCCGGGCGCGGTTGACGCGCAGGAACTCCTGGCGGTCGAAGATCCGGAAGCAGGCCTCGGCGATCTTCAGGTACTCGCCGTCGTCGAGGCCGACGAAGTCGTACAGCGTCGGCGCGACGCGCGGCATGATCGAGGTGCCGCCGCCGACGCGCATCTCGACGCCGCGCACGCCGTCGCGCTCGCGGGCGAGGTAGGCGATGTCGTGGATGCCGGTCAGCGAGCGGTCGGCCGGTGAGCCGTCGAACGCGGTCTTGATCTTGCGCGGCATCATCTGCGTCGTCGGGTGGCGCACGAAGTAGCGCACGTAGGCGCCGGCGTAGGGCGTCAGGTCGAAGAGCTCGTCCTCGGCGATGCCGGCCCACGGGTCGCCCGTCACGTTGCGCACGGTGTTGCCGCAGCCCTCGCGCGAGGACAGGCCGGCGTCTGACAGCTCGCGGATCGCCTTGGCGGCGTCGGGCAGCGGGACGTGGTGCAGCTGGATGTTCTGGCGCGTCGTGATGTGGCCCTTGTTGAGCGGCACGTACTTCTCGATCACGTCGGCGAAGGCATCCATCTGGTCGGGCGAGATGCCGCCGAAGGGAAGCTTGACGCGGATCATCTGGACGTCGGCCTGGCGCTGGCCGTAGACGCCCTGCTTGAGGCGGAACTTGATGAACTCCGGCTCTTCGATGTCGCCGCGCAGATAGCGCGTGGACTCCGTGTCGAAGTCGTCGAACTCACGCTCGATGATCGGGATGACGTGGCCGGGGACGTCCTCGCGAACCTCGGGGTTCTCGAGCGTCCCTTGGCGACCGCTGACCGTTGTGGGCTCCATGGAAGGTCTCAGTGCTCCGTGGTGGCGTGCAGGGCGAGCGGCGGATGATACAGGTCAATTCGGATCGGGATTCAGGATTGAATGTCCGACGGCCGGTCTCGGGGGTTTCGGGACGCCGTACGAGTAGCCTGCCCGCCGTGCCGGAGCTCGCCGTTCTCGACCACGACACCGTCCTCGCCGCCGTCTCGCCGCGGGCCGCGATCGAGGCGACCCGCGAGGCGTTTGTGCACCACCACCGCGGCGAATGGGTGATGCCGGCCAAGGTCTACGTGCAGTGCCCGCCCTATGGCGACTTCCGCGCGATGCCCGCGCGCGGCGGCGACCTCGCGCTGCTGAAGTGGGTCACCTCGTTTCCCGGCAACCCGGAGCGCGGGCTGCCGACCGTCAGCGGCGTCGTCTGCCTGTCCGACGCGCGTACCGGCGTGCCGCTGGCGATCCTCGACGCCCGCGCCGTCACGGCGTTGCGCACGGGCGCCGTCGCCGCGGTCGCGACGCAGGCGCTCGCGCGCGCCGGCGCCCGCACGGTCGGCATCGTCGGCTGCGGGCTGCACGGCGCCTGGACCGCGCGCTGCCTCGTCGCCGCTGGCTACCACGACGGCGTCTGCTTCGACCCCCGCACGGACGCAGCCGCGGCGCTCGCCGCCGAGCTCGGCGGATGGGCCGTCGGCGACCTGCCGGCAGCGCTTGCCTGCGACATCGTCTGCGCGATCACGCCCGGTGGCGCCGTCGTGGTCGAGCACGACGACCTACGCCCGGGTCAGCACCTGAACATGCTCGGCGCCGACGGCAGCGGCAAGGCCGAGGCGAGCGTCGAGGCCGTCGTCGCCTGCGAGCTGTTCTGCGACGAGTGGGCGCAGGCGTCCCACGGCGGCGAGCTGACCGGCGCCGTCGAGGCGGGGCTCGTGACGCGCGAGCAGGTCACGACGCTCGGCGCCGTCCTGGCGACCGAGGCGACCGGTCGCAGCGGCCCCGAGGCCACGACGCTGTTCGATTCGACGGGCCTGGCGATCCAGGACCTGGCGGTCGCGGCGGCCGCGCTGCGAGCGGCTCGCGCCGGCGCGGTCCAGGCCGGCACCGTCTCGCTGTAGCGGGTTGCGATCGACCAGCTGGACATTCGGCGCGGTCGCCGTGCCCGGCGACTGGCCTGATATCCGATCGTGCGCGCCTCGCGCGGGACCGATCGAACACAGGTGACGGCTCGCCCCGATCCCGAGGTTCTCGACCTGCTCCTCCTCAGCGCGCACGAGGCGCTCGACGAGGGCGTCGTCATCGGTGACGGCGGCCGCGTGCTGCACGTCAACGACGCCGCCTGCCGCCTGTACGGACGAACGAACGCAGAGCTGCTCGCGGCGCAGTCGCTGTTCGGCTTCCTCGCGCCCGACGAGCAGGAGCGCATCCAGGCGCTCGTCGACGACCGGATCGCCAGCGGCGAGCCGGTGCCCAAGCGCTTCGAGACCGTCGTCGCCCGTCCCGACGGCACGGCCATCCACGTCGAGATGTCGACGATCGCGATGGTGCAGGAGGTCAGCGTGCGGACGCTCACGCTGATCCGCGACATCGGCGAGCGCCATAGCCACGAGGCCGAGCTCGAGCGCCTCGCGCTGCACGACGCGCTGACCGGCCTGCCGAACCGCAGGCTGCTGACCGAGCGGATGGCGCAGATCGCCGCCCGCGCCGCGCGCGCGCCCGTCGCGGCGGCGCTCTTCCTCGTCGACCTCGACGCCTTCAAGCGCGTCAACGACAAGCACGGCCACGAAGCCGGCGATCGCGTCCTGCGCGGCATCGCCGACGCCCTGCGGGTCGGGCTGCGCGACGGCGACACCGCGGCGCGCCTGGGCGGCGACGAGTTCGTCGTCGTCGGCGAGCGCATCGGCGACGACATCGTCGCGCAGCGGCTCGCGACGCGGCTGGCCGTGATGATCGCCCGTCCGATCACGCTCGCCGACGGGACCGAGATCTCGATGCGGGCGAGCATCGGCATCAACCGCTTCGGGGCCGAGCCGTTCGACCCCGGCGAGATCCTGCGCGAGGCCGACGCCGCGATGTACCGCGTCAAGCCGCAGCGGCGCGCCCAGCGCCCGGATGCGGCGGTCCTGCCGCTCTCGCTCAGTGCTCGTGGATCGCGGCCTCGACCGCGGCGAGCACATCAGGCGTGATCTCCTCGATCCCGTGATCGTCGTGCGCGTGCGCGGCGATCTGGCCGAGGACCTCCTCCTTGGAGCCGCCCTCGAAGCGGGCAGAGCAGCCCGGCATCACATCACCACACGCGATCGAATACGACATCCAGCCTCCCCGTAGGACGACACTCGACGGCGAACGCTAGACGACTGCGAGCGCGACGAGCAACGAATTCGCGCTCCGGCGATCAGACCGGCAGCAGCGGGATGTCGTCGTAGTACGCCCAGGCGCCGAACGCGGCGGCGCCGAGCGCGACAGCGATCGCGGTGAGCATGCGCTGTGTGCGCGTCGTCTGGGCCGCCTTGCGCTTGGCGATCTCGCCCTTCTCCAGGGCGCGATCGAGCAGCCCCTCGGCCCACACGAACTCGAGCGAGAGGATCGCGAGGCCGACCGGGATGACGAGGAACGCCGGCCCGGGAAGCACGAGCATCCCGATGCCGCCGAGCAGCAGCGTGAAGCCGACGACGATGTACAGCACCCGGACGATGAGGTGGCGCTGGCGGTGGCGCTCGCGCTGCGCCTCCAGGCGCTCGACGATCCGCGGCTTGGGCCGCTGGGCCCGCGGCGCCTGCCCGGTCTCGGCTGCGTTCGGGGGGTCTGCGGTCGCCACGGCCTGTTCAGCCTAACCGGGCGCGGGCGCGGGCCGACCCGCCTAAACGGCCAGGACGGTCGGGGCTTCGGTGACGGCCGCCGCGTCGGCGGCGGGCACGAAGCTCATCGCGCGCTCGGCGAGCGCGGTGATCGTCAGGCTCGGGTTGACGCCGACGTTCGCCGGCACGACGGAGCCGTCGCAGACGAGCAGGTTCTCGTAGCCGAAGACGCGGTGGCGCGCATCGACGACGCCCTCCTCGGGCGAGCGGGCGATGACGGCGCCGCCGAGCACGTGCGCGGTCGTCGGGATCGCGAAGAGCGCCTCCATCGTCGAGCTCTGCGCCACGCCGCCGATCCGCTTGGCCATCCACTCGGCCGCGTCGTTGGCGATCGGGATGAAGGTCGGGTTGGGCTTGTCGGGGTCCTGCGCGGTCTGCAGGCGCATCGTGCCGCGGCGGCCCGGTCGCGGCCGCAGCGCGATCGCGTTGTCGAGCGTCTGCATGACGAGCAGGATGATCGTGCGCCGCGACCAGCCGCGCGGATCCCAGAGCTTGGCGAAGCGCACCGGATGGCGCAGGACCGCGAGGAGGAACTTCAGCGGCCGCGTGACCTTCGTACCGTCGCCGATCAGCAGCGTGTGCAGCAGGCTCATCGAGTCGCCGGCGTGGCCGTAGCTGACGGTCTCGATGTGCGTGTTCTCGTCGGGGAAGATCGAGCCCGAGATCGCGACGCGCTTGGTGAAGTCGACGCCGTCGTCGGGCGCGGTGACGGCGAGGATCGCCTCGCTGTTGGTGCGCACGAGCTCGCCCAGGCGGTCGGAGACCTTCGGCAGCGAGCCGTTGTGCCTGCAGCGCTGCAGGAGCTTGTTCGTGCCCAGCGGGCCGGCCGCGAGGACGACGTTCTGCGCGGTCGTGGTGCGGCGGTCCTTGCGCCACCACGCGCCGGTGCGCTCGGTCGTGACCGCGTAGCCGTCGGCGCCGTCGGTGCCGCCGAGCGGGCGCACGTCGACGACCTCGCGCTCGGCGATGACGCGGCAGCCGGCATGCTCGGCGAGCCAGAGGTAGTTCTTGACGAGCGTGTTCTTCGCGCCGACGGGGCAGCCGACCATGCAGCGCCCGCAGGCGATGCAGCCCGTGCGGGCGGGGCCTGCGCCGTCGAAGTACGGGTCGGCGACGGTCTCGCCGGGGGCGCCGAAGAAGACGCCGACGTTCGTCTTGGCGTACGTCTTGTCGGCGCCGATCTGGCGGCCGTACTCGCGCAGCAGATCGTCGGCCGGGTCGTCGCTGACGACGGTCGTGACGCCGAGCATCCGCTCGGCCTCGTCGAAGTGCGGTGCGAGCGCCGCATGCCAGTCCTGCTCGAGACCCGCCCACTGCTTGTCCTCGTAGAAGCGCGGGCGCGCGCGGTACAGCGTGTTCGCGTAGCCCAGGCTGCCGCCGCCGACGCCCGCGCCGCTGACGACGGAGACGTCCTTGAACAGCGACAGGCGGAAGATGCCGTGCAGGCCCAGGCGCGGCGCGAAGAAGTAGCGCCGGATGTCCCAGGTCGACTTCGGGAACTCGTGGTCGGCGAAGCGCCTGCCCGACTCGAGCACCGCGACGCGGTAGCCCTTCTCGGTCAGGCGGTGCGCGGCGACGCTGCCGCCGAAGCCGGAGCCGACGACCAGCCAGTCGTAATCGTGGTCGCGGGCGGGCACAGGCATCGGCCGCAGAGCGTAAGGGAACGTGACGGGGGCGTCAACATTGACTAGTGAGTCGGTGCGGGCGCGGGCGTGATGCCGAGCAGCGCCGCCGGCTCGCCGTCGAGGCCGGGCGAAGGCGCGATCGGCTCGGCGCGCTGCACAGGCGCGCGCCAGCGCAGGACGGTATAGGTCTCGCCGTCGGTCCGGCCCGCGAGCAGATAGCCCGCCGCCGGCGCGGACGGGTTCGGCGGCCGCGGCGGGTCCGGGCGCTCACCCGGCAGGCGCACCGGCAGCGCGACGTAGTCGATCTCGCCGGTCGTGAAGGTCGGCGCCGATGCCGTCCGGAGGCCGGGCAGGTAGTAGCGCAGCGTCTCCAGCGCCGAGCCCGGCGTGGCGACGAGCAGGCGCGGCTCGACGACCGGCCCGAGCGCGCGCACGGCCGCGCGCCAGTCGTCGCGTTGCAGTTCGGGGTCGCGCGCGACGCCGGCGATCACGACGACACCGCCGACGCACGCCGCGCCGAGCGCAAGCAGCGCGGGGCGCTGGGCGATCTGGAACGCGGCGGCCAGGCCGGCACCCGCCAGCGCGCAGGCGAGCGGGAGCACGAACAGGACGTTGCGCGTGATGAGGTGATCCTCGCCCGCGAGCGCGGCGAACACGGGCAGCGCGAGCGCCGCGGCGGCGAGCCCGGCCAGGCGGGCGCCGGCGGAGCGCTCGCCCGGGGGCGCGTCGATGCGACCGCTCAGCAGCCCGGCGAGCCCGGCGAAGCCGGCCACGACGGCCAGCGCCGTGATACCGACGAGCAGCGGCTCGAGCGGTGCGTCGTAGCCGACGAGGAACTGCTTGGGAAGCTGGGCGAGCCGCGTGAGCAGCTCGCTGCCGGTGATGAACCCCGCGGTGTCGTTCTCGCGCTGGCCGAGCGCGAGCGGCGCCAGTGCGGCGCCGGCGAGCGCCGGCAGCGCCAGCAGCGTCGCGCGCTCGCGCCAGCCGGGCGCGCGCGCCGCCAGCCAGAGCGCCTGCGGGGCGAGGAGGAACGCCGCGTAGTAATGGGTCGCCAGCGCGAGCCCGGCGACCGCGCCCCAGGCCAGCAGGCGCGTGTGGCGTCGTCCGAAGGGCGGCGCTGGGGATGGCTGGCCTGCACCACTGCAAGCGGCTTGCGACGACCGGAGATCGATCTGCTCGAGGGCGCGCAGCCACAGCAGCGCCGACAGCGCGCCGAGCAAGCCCAGCAGCGCGTACGCGCGAGCCTCCTGGCTGAACCAGACGAGCATCGGGTTGACCGCGGCCAGGGCCGCCGCCGCCAGCGCCGCGCGGTCGCCACCGAGCCGCCGGCCCAGCTCCCAGACGACGACGACCGTCGCCGTTCCCAGCAGCGCCGAGAGCGAGCGCAGGCCGACCTCGCCGGTGCCGAACACGTGCGTCCACAGCCACGCCAGCACGTAGTACAGCGGCGGCGTGGACTCGCTGTCGGGAATCGCCTCCAGCATGCTGCCGAGGTCCAGTCGCAGCAGCCGCGCGGTGACCGCCTCGTCGTACCAGAGGCTCTGCGTGTCGAGCGTCGCGAAGCGCAGAGCGGCGCCGGCGGCGGCCACCAGCGCCAGGGCAGCGGCTGGTCTCGGGACTACCGACCCGATCTGGCGGTCGTCGATCACCGCCCGGCGGCGTCCTCGGTCGTCGATGTGCCAGGGGCACACCTTCCTCCCTGCGTCCTTGCCGGATCGGCGCCGACGACCCCCATCTCGGGCCGCCAGCCCCGAGACCAACCGCGCCCGCTCACAGCGGGATGTTGCCGTGCTTGCGCTTGGGGCGCTCGACGCGCTTGGTCTGCAGGGCCTCGAGCGCGGCGATGAGCTTGGGCCGCGTCTCGTGCGGAATGATCACGTCGTCGACGTAGCCGCGCTCGCCGGCCGAGTAGGGGTTGGCGAAGCGCGCGCGGTAGTCGTCCATCAGCCGCTCGCGGCGCGCCTCCGGCGTCGGCGAGCCCGCGATGTCGCGGCGGTAGATGATGTTCACCGCGCCCTCGGGCCCCATGACCGCGACCTCGGCCGTCGGCCAGGCGAGGTTCAGGTCCGCGCCGATGTGCTTGGACGCCATCACGACGTAGGCGCCGCCGTAGGCCTTGCGGGTGATGATCGTGATCTTCGGAACGGTCGCCTCGGCGAACGCGTACAGCAGCTTCGCGCCGTGGCGGATGATCCCGTCCCACTCCTGTGCCGTCCCCGGCAGGAAGCCGGGGACGTCGCAGAACGCGACGATCGGGATGTTGAATGCGTCGCACGTGCGCACGAAGCGCGCCGCCTTGACGCTCGCGTCGATGTCGAGCACGCCGGCCATGCTCGCCGGCTGGTTGCCGACGATCCCGACGGCGTAGCCGTCCAGGCGCGCGAAGCCGCAGACGATGTTCGTCGCGTACTGCTCGTGGACCTCGTAGAACTCGCCGTCGTCGACGATCATCCGCACCGCGAGGCGGATGTCGTAGGGCTTGTTCGGGTTCGCGGGGACGATCTCGTCGAGCTCAGGCTCCATCCGCAGCGGGTCGTCCGTCGGCAGGACGCGCGGGGTCGGCTCGAGGTTGTTGGACGGCAGGAAGCTCAGCAGGTAGCGCGCGTCCTGCAGGCAGGCCTCCTCGTCTTCGCAGGCGAAGTGCGCGACGCCCGACTTCTCGCTGTGCGTGTCCGCGCCGCCGAGATCCTCGAACTCGACGTCCTCGCCGGTGACCGTGCGGATCACGTCGGGGCCCGTGATGAACATGTGCGACGTGCGCTTGACCATGTAGACGAAGTCCGTGATCGCGGGCGAGTACACGGCGCCGCCGGCGCAGGGGCCCATGATCAGGCTGATCTGCGGGATCACGCCCGAGCAGTCGACGTTGCGCATGAACACCTCGCCGTAGCCGCCCAGCGAGACGACGCCCTCCTGGATCCGCGCACCGCCCGAGTCGTTGATGCCGACCAGCGGACAGCCGATCTTCGCGGCCATGTCCATGACCTTGCAGATCTTCTCCGACATGACCTCGCCGAGCGAGCCGCCGAAGACGCTGAAGTCCTGGGAGAACACGCAGACGCGGCGCCCGTCGATCGTCCCGTGGCCGGTGACGACGGCGTCGCCCCAGGGGCGCCTGCGCTGCATCTCGAAGTCGTGCGTGCGGTGGCGCATGAACGTGTCGAGCTCCTGGAAGGAGCCCGCATCGAGCAGCTTGTGGATGCGCTCGCGGGCGCTCAGGCGGCCGCGGTCGTGCTGCTTGCGCTCGGCCTCCTGCTCCGTGCGGCCGGCGGCCTCGCGCAGCTCCGCAAGCTGCGCGAGCTTCATCTCATACGTGGCGGGGGCCTTCTGGCGCTTGGACATCGTGCGACGAAGGGTAATGCGCGGGCTTTCACGCGACGCACGTCGGCGCCCGCCCCGTAGCGGGCGGGCGCCGGGGTGCATGCGGTCTCAACGAGCGGCGATCCAGGCGTCCCGGAGCACCGCGCACGTGTCGAGGGTCATCGCCGAGTTGACGATCATCGACGCCGCGGTGCCGTCGGGGAACGTGATCGCGCAGGTGTGCAGGATCGTCGTCCGGTCGGCCTGCTGGAGCCCGCCGCCGTACCGGTAGATGCCCGCGGGCGTTCCGGCACCGAGGTTGCTCGCCTCACGCCGGCCGGCGCGCAGCGCGTCCATCGTCGCGAGATCGGCCGGCCCGATGATCTTGCCGTGGCGCAGGTGTGCGAGGTACTGCACGATCTCGATCGACGACAGCCGCAGGCCGGCGTTGCCAGGGCACTGCTCCACGGGCCAGTACATGAGCTGCCCGTTGGTCTTCTGCGTGGCGGCGGGCGCGTAGTTCAGCCCGGCGGCCGACTCGTCGGCCGCGACGCAGCCGACGTTCTTGATCCCGGCGGGCGTGAGGATGAACCGCTTCACGTGGTCCATCGCGTAGCGCCCGCTCGTGGCGGCGCGCCGCGGCTGGAGTCAGCGCGGCGACGACGGCGATCGTGATGGCTGCAACGGCGCTGGTGGTGCGACGGACCATGGCCGGCATCTCCTTGCTGATGTGGGGAGATGCAGCTTCGCCGCGGGCCGCCGGGGTCGCATGAGGAACGATCCCTCGTCGTGTTCACCGGGATGCGGCGCTCGCCTCGCCCCGGGCCTTCGTGCCCGAAACGAGGCTCTGGCCGTCGGGGGGTGGGTCAGCCTCGCGAGAAGGGCCGGTGGTGCGCGGCGCCGAGGTCGTCGAGCACCTCGGCGAGGATCGCCTCGGTGCTCGCGGCGTCGTGTGTCACAAGAGTCGGCGCCGGGTCCGGCTCCGGGGGCGTTGGCTCCGGACCCGGCGTGGGTGGACTGAGCTCAGGCGCTGCGGGCGCCGGCGCCGCGAGGACGGGCTGCGGCGCGCGGCGGCGAAAGAGGCGCGCGAAGAAGCCGAGCCGGGGCTCCTCCGGCGCCGGCGGGGCGGCGGGTTCGTCGTGGGGTGGCGGTGTGGCCTGTGGCGGTGTGGACGCGACGGGCTGCGAAGTCGGCTCGCTCGCCTCCGGAGCCGGCATCGCGGTGAGGATGACCTTCGTGCCCCACCCGGCCGGCTCGAGGTGCACCGTGCCGCTTGCGCGATCGCCCTCCCAGGCGACGGTGGACTCGGGTTGCGTCCGGGTGATGCGGATCTCGCCGAACGGCGCGAGATGACGGCCCAGGGCGTCCTCGCTGCCGACCTCCGCCCAGAGTTCGGGCGGGGACTTGACGAGCTTGCGCTGGACTGTCGACTGCTCCATGCCACCGGGGTTCGCCGGGCGGCGGCCCGGTCCTGCCGCTGCGATCAGACGCCCGGTTTGCCGACCATCAGGAAGATCGCGACGATCACGAGCAGCAGCGCCAGGCCGCCGAAAGCGTCGGCCTTCCTGCGCTCGGCTTCGTACTCGGCGCTCGTCGCGTCACGCTTGGCGAGCTCCAGCAGGCGCCTGTCGGACGGGATCAGGACGCCGCCCGTGAGCCCGAACAGGACGAACAGGATCGCGAACGTCGCGCTGATCCAGGGATCGCCGAGGCTCCACGGATCCTGGAAGGCGAGGTACAGGCCCGCCAGCAGCACGACGACCATCGCCGGCGTGATGACGCGCTGGGCGAGCAGGATGTGCAGCTCGTGCAGCTTGGCGACGTTGCCCGGCACCGCGCTGCGAAACCACGCGTCGAGCACGGGATAGGAGAACACGACGCCGAAGGCGACGACGACGGCGAGGACGTGGACCGTCAGGACGAGGTCGTAGAAGCGGATCGCGAGGGGGGCCATGGTCTGCAAAGCGTGCCATGGGTGGCGGCGGTCGGACCGGTGTGCGGGTCGGGGGACCCGCCCTCGCGGGGGTCGTCGCGTCTGCGTGTACGCGCGCCGAACGCGTTCGCCGCTCGGGCACGGGTCGGCGCTCGTGCACCCCCTGGGTGTAGCAGCGCCGAGCGGGCTCAGCGGAGCGGTCGATGCGGCGCTCGTTTCACGCCCCGCGCATGGAGAATCGACACTCGATCCGCCAATCTGGGCGCAGAGGTCGATGTTCCATGAGATGCGTGGTGCAGCGACACCCCGCCCCGCCGACGGGCCGCGCGCGTCGATCCTCCATGACCACGCCCGCGCCACCCACTGGCCCTCGCCCGCCGTCGCCGCGTCTGCGCGCGCCCGCCGTCGCCGCGTCTGCGCGCGCCCCTACGCCCGCGGGCGGTACGCCCCGAACACGTCCTTCATCGCGGCGCAGACCTCGCCCATCGAGCAGCGGTCCTTGAGCGCCTGGCGGATCGGGTGCATGAGGTTGTCCTTGCCGCGGCAGGCGACCCGCAGCTCCTCGAGGCGGGCGGCGACGAGCTCCTGGTCGCGGTCGCGCTTGAACGCCGCGAGGCGGTCGAGCTGCGCCTTCTCGGTCGCCGGGTCGACGCGGAGGATGTCCTCGATCTCGATCGCGTCCTCCTCGTACTTGTTGACGCCGACGACGATGTCCTGCTTCTCGCGGTAGCGCTCCTGATAGCCCCAGGCGGACTCGTCGATCTCGTTCGTGATGAACTCGATCGCGTTGACCGAGCCGCCCATCTCGTCGACCTTCGCGATCAGCTCGTAGGCGCGCGACTCGATCTCGTCCGTCAGCGCCTCGACGTAGTACGAGCCCGCGAACGGGTCGACCGTGTCGGTTGCGCCCGACTCGTGCGCGATGATCTGCTGCGTGCGCAGCGCGATCTTCGCGGCGCGCTCCGACGGCAGCGCGAGCGCCTCGTCATAGCCGTTGGTGTGCAGCGACTGCGTGCCGCCGCAGACCGCGGCGAAGCCCTGCAGCGCGACGCGGCTGACGTTGTTCTGCGGCTGCTGCGCGGTCAGCGTCACGCCGCCGGTCTGCGTGTGGAAGCGCAGCTTCATCGACTTCTCGTCCTTCGCGCCGAAGCGGTCGCGCATGATGTGCGCCCACATCCGCCGGGCGGCGCGGAACTTCGCGACCTCCTGGAAGACGTTGTTGTGGCCGTTGAAGAAGAACGCCAGCCGCGGCGCGAACTCGTCGACCTCGAGGCCGGCCGCGATCGCCGCCTCGACGTAGGCGATCGCGCTGCACATCGTGAACGCGACCTCCTGCACGGCCGAGCACCCTTTCTCGCGAAAGTGGTAGCCCGAGATCGAGATCGTGTTCCACTTCGGCACGAACTCCTTGCAGTACGCGAAGAGGTCGGTCGTCAACCGCATCGTGCCCTCGGGCGGGTAGATGAAGTTCCCGCGCGCGATGTACTCCTTGAGGACGTCGTTCTGCGTCGTGCCGCTGAGCTCCGCGAGCGAGCAGCCCTGCTCCTCGCCGACGAGCGAGTACAGCGCCAGCAGCACGGTCGCCGGAGCGTTGATCGTCATCGACGTCGAGATCGCGTTCAGCGGGATGCCGTCGAAGATCGTGCGCATGTCGTCGATCGTGTCGATCGACACTCCCGTGCGGCCGACCTCGCCGAGGCAGCGCTCGTCGTCGGAGTCCAGCCCGAGCTGGGTCGGCAGGTCGAACGCCATCGACAAGCCGGTGCCGCCGTGGGCGAGCAGGTACTTGTAGCGCGTGTTGGACTCCGTCGCCGACGCGTAGCCGGCGTACTGGCGCATCGTCCACGGGCGCTTGCGGTACATCTCGCCGTGGACGCCGCGCGTGTATGGGAAGGATCCCGGCTCGCCGAGCTCGACGTCGTCGGCGTCGGCCGCGGTGTAGAGCGGCTGGATCTCGATGCCCGAGTCGGTGAAGCGTCGCGGATCGTCCGGGCCGACGATCGGGGCGACGGTCAAGCGCTCTTGAGTCGACATATGCGCCAAGCGTACGGATCGGGCGCCCGAGCGTGCATCCCATAAGAGAACTCTTACGGCCGAGTGAGCTTGTGTTCAGCGATGTGGCCTTACATACCGCCCATGAACGCAGACCGCCGCCAATCGAACTTCGTCGCCGCGATGCTCGGCGCGCTCGCCGTCGCGATCCCGTTCGCCGGGCTCGCCGTCGCCGGCGTATTTGACTCCGACAGCGACACGTCGCCCGCCGCGACGACCACCGTGGTCGCCGACCCGGCGCCGTCCGCGACCGCCGCCGCGCGCTCTGCCACCGACGTGTCCGCCCTCTACGAGCGCGTCAGCACAGGCGTCGTCTCGATCGAGACGCGATCCGGCGCGGGCGGCGGAACGGGCTCGGGCTTCGTGATCGACACGGCCGGCCACATCGTCACCAACCAGCACGTCGTCGACGGCGCGCAGACCGTCCGCGTGCGCTTCAGCGAGGGGGCGCCCGTCAGCGCCCGCATCGTCGGGGAGGATCCGTCCAACGACCTCGCGCTGCTGAAGGTCGAGGGAGGCGATCGCAAGCTCACGCCGCTGGCGCTCGGCTCGTCGAAGGCGCTGAAGGTCGGGCAGTCGGCGATCGCGATCGGCAGCCCGTTTCGCCTCGAGGGGACGCTGACGACCGGCGTCGTCTCCGCGATCGGGCGCTCGATCGGCGGCGAGGGCAACTACTCGATCGACAACGTCGTGCAGACCGACGCCGCGATCAACCCCGGCAACTCCGGCGGGCCGCTGCTGGACGCCGCGGGACGCGTGATCGGCGTCAACGCGCAGATCGCATCGACGTCGGGCGCCAACGACGGCGTCGGCTTCGCGATCCCCGTCGACACGGTCAAGAAGGTCCTGCCGGCGCTCAAGGCCGGCCGCGAGATCAAGCCGCCGTACCTCGGCGTCTCGACCGGCGACGCGACGACGGGCACCGGCGCCCAGGTCGCCGCGGTCGTCGACGGCGGGCCCGCCGAGCGCGCCGGCCTGCGCGTGGGCGACCGCATCGTCGCCATCGGCGGGCGCGAGGTGACCCGGCCCAACGACGTCTCCGCGATCGTGACCGAGCGCAAGCCCGGCGACAGGATCGAGGTGCGCGTCCGTCGCGGCGCCGACGAGCGCACGCTCGGCATCACGCTCGGCACGCGGCCGAGCGCCACGTCCTAGGAGGGACCACTAGGAGCTGGTCGACCCGACGGGCCCCTACCGCGGGGTCGCGACGACCGTCACGTGAAACGGCGTGCGGTGCTCCTCGGTGACGGTGAAGCCCGTCAGCTTGAGCATCGTGCGCAGCGCCGACGGCGAGATGCCCCAGTACCAGGGCCCGTAGCCGGCGTCGGGTCCGCCGGCGGGCTCGGCGTTGGGGTGCTCGTCCCGCGACGGGGCGATGACGCACGTGTCGCGCCGGCCCGGCGTCTCGGCGATCGTCTCGGTCGCCAGCAGCAGCGTGCCGGCCGTCAGCTCGCGCAGCCGCTCGAGCGTCAGCAGCGGATGCGGCGCGTGGTAGAGCACGCCCGAGCACCAGACGACGTCGTGCCGGCCGACCGCGGCGATCGTCGCGGGCTCGTGCATGTCGCCCTGCACGAAGCGTACGGACGACCCGCGCCGCGCGTGCTCGGCGCTGAAGCGCTCCGTCGCGCCCATCACGTCGACCCCCGTGACCGATGCCGCGCCGGCATCCTCGGCGGCGAAGCAGAGCGCGCCGTGGATGCTCCACATGCAGCCGACGTCGACGAACGAGCGCCCGGCCACGTGCTGGGCGATGAGCGTCTCGCGCGGTGGGGTGGCCGAGCTCGCGCGTGCGCGTACGCGCGCGACCGCGCTGAGAGTCCGGCTGAGCATCGCGAGGGAGGCTAGTGGTCGCGCCCTACAGCGGCCCGCCGGCGACGGGCGGTGCCGTCGGGTCGGCACCCGCTTCGCCGGGCGCCTCGCGTACGAGGTACTCCTCGGCCAGCAGCGGGTTGTCCTTCGCGCGGGTGACGACCTTGAGCAGGTCGTTCATCGAGGCGACCTCCTCGATCTGCTCCTTGATGAACCACTGCATGAACTGCTCGCTGGAGTAGTCGCCCTCCTGGCGGGCGGTCGCGGCCAGCAGGTTGATCTGGTCGCTGACACGGCGCTCCTGATCGAGCGCCAGCGCGACCGGCGCGACGACGTCGCCGAACGTGTTCTGCGGCGGATCGACGCCGGGGATCGGCGCCTGCGCGCCCGCGTCGAGCAGGTACTGGACCATCATCAGCGCGTGGTTGCGCTCTTCCAGCGCCTGCGCGTAGAAGAACGCGGCCAGGCGGGGCAGGGTCTCGTCGTCGTAGTAGACGGCGATCGCGAGGTACTGCTGAGCGGCGGCGAACTCGTGGCCGATCTGCTCGTTGAGGCGTTCGACGAAGAGGGCAGCGGGCATGCGCGCACTGTACTCGTTCGGTGCGACACGTTAGGCTTACCTAATGAAGCTCTTGGTCAAGCCGAAGAAGGGCTGTTGCAAGAGCAATCCGCGCTGTAAGCGCTGCCCGGTCGTGATCAAGCGGCTCGTCAAGGCGGGCCACGCGGAGCGCCGTTCGGACGGCTTCGTCGTGATCGCGCCGTCGCTGACCAAAAAGCAGCTGAAGGCCGCACGCAGGCGCTGAGCGGGCGCTCGCGCCCGCGGCGCGGGCGGGCTTACGGGTAGCATTCGCGGCTATGGCCACCTGTCTCGTCACCGGTGGCGCGGGGTTTCTCGGCTCGCACCTGTGCGACGAACTGCTGCGCCGCGGCCATCACGTCGTCTGCGTCGACAACCTCGAAACGGGGTCGTTGCGCAACATCGAGCACATCCGCGTGCCGGAGTTCGAACTGCTGCACGCCGACATCGTCGAGCCGTACTTCGTCGACCGCGCGATCGATTTCGTCTACCACCTCGCGTCGCCGGCGTCGCCGATCGACTACCTGCGGCTGCCGCTGCACACGCTCAAGGTCGGCTCCTACGGCACGCACCACACGCTCGGCCTCGCGAAGGCGCACCGCGCGCGCTTCCTGCTGGCCTCCACGAGCGAGGTCTACGGCGATCCGCAGATCCATCCGCAGCCCGAGACCTACTGGGGCCACGTCAATCCGATCGGCCCGCGCGGCGTCTACGACGAGGCCAAGCGCTACGCCGAGGCGCTGACGATGGCCTATCGCCGCCAGCAGGGCGTCGACACGGCGATCATCAGGATCTTCAACACCTACGGCGCGCGGATGCGCCCCTATGACGGTCGCGCGATCCCGACGTTCCTGCGCCAGGCGCTGCAGGACCGCCCGATCACGGTCTTCGGGGACGGCAGCCAGACGCGCTCGTTCTGCTATGTCGACGACCTGATCCGCGGGATGATCGCCCTCGCGGAGTCCGGTCAGGGCGGGCCGATCAACGTCGGCAACCCGAACGAGTTCACGCTGCTCGAGCTCGCCGAGGCGGTCATCGCGGTCACGGACTCCACGTCGGAGATCGTCTACGAGGCGCTGCCGACCGACGATCCCCAGGTCCGTCAGCCGGACATCACGCTCGCGCGCGACCTGCTGGGCTGGGAGCCCGAGGTCGACCTGCACGAGGGTCTGCGTCGCACCGTCGAGCAGGCGGGTACGGAAACGCTCATCGGCGCCGGGAGCCGATGAACCCGTACGGAGGAACGCCCGGCCGCTCGCCGAAGGTCCAGGGACGCTGGCGGCGCACCGGAACATCTGCAATCGTCACCCGTTAGAGCAGGGACATGCCGACAACCGAGCAGAAGCCACGGGAAGGCTCATCCAAGGCGCCGGTGCAGTCGCCGTCGCCTGACTTCGCGCTGTCGGAAAAGGACGTCCGCCGCAAGCGCCCGCCGGTCCTCTCGTTCCTGCTCAAGCTCGACACGCTGCGCAAGGCCGTCCGCCTCAGCGTCCTGCTGACGCTCGACTCCTTCGGCGTCTATCTCGCGATCCTCACGGCGCTGTGGCTGAAGGCCGGGATCCTCACCGGCGACTGGGTCGCCCGCAACCAGGCGGCGCAGACCAACGAGCTGTTCGACTTCGCCTTCCTGCTGACCGTGCTGCTGTTCGCGCGGTCGGGGCTGTACTCCGCCCGCGGCGAGCGCCCGGGGCTGTCGCGGATCGTCTCGTCGCTGGCGCAGGTCGCGTTCGTCGCGCTCATCTACGCGGCGGCGAGCGGCAGCCAGTTCAGCTCGTACTACATCTTCTACGGATCGCTGTTCTTCGCCGTCTTCTACGTCTCGCTGCTGCGCCGCAGCTACGAGAAGCTGACGGGCGTGCTGCTGCGCGCGGCCGGCTACCAGCGCCGCGCCGTGCTCGTCGGCACCGGCGAGCACATCGAGGCCGTCGGCCATGCGCTCAACGACGCCGCACACCCGACCGTCAAGGTCGTCGGATTCATCTCGCTGACGCCGCGGCCCAACAACGGGCTGCTCTCGCTCGGCACGCTCGACGAGCTCGCGCAGGTGATCCACCGTCATCGCATCGACGAGGTGATCATCGCCGACCCCGACTTCCCGCAGCCGCAGGCCGTCGAGCTCGTCGATGTCGCGCACTCCAACGGCGTGCGCGTGCGGATCGCGCCCTCGACGATGGAGCTGCTCGTCCACCGCGCGGAGTTCGTGCCCGGCGAGGCGGTGCCGCTGTTCGAGCTCAAGCCGCCGGTCTTCGAGGGCTTTGACTACTTCGTCAAGCGCACGTTCGACCTGTGCATCTCGTCGCTGCTGCTGATCGTGCTGAGCCCCGTGATGGCGACCAGCGCGCTCGCCGTGCGGCTCAGCTCGCGCGGGCCGGTCATCTACCGCTCGATGCGGCCGGGGATCGGCGGCGCGCCGTTCGCCTGCCTGAAGTTCCGCACGATGTACCGCGACGCCGATCAGCGCCAGGCCGACCTCGAGTCGCTCAACGAGGCGACGGGAGCGCTGTTCAAGATGCGCGACGACCCGCGCATGACGCCGGTCGGCCGCTTCCTGCGCCGCTACTCGCTCGACGAGCTGCCGCAGCTGTTCAACGTGCTGCGCGGAGACATGTCGCTCGTCGGCCCGCGGCCGCTGCCCGAACGCGACTTCGAACGCCTCGAGGACTGGCACAAGAAGCGCTACCTCGTCACGCCGGGGATCACCGGGCTGTGGCAGGTCTCGGGCCGCTCCGAGCTGGACTTCGACGACCTCGTGCGGCTGGACTTCCTCTACCTCGAGCGCTGGTCGGTCTTCCTGGACCTGAGCATCCTCGTCAAGACGGTCCCCGCCGTCTTCACGCGCCGCGGCGCGTTCTGAGTGGACCGCCGATGAGGCTCGCCGGGCGCGTCGCGATCGGCGCGGTCTTCCTCTGCGCGGTCCTGTTCGCGGGGTTCCTCGCGCGCGGGGGCGAGGACGCCGAGCCGCTGCCGGGAACGCCGCTGCGCGATCTGGCCAAGGCGCGCGGGATGGAGATCGGCACCGCCGTGCGCGGCGACGTGCTCAAGCGCAACCGCGCCTACCGCCAGACGATCGCGGCGCAGTTCTCGACGGTCACGCCGGAGAACGAGATGAAGTGGTACGCGCTCGAGCCCGAGCGCGGCAAGTACTCATACGACGCCGCCGACGCGATCGTCGAGCAGGCGCGCGAGGCCAAGCAGAAGGTGCGCGGCCACACGCTCGTCTGGCACGCCCAGCTGCCCGACTGGGTGCGCCGGCTCGACGCCGGCGAGCTGCGCCAGGCGACGCGCGAGCACATCCGCACCGTGATGGCGAAGTACAAGGACGACGTCGGCGTCTGGGACGTCGTCAACGAGCCGATCGCAGACGACGGCGGGCTGCGCCAGTCGGTCTTCATGCGCCGCCTCGGCGCGGGCTTCATCGCCGACGCGTTTCGCACCGCGCGCACCGCCGACGCGGACGCCAAGCTCTACCTCAACGAGATCGGCGCCGAGGGGATCAACGCGAAGTCCAACCGCCTGTACGAGATCGTGCGCGGGCTGAAGGCCGGCGGCGTGCCGATCGACGGCGTCGGCTTCCAGACCCACTTCAACCTCGACGGCGTGCCGGCGGACTTCGTCGCCAACATGCAGCGCTTCAAGGCCCTTGGCCTGGACATCGCGATCACCGAGGCCGACGTCGGGATCCGGATGCCGGCCGACGCCGGCGAGCTGCGGGCGCAGGCGACGATCTACGAGCAGATCGTGCGCGGCTGCCGCGCCGTCGACTGCCGCTCGCTGACGTTCTGGGGCTTCACGGACGGGCGCTCGTGGATCTCCGAGACGCAGGCCGGGATGGGCGCGGCGACGCTGCTCGACGAGGCGCTGCAGCCCAAGCCGGCGTTCGCTGCGGCGCAGCGGGCGCTCGCGGGCTGACCCGCGATAATCGCCGCCGTGGCCTACCGCTACCTCTTCGAGCAGATGGTCCGCCGCGAGCTGCGCCAGAAGTACCGCGGCTCGGCGCTGGGGGTGCTGTGGTACCTCATCAACCCGCTCGTGCTGATGGGCGCCTACTACCTCATGTTCGGCGTCATCTTCGACCAGGCGTCCGAGCCCGACTACCCGCTGTTCCTGCTCGTCGGCCTCGTCGTGTGGGTGTTCTTCAACCAGGCCGTCATGAGCGCGGCGCCGTCGCTGCTGGACCAGGGCGCGCTCGTGCGCAAGGCGCGCTTCCCGCGCGAGATCATCCCGGCGTCGGTCGTGACCGTGCAGCTCGTGACGTTCCTCGCGCTGCTCGCGCTGCTGGCGCCGGTGACGATCGCGATCCGCGGCTCCGTCGACCTCGCGTTGCTGCTGCTGCCGCTGATCCTCGCCTGCCTGTTCGCGTTCATCCTCGGCTTCGCGCTGGCGGTCAGCATCCTGCACGCGTACTTCCGCGACGTCGCGCCGATCCTGTCGGCCGCCCTGCTGCCGTGGTTCTTCGTCTCGCCGATCTTCTTCCGGCCCGAGTCGATCACCGAGCAGGCGACGGCGCGCTTCGTGCTCGAGTGGGTCAACCCGATCGCCCCGTTCATCGGCGCGGTGCGCGACGTGATCTACGGTGGCGTCGTGCCCGACGTCACGGTGCTCGCGTACGTCGCCGTCGCGGCGACGGTCGCGCTGCTCGGCGGCCACATGCTGTTCCGGCGCCTGCAGGGCGAGCTGGCGGTGGTCGTGTGAGCGCGTTCGAGGACGCGCTGGCGCCGGGCGAGATCGTCATGGAGCACGCGTCGCGTGCGTTCAGCGTGCGCGCCGACCGCGGCCGCACGCTCAAGGAGATGCTGATCGGCCGCAGGCGCGCGGGCGGGCCGGCGCCCGTGCAGGCGCTGCGCGACGTCTCGCTGCACATCCAGGCGGGCGAGACGGTCGGGATGGTCGGCCGCAACGGCGCGGGCAAGTCCTCGACGCTGCGCGTGCTCGCCGGGATCGTGCCGCTGAACGGAGGGCGCGTCGGCTGCGGCGGCCAGGTCGTCTCCCAGCTCGAGCTCGGCGCCGGCTTCGGGCGCGAGTTCTCGGGGCGCGAGAACATCTTCCTCAACGGCGCGCTGCACGGCCTGCAGAAGGAGCAGATCGAGGCGCGCCTGGAGGCGATCGTCGCGTTCTCCGAGCTCGGCGACTTCATCGACTCGCCGGTCGCGACGTACTCCTCGGGCATGTTCCTGCGGCTGGGCTTCTCGATCGCGGCCCACCTCGACGCCGACGTCCTGCTCATCGACGAGGTGCTCGCCGTCGGTGACGAGGCGTTCCAGCGCAAGTGCGAGGCGCGCATCGCCGAGCAGATCGCCGCCGGCGCGACGCTCGTGCTCGTCTCGCACGACGCGGCGCTGATCGAGCGCACGTGCGAGCGGCTCGTCGTGCTCGACGGCGGCGAGAAGATCTTCGACGGGCCGGTCGACGAGGGGATGCCCTTCTACCACCGCCTGATGGGCACCGCCGATGCCGTGCCACCTGTGCCCTGCGAGCCCTCAGGCGAGCGGGTAGCGCCGCAATGAAGCCCGAGGAGGCACTCGCGGCCGCGCGTGAGGCGGCTGCACAGCGCGACGACACGCTGCCCGCCGGGATGTCGATCGAGCCGACCGAGCGCGTCTCGATCGAGCAGCTCATGGAGTGGGCGAACATCGAGCCCGATCCCGACCTCATGCGCTCGACGCGCCGGCTCGGCGCGCCGATCACGTGGGCCAAGCGCCAGCTCGTCCACGTCATGCGCCAGTACCTGCGCGAGCTGCAGTCCCAGCAGACGCGTTTCAACCTCAACGTCGTGATCCGCGTCGCCGAGCTCGAGGACCGCGTCGCGCGGCTCGAGGAGCGCGCGCGTCCGGATCAGGCGCGCGAGCCTTGAACGTCCACCAGATCCTCAGCGGCGCCGGCCCCTACGACGCCGTCACGACGCAGGCGCTGATGTTCCGCGACCTCTTCAGGAGCTGGGGCTGGGGCGGGCGCGACGTCGCCGCCGAGATCGACCCGCGGATCGGCGACCGGATCGCGCCGCTGCGGTCGCTCGCGGCGCGCGGCGACGACGTGCTGCTCGTGCACTACTCCGCCTACGCGCCGAAGCTGCGCGCGGTGCTCGGCCTGCCCCAGCGCAAGCTGCTGATCTCGCACAACATCACGCCCGCGCGCTGGTTCTGGGACCACGATCCGCAGGCCGCGGTCGTCTGCGCGCTCGGGCGCAAGCAGCTGCCGCAGTTCGCCGCGGCGGCGGACGTCGCCGCCGGCGTCTCGCTGTACAACGCGCGCGAGTTCGGCTCGGACACGGTCATCCCGATCCTGTTCGACCCGTCCGGGCTGGGCGTGCCGGCCGCGACCGATCCGGGCGCGGCCGGGGCGCAATCGCCGACGATCCTGTTCGTCGGCCGCCTCGCGCCGCACAAGCGCCAGGACGCCGTCATCCGCGCGTTCGAGCTGTACCGCCGCCGCCATGCGCCGGGCGCGCGGCTCGTGCTCGTCGGCGCGCCGATCAACTGGGCCTACGACGCCGCGATGCGGGAGCTGGCCGAGGAGCTGTCGCCCGGCAACGTGACGATCGAGTCGGGCCTCACGCGCGAGCAGCTGGCGGCGCGCTGGCGCTCGGCACACGCGTTCGTGTGCCTGTCCGAGCACGAGGGCTTCTGCATCCCGCTGCTGGAGGCGTTTCACTTCGGCGTGCCGGTGATCGCCCGCGCGATCGGCGGCGTGCCGGAGGTCGCCGGCGACGCCGCCCTGCTGCTCGACGATGGCGACGACGAGAGCGTCGCGGCCGAACTGCTGGCGCTCGTCGTGGGCGACGGGGAGCTGCGCGCGGCACTGCGCGAGCGCGGCGCCGCGCGGGTCGCGGCATACGCGCCGGGGCGGACCGCGCAGACGCTGCGGGCGGCGCTGGAGTCGCTGGCGTGAGCGTGATCGAGCGACACACCGACGCCGCCCGAACGCCACAGGTGTCACTCGACCACGCGCCAAGCGGCTGCCGGCGCGGCGGGTGGACTGCATGCTTGCGGGCATCGGCGCCTGTTCACGCGAACGCCGGGACCACGGCACGCCGGACCAGCCGATCCGTCGCACCGCTCCCTTCGAAGCTGAGCTCTGCCCTGCGCCGCCCGTTGCCGGCACCGGAGGCCGCCTTTAGCCAGCATGATCCGTCCTCTGTGACGCGACGCACGTATTGCCAAGCACCCCAACGTGCTCCTGTGCCCATGACCTCCCCACGCGTCATCGAACTCCCCCGCAAGCTCGAACCCGTCGGCAGAGACACGTTTCTGGGCGGCCGCGAAATCGACGTTCCCCGCTCCGTCGCGTACGTCGGCAACGTCGTCGCCCTGCGCCCGCGCGACGCGCTCGGCCTGCGCCGGCCCTCGCAGCAGCCGATGCCCCCGGCCGCCGCCTGACGCCAGCCGGCGTGCCGGCGCCGTCGCCGGCCCACGCGCGAGGAGCGGGCCTGTCTCGGCGAACCGATCAGCGCGGCTGCGCGAGCGCGTGGACCGGGCCCGCGGCGGCGACGGCCTCGGGCCCGTCGAGGTTCGTCGTCCCGTAGCCGAGTTCGTCCATCAGCGCGCAGAACTCGGCGTTCGTGTCGTGCAGCTCGCAGACGATCGCCGGGCGGTGGCGCTCGATCGTCGCGCGCATGCCCGCGATCGCCTGCAGCTCGGCGCCCTCGGTGTCGATCTTCAGCACGTCGGGCGGCGGGATCGTCCCGGCCGCGACGAGCTCGTCGATCGACACGACGCGCACGTCGATCTCGTCGCGCACGTCGGCGTGGCGGCCGGTCGAGGCGAGGTGCGACCAGCTCGCCTCGCCGACCACGAGCAGGCGCGCCGAGCCGCCGCGCGCGCCGACGGCCTCCTCGCGGATCTCGGCGTGGGCGAAGCCGTTGAGCTCGATGTTGCGCCCGACGGCACGCGCGCAGGCGGGCACCGGCTCGAAGGCGACGACGCGTCCAGCGGGTCCGACGAGCCGGGCGCCGAGGATCGTGAAGAAGCCGACGTTGGCGCCGACGTCGTAGAAGACGGCACCCGGCGCGAGCAGGCGCCGCAGCGCCTCCTGGACGGGCGGCTCGAGCGTCCCGCGCACGATCAGGCCGGCGTGGGCATGGTCGAGCGGCAGGTCGGCGGTCGACACGAACAGCAGGTGCCCGAGCCCGCCCGCGACGGGGACCGGCGCGCGCCCGTACCAGCGCGACGCCCGGCCCAGCAGGGCGCGCCGCGCGCGGCCGCCGCGCGCGCGCTGGGCCAGCTCGGCGCGGCGATCCTCGGGCATTGCGGTGATGACGTGCGTCGCGCCGTTGCGCAGGCGGCCGGTCAGCTCGTGGCGCAGGTGGCGAAGGGAGCCCGGCATCGGCGCGCATGATCGCACCGATGCGGGCGGGTGTCGGCCTCCTCAGCGGGGCGGGCGGGGGCCGATCAGCTCTTGCGGTACGGATCGACGTACACGTCGTCGATCTGCCAGCTGCCCTCGCCGCGAGCGGTGAAGCGCAGCGACACCGCCAACGCGTTGCCGGTGTCCGGCGCGAGCTCGTTGACGATCAGTGGCACAGCCGGCGACGGCGCCCAGCTCTCGCCGGCGGCGACCGATGCCAGGCGAACGCTCGTCTCCCTGTAGGTGCCCTTGGCGTACACGGCGTCGACGTGAACGACGCCGCTGCCCGTGCCGCGCACGAAGAACCGCATCGTGCGGTGCTCGATGCCGACGCACATGCGGGGGGTCGTGGCGGAGCTGCGGGCGGGCAGGCTCAGCGAACGATGGTCGTCGGCACCGCCGACCGCGTAGGTCTCGTTGCCCTCGACGGCGAGCGCCCCATCGGTGAGATCCCAGCCCGCGCCATCCGCCTCGAAGCCGCCGTCAGGCGCCAGGAAGTAGTCGGCGTAGTCCTGCCACGGGCTGAACGCCTGCACTGTCGGGACCGTTGGGCACCCGGCGATTGCGCCCACGTCGGCGAACGCGGGACCGCTGAACGCGGCGCTCGCCGCGACCGCGGCAAGGCAGGAGACGACGGCACGGCAACCCGAGCTGGCAAACGGCACGCGTGGATCCTTTCTCCAAGGTTTGTGAGCGGATGCTGCGCTCCCAGGCGTTATCGGTCGCTCCCCCGCAACCAGATCGCGCGAGCCCCACAGCTCGCACGACCGTCCAGAGGCGCTACAACACGGCAACAGACGGATGGCGGTCGCACCTGGCGCGGGATGCCCGGTTAACCTCAACGTCAATGGCGGCCCCGATCGGTCTGACCGCGGACACCCGGTCGCGCCGGCGCTTGCGCATGCAGCGGCGCGAGCTCATCGGCGAGGTCGCGGTCGCCGTGCCGTTCGCCGGCGCGGCGCTGCTGCTGCTGCTGCAGTCGGGCCGGCCGCTGGACGTCGACGCCACCGAGATCGCGCTGTTCGTGCTCCTGATGGCCGCCATGGGACGGCTGAAGTTCGAAACCGGCGCCGGGTTCCTCGTTCCGACGCAGCTCGTGTTCGTGCCGATGCTGTTCGTCCTGCCGGCCGAGGTCGCGCCGGTCGTTGTCGCCGCCAGCCTGGCGCTCGGCTCGCTGCCGGACGTCGTCGCGGGCCGCGTGCACGTCGTCCGGCTCGTCTCGGCGATCGCCGACGCCATGTTCGCGTTCGGCCCCGCGCTCGTCTTCGTGCTCGCCGACGTCGACGGCCCGGCCGTCGGCGACTGGCCGATCTACCTGCTCGCGATCGCCGCCCAGTTCGCCGTCGAGCTGGGCAGCTCGACCTTGCGAGAGTGGATCGCCGGCGCCGTTGCGCCGCGCCTGCAGTTCGGCATCCTGCGCGAGGTCTGGCTCGTCGACCTGCTGCTGTCGCCGATCGGCCTGCTGGCGGCGCTCGCGAGCACCGTCGAGCAGTACGCCTACCTGCTCGTGCTGCCGCTCGGCGCGCTGCTGAACGTCTTCGCGCGCGAGCGGCGCGAGCGGATCGGGACCGCGATCGAGCTGAGCTCGGCCTATCGCGGCACGGCGATGCTGCTCGGCGACGTGCTCTCCGAGGACGACGAGTACACGGGCATGCACAGCCAGGGCGTGGTCGCGTTCGCGCTGGAGATCGCGAAGGAGCTGAAGATCGACGAGGAGCAGCGCCGGCTCGTCGAGTTCGGGGCGCTGCTGCACGACATCGGCAAGATGGCGACGCCGAAGGAGATCCTCAACAAGCCCGGCCCGCTCGACGACGAGGAGTGGGAGACGATGCGCGAGCACACGATCATCGGCCAGCGGATGCTCGACCAGGTCGGCGGCACGCTGCACGAGGCCGGCGCGGTCGTGCGCTCCTCGCACGAGCGCTTCGACGGCAGCGGCTACCCCGACGGCCTGCGCGGCGACCAGATCCCGCTCGCCGCGCGCGTCGTGTCCGTCGCCGACGCCTACAGCGCGATGACGACACGGCGCTCCTACCGCGACGCGATGTCGCCGGCGGTCGCCGTGCGCGAGCTGCGCGTGAACGCGGGCACCCAGTTCGCCCCGGAGGTCGTCGCGGCGGCGCTCGTCGTCCTCGCCCGCGACCCCGACGTGCCCGTCACGCTGGAAGGCGGCGAGGCTGCGTAAGATGGTGGCCGCGCCCTGACCGTCTGACCGTCGGCCGTGGGTCACCGCCGACCTCGAGGAGTAACTCGCATTGAGCCTGAGGGATTCGCGCCTCGCGGCGCTCAATCGCATCCGTGAGGCGCGGGAGGCACCCGGCCTGCGCAAGGCCATGCCGATCGACCCATGGCGGCTGGTGTCGCGCCGGTTCTCGCTCGAGAGCCCCTCCGAGGCGGAGACGCTGTTCGCGATCGCCAACGGCTACATGGGCATCCGCGGCGCCCACGACGAGGGGCTTCCGTCCAACGACCCGGGCTTCTTCCTCAACGGCTTTCACGAGACGTGGCCGATCCCGTACGGCGAGGCGGCGTTCGGCTTCGCGACGACCGGGCAGACGATCGTCAGCGCACCCGACGGCTCGGTCATCCGCCTGTACGTCGACGAGGAGCCGCTCGTCCTCGCCGAGTCCAAGCTGCTGCAGTACGAGCGCGTCCTGGACATGCGCAACGGCACGCTCGAGCGCCTGGCGCGCTTCCAGACCGCGCGCGGCGCCGTCGTCGAGCTGCGCTCCACGCGCCTGGCGTCGCTGCACTGGCGCCACCTGGCCGCGATCTCCTACGAGGTGACGCTGATCTCGGGCATGGCCGAGCTGGCGATCGCCTCGGAGCTCGTCACGCACCTGCCGCGGCCCAAGGGCCACGACGACCCGCGCATCGGCGTGCGCATGGACGAGTCGGCGCTCGAGCCGATCGAGCAGTTCTGCGACGCGACGCGCGTGCTGCTGGAGCTGCGCACGCGCTCGAGCGCGATCGGGCTGGCCTGCGGGATGGAGCACAGCATCGAGACCGAGCTGCGCCACAGCATCGAATCCTCAGTCCAGGAGGACGAGGGACGCGTCGTGTTCTTCCTCGACGCCGAGCCGGGCATCCCGGCGAAGGTCACCAAGCTCCTGGGCTACCACCACGACCCGCAGGCGCCGCCCGGCGACCTCGTGCGGCGCGTCAACCGCACGCTCGACCGCGCCGCCGGCGACGGCTTCGAGCGCATCGCGGAGGTCCAGCGCGAGCGCCTCGCCGCGTTCTGGGAGCACTCGGACATCGAGATCGACGGTCCCGAGGACCTCCAGCAGGCCGTGCGCTTCAACCTCTTCCAGATCCGCCAGGCGTCGGCGCGCGTCGAGGGTCACGGGATCGCCGCCAAGGGCCTGACCGGCCGCGGCTACGAAGGCCAGTACTTCTGGGACACCGAGATCTACGTCCTGCCGGTGCTGACCTACACCCAGCCGCACGTCGCCCGCCGGCTGCTGAACTTCCGCTACGAGATGCTCGAGGCCGCGCGCCGCCGCGCGCGCCAGCTCGGCCATCGCGGGGCGCTGTTTCCGTGGCGCACGATCTCCGGCGAGGAGGCGTCGGCCTACTACGCCGCCGGCACCGCGCAATACCACATCAACGCGGCGATCTCCTACGCCGTGCGCCAGTTCGTGCGCGTCACCGGCGACGAGGAGTTCCTCGCGCGCGAGGGCGTCGAGACGCTCGTCGAGACCGCGCGCCTGTGGGCCGATCTCGGCTTCTTCTCGGTACGCCGCGACGGCGCGTTCTGCATCCAGGGCGTGACCGGCCCGGACGAGTACTCGGCCGTCGTGGACAACAACGCGTACACAAACCTCATGGCGCGCGAGAACCTCAACGCCGCCGCAGAAGGCCTCGAGCTGCTGCGCGAGACCGACCCCGACGCCTACGACCGGCTCGTCGCGCGGCTGCGGATCGAGCCGCACGAGCCCGAGCAGTGGTGTCGCGCGGCGGAGCGGATGTTCATCCCCTACGACGAGCGCGCGGGCGTGCTGCTGCAGGACGAGCACTTCCTCAACCGCAAGCCGTGGGACTTCGAGCACACGCCGCTGGACCACTATCCGCTGCTGCTGCACTACCACCCGCTGAACATCTACCGCCACCAGGTGATCAAGCAGACCGACGTCGTGCTCGCGACGTTCCTCGCCGGCGACCGCTTCTCGCTGGAGGAGAAGCGCCGCGTCTTCGAGTACTACGACCCGCTGACGACCGGCGACTCGTCGCTGTCGTCGTGCGTGCAGAGCGTCATGGCGGCCGAGGTCGGCGACATGCAGGCGGCGTACGACTACTTTTTGCTCAGCGCCGCGGTCGACCTCGCGAACCTTGCCGGGAACGTGAGCGACGGCATCCACGTGGCGTCCTGCGGCGGCGTCTGGATGGCGCTCGTCAACGGCTTCGCCGGCCTGCGCGACGTGGCCGGCGACGACCTGCGCTTCGCGCCGCGGCTGCCGGCCGACTGGGACCGGATGCGCTTCCGCCTGATCTTCCGCGGCAGCCGCCTGGAGATCGAGATGACGCAGGAGTCGACGAGCTACACGCTGCTCGACGGCTCGCCGCTGGCGGTCATCAGCGATGGCCGGCGCTTCGAGGTCGCGGTTGGAGCGCCGGTCGTCGTGCCGACCGTCGTGGCGGCGGCCGGCGAAGCGGCGGCCTGACGGCCGCGGCCGCGGTGAAGCATCGCTGAGGCGTGGTGATCGCGGTCACCCAGGCAGAACCTGCATCGACGAGTGGGTGAGTGTTCGGGGTGGCGGCCGTCGCGCCGGCGTCGGCCGGGCGGGTGCCGTGTCCTGAAGGTGTTGGCGGCCGCGGAGGGCGGAGGGCGCGGGCAATCCGGGCCGTAGTGGCGCGTTTGTGCTCCATGCCGTCAGAAAAACGCCACTACGACGGCGCGGTGCGTGCCGACGGGCGCGCGAACACCCGGCCCGCGCGCTACCGCCGCGGGCCGGGCACGTACGCGACGCACGCTCAGCTGAACGTGACCTTGACCGAACTGGCGCTCGACAGCCTGACGTTGCAGGTCGCCACGCTCGTGGCCTGGCCGGCGACCGGCGCGTGGACCGCCGAGCAGCCGCCGCTGATCGTCACGGTCGCGTTCGCCGGGCCCGTCGCCGTCACGGTCACAGAGGCGTTCGGGTCGAACGATCCGACGCAGTTGCCGGTCAGCCCGGTCGGCGCGATGTGGCAGGCGATACCGCCCTCGGGCGACGTCGTCACGTCGCCCGCGAGCGGGCCGCCGCCGCTGGTGACGCTGAGCGAGACCGCGCCGATCTTCGCGCTGCGGGTGGCGCCGCCGTGCGTCCAGCTGACGACGTCGCCGCTGAGCTTGATCGACCTCGCCTTGAGCTTGGAGCTCGTGCCGCTGTCGAGCAGCTGCTCGTTGTAGTTGCGGTCGAAGGCGTAGATGAAGACCGTCGCGTCGGTCGTGCTGCCGTCGCCGAGGCCGATGTAGGAGACGACGAGCTCGCCGCGGGCGTTCACCCGCGCCGCGCCGATCTGCGTCGTGTTCGGATCGATGTCGAACTCGATGTCGCCCGGCGGATAGAGGCCGTGGCGCTTCTTGCCGGTGCGCGCGTCGACGACTGCGATCGTGTCCTTGCTGCGGATCGTCCTCGTGAACGCGACGTACGCGCCCTTCGCCGCGACGAGCTTGACCGCGCTGCCCTTGAAGGGCTGGGTCAGCGCGATGACCGGACCGCGCGGCTTGGCGCAGCCATGGAAGCGGTACGAGCTGCCGGCCCTGACCTTGTAGACCTTCACGACGGCGCTGTGGGCGAGCTCGTCGCCGTGCGTCGTGTTGCAGCGCTTGGCGGCGGCGCCGGCATCAGCGGCCGGCAGCAGCAGCGCGCCCGCGAACGTGAGCAGCAGCGCGCCGCGGAGCGCCGGGAGGCAACGGAGGTTCAATCGCTTGCTCATGAGACATGCACCCGCCTGGTAGCAGTTCTGAATGCACCTGCAACGGCAGTCCGCCGTGGAGGTTGCGCGCGGTGCTGGATGCGGTTGCAGAGGTCCTCGTGCCCAGCCGCCTCGGTCAACGCGCCGCTCGCGACGCCGGGTGCGGCGCTCGTCGCTACGCCTTCGCCGGCTCGTGCGGCGCGGCCGGCGTCGCGCGCATGTCCACCGGCGTCAGCGTCAGCCGGAACAGCGCTCCGCCGCCGGGCGCATCCTCGACGGCGATCGATCCGCCGTGGGTCTCGGCGACCTGGCGCACGATCGCCAGGCCCAGGCCCGAGCCGGGCCGCCCGCGCGCGGCGCTGCCGCGGTAGAAGCGATCGAAGACGTGCGGTCGGTCGGAGGCGGGGATCCCCGGGCCGTGGTCGCTGACGGTCAGCACGCCGCCGCGCAGGAGGACCTCGACGGACGTTCCCTCCGGGGTGTGCTTGGCGGCGTTGTCGAGCAGGTTGTCGACCGCGCGGCCGAGGCGCTCGGAGAGACCCTCGACGAGCGTCGGCTCGAGGTGCTCCTCGAAGATCGTGTTCGGCCGCCGGCGGCGGGCGCGAGCGATCGCCTCGGTGACGAGGTGGTGCAGCTGCACGTCGTCGACGTTGACCGGCGGCTCGTCGCCGCGGGCGAGCTCGATGACGTCGGTGATCAGCGCCGTCAGCTCCTCGGTCTCGGCGCGGACGTCCTCGAGCAGCCGGCGGCGGTCGTCGCCCTTCAGCTCGCCCTCCTCGGCGAGCAGGACCTCGATGTTCGTGCGCAGCGACGTCACCGGCGTGCGCAGCTCGTGCGACGCGTCGGCGACGAGCTGGCGCTGCGAGTCGACGGACTCGTCGAGCGCGTCGCGCGAGCCCTCGAGCGCGTCGAGCATCGCGTTGAAGCGCTGCGCCATCCGGCCGACCTCGTCGTCGGAGCGCACCTCGATGCGGCGCCCGAGGTCGTCGGTGCGCGTGATGTGCTCGGCGGCGGCGGTCAGCTCGCTGACGGGCTGGATCACCTGGCGCCCGAAGAGCCGCCCGAAGAACGCGGCCAGCAGCGTCCCGCCCGCGCACAGCAGCGCGAGTACGAACCGCAGCCGGGCGAGCGTGGCGTCGACGGCCTTCAGGCTGCGCGCGAGCTGGATCGCGCCGCCGCCTGCGAGCGGGACGGTCAGCACGCGCAGGTGCACCCCGTCAGCGCTCTCGACGTCGCGCAGGACGGTCCGGCGCACGCCGCCGGCGACCTGCCGGTCGCTGGCGTCGACCGGCACGCGGACATCGATGTCGGGGTCGCGGTAGACGACGTCGCCGTCGGACCTCAGCAGCTGGACGGGACCGTTGGGCCCGCCCTCGCGCGCTGACGGCGCCGGCACCCGCAACCCGAGCGCCCGCCCGGGACCGAACTCGCGCGCGAGCTGCTGGACCTGCACGTACTGCGCGCCGAGCCCGTCGTCGATCTGGCTGCGCAGCTCGTTGCGCAGCACGAAGTAGGCGACGACGGAGACGAGCACGACGGTCACGCCGACGGTTCCGGCCGCGAGCAGCGTCAGCCGGTTGCGCAGCGCCATCATGGGTCGCGCAGGACGTAGCCGACGCCGCGCACGGTGTGCACCAGCCGCCGCTCGCCGCCCTCCTCGGTCTTGCGGCGCAGGTAGCCGATGTAGACGCCGAGCGCGTTGGAGGTCGCGCCGAAGTCATAGCCCCACACGCGCTCGAACAGCGTCGAGCGGGTCAGCACCTGGCGCGGGTGCTCGAGGAACAGCTCCAACAGCGAGAACTCGGTCTTGGACAGCTCGATCCGGCGGCCGCCGCGGTGGACCTCGTGCGCGGAGCGGTCGAGCACGAGGTCGGCGAACGCGAGCGTCGGCCCGCCCGGGTCGACGCGGCGCAGCAGCGCGCGCAGGCGGGCGTTGAGCTCGCGCAGGGCGAACGGCTTGACGAGGTAGTCGTCGGCGCCGGCGTCGAGGCCGTCGACGCGGTCGTCGATCGCGTCGCGCGCGGTCAGCATGAGGACGGGCGTGCGGTCGCCCGCGGCGCGCAGGCGGCGGCAGACCTCGAGGCCGTCGACGCGCGGCATCATCACGTCGAGCACGATCGCGTCGACGGCGCCCTCGGCGAGCGCGTCGAGCGCCTGCTGGCCGTCCTCGGCGAGCGTGACGTCATGGCGTTCGAGCGTGAGCGCACGCTGCAGCGCGGCGCGCACGCCCGGTTCGTCGTCGACTACGAGGACCTTCGTCACCAGTACTCCTCGCTGCAGGACACCACGGTTGGACAAGAGCCTACGAAGTGCGGCATATGCGGCGAGTATGTGACGATGGCGCGATGAGCTTCGCCGACCATCTCGAGCATCACTTCCCCGACCGCTCCCACGCCACGATCGCCCCCGTCGGCGCGCGGGTCGAGGAGCGGCTGCCTGGCTTTCGCGTGCTGCGCGTCGCGCCCGAGAGCGACGGCGAGGCGTGGCTCTACGCGACGTCCGGCGCGGCCGGGTCGCGCCCCGAGGGCGCGGACGGGGCCGAGTACGTCCTGCTCGCGCCGGCGCAGGACCCGGTCATCGTCGAGATGCTCGGCGCGCTCGCGACCGTCAACGCGGACGCGCCGGAGGGCCTCGGCGTCGGCAGCATCCTCGCGCTGGGCCGCCCGTGGATCGCGCAGTCGTGGGCGCGCCACCTGCTCGTCCTGCCGCCCTATCCCTTCGGCGAGGGCTTCGAGGTCCACCGCGACGACGAGCGCCGCACGGTCGTGCTCTGGCTCGTGCCGATCCTCGCCGTCGAGGCCGACTACGTGCGCGAGCACGGCTACAAGGCGCTCGAGCAGATCTTCGAGAGGCGCGAGACGAACGTCGCCGACCCGGCGCGGACGTCGGTGGTCTAGCGGTTTCCTCGTCGTTCACGAGCCGTTGGCGTCGCGGCGCTGGCGCGCCTGCGCCATGACCCGGTGCAGGAAGACCGGGTTGCCGACGAGGTAGCGGCGCCACATCCGCTTGGGCTCGATCGCCAGGCGGAAGATCCACTCCAGGCCGTTGTCCGACAGCGACGCCGGCGCGCGCGGCACCCGGCCCGAGACGAAGTCGAACAGCGCCCCGACGCTCCACAGCACGTCGCAGTCGACG
>JBBSLI010000032.1:0-51086 GCA_038255395.1 Solirubrobacterales bacterium
AGAGATGATCGGCGAACCCGTCGCCTCGTAGCGCTCGATCGAGTCCTTCGCGGCCTCGTCTTGCAGCTGCTCGAGGTCCTCCTTGGCGATCTTGCCCTCGTCGTACTCCGCGTAGGCAGCCTGCAGCTTGGCCGGCCGGGGGAGCGAGCCCACCGGCTCGGTCGGGATACCGGTGTCGGTCCTCGGATCGTAATCGGACATACGTGATCTCTCCTCGCTGTTGATTCACCGCATGCGACAGAGCCGCGCATGCTCGCCGTGCGGCGGTGGTTCACTGCGTCCTCGCGCGTGGGCCCACATCTGAAGGCCTTTCCCCGTCAGGGAGAGATACAGACCCGTCTCCTCGCCAGCGAACATAACGTCGGACGAAGGGCGGCGTCAACCCGCGGGGGTTGCGGCGGGCGGCCATATGCGCTCGAACCGATCCTTGAGGATCTGGTCGCCGCGGCCGATAACGACGCTACCCATCCACGACAACGGCAACCCCGTCGCGAGGCGGGCACGCAAAGCCAGGGGCCTCTCGCAGGCAGCCCGGCCGCCGAAGGAGAGACCGATGCTGCAGCACCGATCACGCGTCGCAGGATTGATCGTCCTGCTCGCAACGCTCGTGCTGGCGCCCGGCGCGAGCGCCGCCGTCCCGGCGAAGTCACCGGGAGTCGCAAAGGCCAAGGAGCGCGCGTACGGCAAGCACTGCGGGCCCAAGACGGGCAAGGCCGCGCGTTCGAGAGCGCGCGCGAAGTGCCTCGACGCGATGGCCAAGCTCGACAGGAACGGGTCGCTCTCGCCGGCGAAGGCCTGCCGTGCACTGAGCCGCAAGCGCGCGAAGGGTGAGCGCAGGTCCGCATACGCGCGCTGCGTCTCGGAGGGCGCGAAGCTCCTGAAGGCGAAGCAGCGCGCGGGCTCGGGGAGCTCGGACGACTCGTCGGCCGACGAGTCCCCGGGTGCCGACGGCGCCGATCCGCCCGACGGCGGCGATGCCGTCGACGACCTCGCCTCGACACCCGCGGACGAGCTGCTTCCCGAGGACTTCCTGAGCGGCGACCAGCTCGATCCCGACTTCTGATCGCGCGCGCACCGCGACGAGCGGTGCACGCCCGCCGCAGGCTCGGCGGGCAGCGCTCGTACAATCGAGCGCGTGCTCACTCCGCGCCAAGAGCTGATCCTGCGCAAGGTCGTCCTCGCCTATCAGGCGACGGTCCAGCCCGTGGCGTCACGCACGCTCGCCGCCGACCCCGAGCTCGGCGCCGGCCCGTCGACCGTGCGCAACGAGCTCGCACAGCTCGAGGAGCTCGGCCTGTTGGCCCATCCGCACACGTCGGCGGGGCGCGTTCCGACCGACTCGGGCTACCGCTACTTCGTCGACCGCCTGCTGCCGGTCAGGCGCAACAGCGCGACGCTCGAGCTCGAGCTGACCCGCCGCGAGGTCGACGCCGCGATGCGCGCGACGACCGAGACGCTGTCGCAGATCACGAACCTCCTGGCCGTCGTCTCGGCGCCGCCGATCGACACCGCCACGATCCGCCACATCGAGGTGCTGCTGCTGCAGCCGCAGATCGCGATGATCGTGATCATCACCTCCACGGGCGGCGTCTCCAAGCGCATCCTGGCGTTCGACTCGCCCGTCGACAGCGGCCTCGTCACGTGGGCCGCCGAGTTCCTCAACGAGCAGCTCACCGGCCTCGGGCTCGGCGCGCGCAAGCTGCACTCGCGGCTCGCCGACAGGACGCTGTCGCAGACCGAGCGCACCTTCCTGGACCGTCTCATGCCGGCGTTCACGAACCTCGCCGCGACGGCCGAGGACTCGCTCTACGTCGACGGTGCCGCGCGCCTGTTCTCCGAGTACCGCTTCGAGGACCTGTCGGAGATCAACGCGCTCATGCAGATGCTCGAAGGTCGCGTGACGCTGCTGGAGATGCTGCGCAGCGCGCTCGACGAGCGCGGCGTCGTCGTGCGCATCGGCGCGGAGAACGAGTCGCCCGCGCTGCGCTCGCTGGCGATGGTCGCGGCCGGCTACGGCCTGCCGATGCGGCCGCTGGGCACGGTCTCGCTGATCGGCCCGGTCGCGATGGACTACGGCATGACGATCGGCGTCGTGCGCGAGGCCGCCGCGCAGCTGTCGCGTTTCGTCGAAGACGTGTACGAGTCCGCGTGACCAAGCGCGACTGCTACGAGGTGCTCGGCGTCGGCCGAGACGCCGGCGAGGCCGAGGTCAAGAAGGCGTTTCGCAAGCTCGCCCGCGAGCTGCACCCCGACGTCAACAACCACGACCCCGACGCCGAGGACAAGTTCAAGGAGGCCGCCGAGGCCTACGAGATCCTGTCCGATCCCGAGCGCCGCCAGGTCTATGACCGCCACGGGCACGACGGCCTGCGGCGCGGCGGCCAGAGCCCGAACTACGAGGGCTTCGGCTCGATCTCGGATCTGTTCGAGGCGTTCTTCGGTGGCGCTGGCGGCGGCTTCGGCGGCGGGATGGGAGGGGCGGGTCCTCGCTCCGGCGGCGACGTCCAGGTTGCCGTCGAGATCGATCTGGAGCAGGCCGTCGCGGGCACGCCCGTCGACGTGCGCTACGAGGTCGTCGATCGCTGCGAGCGCTGCCGCGGCAACGGCGCCGAGCCGGGCACGCCGATCAAGACCTGCGACCGCTGCGGCGGTCAGGGCGTGCTGCAGGCCGTCAGCCGCACGCCGTTCGGGCAGATCGCGCGCACCGTCTCCTGCGACGTCTGCGGCGGCGACGGCAAGGTCGCCGAGAAGCGCTGCACGCGCTGCGAGGGACGCGGCCGCGAGGTGCTGACGCACGCCGTCAGCGTCGACATCCCGGCCGGGATCTCCGAGGGCCAGCGCATCCGCGTCTCGGGCCGCGGCCATGCCGGCGACGCGGGCGGGCCCGCCGGCGACCTCTTCGTGCATGTTTCCATACGAGCGCACGGCCGCTTCATCCGCGACGGCAACGACCTCGTCACCGTCCTCGACGTGCCCGCGCCGATGGCGGCGCTGGGCGCCAAGCTCGTCGTGCCGACGCTCGAGGGCGACGAGGACCTGCACGTCCGTCCCGGCACGCAACCCGGCGAGTCCTATGAGATGCGCGGCCGCGGGATGCCGCTGCTGCGCCGCCCCGGCCGCCGCGGCGACCTGCGCGTGATCGTCAACGTCGTCATCCCGCGCCACCTCGACGAGGAGCAGAAGCGGCTCATGACGCGCCTCGCCGAGACGATGACCGACGCGAACACGAAGTCCGAGGAATCGATGTTCGCCAAGCTCAAGCGCGTCATCCACGGGTGATCGCGGGTCATCGCTCGACGGTCGTCGGTGTCGAGCCGACACGCGGGCGCTCGCGATGATCCGGCTCGCGATCCGCGTCGCGCGCGCCGACGCCGAGATCGCGCTGGCGGAGCTGCTCGAGCTCGCCCCCGCGGGCGTCGAGGAGATCGATCGCGGCGACACGATCGAGTACGCGGTCTACGGCGCGCCCGGCGAGCTGCCCGCGCTGCCCGACCTGCGCGCCGCCGCGGGCGAGGCGTTCGTGGACCTCACGACGACGGAGGTGGCCGACGACTGGGCCTCGCGCTGGCGCGAGTTCCACAAGCCGGTGACGGTCGGCGGCAGGCTGCACGTGCGCCCGCCGTGGTCGGCGCCGGTCGGCGCGACCGATGCCGGCGCCGGCCTGATCGACATCGTCATCGATCCCAACCAGGCCTTCGGCACGGGCGCGCACCACACGACCCGGCTGTGCCTCGAGGCGCTGCTCGCGCTCGCGCCCGGCGGCCCGCTCGTCGACCTCGGCTGCGGTTCGGGCGTGCTGGCGATCGCCGCCGCCCGCCTGGGCTGGGGCCCGGTGCTCGCGATCGACCACGAGCACGAGGCGGTGATCGCGGCGCGGGAGAACACCGTCGTCAACGGCGTCCCCCACGTCGAGGTCCGCCACGGCGACCTGCTCCACGGCGGCGGGCCGGCGCCGTCGGCGCCGACCGTCGTGGCGAACCTCCTGCGCCCGCTGCTCGAACACGTCGCGCGCGTCGGCTTCGAGGGCGAGCCGCCGAACGTGCTCGTCGCGAGCGGGTTGCTGCGTGCCGAGGCCGACGGGATCGCCGCCGCGTTCGCCGCCGGCCACGGCCTGCACGAGCGCTCCCGCCGCGAGAGCGGGGAGTGGGCGGCGCTGGTCCTGGCGCGCTAGTACTACAACTTCCGGCCGGATGCACGAGGAGGCGCCTGGACGCCACCCGCCGTTCAGGGGGTTCGGTGCGTTGAGCGGCGCTGCGCCGGATACCCTCAGCAACCACATGGCCTGGAACGTCCTCATCGCCGGCGGCGGCTTCGGCGGCTTCTACGCCGCCCGCACGCTCGCCAAGGTCCTGCCGCCCCACAGCACCCGCGTGCGCCTCGTCACCGAGGACAACTTCATGCTCTACACGCCGCTGCTGCCGGGCGCCGCGGCGGGCACGCTCGAGCCGCGCCACGTCGTCGTTCCGCTGCGCGAGGAGCTCGACGCCTCGATCCACCTGCGCCTGGGGAAGATCACCGGCGCGTCGCCGCAGCACAACGCCATCCGCGTGCGCTCGCTCGACGGCAGCGAGGAGGATCTGAAGTACGACCAGCTGATCGTCGCCGTGGGCTCGGTCAGCCGCACGCTGCCGATCCCCGGCCTCGCCGAGCACGGCAGGGCGCTGAAGTCGCTGCCCGAGGCGATCGCGCTGCGCAACCACGTCATCCGCACGCTCGAGATCGCCGAGACGCTCGAGGACGGCGACGCCCGCCGCGAGTACCTCACCTACGTCTTCGTCGGCGCGGGCTACGCGGGCCTGGAGGGGCTGGCCGAGCTGCAGGACTTCGCCGCCGACGTCATGGACCTCTACCCCCGCTGCCAGGTCAGCGGGATGCGCTGGATCCTCGTCGAGGCGTCCGAGCGCGTGATGCCGGAGATCGGCGCCAAGCTCGCCGACTTCGCGGTCCGCGAGCTGCGCACCCGCGGGATCGAGATCCGCACGAAGACGACGCTCGACGAGGTCACCGCGCGCAGCGCGACGCTCAGCGACGGCGAGGTCGTGCCGACCCGCACGCTCGTCTGGACGGCGGGCGTCAAGCCGCATCCGGTCGTCGCGCGCTTCGGCCTGCCGCTCGACGATCGCGGCCGGATCGACACCGACAGCCGCCTGCAGGTCAAGGGCTTCGACAACGTCTGGGCGATCGGCGACTGCGCCGCCGTGCCGGACCCGGCCCGCAAGGGCCTGCCGTGCCCGCCGACGGCGCAGCACGCGATCCGCCAGGGCCGGCTCGTGGGTCGCAACGTCGCCAACGCCCTCGCCGGCGACGGCAGGCCGCGGCGGTTCACCTACAAGACGAAGGGCGTCTTCGTCGACATGGGGCGGCGCAAGGCCGTCGCGACGAGCGGCCCGATCACCTGGAGCGGCACGCCCGCGTGGCTGCTCGCACGCTCGTACCACCTGGCGATGATGCCGGGGGCCGGCCGCCGCGCCCGCCTGCTCGTGGATTGGAACATCGGCCTGCTGTTCGGGCGTGACACGGCCGAGCTGGGCCGGCTCGGCGAGCCGCAGTCGCTCGCCGGCGAGGCCGGCCAGGCCGGCGACGAGGCGGGCCAGGCCGGCGACGAGGCGGGCGCCGGCGGCAACGGCGCGACGGGCGCGAACGGCGCCGGGGCCGCGTCGGGCGCGAACGTCGCCGACGGCCCGCGCTGATCGTGCACGGGTAGCGGTACGTCGGCGACGTTCGCTCGGGCGCGCCTCACGCCGGGCCGCTCCGCGCTGCCGCTGAGGAGTCATCCGCGGGCTGCGTATCCTGAACTGCAGATGACGCTGGTCGACACGGTGAAGCAGGACGTCGCCTCCGCGATGCGGGCCGGCGAGAAGGAACGTGTCGGCGCGTTGCGGCTCGTCCTCAGCGAGCTGCAGAAGGACGCCAAGGAGGGCAAGGGCGATGAGCTCGCCGTCCTGCGCCGCGAGCGCAAGCGCCGCCTGGAGTCCGCGTCCGCGTTCCGCGACGCCGGCCGCACCGAGCTCGCCGACGCCGAGGAGTTCGAGGCGCGCCTGATCGAGGCCTATCTGCCGGCCGAGCTCGACGACGACGAGCTGCGCCCGATCGTCGCCGCCGCGGTCGCCGAGACCGGCGCGCAGTCGCCGAAGGAGATCGGCCAGGTGATGAAGGCCGCGATGTCGGTCGTCGGCACCCGGGCCGACGGTAAGCGCGTCTCCGCGCTCGTACGAGAGGCCCTGAGCCACTAGTGGTCGACTGATGCGCATGCAGATCGAACTCTCCAACCAGGCCGCCGCCGAGCTCGCCGGCAGCGGCGACGCCGTCCTGCGCGCGCTCGAGGGCCACGTCGACTGCGACCTGTTCCTGCGCGGAAACGTCGTCACGCTCGACGGCGAGCCGGAGGCCGTCGAGGCCGCCGCGACCGTCATTCGCGAGCTCGCCGAGCTGATCGAGCAGGGACACGACATCGCGCCGGGCACGATCGCCGCCGTCACCGGCGCGCTGGACCAGCACCGCTCGCCGGCCGAGATCCTCGAGGACGTCGTCTGGCGCCACCGCTCCAAGCAGGTCGCGCCGAAGACCGTCAACCAGAAGCGCTACGTCGACTCGATCCGCAAGAACACGATCACCTTCGGCATCGGCCCCGCCGGCACCGGCAAGACATTCCTCGCCGTCGCGCTCGCCGCCGCCGCGCTGAGCCGCCGCGAGGTCAACCGCATCATCCTCACGCGCCCGGCCGTCGAGGCGGGCGAGCGCCTGGGCTTCCTGCCGGGCGACCTGATGGCGAAGATCGACCCGTACCTGCGGCCGCTGTTCGACGCGCTGCACGACATGCTCGACGCCGAGAAGGTGGCGGCCTTCCTCGAGCGCGGGCAGATCGAGGTCGCGCCGCTGGCGTTCATGCGCGGGCGCGCGCAGCCGGTCGCCAGCCGGGTGCTGACGCCCGCCGGCTGGCAGGCGATCGGCGAGCTACGTGTCGGCGACCTGGTCGTCGGCTCCGACGGGCGGCCAACGCCCGTCCTCGGGGTGTTCCCCCAAGGCCGGCGCGACGTGTTCCGCGTCCAGGCGCAGGACGGGGCGTCGACGCTGTGCTGCGCGGAGCATCTGTGGACGGTCCGCACGCCGGACGACCGCCGCCGCGGCACCCGCCGCACGTTGCGCACCGACGAGATGATCGGGCGACTGCGCACCGCGCACCAGCATCGCTTCGAGGTTCCGCTGATCAGCGCACCCGTCGAGTTTGCGCCGCGTGAGGTCCCGATCGACCCCTACGCGCTCGGGCTGCTGCTCGGCGACGGCTGTCTCACGGGCAGCACGACGCCGTCGTTCACGACCGCCGACGGGGAGCTGGCCGACGCGTTGGCGGAGCGACTCGACGGCATCGAGCTCAAGCGCAAGTCCGCCGTCGACCACGTGCTGCGCCACGTGGACGGCCATCGCGGCGGCGTGATCGTGGCCAACCCGGTCACCGTGGCGCTGCGCGAGTTGGGGCTCGCCGGGACGCGTTCGTCGACGAAGTTCATCCCCGAGGTGTACCTGCGCAACGCGCCGGATCTGCGGCTGGGCGTTCTCCAGGGCCTGCTCGACAGCGACGGCGGGCCGGTGACGCAACGCGCGCGCACCTGCCGCATCCAGTACACGACGTGCTCGTCGCAGCTGCGCGACGACGTGACCTTCCTCGTGCGCTCTCTCGGTGGTGTCGCGTACACGCGCACACGCCCCGCGGAGGGACGCCGGCCGGGCCGCGCGCGCGGTCGCGACGTCCATCACAGCCACGATGCGCACGTCGTGGACATCCGCCTTCCCGACGACCTCGAGCCGTTCCGCCTGACCCGCAAGCGCGACGCCTACCGCGCGCATGCCGGCGGGCGGCCGATGCGCTTCATCGACAGCATCGAGCCTGCGGGCGAGGCCGAGACGGTGTGCATCCAGGTCGGTGCGCAGGACTCGCTCTATCTGACCGATGATTTCCTGGTCACGCACAACACCCTCAACGACAGCTTCATCATCCTCGACGAGGCGCAGAACACGACGCCCGAGCAGATGAAGATGATCCTCACGCGGCTGGGCTTCAACTCCAAGATGGTCGTCACCGGCGACGTCACGCAGATCGACCTGCCCAAGAACGAGGGCTCGGGGCTCGTCGTCATCAACGACATCCTCGAGGGCATCGAGGGAATCGAGTTCGTGCGCTTCGGCGGCGAGGACGTCGTCCGCCATCGGCTCGTGCAGCGGATCGTCGAGGCCTACGCGGTCCACGCCGAGAGCCAGACGTCCGAGCTGCGCCCCGCGGACCGCCGCCGGGCGTGAGCCGATGACCGACGCATTGGAGATCGAGGTCGTCGGCCTCGGGGGACCGATCCTGCCGCTGGAGGAGATCGAGCGCCTGCTCGCGCTCGCGCTCGGGTCGGCGGGGATCGACAGCGGCCATGTCGCCGTCGAGTTCGTCAGCCCCGAGCGGATCGCCGAGCTCAACCTCGAGCACCGCGCCAAGCCCGGTCCGACCGACGTGCTCTCGTTCCCGATCGACGGCGCCGACGACGTGGCCGGCCCGCGCGAGCTGGGCGACATCGTCATCTGCCCGGAGCACACCGCCGACCTGCGCGAGGCGATCATCCACGGCGCGCTGCACCTGACCGGCATGGACCATGAGACCGATGACGGCGAGATGCTCGTCGTCCAGCGAGAGATCATGTCCTGGGTCTCTCCCGACGCCCAGCCGTGAGCACCAGGGCCGGGTTCGTCGCCCTCGCCGGACGGCCCAACGTCGGCAAGTCGACGCTGGTCAACGCGATCGTCGGCCACAAGATCGCGATCGTCTCCGACAAGCCGCAGACGACGCGGCGCGCGATCCGCGGCATCGCGATGCGCGGCGACGCGCAGCTCGTGCTCGTCGACCTGCCCGGGGTCCAGCGTCCGCGCGACACGCTGACCCAGCGCATGCAGTCGCGCGTCGAGCGCGAGTTCGGCGATGCCGACGCGGTGCTGCTGCTGCTCAACGGCGAGCAGGGCGTCGGTCCCGGCGACCGCTTCATCGCGGGGGCGCTCGGGCGTGCCAAGGTGCCGGTCGCGATCGTCGTCAACAAGATCGACCGCCTCGATCGCGCCCACACGCTGGAGGCGCTGCAGGCCGCCGCCGAGCTGGGGATCTCCGACGAGATCTTCCCGCTGTCGGCGCGCAAGGGAACGGGCGTGGAGGCGCTCGTCGAGCACCTCGTCGGCCTGCTGCCGGAGAGCCCGCTGCTGTTCGACGCGCAGGACAGCAGCGATCAGCCCGAGTCGGTGCTGCTCGCCGAGCTGATCCGCGAGCAGATCCTGCGCCGCACGTTCCAGGAGGTGCCGCACGCCGTCGAGGTCCACGTCGAGGACATCGACGACAGCCGCGAGGATCTCACCCGCATCAAGGCGCTGGCCTGGGTCGAGGCGGAGTCGCAGAAGGGGATCCTGATCGGCGCCCAGGGCCGCATGATCAAGGCGATCGGCACCGCCGCGCGGCGCGAGCTCGAGCGCGAGCTCGGTACCCACGTGCACCTCGATCTCGCCGTCCGCGTGCGCCGCGGCTGGCGCGGCGACGACGGCCTGCTCGACCGGCTGGGGATCGAGTGACGGTGAACGGGGCTACGCCCGATCGCGAACGCGGCCACCGTCGGGCCGCGCCAGCGGCTCCCGCGTAAGAACGCCGCGCGCCACGACACTACAGTCGGTGCGATGAGCCAACGAGACGTGGACATCCTCTTGATCGGCGGCGGGGTCGCCTCCGCGGCCGCCGCGGCCGAGCTGCGCGCGGGCGGCTTCGACGGCTCGGTGACGCTCGCGACGCGCGAGCAGGACGCGCCGTACCACCGCCCGCCGATCACGAAGGGCTACCTGCAGGGCCGCGAGGAGCGCGAGTCGGCGCTCGTGCATCCGCCGTCCTGGTATGCCGACAACGACGTCGAGTTGCTGGTGCGCACACCCGTGATGGAGCTCGACACGGGGGCGCGCACCGCGAAGCTCGGCCGCGAGGTCGTCGGCTTCGGCCAGGCGCTCCTCGCGACCGGTGCGATGGTCCGCCGGCTGCGCGCCGAGGGCGCCCAGCGCGAGGGCATCCACTACCTGCGCGCGCTCGCCAACGCCGATGCGCTGCGCGCCGACGCCGCGCAGGCGCAGCGGATCGCGATCGTCGGCGGCTCCTACATCGCCACCGAGGTCGCCGCGTCGCTGACGCTGCTGGGCAAGCAGTGCACGCTCGTCATGCAGGAGGCGCTGCCGGCCGAGCGCGGCTTCGGTCCCGTCGCAGGCGCGTTCGTGCGCGACCTCATGCTTTCCCACGGCGTCGCGATCGAGGCCGAGGCCGAGGTCGTCGAGTTCGCGGGGGAGGGCGAGGACGGTCGCGTCGCGGCCGTCGTCTGCGAGGACGGTCGCCGGATCGACGCCGACCTCGTCGTCGTCGGCGTCGGCGCGACGCCCGACGTCATGCTCGCCCGCAAGGCGGGCCTGGAGCTCGGCGAGTCCGGCGGTGTGGCGTGCGACGGCGCCCTGCAGACCTCGGTCGAGGGGATCTTCGCCGCCGGCGACATCTGCGAGTACGACAGCGTGATCCACGGCCGGCGGCTGCGGATCGAGCACGAGGAGGTCGCCACCGAGCAGGGTCGCCATGTCGCGCGGGCGATGCTCGGCGCCGACTGGCCGTACTCCGAAGTGCCGTACTTCTGGTCGGACCTCGCCGACTGGGCGACGATCGAGTACGTCGGACCGGCCTCGTCCTGGGACGAGGAGATCGTCCGCGGCGACCCGGCCGCCGGCAGCTTCAGCGTCTTCTACCTCGACGGCGGTCGCGTCGCGGCGGCGCTCGCCGTCGACCGCCCCGACGACCTCGAGGCGGCCCGCTCGATGCTCGCCGAGGGCCTCGGCGCCGACGCGGTGCGCGCGCTGGCCTAGCCGGTCCGGCTCGACCCGATCGCCGCAGGTCGCGCTAGTACGGCCGTGCCGGGCAGCGCGCGGGGATCCAGCCGTACAGCCGGGGCCGGCCCGGTACGCCGGTCTGGATCGCCTCGTAACGCCACGTCAGGGTGCCGTCGCTGCTCGGATCGCAGCGCGCGAACGAGTCGACCTTCGCGACCGGCGTCCCGACGCGCACCATCCCGCGCGCGATCCCGCCGACGGAGACCTGCGTCGTGTTGGACATGAAGTAGACGGTGGTGCCGAACTCGGGCTTGGCGTCGTACTCCGTGACGGTGTTGATCGTCCCGTCCGACAGCCGCGCGTGGGCGCTCGCGCCGACGCGCGGGTCGGCGAGCCTGCGCACGCGGCCGATTGCGCGCCCGATCGAGCGCCCGCCCGCCCCGCAGCCGGTGCCGCCGCCGAGCTGGTTGCGGAAGGCGGAGCGCGCCAGGCGGCCGGAGTCCGTCGACTGGTCCAGTGCGGCCGTGTCGACGAACGCCTGCCCGCCGCCGGTCGGCGACGTGCCGATGATCTGAAACAGCGCGAAGCGGCGCTGCTGGTCGAGGCTCGCGGCGCAGCCGCGGCCGCGCATGCGCACCGACGTGACGCGGTAGGGGGTGCCGTCGAACGCGCGCAGCTGCAGGCCCGTGCCGTCGGGCTGGGTCTCCAGCCGGCCCATGGGCTGGGCGAGGGAGTCGATCAGCGGCCAGCTGCGGGTGCCGCCGGCGGCGAAGTTCGGCGCGATGCTCTCGATCTTCACGCCGATCGTGACCTCCCTGCCGTGCAGCGCGCGCCAGGCGGCGCGGCTGAGGTCGGGGGTCCCGTGTCGGCCCAGGCGGCAGTCGGCGATCCGGTGGCCGACCGGCGGCGTGCAGCGGCGGCCCTCGTAGGCGGTCGGCGACTTCGACGCGGCCGAGGCAGGCGGCGCCGTGACGCCGACGGCGGCGAGCAGGACGGCGGCGGCGAGGCGCTTCATGTCAGCGCCAACGCGGGTGGCCGGCGCAAGTCGCGTTCTCGCTGCCGAACGTCGCACAACTCCCGCTTCTCGAGGAGCCCGGTGTCGAACGCTCGCCGCGCGATGCGGCACGTCCGCGGCGCCGGATCGCCACCCCGAATGCCTAGGAATGCAACCAGCATGCCTAGGCATTCGCGCCGGCGCCCGGCATCCACGGACGCACCACCTCGCACGACGATCGTTCGACACCAGTCTCCTAGACTCCAGCGCCTCATGGAGATCGCCTACGACAGCCAGGGCCTCGTGCCGGTCATCGTGCAGGACTGGCGCAGCGGCGAGGTGCTGACGCTCGCCTACGCCAACGCCGAGGCCGTCCGCCGCACGCGCGCGAGCGGTGAGCTTCACCTCTACAGCCGCTCGCGCCGGGAGCAGTGGCACAAGGGCGCCACGAGCGGCAACACGCAGGCGGTGCGGGCGCTGCGCCTGGACTGCGACGGCGACGCGCTGCTGGCGCTCGTCGAGCCGGCCGGCCCGGCCTGCCACACCGGCGAGCGGACGTGCTTTCACAACGGCGAGCTGGAGCCACGAGCGCCGCACGAGGCGCTGCCGATGCTCGAGCGCACGCTCGCCGAGCGCGCGGCCGAGCGGCCGGCGGGCTCCTACACCGTGACGCTGCTCGAGGACTCCGAGCTCGCGGGGGAGAAGGTGCGCGAGGAGGCCGAGGAGGTCACGCGCGCGGTCCGCGAGGAGACCGACGAGCGCGTCGACAACGAGGCTGCCGACGTGCTCTACCACCTCGCCGTCCTGCTGCGCTCGCGCGATCGTTCGCTCGCAGACGCCGCCACCGTGCTGAATGACCGTCGCGGCTGACAAGGCCGCGCTCCCGGTCGAGCCGAGCCTCGACGAGGTGCGCGAGCTGGCGCGCGCGTACAACACGATCGCGCTGCGCCACAGCTTCATCGACGACACCGAGACGCCGGTCTCGGCGTTTCTGAAGCTGCGCGGGCGCGAGCCGGAGTTTCCCGCCTTCCTGCTGGAGTCCGCCGAGCGCGGGCAGGAGGTCGGGCGCTACAGCTTCATCGGCGTGCGCCCACGCAAGGTCGTGCGCTGGTCGCTGGGCGACGACCCGGCCGACCCGTACGCGTTCGCCGCGGACGAGGTCGCCCGCCACACGCAGGCGCCGTGGCCGGACATGCCGCCGTTCGCGGGCGGCGCGGTCGGCTACTTCGGCTATGACCTCGTGCGCACGGTCGAGCCGCTCGGCGAGCCGAACCCCGACCCGGTCGGGCTGCCGGACATGGCGCTGATGCTGTCCGACGTGCTGCTCGTCTTCGACCATCTCAAGCACACGATCACCGTGCTCGTGAACGTTTACTCCGACGCCGGCGACAGAAGCCTCGAGGACGCCTACGCCGACGCCGTCGCGACGATCCAGAAGGCCCGCGACCTGCTCGCCGGGCCCGTGCCGCGGCCCGCGCCGACGCCGGCCCGGCCGCGGCCGGTGTTCTCCTCGAACATGTCGCGCGAGCAGTTCGAGGCCAACGTCGCGCGGATCGTCGAGTACATCCACGCCGGCGACGCGTTCCAGGTCGTGCCGTCGCAGCGCTGGTCGGCGGACGTCGAGATCGACCCGTTCTCGATCTACCGCGGGCTGCGCGTCGTCAACCCGAGCCCGTACATGTACTTCCTGGACTTCCTCGACTTCCAGGTCGCGGGCGCCTCGCCAGAACCGGTGCTGACGGTCACCGGACAGCACGTCGCGACGCGCCCGATCGCCGGCACGCGCCCGCGCGGCGCGACGCTCCAGGACGACGAGCGGATCGCCGAGGAGCTGCTCGCCGACGCGAAGGAGCGCGCCGAGCACGTCATGCTCGTCGACCTCGGCCGCAACGACCTCGGCCGCGTCTGCGAGTACGGCTCGGTCACGGTCGACCGCTTCATGGCGGTCGAGACGTACTCGCACGTCATGCACATCGTGTCCAACGTCAGCGGGACGCTGCGAGCGGACGTCACCGCGATGGACGCGCTGCGGTCGGTGCTGCCGGCGGGCACGCTGTCGGGCGCGCCGAAGGTCCGCGCGATGCAGATCATCGACGAGCTCGAGCCGATCAAGCGCGGCGGCTACGGCGGCGCGATCGGCTACCTGTCCTACACCGGCGACCTCGACACGGCGATCCACATCCGGACCGTCGTCATGAAGGACGGCCGCGCGCATGTGCAGGCCGGCGGCGGCACGGTCGCCGACGCCAAGCCGGCGTACGAGTTCGCCGAGAGCGAGGCGAAGGCGCGCGCGGTGCTGCGCGCCGTCGAGCTGGCGTCGCAGCAACCGGACTGGCCGTAGCGATGACCTCGGTCCTCGTCGTCGACAACTACGACTCCTTCACCTACAACCTCGTCCAGTTTCTGGGCGAGATGGGTGCGGAGCTGCAGATCGTGCGCAACGACGTCGCCTCGGTCGACGAGCTGCTCGAACGCGCGCCGGACCGCGTCGTCGTCTCGCCGGGCCCGTGCACGCCCGACGAGGCCGGGATCTCGCTGGAGTCGATGCGCCGCTTCCCGGAGGCCGGGATCCCGACGCTCGGCGTCTGCCTCGGCCACCAGTCGCTCGCGCAGGCGTTCGGCGGCTTCGTCATCCGCGGCGAGCCGATCCACGGCAAGACGAGCGAGATCATGCACGACGGGCGCACGATCTTCGCCGGGCTGTCGCCGACGCTGACCGTCGGGCGCTACCACTCGCTCGTCGTCGACCCCGAGCGCCTGCCCGGCGTCTTCGAGGTCTCGGCGCAGGGCGACGGCGTCGTCATGGCGATCCGCCACCGCGAGCTGCCCGCCGAGGGCGTGCAGTTTCATCCCGAGTCGGTGCTGACCGACGAGGGCAAGCTGCTGCTGCGCAACTTCCTCGGCGGCTGAGCGAGCCCGCGGCGGGCGCGGGCGCCCCCTGCGTCAGGGCGTCCTGGTGATGTCGCCGACCTGCGTGGCCAGAAGCTGCGGCCTGTGGAACGTCACCGGCGGCGCGGACGCGATGTTCTGCTCGCAGTCGACCGTGACGTTGAAGGCCGCCGGCATCTGGATTGCGGTCTCGAACGCGAGGATCGCCTCCTGCGTCGCGTTGGCGCCGTTGCCCACGACGGTGCGCGCCTCGGCCTTCGTGTCGCCGTTGACCTTCAGACGGCAGGTCGTGTGCAGCCCGGTGTCGGCGCCCAGCTGCGGGCCGGCCTCGAAGCGCAGCAGCCAGCTGCCGGCCGGCACGTCGTTCATCCGCCGGACCTGCGTCTCCTGCCCGGGGTTGCCCGACAGCACCACGCCGGCGGCCTGCGGCGCGATGCGCACGCTCGACGGCCCGCGGTCGCCGGCCGGGCCCTGCACGCCGCGTGGCCCGCGCGCCCCGGTCCGTGCGGCGGGAGCCAGATCGGACCGGTTGACCGAGCCGTTGCGGATCTTCGTCCCCGAGACGGCGTTGGGGCGCAGCTGGGCCGGGCCGACCGAGTTGCGGGGCAGCTTGATGACCGCGTACGACGTGCCGCCGAGCGCGATGAACAGCGCGAGGCTCGCGACGACGTTCGCGTACGTCAGGCGGGGGCGTCGGCGCTGCCACCACGGGGGTCGCTGATTGAGCCCGGCCATCGCGCGCATCCTCTCATAGGACCCGACCCTCCTCTGCCGCTGGTCCGCCGTCCTACCCTGGAGAACGTGACCGTCCCGCTCTCCGTTCTGGATCTCGCGCCGATCGGCGCCGGCCAGAGCGCCGCTGACGCGCTGGCCGGCACCACCACGCTGGCGCGCCGCGCCGACGAGCTCGGCTTCCGGCGCTTCTGGGTCGCCGAGCACCACAACATCCCGTCGGTCGCGTCGACCGCGCCCGAGACGCTGATCGCGCACATCGCCGCGAACACCGAGCGCATCCGCGTCGGCTCGGGCGGGGTGATGCTGCCCAACCACGCGCCGCTGGCGGTCGCCGAGCGCTTCGGCATGCTCGAGGCGCTGCACCCCAACCGCATCGACCTCGGCCTCGGCCGCGCGCCCGGCACCGACGCGCGCACCGCGATGGCGCTGCGCAGCACGTCGCCGGAGAACTTCGACGACCAGTTCGCGCAGCTGCGCGGACACCTCGGCGGCGGCTACGGCGGGATGCGCGCGGTCGCCGGCGAGCACACCGAGCCCGAGCTGTGGATGCTCGGCTCGACCGACGGCGGCGCTCGCATCGCCGGCAGGATGGGCCTGCCGTTCGTCTTCGCGCACCACTTCCACCCGCACTTCACCGAGCCCGCGCTGGAGCTCTACCGCGCGCTCTTCGAGCCCTCCGAGCTGGCTGACGCGCCGCGCTCGATCGTCGCGGCGGGGATCGTCGTCGGCGAGGACGACGACGACGCCGCCCGCAGCGCGCTGCCCGGAGCCGTCGCCATGCTGCGCCTGCGCCAGGGCCGGCCCGCGCCGATCCCGACCGTCGAACAGGCCGAGCAGCTGCTCCCACACCTGACGCCGGCCGAGCGCGCCACGGTCGACGACGCGCTGGGTCGCGTGATCATCGGCGGCCCCGAGTCCGTCCATTCGCAGCTGCTCGACCTCGTCGAGCGCACCGGCACGGACGAGCTCATGCTCGTCTCGCAGGTCACCGACGCCACGCAGCGCATCCGCGGCCTCGAGCGCGTCGCGCGGGCGTTCGAGCTCGAGCCCGCTCGCTTCTAGGAGCCTAGGACAGCGCGCGCAGGATGAACGGCCCGAGCGTGGCGCCGAACGTGGTCGTCATGTGCGTGCGGTCGTGGTGCACGAGCGCGCCGCCGATGACCGAGTAGCAGCGGTCCCTGTCGCAGAAGCGGTCGGTCAGGTCGATGACCTTCACGCGCGAGTTCAGGCCGCGTGCCGCGTCGGCGAGCGCATCGCGCCGCACGGCGCTGCGGCGGCGCTGCGTGCACGCCGGCGCCGGGTCGTCGCCGGCCTTGACGAGCGCCGACACGCAGGCCAGATGGCCGGGCGCGGCCGTCGGGATGTCGCGGATGACGACGACGCGCCGCACGAGCCGCAGCATCCGGCGGATCTGGTCGCGATAGCCGGCCTTCATGGTCGTGTACATGCTCTGGCTGCCGACGCGACCGACCTGAGCGCCCACGTAGGCCGAGAGGAAGACCGTCTGCACCTCGCGATGGTCCTTGAGCCAGTCGAGCACCTGGTCGTTCCACTGCACGCACTGGCGCGCGCGCAGGCGGGTGCGCAGGATCGGCTTGGCGGCCTGTGTCGCCGGGCAGGTCGCGCGCACGATCGACGTGCCGCGCCAGCGCTTGCCGAGCGTGACGACCTCAAGCGGGATCTTCAGGCTGGACGCGTGGCTGTCACCGATGATCGCGAAGTTGCCCTTCGCGTCCGCGGCCGGCGCGCCGAACGTGCAGGTCGTCAACAGGCCGGGGTGCGTCTGACGGTCGCAGTACGGGTCGAGCAGGACCTTCGGCTTGGACGGCGGCGGCGACACGCCGAGGCCCAGGTCGGCGTTCTCGCACGGTGTGGACGGATCGCGCGCGAGCGCGCCGAAGCAGGGGGGCACGCCGACCAGGCCGAGCTGCGCGGGGACGTCGCCGGCGTTCGGCAGGCGGTCGGTGCAGACGTTCGCGCAGGCGCCGGCGTCGTTCCAGGTGCTCTGCACCGACCACGTGTATGAGCCGGGCCTCAGGCCGGCGGCCACCGGCAGGAAGCTCGCCTGCACGATGCCGGGACCGGGGTGGGTCACGCGCGCCGCGAGCAGGCGCGACCTGCCCGCCGACCCGTCCGCCCTGAGCGGCGTGTAGCGCACGGCCGGGCGCTTCCTGCTCGTCGTCACGCAGATGCGCCCGCGCGGGGTCGCCGGATCGCCGACCGCGAGCGTCGCGCACAGCGCGCGTCCGGGGCTCGCGGCGATGTCGTTGTGCGACCACGGGCCGGCGGTCGTGATGCGCAGGAACATGCGCACGTCGCGCTGTTCGAGGGATGCCTGGACGAGGTCCAGCGTGCCGGGCGTGTCGACGGCGTCGGCGACCGGCGGTGCCGCGACGGCGACGGCGACGGCGCGCGCCGGGGCGGCGGGGACGAGGGCCATCAGGAGCACGGTGGCGACGACCCCCGCACAGCGCGGCAGGCGTCGACACCCCTCCGGCCTGGCCGGCATTGCGGTAGCCATGCGGCGCGACGCTATATGCAGCGGTGGACCCGATGCGCCGCCGCCCTGCGGTTCAGGTCGCCCGCCGGTCGTCCTCGTACGGCGGCTCGCCGTCGCGGTAGATGGGCCGGCCATCCTCGTCGACGGGTGCACCGGTGCCGTACGCGGGTGGCGCACCACGTCGCGCGATGTGTCCGTTGCCGTTGCCGTGCAGCTCCGACTCCAGCGCCGACGCCTGCTGTGCGTGCAGGTCGGCGGCGACGCGGTTGGCCTGCGCCTGCAGGCGCAGCTCCGCCTCGGCGGCCTCGTGCGGGTCGGTGGCCATGGCGTGGCGCTCGACGGCCTCGGCCATCGGGTCGTGGCGCGCGGCGACGGCGGCTCCGCGTCTGCCGCGCAGACCCTCGCCGCGGGCTGTGAGGCGTCGGCCTCCGGCCGCCCCGGGGCGGAACTTCGTCCAGGCGAACGCGAGCGCCGCGAGGATGACGACCAGCAGTACGACGATGACGATCTCCATGGCGTTTCGGTACCCGTACAGCGCCCCCGGCAACCGGCTGGCCGACCGCATCAGCGGGCCGCACCTAGACTTCGCGCCGATGCAGCGCGAGCGCCCGCCGATGACCCGTACCTACCGCTTCGCGCTGGGCATCAGCGTGCCGATCGTGCGCCTGTGGGGCCGGCTGCAGGTCGAGGGCACCGAGCACATCCCCAGCGAGGGCGCGCTGCTGATCGTCGGCAACCACGACTCCTACTGGGATCCGGTCGTGATCGGCATCGCGGCGATCCAGCGCCGCCAGATCCGCGCGCTGGCGAAGTCCTCGCTGTGGAAGGTCAAGGGCCTCGACAAGGTGCTCGACGGCATGGGCCAGATCCCGATCCTGCGCGGCAGCGGCGACTCCGGCGCGCTCGATCCGGCGATCGCCGAGCTGCGCGGCGGCGCCTGCGTCGGGATCTTCCCCGAGGGCACGCGCAGCCTCGGTCGCAAGCTGCGCCCGCGCAGCGGCCTGGGACGGCTCGTCGCCGCCGTGCCGGAGGCCGTGATCGTGCCGGTCGCCGTGTCGGGCTCGGTCGACATCACGCGCTTTCCCAGGCGCCCGCGCCTGCACGTGCGCTTCCTGGCGCCGGCCGAGGGCCTGCGAGCGGGCGAGTCGCCGTCGGACCTCGCCGTGCGGATCGTCGCCGAGCTGCGCGAGATCGCGCCGATCGCGACGGCGGGCCGCAAGGCGCGCAAGAAGATCGCCGCGGCGGACCTCGCCGAGGACTAGTCTGCCCGGGCCTTGCCAGATCCCGTCTTAACACAGGCGATCGACAAGGTCGCGTCGTGTCGGCACCTCAGCGTCGACGAGGCGGCCGAGGTGCTCGCGGTCATCATGGCCGGCGACGCCTCCGAGGTGCAGATCTCAGGGCTGCTGATCGCGCTGCGCACGAAGGGTGAGACGATCGAGGAGCTGGCCGGGCTGGCGCGCACGATGCGCTCGCTGGCGGCGCCGGTCGCGACATCTCGTCATGAGCTCGTCGACACGGCCGGCACGGGCGGCGGGCGGTCGACGTTCAACGTCTCCACGACGGCCGCGCTGATCGCCGCGGGCGCCGGCTGCGCCGTCGCCAAGCACGGCAACCGCTCCGCCACCGGGCGCTCGGGATCGGCCGACGTGCTCGAGGCGCTCGGCGTCCGCATCGACCTCGAGCCGCAGGCCGTCGGGACCTGCATCGACGAGCTCGGCTTCGGCTTCATGTTCGCCCCGCACCACCATCAGGCGACGCGCTTCGTCGTGCCGGTGCGCAAGGAGCTCGCGGTGCGCACGATCTTCAACTTCCTCGGCCCGCTGACGAACCCGGCTGGCGCGCGGCGCCAGCTGATCGGCGTTTCGGACCCCGCGATGGTGCAGATCATGGCCGGCGCCCTGGCCCTGCTCGGCGTCGACCGCGCCTTGGTCGTATCCTCGCAGGACGCGCTCGACGAGATGAGCATCTCGGCCCCCACCACCGTCGTCGAAGTCGACGGCGCCGACCGCAGGACCTACACCGTGCGCCCGGAGGACTGTGGTCTGTCGACGATCGCCGAGCACGACGCCGTCGCCGGCGGCTCGCCCGCCGACAACGCCGCGACGGCACGCGCGATCTTCGGCGGGGAGCGCGGGCCGCGCCGCGACCTCGCGGTGCTCAACGCGGGCGCCGCGATCTACGCCGCGGGCCGCGCCGACGACATCGCGGCCGGCGTCGAGGCGGCGCAGGCGGCGATCGACGACGGCTCGGTGACACGCACGCTCGACGACCTGATCGCCCGCACGACGGCGCTCGCGGGCGCGCAGGAGGCGACCGCATGAACGTCCTCGAGCGGATCGTCGCCGGCACGCGCGAGGACGTGCGCCGGCGCCGCGCCGCGGTCCCGCTGTCCGAGCTGGAATCCGCGCTCGCGGGCCGCGGCGACGACCGCCCGTTCTCCGAGGCGCTGACGCTGCCCGGCGTCTCGGTCATCGCCGAGCACAAGCGCCGCTCGCCCTCCGCGGGCGAGATCCGCGCGGGCGCGACCGTCGCCGACGTCGTGCGCGCCTACGAACGCGGCGGCGCGGCGGCGATCTCGATCCTCACCGAGGGCAAGCACTTCGGCGGCTCGCTCGACGACCTGCGCGAGGCGCGCTCGGCCTCGGGTCTGCCGATCCTGCGCAAGGACTTCATCGTCGACCCCTACCAGCTCTACGAGTCGGCGGCGGCCGGCGCCGACGCGATCCTGCTGATCGTCGCTGCGCTCGACCAGCGCGTCCTCGCCGAGCTGCACGCCGAGGCGCGCACGCTCGACCTCGACGTGCTCGTCGAGGTCCACGACGAGGAGGAGCTCGAGTGCGCGCTGGAGCTCCTCGATGCCGACGTGATCGGGATCAACAACCGTGACCTCGCCGACTTCAGCGTCGACATCGAGCGGACGTTCGCGCTGCTCGCCGACATCCCGGCGGGCAAGACCGTCGTGTCGGAGTCCGGCTTTCATGCGCGCGAGCAGCTCGACGCCCTCGAGCGCGTCGGCGTCGACGCGGTGCTGATCGGTGAATCGCTCATGCGCGCGCCCGATCCGGAGGAGGCGCTGCGCGCGCTGACGGGTGCCGACGACACCGACGGGCTGTCGCGCTGAGCCAGCTCACACACTTCCTGGCCGCGCTCGTCGGGGGCGCCGTCGTCGCAGCGGTCCTGCTGCTGACCGGCGCCGGCGGCGGCGGCGAGACGACGACCGTCCTCTCCGGCGGCGGGGCCGATCTCGCCAACCCGCAGAAGGGCGCGCTGTCGCCGCGCGAGATCTACAAGCGCGACGCGCCCGGCGTCGTCTTCATCACGGCCAACGTGACGCAGGCCGCGTCGCCGTTCGCGCCCGAGCAGGAGGGCCAGTCGACGGGCTCGGGCTTCGTGATCGGCAAGGGCGGCTCGATCGTCACGAACGCGCACGTGGTCGAGGGCGCGTCGCGGGTCAACGTCCGCTTCGGCGACAAGCGCACCGCCGTCGCGCGCGTCGCCGGCCGCGACCTCTCGACAGACCTCGCGCTGCTGCTCGTCGACCCCCAGGGCCTGGACCTCAAACCGCTGGAGCTCGGCTCGTCGAAGGGCGTGCAGGTCGGCGACCCGACGGTCGCGATCGGCAACCCGTTCGGCCTGGACCGCACGTTGACGACCGGCGTCGTCTCCGCGCTGCAGCGCTCGATCCCGTCCCTGCAGCCCGGATTCACGATCAACAACGTCATCCAGACCGACGCCGCGATCAACCCCGGCAACTCCGGCGGCCCGCTGATCGACGCGCGCGGCAAGGTGATCGGCGTCAACTCGCAGATCGAGACCGGTGGCAGCGGCGGCGGCAACGTCGGCATCGGCTTCGCGGTGCCGATCGACACCGCCAAGGATGTCATCCCGCAGCTGCGTCGCGGCGGCGCCGTGCAGCGCGCCTACCTCGGCGTGAGCTCGCGCACGATCGACGGCAGCCTCGACGCGCTCAACCTCGCGTCCGCCGACGGCGCGCTCGTCCAGACCGTCGAGCCCAACAGCCCCGCTGCTCGCGCCGGCCTGCGCGGAGGGACCGAGCAGCAGGAGGTCGGGGTCGAGTCGATCCGCCTCGGGGGCGACATCATCAAGGCCGTCGACGGACAGAAGGTGCGCGACTCCGACGACGTCTCGCAGCAGATCGGCACGAAGCGGCCCGGCGATCGCGTCAGCCTGGAGATCCTGCGCGACGGGACGCGCCGGACGGTGTCGGTGAGGCTCGGGCGCCGCCCCGGGTCCTGATCGTTTCCGCCCTCGCGCACGGGGCGGCGTGGGAGCGGATCGGGTCGCGCAGTGGTGGCGCTTTTCTGCTCCATGCCAACAGAAACGCGCCACTACGCCGGTGCCGAGGATGCAGATACGACGGATCGCCGTCCGTACGCACATCGCTGGCCCCGAGCAGAGGACCCGCCGCTCACCCGCTCTACGATGAGCGTCATGCCGACGCGCATCAAGCACTGCGGGATCACGAGCCTCGAGGACGCGCATCTGGCGGCCGAGGCGGGCGCGTGGGCGCTCGGGATGATCTTCTGGCCCGGCTCGCCGCGAGCCTGCTCGCTCGACGAGGCGCAGAGGATCGGCGCCGCGCTGCGGCGCACGGTCCACCTGACGGGCGTGTTCGTCAACGCGCGCCTGGAGGAGGTCGAGGGCATCGCCCAGGCCGTCGGCCTGGACTACATCCAGCTGCACGGCGACGAGGGCCCGGTCTTCTGCTCGGAGGTCGCGCGCCGTACCGGCGCGAAGGTCATCAAGGCCGTCCGCGTGCAGTCGCGCGCGACGCTGCAGGCGGCGGGCGCGTTTCGCACCGACTTCCTGCTGCTCGACGCCCACGTCGAGGGCCTGCCCGGCGGCACCGGCCAGACGATCGACTGGGAGCTCGTCAAGCAGGCGAAGCTCGGTGCGCCGGTCATCCTCAGCGGCGGTCTGAACCCCGGCAACGTCGCCGCCGCGATCGCGGCGACCGAGCCGTTCGCCGTCGACGTCGCGAGCGGGACCGAGTCGGCGCCCGGGATCAAGGATGCGGCCAGGCTGCAGGCGTTCTACGAGGCCGTGCGCGGCCCCGAGCTCGTCGAGGCGTCGTGAGCCGGCGCCGTCATAGGATGGCCGTATGAGCGATCGCAGCCCGGTCGTGGAGACCGGCGTCGAGCATCGCTTCGGTCCCTACGGCGGCCAGTACGTCCCCGAGACGTTGATGCCCGCGCTCGCCGAGCTCCAGGCGGCGTGGGTCGCCGTGCGCGACGACGCCGGCTACAAGGCGCAGCTCGGCGGCCTGCTGCGCGACTACGCCGGCCGGCCGACGCCGCTGTACCTCGCCGAGCGTTTGTCACAGCTCGCCGGACGCGAGATCTGGCTCAAGCGCGAGGACCTCATGCACACCGGCTCGCACAAGCTCAACAACGCGCTCGGGCAGGCGCTGCTGGCCAAGCGGATGGGCAAGCGTCGGATCATCGCCGAGACGGGCGCGGGCCAGCACGGCGTCGCGAGCGCGACCGCGTGCGCGCTGCTGGACCTCGAGTGCATCGTCTACATGGGCGCCGAGGACATCCGCCGCCAGGCGCCCAACGTCGAGCGCATGCGCCTGCTCGGCGCCGAGGTCGTCAGCGTCGAGGCCGGCGCCCGCACGCTGAAGGAGGCCGTCAGCGAGGCGATCCGCGATTGGGTCACCTCCGTCGCCACGACGCACTACATCATCGGATCGGCCGTCGGCCCGGCACCGTATCCCGCGCTCGTGCGCGACCTGCAGCGCGTCATCGGCGACGAGGCGCGCGCCGATCTGCTGGCCCGCGCCGGGCGGCTGCCCGACCGCGTCATCGCCTGCGTCGGCGGCGGCTCGAACTCGATCGGCATCTTCACCCCGTTCGTGGGCGATCGGGATGTCGCGCTGATCGGCGTCGAGGCGGCCGGCGAGGGCCTCGACAGCGGCCGCCACGGCGCGCCGCTCACGGTCGGCGGGCGCAGCGGCGTGCTGCACGGCTCGCTGTCGGCGGTCATGCAGGACGACGACGGCCAGGTCACCGAGGCGCATTCGATCTCCGCCGGCCTGGACTATCCGGGCTCCGGGCCCGAGCACGCGTACCTGCGCGACTGCGGCCGCGCGCGCTACGTCGCCGTCGAGGACGGCGACGCGATCACGGCCTTCAAGGAGGTCACGCGGCTGGAGGGCATCATCCCGGCGCTCGAGACCTCGCACGCGCTCTACTTCGCGCTGCACGAGGACGGCGGGGACTCGACGCTCGACCTCGTCTGCCTGTCGGGCCGCGGCGACAAGGACCTCGCCGAGGTCGTGAAGCTTGCGCCCGATGGCGTCTAAGCCCGCCCGCGACCGCGTCCCGCCCGTTGCGCAGACCGGCGCGGACCGGATCGCGGCGGCGTTCGCGCTGCGCCGCGGCCGCGCCGCGCTGATGCCCTACCTCATGGGCGGGTACCCCGACATGGCGACCTCGCTGGCGATCGGCGAGGCCTATGCCGCCAACGGGGCCGACCTCGTCGAGCTCGGCGTCCCATACTCCGACCCGCTCGCCGACGGCCCAGCGATCCACGCCGCGGGCACCGCCGCGCTGAAGGCGGGGGCGACGATCGGGGGCGTGCTCGAGGTCGGCGCGGCGCTCGCGCAGCGCGTCCCGGTCGTGCTCATGTGCTACGTCAACCTCGTCCTCGCGCGCGGCGCCGAGCCGTTCGCCAGGCGCCTCGCCGCTGCGCAGATCAGCGGCCTGATCGTGCCCGACCTGCCGCTGCACGAGGCCGGTGAGGTGCGCGCCGCCTGCGACGCAGCCGGGATCGCGCTTGTGCCGCTCGTGGCGCCGACGACGCCCGCCGACCGCCTCCGCGCGATCGCCGAAGCCGCGCGCGGCTTCGTCTACGCCGTCTCGGTCGTGGGGACGACCGGCGAGCGCGCCGCGCTCGGCGACCACGTCGCCGGCCTGCTGGCCCGCATCAAGGAGCGCACGGAGCTGCCGGTCGCGCTGGGCTTCGGCATCTCGACCCCCGAGCAGGCCGCCGCGGCGGCGGCCGCCGGCGCTGACGGCGTCATCGTCGGCGCCCGTCTGATCCGGGCCGTCGCAGACGCCGAGGACCCGGCTGCCGTCGCCGGCGAGCTCGTAGCGGACCTCGCCGCCGGGCTCATCCGTTAGTCTGGCGCCGCATATGGGTCTCGTCCTCGCCACAACCTTCGGCCTGTGCATATGGATCGTCCTCTGGGCGATCGGCTGGAAGTCGATCGACGCGTTCATGATCACGACGCTGATCATCACCTTCGGCGCCACCGCGAAGATCCTCGTCCCGTACCTGCCCAACAGGGAGTAATCCCCGGGATGTCCGGCGCGTTCCGCGCGGCCGTCCTCTGTGTCCTCGGCGCGATCGTGCTCGTCAGCGGCCTGAGCGGCTGCGGCGACGACAAGGACAGCGCCGTCCAGAGCGGCAGCGACACGCTGACGATCTACTCGAGCCTGCCGCTGCAGGGGCCCGACCGCGATCGCGCCCGCGACATGGTCAACGCGATCAAGCTCGCGCTGCAGGAGGCGGGCGGCAAGATCGGTCCCCTGAACATCACATACGTGCCGCTGGACTCCGCGACGCCCGAGGCCGGAACGTGGACGGGCGACAAGGTGCTCGACAACGCGCGCAAGGCCGTCCGCGACCTCAACGCGATCGCCTACATCGGCGAGCAGGATTCGGCCGCCACCGCGCTCTCGCTGCCGCTGACCAACGAGGGCCACATCCTCCAGGTCAGCCCGTCGAGCACGTACGACGGGCTCACGCGGACGAGCCGCCGCCAGGGCGAGCCGGACCGCTTCTATCCCTCCGGCGAGCGCACGTTCGCCCGCGTCGTGCCGGCCGACCACGTCCAGGCATCGGCGCTCGTCGGCTACATGAAGGCCTCGGGAGTGCGCAGCATCGCGATGCTCGCCGATCGCGAGATCTACGGCGGCGGGATCGCCGACGAGGTCGAGAAGGCCGCCGCGCGCCAGAACATCGAGGTGTTCGACCGCGGCCGTATCGCCGCCGGCGAGGGCGACCTCGCCGGCGCGGCGCGCAAGATCGCCGAGACCGGCGCCGACGCGTTCCTCTTCGCGGGCACGACCGACACCGGCGCGGCGCGGATCTTCAGCGCCGTCGCGGCGGCGGCGCCGTCGATGCTGCTGTTCGGGCCGGCCGCCGTCGCCGACCACGCGTTCCTGAACCGCCTCCCCACCGCCGTCCAACGCCGGATGCGCGTGACGACGTCGGCGCTGCCGGCGCGGCTGCTGCCGCGCAGCGCGCGCGACTTCCGCGACCGCTTCCGCACGACCTTCGGCCGCCAGCCCGCGCCGGAGGCGCTGCAGGCCTACGAGGCGGCCAGCGCGGTGCTGCACGCGATCCGATCTGCCGGAACACGGGGCAACAACCGCCAGGCGGTGACCGACGCGTTCTTCGCGATCCGCAACCGCGACTCGGTCCTCGGCCGCTACTCGATCGACCGGTTTGGCGACACAAGCCTGTCGACATATGCCGGCAACCGCGTGCGCGACTCGCAGTTCGTGCTGGACAAGGTGCTCCAGGTTCGCGACTGACACGCGGTCGAGTCGGGTTGGCCCGCCTGGCGAGCCGCGCGTTCTGGCATCTGCACGCTAGGCACCACCCCGCACAATGTGGCTCCTAACCCGTGTACGATCGGCGCGCTTCCGTGTTTAAGTCCCACCGAGGAGGGAATCCATCTTGCGTTTCAATCGAGCAGCCGCGCTGTGGTTGCTGGTGCCGGCACTGGCGTTCGGTGTAGCGGCCTGCGGCGACGATGACGACAGTTCAAGCTCCAGCGGCGGGGGCGGCGGGGGCAACGTCGCCGAGGGGACCACGCTGACGATCTACTCGTCGCTTCCGCTGCAGGGCACGTCGCGTGGTCAGTCCGAGGCCGTCATCAACGGCGAGAAGCTGGCGCTGGACGAGATCGGCGGAAAGGTCGGCAAGTACACGATCAAGTACGTGTCGCTCGACGACTCCACCGCGCAGAACCCCGGCACCGCTGACGAGGGCAAGACCGCGCAGAACGCCCGCCAGGCGGTTCGTGACAAGTCCACGATCTTCTACCTCGGCGAGTTCAACTCCGGCGGCACGAAGGTGTCGCTGCCGATCCTCAACAAGGCCGGCATCCCGCAGATCAGCCCGTCGAACACCTACATCGGTCTGACGACGGACGAGCCCGGCTCCGAGCCCGGCGAGCCCGACAAGTACTACCCGACCGGCAAGCGCACGTACGCTCGCGTCGTGCCGCGCGACAAGATCCAGGGCGCCGCCCTGGTCAGCGTCATGAAGGAGGACGGCTGCAAGACCGCCACGCTGTGGAACGACAAGACCGTCTACGGCGCCGGACTGGCTCGCAACATCAAGCAGTCCGCCGAGGCCGGCGGCCTGACGATCGAGAACGAGCAGGGCACCGACAAGAACTCGCCCAACTACCGCTCGATCGCGTCGAAGGTGAAGTCCGACTGCTTCGTGTGGGCGGGCGTCACCGGTGAGAACGGCGTTCAGGTCTACAAGGACGTCGCCTCGGCCAACAAGACCGTGAAGCTCTACGGCCCGGACGGCGTCACCGAGGAGGCCTTCTCGAACCCGAAGAAGGGCGGCATCCCCGCCTCCGTCGGCGCTCGCACGAAGACGACCGTCGCGACGCTCGGTGCCGAGGATCTCCCCGGCTCCGCGCCGATCATCGCGAAGTTCAAGGAGACCTACAACACGCAGACCGTCGATCCGTACGCGATCTACGGCTACGAGACGATGGCCCTCGCCCTCGACGCGCTCAAGCGCGCCGGTGACAAGGCCAACGACCGCGAGGCGGTCATCGAGGCGCTGCTGTCGACGAAGGATCGCGAGAGCGTGCTCGGCACGTACTCGATCGATGCCAACGGCGACACGACGCTGACCGACTACGGCCTGTACGTCATCAAGGACGGCCTGCCGACGTACTCCAAGAAGATCGAGGCGGAAGTCAGCTAGGACCGCCGGCCTGGGGCAGAGGGGTGGGCGGCCGAGGCCGCCCGCCCCTTGCCGCCCGGGTACGTACCGACAACACCCTCCAGGATGAGCACAGACACCGCCACCGTCACGCCGGCAGGCCAACGGCTCTCCGACACGCTGCGCGAGGCGGCGAGCAAGTACGGGCTGATCGCGGTCCTGCTCGCGCTGCCCGTCTACCTGGCGATCAGCGACATCGTCACGAAGGGCAGCCTCACCGATCTGGGCAACAACCTCGTGCTGGGCGTGTCCAACGGCGCGATCATCGCCTTGATCGCGCTCGGCTACACGCTCGTCTACGGCATCATCGAGCTGATCAACTTCGCGCACGGCGACGTGTTCATGATCGGCTCGTTCGTCTCCTTCGGGCTGTGGGGCACGTTCGGCCTGACCACCAGCACGGGCGTCCCCGGCCTGATCGTCGGGCTGCTTGCGGCGATGCTCGTCGCGATGGTCGTCTGCGGCGGCCTGAACGTCATGATCGAGCGCGTCGCCTACAAGCCGCTGCGCAACGCGCCCCGGCTCGCGCCGCTGATCACGGCGGTGGGGATGTCGTTCATCCTGCAGAACGTCGGCATCCTCTGGCTGGGCTCCTCGCAGGGCTCGGTGCCCAACCTCATCAACCAGGCGCACGTCGTGCTCGACGTCGGCGGCGTCAAGGTCCGCAGCGGCGACGTGCTCGCGGTCGCCGTGACCGCCCCGCTCGTCTTCCTGCTGACGACGTTCATCACCCACAGCCGGCTCGGCAAGGCGATGCGCGCGACCGCGCAGGACCCCGAGGCCGCGCGCCTGATGGGCATCAACGTCAACACGACGATCTCGATGACGTTCCTGCTCGGCGGCATGCTGGCAGGCGCCGCCGGCCTCATCTACCTGCTCTACCAGACGAGCATCTGGTACTTCGCCGGCTTCCAGGCAGGCCTGATCGCGTTCACCGCCGCCGTCATGGGCGGCATCGGCAACCTCAAGGGCGCGGTCCTCGGCGGCCTGATCATCGGGACGATCCAGCAGCTCGCGGAGTTCCGGATCGGGGCGGAGTGGACGGCGGTCGTCGTGTTCACCTACCTCGTGCTGATCATGGTCTTCCGCCCGCAGGGACTGATCGGCGAGGAGACGCGCGAGGCCGGATGACCGCCCTGCTCGCCAACACGCCGCTGAAGGGGCGCGAGAACCTCGCCGTCGCGGTCGTCGCGCTGGCGATCGCCGCACTGCTGCCGCTGTTCTTCGACCCGCTGTCGAACGTCACGAACAACTTCATCCTCGCCGCCGCGTTCGTCGTGATGGCGCTGGGACTGAACATCGTCGTCGGCTTCGCCGGCCTGCTCGACCTCGGCTATGTCGCGTTCTACGCCTTCGGCGCCTACACGATCGGCTGGTTTGCGTCTGACCACTTCGCGCTGGTCAACGGCGGCGAGGGCTTCCACGTCGTCGCGGGTGAGTTCGCGTCCAACCTGCCGGGCATCCACCTGAACTTCCTGCTGATCATCGTGATCGCGGTGGTCATCACCGGCATGGCGGGGATGCTCATCGGCCTGCCGACGTTGCGGCTGCGCGGCGACTACATCGCGATCGTCACGCTCGCGTTCGGCGAGATCATCTACCGCTTCGCCGTCAACGGCGACGAGATCACGTTCGCCGAGGGCTACAAGCTCACCAACGGCCGCCAGGCGATCTCGCCGATCGACTCGATCGACCTGCCGGGCTTCGCGCCGTTTGACTCCGCCTTCAGCCTGCGGCCGTTCTACTGGTTCTGCCTCGTGCTCGTGGCGATCGTGCTGCTCGTGAACTTCCGTCTGCGCGACTCGCGCCTCGGGCGGGCGTGGATCGCGATCCGCGAGGACGAGGTCGCCGCCGCCTCGATGGGTGTGCCGCTCGTCAAGACGAAGCTGCTGGCCTACTCCACGGGCGCCGCGTTCGGCGGCATCTCGGGGGCGTTTCTGGGCTCCTACCTGACGGCCGTCAACGCGAACAACTTTCAGTTCGGCTTCTCGATCTTCATCCTCGCGATGATCATCCTCGGCGGGCTGGGTTCGATCTGGGGCGTGGCGATCGGCGCGATCCTGCTGTCGTTCATCAACACGTACTTCATCCCGGAGGTCTTCAACGAGGTGCCGCGCAAGCTCGGCCTGGACTTCGACCTGACGATCCTGAACTTCGGCATCTTCGGGTTCTTGATCCTGCTCGTGATGGTGCTCAGGCCGCAGGGCATCCTGCCCGAGCGACGACGGGCGCTGGAGCTGACCGAGGGCATCGGCGTCGGCGACTCGATCGGGACCTCCGATCCGGTCGTCGAGGTGCGTGCACCATGACGACCGACGCCACAGCCGCGCCGGCCACGCCCGCCGGGCCGAGCGGCCGGGTACTGCTTGCGACCGAGCAGGTCTCCAAGGTGTTCGGCGGCCTCGTCGCCGTCAACGACGTCTCCTTCGAGATCCCGGAGCGCTCGATCGTCTCGATCATCGGCCCCAACGGCGCCGGCAAGACGACGTTCTTCAACATGCTGACCGGGCTCTACAAGCCGTCGGTCGGCCGGATCGTCTTCGACGGCAAGGACATCTCGCGCACGCGCCCGGACCTCATCACGACGCTCGGGATCGCGCGGACGTTCCAGAACATCCGCCTGTTCGCGACGATGAGCGCCGTCGAGAACGTCATGGTCGGCCAGCACGCGCGGATGAAGGCGGGGCTGATCGGCTCGATCCTGCGTCCGCCGAAGGTGCGCCGCGAGGAGCGCGAGGTGGAGGAGACGGCGCGCGCGACGCTCACCTACGTCGGCCTGAGCGAGAGCGTTCACGACGAGCTCGCCATCAACCTCTCCTACGGCGACCAGCGCCGCGTGGAGATCGCTCGCGCGCTGGCCTCCGAGCCGCGCCTGCTCCTGCTCGACGAGCCGACCGCCGGCATGAACGCGCAGGAGTCCGACACGCTGACGGCGTTCATGCGCCAGCTGCGCGAGGAGCGTGACCTCACGATCCTGCTCATCGAGCACGACATGAAGGTCGTGATGGGCGTGTCGGAGCGGATCACCGTGCTCGACCACGGAGAGAAGATCGCCGAGGGCGATCCCGTCGAGGTGCGCGCCAACCCGCTCGTCGTCGAGGCCTACCTCGGAAAGCAAGGATAGGTGCGCGCCTGATGGCACTGCTGGAGATCGAGGACCTGAAGACCTACTACGGCAACATCGCGGCGCTCAAGGGCGTCTCGCTGACCGTCGAGGAAGGTGAGATCGTCACGCTGATCGGCTCCAACGGCGCCGGCAAGTCCACGACGCTGCGCTCGATCTCCGGCCTGACGCCGGCGCGCTCGGGCTCGATCCGCTTCTCGGGCCGGGACATCACGCGCACGCCGCCGCAGGACATCGTGCGGCTGGGCATCTCGCAGTCACCCGAGGCGCGGCGCTGCTTTCAGCGCATGACCGCGCGCGAGAACCTCGACATGGGCGCCTACCTGCGGCGCGACGACGAGATCGAGTCTGACCTGGACCGCGTCTTCGATCTGTTCCCGCGCCTGAAGGAGCGCGAGCGCCAGAAGGCGGGCACGATGTCCGGCGGCGAGCAGCAGATGCTCGCGATCGGGCGCGCGCTGATGGCCCGGCCCAAGCTGCTGCTGCTCGACGAGCCGTCGATGGGCATCGCGCCGATCCTCGTCGACCGCATCTACGAGACGATCGTGGAGATCAACAGGCAGGGCACGACGATCCTGCTCGTCGAGCAGAACGCCAACTACGGGCTCGGCGTGTCGACGCGCGGCTACGTGCTGGAGACCGGAACGGTCGCGCTGACCGACGCCTCGGAGGCGCTGCGCACGAACCCCGAGGTCCAGAAGGCGTATCTGGGCGCATGATCCTCCCGATCGCCAACGTCGGCGTCCTCGCGCTCTACCTGCTCTTCATCTGGCTCGCGTCGGCGATCATCGGCGCCTACGTCTCCGAGCGCAAGGGCTACGGCGACAAGCCGGGTCTCGCGTCGGGGTTGCTGCTGAGCGCCGTCGGAGCGATCGCGTGGCTGCTCGTGCCCGCCAAGGCGACCTCCGACTGGCGCGTCATCGGCCCGTTTCCCTGGCAGCGCTCCAAGGGCTGAGCCACCGCGGGATCCTGGCGGGGCGCGTCCCGTTCAGTCCAGGGTGTGCCGCAGCGCCGCGTCGAGATCGGTGTGCTTGAACGCGTAGCCGAGCTCGGCCGCCCGGCCCGGCACCATGCGCACGCCCGTGAGCACGATCTGGCTCATTTCGCCGTACAGCAGCTTGATCGAGAACGCCGGCACGGGCGCGACCGCGGGGCGGTTGATCGCCCGTCCGAGCGCCTTGGCGAAGGCCTTGTTCGTGACGGGCTCAGGCGCCGCCGCGTTGATCGGGCCCTGAAACGTCGGGTTGTCGATCGCGGCCATGTAGATGCCGACGAGGTCGTCGAGGTGGATCCACGGCATGTACTGCTTGCCGCTGCCGATCGGCCCGCCGATGCCGGCCTTGAACGGTGGCAGCATCTTCGCGAGCGCGCCGCCGTCGGCGTCGAGCACGATCCCGGTGCGCACCACGACCGTGCGCGTGCCGATCTTCGCGGTGTCCGCCTGGCGCTCCCAGCGGGCGACGACCTCGGCGAGCCAGTCGCTGCCGGGGGCGCCTGACTCGTCGACGGGCTCGTCGCCGCACGCCCCGTAGTAGCCCGACGCGGATGCGCAGATCAGCGCCTTCGGACGCGGCGTCGTGTCGAAGATCGTGTGGACCATGTTGCGGGTCCCCTTCTCGCGGCTGTCGAGGATCTCGGCCTTGACCTCCTTGCTCCAGCGCTGGCCGACGTCCTCGCCGGCGAGGTGGACGATCGCGTCGCGGCCGGCGAGCGCCTGCTTGGGCGCCGCGTCCTCCTTGATGTTCCACGCGAACGCTTCGACGCCGAGCAGCTCGGTCGCCTTGTCGGGATCGCGCGACAGCGCCGTCACCTCGTCGCCACGCGCCTTCAGCGCCGCGATCAGATGCCGTCCAATGCGACCCGTCGCACCGCTGACCGTGACCCGCATCGACCGAGCATACGGGTCGACCGCCGCGCTCGGATCGCGTCAGTCAGGCCGGAGCCGCTCCGTCCTCCGGGCTCAGCGGCCGGTGCTTGCGCCGCCGCGCGGTGATCGCCTGGTGCGACGCGACCGGGATCTCGTCGAGGCGGGGCGCGTCGCAGAGGCGGATCGCCTCCAGCATCCGGTTCCAGCAGCCGACCTCAGGATCGGCGTGGTAATGCCCTACGTAGCCCGTGCGCCAGAAGTCGGCGGACCGCTCGCCGTTGCCGTTCAGGGTGACGTAGGGGACCCCGTGGCCGATCGTCTCGCCACAGAAATTACAGGTGTAGATCAGGCTCATGGGAGTGCTTCCTTGCTTCGAATTGCTCCTCCTGCAGGGACGATAACGCCTGCACCGGAACGGATGCTCCCCTTCCGTAGAGTCCTGCACCGATGGCTGCCCGCCCCGAAGAGCTCTACCTGATCGACGGCAACTCGCTCGTCTACCGCGCCTTCTTCGCGCTGCCCGAGTCGATCGCCACCTCGACCGGCTTTCCGACCAACGCGATCTTCGGCTTCGCCTCGATGCTCGTGAAGATCCTCACCGAGCACGGCACGAAGCCGACCGTCGTCGTCTGGGACGCGGGCTCCAGCGGCCGCAAGGAGGTCTATCCCGAGTACAAGGGCACGCGCTCGTCGCGGCCGGACCTGCTCAGGGAGCAGTGGCCGCACTTCGAGCCGCTCGTCGAGGCGTTCGGCTACACGAACACGCGCCTGGAGGGCTTCGAGGCCGACGACGTCATCGCGACGCTCGCCGAGCGCGCGCGCGAGCAGTCGATCCCCGTCGTCATCGTCACCGGCGACCGCGACGCGTTTCAGCTGATCGACCCCGAGGGGCTCGTGCAGGTGATGGCGACCGCGCGCGGCATCACCGACACGAAGCTCTACGACCACGCCGCGGTGATCGAGCGCTACGGCATCGCGCCCGAGCTGATCCCCGACTTCTACGGCCTCAAGGGCGACACGAGCGACAACATCCCCGGCGTCCCGGGAATCGGCGACAAGACCGCCGCGGCGCTGCTGCAGAGCTACGGCGACCTCGAAGGCGTGCTCGGCTCGATCGGCGAGATCTCCGGCGCCAAGCGCAAGCAGAACCTCACCAACCACGCCGAGGATGCACGCGTCTCCAAGATCCTCGCGACGATGCAGCGCGACCTGCCAGTCGACCTCGACATCGTCGCGGCCGCCACGCAGGCGCCCGACCGCTCGCGGCTGCGCGAGGTCTTCCGCGAGTTCGAGCTGCGCGATCCGCTGCGCCGCCTGGAGGAGTTCCTCGGCGCCGAGCAGGCGGCGCCGTCGCCGGAGGCGCAGACCGAGGTCAGCGCGCGCGTGCGCGCGGGCGGCCTCGCCGACATCGCGGGGCTGCCGGCCGGCGAGCTCGTGCTCGTCGCCCGCGCGCCCGAGATCGCGGAGGGCGAACTGCTCGCCGTCGAGACGTCGTGGCGCTTCGCCGTCGGCGCCGGCGACGAGGTGCTGACCGGGACGATGGACGATCCCTCACAGCTCGTCGCGGCCGCGGGCGAGCGCCCCGTCATCGCCTACGACGCCAAGGCGCTCGGCGAAGAGGTGCCGAACCTCGCCCACGACGCGCTGCTCGGCGCCTACCTGCTCGAGCCCGCGCGGCGCGGCTACCCGCTGCGCGAGCTGCTGGAGGAGCGCGGTCTCGGCGCGCCCGGGATCGAGGACGAGCTGGCCGCGGAGGCGATCCTGATCGGCGAGCTGTCGGCGTGGCAGCGCGAGCAGATCGCCGCCCGCGACCTGACGACCGTCATGGAGGAGATCGAGCTGCCGCTCGTGGCGGTCCTGCGCCGGATGGAGGTCGAGGGCGTGCGCCTGAACACCGACCGCCTCAAGGAGATCACCGCGCGCGTGCGCGACGAGATCCGCGAGCTGGAGCGCAGCATCTACGCGCTCGCCGACACCGAGTTCGTGATCGGCTCGCCGCAGCAGCTCGGCGAGATCCTCTTCGTCAAGCTCGGCCTGTCGAAGAAGCGCCGCGGCAAGACCGGCTTCTCGACCGACGCGCGCGTGCTGCAGGCGATCCGCGACGAGCACGAGATCATCCCGCTGATCGAGCGCTGGCGGGAGCTCAACCAGCTCGACAAGACGTACTTCAGCGTGCTGCCGCAGCTCGTCGACGGCGCGTCGCGGATCCACACGACGTTCCTGCAGGCCGCCGCGACGACCGGGCGCCTGGCCTCGACGAACCCGAACATGCAGAACGTCCCGATCCGCACCGCGCTGGGGCGCGAGATCCGCGGCTGCTTCGACGCCGCGCCCGGCAACGTCCTGCTGAGCGCCGACTACGAGCAGGTCGAGCTGCGCGTGCTGGCCCACATCGCGGGCGAGCCGGTCCTGAAGGAGATCTTCGTGCGCGGCGAGGACGTCCACACCGCGACCGCCTCGAAGGTCTTCGCCACGCCGCCCGGCGAGCTCGACCTCGGCCAGCGCTCGAAGGCGAAGATGATCAACTACGGGATCGTCTACGGGCTCAGCGACTACGGCCTCGCCGACCGGCTCGGCATCCCGCGCGAGGAGGCCAAGGAGATCATCGACACCTACCTCGAGCGCTTCCCCGCGGTGCGCGCGTTCATCGAGGGCACGATCGCCACGGCGACCGCGGACGGCCACGTCACGACGCTGTGGGGCCGGCGGCGCCAGATCCCCGAGCTCAAGGCGCGCAACTGGCAGGTCCGCACGCTCGGCGAGCGCCTCGCCGTCAACACCGTCATCCAGGGCACGGCGGCGGACGTCATGAAGCTCGCGCTGCTGCGGGTCGACGGGGTGCTGCGCGACAGCGCCGTGCGACCGATCCTGACGGTTCACGACGAGCTGCTGTTCGAGGGACCGCCCGACGAGATCGAGGCGGTCCGCGAGCTCATCCGCCGCGAGATGTGCGCCGTCTGGGAGCACGACCCGCCGCTCGCGGTCAACATCGGCGTCGGCCCGACGTGGATGGAAGCGAAGTGAGCTGATGGACCGCGGCATGGCGGTGCTGCTGACGGCGCTGACGGGCGGGCTCGTCGCGCTGCAGGCGCCGATCAACTCGCACCTCGGCAGGTCGATCGGCACGTTTCAGACGGTCTTCCTCTCGTTCGCGATCGGGGCGCTCGCGATGGCCGCGATCGCCGCGCTGACGAGGGGCGGCCTGGGCCAGCTCTCCGGCGTGCGCGACGTCTCGATCCTCTACCTGACCGGCGGCCTGCTCGGCGCGGCGTACGTCGGGTCGGTGCTCGTGACCGTGCGCTACATCGGCCTCGGCGGCGTGACCGTGGCGACGATCTCCGCGCAGCTCGCGGTCGCGGTCGTCGTCGACCACTTCGGGTGGCTCGGCGTCGAGAAGCAGCCGATCGACCTCGCACGCGTGATGGGTGTGGTCCTGCTGGCGGCCGGGACGTATCTCGTCGTGCGCGATTGACGCGGGCGACGAGATCTTCGTGAGCGATCCGTCCAGCGCTCGCGCACGATGCGCGATGCTGGTCGCCCTCAAGTCCGGGTCGCGCAGTGCCGATGCGGCGGCAAGGGGACTCCACGCGTGGCGCAGAGACGACACCACGACCGCTGGACCGAGGCGCACGTGCGCCGGCTGTTCTGGCGCGCCGGCTTCGGCGCGACCTCCAAGGAGGCGCGCCACTGGGCCAGGCGCAGCCGCGGCGAGACCGTCGACTGGCTGATCCGCGGCGGCTCGGGGCCGCCGAGGCCGCGTTTCCCGCGGCCCCTGATCGACGGCAAGCCGCTCGATCCGGTCAACGAATACGGCCAGGATGTGCTCTGGTGGCTGGACAAGATGGTCCGCACGCCGCGGCCGCTGAGCGAGAAGATGACGCTCATCTGGCACGACCACTTCGCGACGCTCGACCAGGACCGGCCGCTGCAGATCGCTCAGAACACGATGCTGCGGCGCGACGGGCTGGGCAGCTTCCGCCGGCTGCTGACCGACGTCACGAAGGACCCCGCGATGCTGCAGTTCCTGTCGCTCGCGGACTCGACGAAGGAGGAGCCCAACGAGAACTACGCGCGCGAGCTGATGGAGCTCTTCACGCTCGGCGAGGGCTACAGCGAGCGGGACATCCGCGAGGCCGCGCGCGCGATGACGGGATTTCGCTCCAAGCGCCGCCCCGACGGCAGCGTCGCGGTTCTCTATGACCGCAAGGCGCATGACGCGTCGAGCAAGAGGATCTTCGGCAAGGCCGGCGACTTCGACTACCGCGACGTGCTCGACCTCTGCATCGCCCACCCGCAACACGCGCCGTTTCTCGTCTCCAAGCTCTGGGACCACTTCGTCGGCGAGCCGATCGAGCCGTCGGCGCGCAAGCGCCTCGCGCGCGTCTACCGGCGCGAGGGCCACCGGATCGCACCCGTCGTGCGCGAGATCCTCGAGCACCGCGCGCTGTACAGCGGGCTCGACGCGCCCGACATGGTCAAGTCGCCGGTCGTCTACCTCGTCGGCGCGCTGCGCGCCTGCGGCGAGGGGATCACGCGCGACGACTGGGTCCACCTGCTCGACGGCATGGGCCAGCTGCCGTTTCGCCCGCCCTCGGTCGCCGGCTGGGAGTGGGGGACGGCGTGGCTGTCGACGAACACGATGCACGTGCGCTTCGACACCGCCAACGTCCTGCTGCAGGATCGCCGCCGCGTGGCCGACGGCGCGACGCCGAAGGGCGACACTCCGCGCGCGGCGGTCGCCCGCGCGCGCTCGGCGGTCGGGCGCCCGTGGACGTCGCGGGCGACGGACGCGCAGTTGCTGAAGCTCGCGACGAAGCTGCTCGGCGCGCCGGCGCGCGACGACGCGGAGCGTCAGCGCCAGGCCGACATGTGCCAGCGCATCCTGCGCCAGTTGCTGCTCACCGGACCGGATGCGCAGGTGCACTGATGGCGCTGTCCCGTCAGCCGCTGAACTGCGGATGCGACGACTTCCGCTCGACGTCGGAGTCCAGGCGCCGCGGCTTCGTCGAAGGGTCGCAGCTCACGCGCCGCCAGGTCATCGGGATCGGCGTCGGCGCGGGCCTCTCGCTCTATGCGGCGAACGCGCTGCCGATCTCGCGCGCGTTGGAGGCCGCGGCCGCCGACGCGCAGGCGGCGCCCGACGCGCCCGTGCTCGTCGCCGTCTTCCTGCCGGGCGGCCTGGACCTGCTCGACTCGCTGATCCCGATGAACGACTACGGAACGTACGCCGACCTGCACCGCAACGTCCTCGTCGACACGCCGCTGCCGCTGCGCGGCAGCGCGCTGGGCATCCACCCGTCGCTCGCGCAGGGCGTCGGCGGCGGCATCAAGGGCCTCTACGACGCGGGCAAGGTCGGCTTCCTGCCGGGGATCGACTACCCCAACCCGAACCTCTCGCACTTCCACTCGCGCCACTTCTGGGAGACCGGGCTGATCGCCGACTCCGACTCGCCGGGCTGGCTCGGGCGCTGGCTGGACGCCAACGGCAACCAGGACAACCCGCTGCAGGGGATGTCGCTCGCCCACGACCTGTCGCCGGCGATGCGCTCGCGCAACGCGCCCGTCGCGTCGGCGTCCTCGCCCGACAACGCGGGCTTCCACATCCGCGGCACATACGGGCCGGCGTTCGACGAGGCGATGGCGACGTGGAGCGCGCTGGCGCGCGCGGGGGGCGGCGGGCCCGGGCTGAAGGCGGCCAAGCGCGCGGCCGCGCTGGCCAGGCAGGTCGGCGATCTGCTCGAGCCCTACGCGAAGACGCAGGACGGCGACCCGCTCGCGTCGAGCGTCGCCTACCCGGCCGACAGCGGCTTCGGCAAGCGGCTGCGGACGCTCGCGGGCCTGATCTCCAAGCCGCTCGGCATCCGCCTCGCGACGGTCGACGCGCCCGGCGACTTCGACACGCATGACGACCAGCGCAACTCGCTGGCGCAGACGCTGCCCGAGATCAGCCAGGCGCTCGGCGCCTTCCAGGCCGACCTCGAGGCGCGCGGCATCGCCGACCGCGTGCTGACGTTCGTCTGGTCGGAGTTCGGCCGCCGACCGCACGACAACGACTCGGGCACCGACCACGGCGCCGGCGGCCTGGCGTGGGTGCAGGGCACGCGTGCGCGCGCCGGCGTCCTGAGCGAGTACCCGTCGCTGCGCGACTTCGACGAGGACGACAACCTCAAGGTGACCGTCGACTTCCGCACCGTCTATGCGAGCCTGATCGAGCAATGGTTGAAGACCGACGCCGGCGCCGTGCTGCCCAACGCCGGCGCTCTGGGCCGGATCGCGCTCGTCCGATGAGCGGGCGCCGCTGGCTGCTGTTGCTGCTCGCCCCGCTCGTGGGGGCGGCGATCGCGATCCTGGCGACGCTCGCGGCGAACGCGATCTCGTCGGCGGAGGGCGCGACGAAGACGCGCACGACGGCGGTCGGCGTCGGGCTGCGCGAGTACCGGATCGCGCTGTACCGCTCGCGCGTGCTGCCGGGGCGGGTGAAGTTCAACATGGAGAACCTGGGGGAGGACGCGCACGACCTGCGCGTGCTCGGGCCGGGCTCGTCGGGCGTGGATCGCGGGACGAGCGCGAAGCTGAAGGCGGGCGCCCGCGGCGTGTTCGTCGTGACGCTTCGGCGGCGTGGCCTGTATCGGGTCGTGTGCACGTTGGGCGATCACGAGGCGCAGGGGATGGTGTCGAGGCTGCGGGTGGTGCGGCGGTTGTAGCGGCCCGGCCTGGGTGTCGGCGTTCGCGCAGGCAGGAACTGCATCGATGCGTGGGTGGGTCGGCCGGTGCTCTTGTGGTGGTGTGGTCTCGGCCGTGAACGAGCGGCGGATGGAACGGTCGCTGGTGCCCAGCCGTCGCTCCTTCATCGATGTGATGCACGCGCGCCGACTGGCGTTCGCGGAGCGATCGATTCGGCGCTCCTTCACGGTCTCTCACATGGAGGATTGACACCCAGGCGCCTCCCGGAGCGGTCGATGTCAAACCTCCACGCACCTCATGGAGATCTGACTCCAGGCCGCCTTCAACTGCTCCGGGTGTCGAAGTTCCATGCCAGCACGTCGGCGTCACGCTGCGCCGACCGCCCGCGCGGACGTCGCATCCCCTCGGCGATGTCGTTGTCCGCCGAGAACGCGACCGTGACGGAGTGCTGACCGCTCGCGCGACGCTAGGCGGCGGCGGCTGCGCCGCGCTCCGCGGGCGCCGGCGGCGGGAACCGCTGCGCGAACTCCGGTGGGCAGATGTCGCGGTAGCTGCCGAACGCCCACTTCACGAGCCCCGGCGGCGAGATCGCGCGGATCGCCGGCGACAGCAGCCGCGTCGGCGTGATCCGCCCGACCCAGTTCTGCACGCGCAGCAGCCAGCGGTACTGCCAGATGTGATCGTGCGAGAACGCGCCGTAGCGCGCCAGCGCCTGCTCGCGCGTCTGCCGGCCCGCGACGACGTCGACGAGCTCGCGCCCGAGCGCGAGGCCGAAGTAGAACGCCGGCCGGATCCCCTCGGCGGTCGTCGGCAGGCAGTGGCCGGCCGAGTCGCCGACGAAGAAGATCCCGTCCTCGACCGCCGGGCGCAGCTGGTGCGGGATCCAGTTGCCCTGCCAGCGCTCGGCCGGCACGCCGACGTCGGAGGCGAGCTGCAGCGTCGGCTCCTTGACGTGGTCGCGCGGGTCGAACGAGCCGACGCCGACGCGCAGCTCGCCGTCGGCGGGAAACGACCACGAGTAGCCGCGCTTGACGTACTTCGGGTCGATCCACAGCTCGAGGTCCAGGGCGGGTGGGGTCCGATTCTGCGGGTGGACCTCCAGGCCGCGCGAGAGGCGCGCGTCGGGCGGCTGCACGTTGGCGCCCGCACCGAGGATCCGCCGCCAGCCGAGCGCGTCGACGATCAGCGGCGCCGTCAGGTCGCCGCGGTCGGTGTGCACGGTGAAGCCGGTGCGGCCTTCGACCTTCGCCGTCTCGAAGACCGCCGAGCCCTCCGACTGCTCGCGCAGCAGCGCGCAGATGCGGCGGTAGTCGAAGGTCGAGAACGTGAACGGCAGCGGCCAGCGAAAGGTGCGGTCGGGGACGTGCACGACGAGTTCGCCGAACGTCTGCTGGACGGCATCCATCAGGCCGAGGTGCTCCAGCCAGGTCGTCGGCGCGGCGCAGGCGCTCGTCTGGCGCTCGCCGATCTCGTAGCGGTCGATCATCAGAACGCGCGCGTCGGTGCGCGCCAGTTCGCGGGCGATCGTCAACCCCGCGAAGCTCGCGCCGCAGATGATGACGTCCCATTCCCCGTGCAGGGGGGTGCGCTCGTCTCCCCGCTTCGTCGCTCGAACTGGCATGCGGCGGGATTGTAAGCCCGGATCCGCCGATTCCTCGATCTCCAGCGAATCCAGGCGCGTAGCGCTAACCTCCCCATCACATGTCAACTGTCACCGACGCAGGTTCAGAAGCGAAGGTCGTAGAGGGTTCAGACGGCCTGCTGCTAGAGATCGACGGGCAGATCGTCCCGAACTACGACGCGACGTTCACCCTCTTCGAGGAGGGCGAGGTCGTCACCGGCATCGTCGTCCGCATCGACAACGACGAAGTCCTCGTCGACATCGGCTACAAGAGCGAGGGGGTCATCCCCTCCAACGAGCTTTCGATCCGCAAGGCCGTCGACCCGCACGACGAGGTCGAGATGGGCGAGGAGGTCGACGCCCTCGTCCTGACGAAGGAGGATCAGGACGGCCGCCTGATCATGTCCAAGAAGCGCGCCCGCTTCGAGAAGGCGTGGCGGCGCATCGAGGCGGCGGCCGAGTCCGGCGAGCCCGTCGAGGGCACGGTCATCGAGGTCGTCAAGGGCGGGCTCATCATCGACCTCGGGGTGCGCGGCTTCCTGCCCGCCTCGCTCGTCGACATCCGCCGCGTGCCGAACCTCGACGAGTACCTCGGCACGAAGATCGAGTGCAAGGTCATCGAGCTCAACCGCTCGCGCAACAACGTCGTGCTGTCGCGCCGCGCCGTGCTCGAGGAGGAGCGCAAGGAGCAGCGTCAGGAGATCCTCGATCGCCTGCAGCCAGGCCTGATCGTCGAGGGCCAGATCTCGAACATCGTCGACTTCGGCGCGTTCGTGGACCTCAACGGCATCGACGGCCTGATCCACATCTCCGAGCTGTCGTGGTCGCACGTCAATCACCCGAGCGAGATCCTGTCGATCGGCGACACCGTCGCTGTGAAGGTGCTCGATATAGACCGTGATCGGCAGCGCATCAGCCTCGGCCTGAAGCAGACGCAGGAGGATCCGTGGCAGCGCGTCGTCGACACGTACAACGTCGGCGACGAGCTCGAGGGCACCGTCACGAAGGTCGTGACGTTCGGCGCCTTCGTCGAGATCCTCGACGGCGTCGAGGGCCTCGTCCACATCTCCGAGCTCGCGCCGCATCACGTCGAGAACCCGCGTGAGATCGTCGCCCCGGGCGACGAGGTCAAGGTCAAGATCCTCGAGATCGACTCCGAGCGCCGCCGCCTGTCGCTGAGCGTCAAGCGCGTCGAGGGCCAGGTGCTCGAGCCGAAGGTGCTGCCGCCCGAGGAGCTCGCCGCCCTGTCGGACGAGGGCGCCGGCGATCTGGACCAGATCCCCGAGATCGGCCTGAGCGAAGAGGCCTTCGCCGAGGCACCGGCCGAGGCTGACGCCGAGGTCGCCGAGGCCGATCCCGCCGCCGACGAGCCCGAGGCCGAGGTCGCGGTCGAGGAGCCCGAGGTCGCGGTCGAGGAGGCCGAGGTCGCGGTCGAGGAGCCTGAGGCCGAGGTCGCGGTCGAGGAGGCCGAGGTCGCGGTCGCGGTCGAGGAGGTCGAGGTCGCGGTCGCGGTCGAGGAGGTCGAGGCTGAGGTCGCGGTCGAGGAGCCCGAGGCTGAGGTCGCGGTCGAGGAGGTCGCGGTCGAGGAGCCCGAGGCCGAGGTCGCGATCGAGGAGCCCGAGGCCGTCGAGCCCGAGGCGGACGATCCCGCCGCAAGCTGACGCGGGGCCGACTCGGCGGGTCCCGTTCGTCGGTCTGACCGGCGCGATGGGAGCGGGCAAGTCGACCGCCTTGGCAGCGCTGCAGCGCCTCGGCGCCGCGACGCTGTCGACCGACGCGGTGGTGCATGAGCTGTACGCCTCGCCCGAGCTGCGCGACCTCGTCGTCGCGCGCTGGGGCGAGGACGTCGCGCCCGGCGGCATCGTCGATCGCGCCGCGATCGCCTCGCACGCGTTCGCGGAGCCCGCGGAGCGGGCATGGCTGGAGAGTGAGATCTGGCCTCGTGTCGGCGCCCGGATCGCGGCCTGGCGCGAGCAGGTCGGCGCGCGCGAGCCGCGCCCGGCTGCCGCCGTCGTCGAGACGCCGCTGCTGTTCGAGGCCGGCATGGAGGGCATCTACGACGCGACCGTGGCGGTCGTCGCCGACGAATCCGTCCGCGCCGAGCGGGCCGGCGCGCGGGGCCACATCGCCGTCGGCGAGCGCGCCACGCGCCAGCTTCCGCAGGAGGAGAAGGCGCGGCGGGCGACGTACACCGTCTCCAACAGCGGCACGATCGAGCAGCTCGAGCGCGAGCTGTCCGATGTGCTCGCGAGTTTGATCAGCCGATGAGCACACGCACCGTCTCAGCCAAAGCGCCCGCGACCCGCCGCAGGTCGCACGTCGCCCTGCGCCGCCGGCGGCGCAGGCGCATCACGCTGACGCTCGGCGTCGGGCTGCTCGCGGCGCTGCTGGCGAGCATCGTCCTGCCGCGACTGCCCGACGTCGTGCGCGAGCTCGCGCTGCCGCTCGCCCACGAGGACATCATCCGCCAGCAGGCCTCCGACAAGGACCTGGACCCGTCGCTGCTGGCCGCCGTGATCTACGCCGAGTCGCGCTTCCGCGACGCCACGTCGCACGCGGGCGCGCGCGGGCTGATGCAGATCACGCCGGACACCGCGCACTACATCGCGCGCCTCTCGGGCGGCACGCAGTTCGAGCAGGGCGACCTGTCGACGCCGCAGATCAACATCTCCTACGGCGCCTACTACCTGCGTTACCTGCTCAAGCGCTACGGCGAGAACACGGTCCTGGCGCTCGCGGCCTACAACGGCGGCGAGGGCAACGTCGATCGCTGGATCGCCGATGCGAGCATGGCCGAGCGCGCGTTCGTCATCGACCAGATCCCGTTCACCGAGACGCGCGAGTACGTCGGCCGTGTGCTCGACGCGCGCGCCGAGTACCGCGCGAAGTACAGCCGCGAGCTCGGTCTGTAGGCCAGCCGGACCGTCGGATGTCGCGCCTCCGCGCGCGGGCACCGTCTGCGCGCTGCGGCGCACTGTCGCGCCGGGCGCGCCGCCGGCGGCGCGTAATTCCCGCAATTTGCGTGGAAAACCCGTTCGCGCGGGGGGCGAGTTGAGCCGTAGGTTGCCCTAGAGCAGGAAAGTCCCCGCGGGGACCGAGCGCCGGAGATCGGATGCACAAGGGGCAGGGCGGAGGGCGAGGTCGCGATGCGGCCGAAGAGCTGGTCCTGCGCGTGGTCGCCGAGCACGCGGACTCGCTGCTGCGCGCGGCTCGACAGCACTCGATCTGCCCCGACGACGCCCAGGACGCCTACCAGCGCACGCTCGAGATCTTCATGGCACGCGCCGATCGGCTCGACCCGGCGCGGGTTGTCGGGTGGCTGCACGTCGTCGTCAAGCACGAGGCGCAGGCGATCTCCCGATCGCGCAGGAAGCTGCTCGGCGCCTCCGAGATCGACCCCGACAGCCAGGAGGCACGGCGCCTGCCCTCGCTCGACGACCGCGTCGTCAGCAAGGACGTCGTCAGCCGCGCGGCGGAGGCGCTGCAGCGTCTGAAGCCGCAGGAGCTGCGCGCGGTCTGGCTGAAGGCCGAAGGTCACAGCTACAACGAGATCGCGGCGTTGACGGGCTGGTCCTACACGAAGGTCAATCGCTGCCTGACCGAGGGCCGCCGCCGCTTCCTCGAGCGCTTCGAGGCGATCGAGTCGGGTGCAGAGTGCGAGCGCTGGCTGCCGATCATCTCGGCGGTCGTCGACGGCGAGGCGAGCTCGGCGGAGATCCTCGAACTGCGCCCGCACCTGCGCAACTGCACCGCCTGCCGCGCGACGCTGAAGGCGCTGCAGAACAGCTCGGCGCCCCTGTCCGCCGTCCTGCCCGTTCCGCTCGGTGGTGTCGCGGCCGCAGACAGCGAGCAGATCACCAACGTCTTCATGCGCGCCTACGAGGCGGTCGCGGGCGGCTTTCACGAGCGCGCCGTGCACTCGATGACGAAGGCACAGATGGCGTTCGAGACCGTGGCGAGCGGCAAGGTCGCGGTCGTGGCGGCGTCGGCGGCGGCTGCGGCGGGGGGCGGGTACGCGACGGTCGAGCGGACGGTGGCGCCCCAGGACACCGACCGGCCCCGGTCGACGGCGCGCCACGAGGCGCCACGTCCCAAGCCGATACCGACCGTCCGGCGGGCCAGCACGGCGCCGGTGGTGCCCACGCTGACCGAGCGTCGCGTCGAGCTGCCGGCGGTGCAGCCCAGGAAGGCCGTGGCCACGGCGCCGGCTGCGAGCTCGCCGTCGGAGTTCGATCCGGCGCCGAGTACCCAGCCGGTGCGGCCGACGGCCGCCGCCTCGTCGTCGATCTCGCGCACATCGTCGTCGACCGCGCTCACGTCGTCGCCGAGCTCGCGAGCGTCGCCGGCGAGCGCGCCGGCGCGCTCGTACAGTGCGGGTTCGGGCGAGTTCGCGCCCTGACCGCGCCCGCCCGGCGGGCATCGCCAGGCGATGCCCGCCGCCCGCGGACGCGTCAGCGCCTGCCGGCGCTCCTGCGGTGGTAGATCTGCCCGGTTCGCTTGCGGACCGTCAGCCGCAGCCGCTGACGGCTCGTGATCGGGCCCGGTCGCAGAGCGCGGTAGGCGAACTCGATCGTCCGCGTGTCGACGTTGTTGGGCAGGATCAGCGTCAGCGCGCCGCCGGCCCGTGACTTCAGGCCGGTCTTGACGAGACGGCGCTTGCCGTCGCGGCGGATGTGGTAGACGTCGACCCGGGCGCCGACGATGCCGCGGCCGTTGCGCGCCCGCAGCACGCCGCGGGTGACCACGCGGCTCCCGAAGCGGCTCGAGAGGCGATTGCGGGCCTTCGTCCGCGACGTGACGAACCACATCCGCAGACGTCCCGTGAGCGCCGCGGCGCGTTTCGCGGCCGAGCCGCTTGCGACGTTCGGCTTCGGGAACTCGACCGGGCCCACGACCGCTCGCTGGTTGCCGGCCGCGTCCTCGACCGCGATCTCGACGCCGTGCGGTCCGGGCGCGAGCGATCGCACGTCGAGCGACGCGGTCGCGCCCTTCACGACGGACGGGCACGGGGCCGGGACGTCGAACTGGTAGGGGTCGATGTCGGCTGGGGCGACGTCGGCGCACGGTGCCGGCCCGAGCGCGATCGCCTGCGCGACCTTGCCGTCGACCTTGACCAGCGCGCGGTACACGCCGCCGCCGACGTCGGCCGCGTCGAAGGTCGCGCGCAGCGTGCCCGAGACCTCGCCGTCGTCGATGTCGGCGTTCGCAACCGCCGGGCCGATCGGATCCTCGAGCGTGACCCACATGCGGGTGGCACGAGCCGCGAGCGGCCGGCTGCATGCCAGCCCCGCGTTCAGGCAGAGTGCGCGGAACTGGATGTAGCCGGCGTTCAGGCCCTGCTTGTCGACCGGGCCGGTCAGGTCGTCCGCGCAGCTCGACCCCGATGACTTGGGCGAACACTGCTCCAGCACCTGGCCGCCGTCGGTCGCCAGCAGGTAGGAGATGTCCTCCGGCAGCGCGGTGATCCCGGCAAGTCCGATCGTGCTGCGCACGCCCGAAACGCGCACGATCCGCGTCCCGGCGGGTGCGTCGAACCGCCAGAGCGCGTTGGCGTTGCCCTGCGGCTTGGCCTCGGGCAGCGCTGCCAGCAGGGCGCCGCCCGCGGTCTCGCACGTGTTCGTGACCAGACCTCCCGAGCTGGACAACGACGTCCAGCCCGCAGCGGCATTCTGCTTGCCTGCCGGGTCCTGGCAGGAGGTCACCAGATAGCTCTCGCCGCTCGCCACGGCGGGCGCGAGCAGGAGCAATCCCACCGCGAGGGCGGTCGTTGGAATCGATCGCAACATTGAACTTCCCTACCTCATGGCAGCCGTGCCCGTTTGGACGCCCAGGCACGTAATCCCAGGGCGATCGACGGATTGTGCACCCCGTTCCAATGCCCCTGCTTTAGGACCGGGCACGACCAGGCGAGCTGCGCGGGCGCCCGCGCTGCTGTCGCATGCGTGTCCCATGGCCGCGCTGACACCACCCGGCGCGGACGCTCGAGCTCCCGGTCTGGGACACGGGCTGGCCGCAACCGGGGCTATCGTGGACGCCAGCCTCATGCCGCCGTTCAAGCTCGACGACATCTTCACTCCCGCCGCCGACCAGCCCAACGCGATCCGCGAGATCTCGAGGTCCGTGCGCGACGGCGACCGCTTCACGACGCTGCTCGGCGCGACCGGCACGGGCAAGACGATGACGATGGCCGGCGTGATCGCCGAGCTGCAGCGCCCGACGCTCGTCCTGGCGCACAACAAGACGCTCGCCGCCCAGTTGTGCAACGAGTTCCGCACGTTCTTCCCCGACAACGCCGTCGAGTACTTCGTCTCCTACTACGACTACTACCAGCCCGAGGCGTATGTCCCGTCGCGCGACCTCTACATCGAGAAGGACTCCGCGATCAACGAGGAGGTCGACCGCCTGCGCCACGCCGCCACCGCGGCCCTCTTCGCACGACGAGACGTGATCATCGTCGCCTCCGTCTCCGCGATCTTCGGCCTCGGCTCGCCGGAGACCTACGAGATGAACATGCAGGTCCTCAAGAAGGGCGAGCTCGTCGACCGCGACGAGCTCCTGCGCAAGCTCGTCAGCATCCAGTACACGCGCAACGACACCGCCCTCGGACGCGGCACCTTCCGCGTCCGCGGTGAGACGCTCGAGATCTTCCCCGCCTACGAGGAGTCCGCCTTCCGGATCACGCTCTTCGGCGACGAGGTCGAGCGCCTGCAGCACTTCGATCCGCTCACCGGCGAGCTGATCGCCGACGATCTCGAGCACGTCGCCGTCTGGCCCGCGACGCACTACAACGTCAAGGAGGGCATGGTCGACCGCTCGGTCGCCGAGATCGCGCGCGAGCTCAACGAGCGCTGTGCCGAGCTCGAGGCCGACGGCAAGCTGCTGGAGAGCCATCGCCTGCGCCAGCGCACCCAGTACGACATGGAGATGCTGCGCGAGATGGGCTTCTGCAACGGCATCGAGAACTACTCGCGGATCCTCGACGGCCGCGAGCCCGGCGCGCGCCCGTACTGCCTGATCGACTACTTCCCCGAGGACTTCGTCTGCTTCCTCGACGAGTCACACCAGACCGTGCCGCAGATCGGCGGCATGTTCGAGGGCGACCGCAGCCGCAAGCAGACGCTCGTCGACTACGGCTTCCGGCTTCCGAGCGCGCTCGACAACCGCCCGCAGAAGTTCGACGAGTTCCTCGGCATCACGCCGACGCTCGTCTTCGTCTCCGCCACCCCCGGCAAGTACGAGAAGGCGAACTCCGGCCGCGTGATCGAGCAGATCGTGCGCCCGACGGGGATCGTCGACCCGGTCGTCGAGGTGCGCGAGACGCGCAACCAGATCGACGACCTCATGAACGAGATCCGCACGGTCGTCGACCGCGAGGAGCGCACGCTCGTCACGACGCTGACGAAGAAGATGAGCGAGGACCTCACCGACTACCTGCTCGAGATGGGCTTCAAGGTGCGATACCTCCACAGCGAGATCGACACGCTCGAGCGCATCCAGATCATCCGCGACCTGCGGCTGGGGGAGTACGACGTGCTCGTCGGCGTCAACCTCCTGCGCGAGGGCCTCGACCTGCCCGAGGTCTCGCTCGTCGCGATCCTCGACGCCGACAAGGAGGGCTTCCTGCGCGGGGAGACCTCGCTGATCCAGACGATCGGCCGCGCGGCGCGCAACATCGAGGGCAAGGTGATCATGTACGCCGACAAGGAGACCGACGCGATGCGCACGGCGCTGCGGGAGACCGACCGCCGCCGCGCGATCCAGGTCGCCTACAACGAGCAGCACGGCATCACCGCGGCGACGATCGTCAAGGGGATCTCCGACATCGCCGAGTTCCTGCAGTCCGAGTCCAAGGTGCCGGGCAAGGGCAAGCGCCGCCGCCGCGCCGCGAAGAGCTCGGTGCAGGCGATGTCGCTGTCCGAGCTCGAGCAGACGATCGTCGAGCTCGAGGAGGAGATGCTCGCCGCCGCCGAGGAGCTGCGCTTCGAGTACGCCGCCCGCGTGCGCGACGAGATCCGCGACGTACGCCGCGAGCTGCTGACCGCGCAGTCCAACGAGGCGCCGGCGGCCTGAGCGCCGCGACCCGCCGCCGCCCGCGCCGAGCAGCGCGACGACGAGGAGGACCGCCGGCGATCCCAGCCGATCGCCACGCGCCGATGCGGCACAGCGGCGCAGGTCTACGCTGCCCGCAGCGCCATGTTGCCCGCACGCCATGACGAGCTTCAGATCGCCGTCCTCGCGTGGTACGACGAGCACGGCCGCGACCTGCCGTGGCGGCGCACGCGCGATCCCTACGCGATCCTCGTCTCCGAGGTCATGGCGCAGCAGACGCAGATCGCGCGCGTGCTCGAGCGCTACGACCGCTGGCTGGAGCGCTGGCCGACGGCCGCCGCGCTCGCCGCCGCCACGCCCGCGGAGGTGCTCACCCAGTGGGTCGGCCTGGGCTACAACCAGCGTGCGCTGCGCCTGCGCGCGGCCTGTGCGATCGTCGCGCGCGACGGCTGGCCGCAGGACAGCGCCCGCCTGCGCGCGCTGCCCGGGATCGGCCCGTACACGGCGGCAGCGGTCGCCTCGTTTGCGTTCGGCGAGCGTGTCGCCGCGGTCGACACGAACGTGCGTCGTGTCGCGTCCCGCCTTGCCAGCACGCCCGGCGAGCTGCTGCCGGCGGTTCGCCACGAGGATTGGAACCAGGCCGCGATGGAGCTCGGCGCGCGCGTCTGCACCGCCCGCGCCCCGCGCTGCGAGACCTGCCCGGCCGCCGCCTGGTGCCCGTCGCAGGGACAGGTCGTGGCTGCGGCCCGCGCGCCGCGTGCGTCGCGGCCGCGCTTCGAGGACACCGACCGCTGGGCACGCGGCCGGGTGATCGCGGCGCTCGCGGCAGGGGAGGGGCTGCCGGAGCAGATCGCCGCCGAGCGGCTGACACGCGTGCTGGCGGGGCTCGAGCGCGACGGCCTGATCGAGCGCGGACCCGCCGGGGTGGGACTCCCCGGCCCAGGGCGCTAGTGTCTCGCTTCGCTCGCCCGTCCGTCCGCGAAGAACTCACGGAGGCATCGTTGGCCCTCGACCGTCAGTCCATCGAGAAGAGAGATTTCCCCTTCGGCCGCCGTGGGTACGAGCCCGCGGCCGTCGACGCCCACCTCGCCGCGGTCGCGCGCGAGGTCGAGGCGCTCAAGCGCGCCCAGGCCGGCGCTCCGGCCGCGCCGGCCGCCGCTCCCGGCCCGCGTGAATCGCTCGCGTCCGTCGCCAGCGCCCAGGTCCAGGCGATCGTCGAGGCCGCCGAGTCCAGCGCCGCAGCGATCGAGCGCGACGCGCAGGATCAGGCCGAGCAGTCCGCACAGGACGCCGCCCGCGAGGCGCAGCGCATCCGCGACGACGCCGTCGAGCGCTCGCAGGAGCACGTCGGCAAGGTCCACGAGGCGACCGCGCTGATGCTGCAGCGCGTCGATGCGATGGAGAGCGAGCTCAACGCGCTCGTCGAGTCGCTGCGCACAGGCGCCAACCGCCTCAACGCCGACCTCTCGCTGCTGTCGGGCAACATGGGCGAGCTCTACGACGCCGCCGGTCGCTCGTCGCAGGACACGATTGCGGCCGCGCCGATCGTCGATGACGTCGTCATCGTCGAGGCGGTCGAGGAGGTGGAGGAACTCGTCGTCGTTGTCGTGGACGAGGAGCCCGACGACGTCGCGGAGGCCGCGCCGGCGGCACCCGCCACCGCGGGCGCCGGCGCCGGCGACGAGGAGCTCGAGGGCGCCCGCCTGATCGCGCTGAACATGGCGCTCAACGGCCAGTCGCGCGCGGAGA
>JBBSLI010000033.1:0-50183 GCA_038255395.1 Solirubrobacterales bacterium
CTCGAAACGCTGGCTCGGAGGGACCACCGCCGACGACATGGGAGACGCTCATGACACCGCGTAGATAACTCCCTCCGTCGGACGGAAAAACGTCCTCCGTGCCGACGTCAACGACGCCCACAGCCGACTACAGATAACGAGGAACAGGATCCCGTGATGGGCCATGCTCGCCTCGCCCGGCATCGGGACGGCGCCGCCGCCGACGAGCCCCGACGGCGAGATCGAGTGGTGCGGCGCCCGGAAGGGCCGCTGCTCGACGAGCTCGTCGCCGACGTGCCGGCCCGTGATGCTGTGGATGCGCGTGACGGCGATCGCCTCCTCGCGTGTCAGCGGTGGCAGGACGGAGATCGCCCGCCGCGCGAGCATCGTCTTGCCGGTCCCCGGGGGGCCCGACAGCAGGAGGTTGTGTGCGCCCGCGGCGGCGATCGTGAGCGCGCGGATCGCGTCGCTGTGGCCACGCACGTCGGCGAGATCCGGCCCTTCGGCCCGCCGCGCGTCCCGCTCGGCGGGTGGTGGGAGCTCCGGCGGGGACTCGCCGCGCAGGATCGCCGCGACCGCGGGCAGGCTCGCGACGCCGGCGACCTCGAGCCCGTCGACGAGCGCCGCCTCCCGCGCGCACTCGCGCGGGACGATGAGCCCCGCGATACCGGCGCTGCGCGCTCCCTCCGCGACCGTGAGCACACCGCGGCAGTGGCGCAGCTCCCCGCCGAGCCCGAGCTCGCCGAACACCGCCCAGTGCTCGAGGCCGCGCGCCGGCAGCTGCTCGGAGGCGACGAGCACGCCGCAGGCGGTCGCCAGGTCGAAGCCAGGCCCCACCTTGCGCAGATGCGCGGGCGCGAGGTTCACGGTGATCCGCCGCTGCGGAAACTGAAAGCCGGCGTTGATGAGCGCGGTCTGGACCCGCTCGCGCGATTCGCGCACGGCCGCGTCGCCGCGACCGACGATCGTGAAGGCGGGCAGGCCGCGGCGCAGGTCCACCTCCACCGTGATCCGGCGCGAGGACAGTCCGTCGAGGGCGAAGGTCGTCACGTTGGCGAGCATTGGCGGGACCGTAGGCGCGATCGTGTGACGAGACAGCACGTCTTCGTGACAATTCTGCGCAGGCGCTGCAACGGATCTGCGGCGCCGCAACGACGGCACGATCTCTGCGCGAATTTGTTGCAATCGCGTGCTGAAACGCAACACGCCGATGCCTAGCGTGGCCGCCGATGGTCATCGATCTGCGTCAGCACCTCGGCCGCGACGGCGAGCGCATCGCCCGCGAGCACCTCGAGCGCCTCGGCTACCGCGTCGTCGCGGCGAACTACCGCACGCGCTTCGGCGAACTCGACCTGATCGTCTGCGACGAGCGCTGGCTCGTGTTCGTCGAGGTCAAGACGCGCCGCGCGGGCGGCCTCGAGTCGTCGCTAGAGGCCGTCTCGCCGGAGAAGTGCCGGCGCGTGCGCCGGATGGCCGCCGCCTGGCTCGTCGAGGCGCCCGACCGCCCGCGCTCGCGCGAGCTGCGCTTCGACGTCGTCGGCATCACCGTCGATCGCCAGGGCCGGCTCGTGCGGTTGGACCACCTCGAGGCGGCGTTCTGAATGGCTCGCGCGCGGGCGCTACAGCGCGAGCTGCTGGTACGCGGTCGACTGAAAGCTCAGCCGGTGAAGCGGCGATACGCCGAGGCGCTGGATCGCGTCGCGGTGCTCGGGCGTCGAGTAGCCGACGTGGGCCGCGAACTCCCAACCCGGGTGCAGCTCGTCGGCGCGGCGCATGTAGCGGTCGCGGGTGACCTTCGCCACGATCGAGGCGGCGGCGATCGCGGCGGAGGTCGCGTCGCCCTCGACGATCGCGCGCTGCTCGTGGCCGACGTCGCCGACGGCAAAGCCGTCGGAGAGGCAGATGCAACCGGGCCTGGCGACGCCGATCAGGGCGTCGCGCAGCGCGGCGAGGTTCGTCTTGTGCAGGCCGCGGGCGTCGATCGTGCGCGCGCAGCGCGAGACGACGCAGACCTTGACGGCCGTGCGCATGACGATCGGAAACAGCTCCTCGCGCACCTCGTGCGTGTGCTGCTTGGAGTCGTTGAGGCGGCTCAGCGCCCGCAGCTCGCGCGTCGTCAGCGACTCGATGTCGAAGAGCACGCCGGCGGCGACGAGCGGGCCCGCCAGGCAACCGCGTCCGGCCTCGTCGGCCCCGGCGATCCAGCGGTAGCCGAGGCGGCGGTCGAACGCGAACAGCCGGCGGCCGCTCGTGCGCTTGCGGGCGGCCTTGCGGCGCCGCGCGCGGTTGTCAGAGACCGCCGACGCGACCACCGGGCCAGGAGCGGAGGACGACGGGGCCGACGATGGAGTCGGTGGGCACGGGGCCCCAGCAGCGGCTGTCGTCGGAGGCTCCACGGTTGTGGCCCATCATGAACCAGTGGTCGGGCGGAATCGTGATCGGCCCGCGGGAGGTCGCATCCGGCGCCGCCCCCACGGGGCCGCGCGGTCCCGCAGCAGACACCGGTGGTACTCGCGAAGGGCCGGGTGGCTCCGAGCGCCGCGAGCCGGTGACCAACCACGCAACGTGTCGAGAGACGGTCGATCCGGCCGGTCCGGTTACAGCAGGCCGATCCGCTTCGGCGGCCAGTACGTGGCGAACGCGTTGCCGATGATCCATTCGCGCGGCACGGGACCCCAGAAGCGGCTGTCGTCGGACGAGCCGCGGTTGTCGCCCATCATGAAGTACTGGCCCTTCGGGATCGTGATGGCGGTCGTGAGGTTGCACTCGGGGCCGGCGCCACAGGGGGCGGTGAAGGGCTCGGCCTGGCGCTTGCCGTTGCGGATCACGTGGCCGTCCTCGATCGCGACCGTGTCGCCCGGGCCGGCGACGATGCGCTTGATGAAGTTCACCTCGGCCTTCTCGGACGTCGCCTTGGGGCAGGGCTGCCTGGGCTCCTGGCGGACGGCGCACTGCTCGTCGCGCTCGGCACCGGTGGGCGGATGGAAGACCGTCACGTCACCCACGGCGGGATCACCGAAGTTGTTGCCGATGCGGTTGACGAGCACGCGCTGGCCGACCGAGAGGGTCGGGACCATCGACGGTGAGGGGATGCGGTACGGCTTGACGAGAAACGCCTGGATGCCGAGCGCGAGGCCGAGCGCCACGGCGACGATCAGGACGAGCTCGACGAAGGAATTGCCCTTGGAAGGCTTCGCTTGCTTGGAATGCACTTCTTCCTCGGAAGGCGCTACTTCCATGGAAGGCTCTTCCGTTTTCACGTCTGCTCGCCGGAGGGGGCCTCAGCGGCCTCGCCTTCGACAGCGGTCCCGTTCGTCGGGGCCCCTTCAGTGTCTGCCTGTGCATCGGCCGCGACCGCTTCGGCGACGGCATCCTCGGCCACCACGCCCTCCGCGTCGACGGCCTCGGGCTCGGCTGCCGCCTCTGCCTCGAGCTGCGCGGCGGGGTCGTACAGCAGGCCCGCCTCGACGCGCTCCTCCGGACCGGTGTAGCGACGCTCGCGAACGCGGGCGCGCTTGCCGACGCGGTCACGCAGGTAGTACAGCTTCGCGCGCCGCACATCACCGCGGGCGGCGACGTCGATCTTCTCGATCTTCGGAGAGTGGACGGGGAACGTCCGCTCGACGCCGACGCCGAAGGACTGCTTGCGCACGGTGAAGGTCTCGCGAGCGCCGTGACCCTGACGCTTGATGACGACACCCTCGAACACCTGGGTGCGCTTGCGCGTGCCCTCGACGACCTGGAAGTGCACACGCAGGCGGTCGCCCGCCTGGAAGCTTGGGACACGGCGCAGCTGAGCGCGCTCGAGACTCTGGATGACTGAGGACATGGCGAAGAAAGGGCGCGGTCGTAGACGGGCTGGCCGCGCCGACGCCGCATGATAGCGACGCTCGGACGACACCGGCTCCGCCCGCCGGGGTCGATGCTCAGTCGCCCTCCCGCGCGCCGCGCTCGCGCGAGCGCTCACGCCGCCAGGAGCGGATCTGCTCGTGGTGCCCGGAGAGCAGGACGTCGGGCACCTTCCAGCCGCGGTACTCCGCCGGCCGGGTGTAGTGCGGGTACTCCGGATGCCCGTCGAGCGCGGTCGAGAAGGACTCCTCCAGCGCCGAATCGCTGTGGCCCAGCGCGCCCGGCTGCTTGCGCAGCACCGCGTCGCACACGACCATCGCGGCGAGCTCGCCGCCGGCGATCACGTACTCGCCGATCGAGAGCGTGTCGCTGGCGAAGTGCTCGACGATGCGCTCGTCGAAGCCCTCGTAGCGGCCGCACAGCAGCGTCACGTCCGGCTCGGCGGCGAGCTCGTCGACGTAGCGGTCGTCGAGCCGGCGCCCGCCCGGCGCGAGCGCGATCACGCGCCGCTGGGTGCGCAGGTCGGCAGGGTCGGTGCCGTAGAACGCCCGCAGCGCCGCGTCCATGACGTCGACGCGCAGGACCATCCCGGCGCCGCCGCCGAACGGTGTGTCGTCGACCTGGCCGCCGCTCAGCGGCGTGTGCTCGCGCAGGTCCAGCGCGCGCAGCTCGTGCCCGGCGGCAAGCGCGTTGGCGACATGACGCTGGCCCCGGAACCAGTCAAACCAGTCGGGAAACAGCGTGACGACGTCGAGCCGCACGTCACGCCTCGATCCCGAGGAATCCGTGGTCGACGACGATCCGCCGCGCGACGACGTCGACGCTGAGCACCGCGTCGCCGACCATCGGCACGAGCAGGTCGCCGACCTCGAGCACCTCGCACGACGGCAGCGGGCGCATCCGGTCCACGACCCCGAGCTCACGCCCGTCGGCGGTCACGACCGCGCAGCCCTCGAGATCCTCGGCCCAGTACTCGCCATCGGGCAGCGCGGGCGCGTCGGCGCGCTCGACCATCAGGTCGGCGCCGCGCAGCGCCTCGATGCCGGCGCGGTCGTCGACGCCCAGCAGGCGCAGGATCGGCCGGTCCTCGGTCCCCGCGCGGCGGATGATCTCGAACACGTCGGCCCCGACCCGCAGCGCGCCCCCGAGCTTCAGCAGCACGCCGCGCGGCCGCGTGACGTGGAAGGACCCGTCGAGCCCGTGCGGGCGTCCGACCCGGCCGGCGTTCAGCAGCGACATGCGAGGCCCCCTGCGGACTCAGTCGACGATGTCGACGAACACGCGGCAGCCTTCCTTCACCGCGGCGGCCTTCAGCACGGTGCGCAGCGCGTTGGCGGTACGCCCGCCGCGCCCGATCACCTTGCCGTAGTCGTCCTCGCCGACCGACAGCTCCAGCACGACGCTGCCGTCGTCCTCGTCGAACTTCTCGACGCGGACGGCGTCGGGGTCATCGACGAGGGCCCGGGCGAGGTATTCCAGAAGCTCTTGCACGACGTCGGACCGGGAGGCCCTGAGCTCTTGCTACGCGATGCCCTGGATGTGCAGCAGCTTGCGCACCTGGTCGGACGGCTGCGCGCCGCGCTCGAGCCAGTGGCGTGCCCGATCCTCGTCGACGCGGATCGTCGACGGGTCGGTCTGCGCGTTGTAGTGGCCGATCGTCTCGATGACGCGACCATCGCGCGGCGACCTGGAGTCGGCGACGACGATGCGCCAGATCGGATCCTTGCGTCCACCGACGCGGGTGAGTCTCATTCGGACGGCCATAACGTGGGATTAGCCTAGCGAGCCTGTCGCATGAGCGCCTGGAGGTCGGGCATCTTGCCCTTGCCGAGCTGCTTCATGAGCTTCTGCATCTGGCCGAACTGCTTGACGAGCTGGTTGACGTGCTGGACCGTCGTGCCCGATCCGCGCGCGATCCGCAGCCGGCGCGAGCCCTTGATCAGATCGGGACGGCGGCGCTCCAGCGGGGTCATCGACAGGATGATCGCCTCGATCCGATCGAGCTCGCGCTCGTCGACCTTGACGTTCTTCATCGCCGCGCCCTGGAAGCCCGGGATCATCCCCAGCAGCGACTGCAGCGGCCCCATCTTGCGCATCATCTTCAGCTGCGAGAGGAAGTCCTCGAACGTGAACTCGTTGCGGCGCAGCTTGCGCTCGAGCTCCTTCGCCTCGTCCTCGTCGATCTGCGCCTCGGCCTTCTCGATGAACGACAGCACGTCGCCCATGCCGAGGATCCGCTGCGCCATGCGGTCGGGGTGGAAGCGCTCGAACTGGTCGAGGTGCTCGCCCGTCGAGGCGAAGACGATCGGCTTGCCGGTGACCGCCTTGACCGACAGCGCGGCGCCGCCGCGGGCGTCGCCGTCGAGCTTGGTCATGAGCACGCCGTCGAAGGCGACGGCGCCGGCGAACTGCTCGGCGACGTTGACGGCGTCCTGGCCGGTCATCGCGTCGACGACGAGCAGCACCGTCGTCGGCTTGACCGCCTTGCGGATCTTGACGAGCTCGTCCATGAGCTTCTCGTCGATGTGCAGGCGGCCGGCCGTGTCGACGATCAGCACGTCCTTGCCGTCGCGCTTGGCCTGCTCCAGCGCCCACTTGGCGATCTCGACCGGGTCCTTGTCGGTCCCCTGCTCGTAGACCGTCGCGCCGACCTGCGAGCCGACCTTGACGAGCTGGTCGACCGCCGCCGGGCGGTAGACGTCGCAGGCGGCGAGCGCGACCGACGAGCCGTGCTCCTTGTTGAGGAAGCGCGCGAGCTTCGCGGTCGCCGTCGTCTTGCCCGAGCCCTGCAGGCCGGCCATGAGGATCACCGTCGGCGGTCGCGGCGCGAACGCCACCGACGCCGAGGCCCCGCCCATCAAGGCGGTCAGCTCCTCGTCGACGATCTTGACGACCTGCTGGCCCGGGTTGAGCTGGCCCAGCACGTCGGCGCCGAGGCAGCGCTCCTTGACCGTGTTCGTGAAGGACTTGACGACCTTGAAGTTCACGTCGGCCTCGAGCAGCGCGAGACGGATCTCGCGCATCGCGGCGTTGACGTCGGCCTCGGTCAGCGTCCCGCGCTTGCGGACGTCGGCGAGGGTCGCCTGGAGCTTCTCTGAGAGCGTGTCGAACACGGGTGGTGCAGTCTAGGCATGGCGCGCGTCGCGGTCGCCCGCGCCGACGAGACACGGACGACGAGCAGCTTGTTGACCGGCGGTCAGCACTCATGCTACGGTGATGCTTGTCAACCGTTGGTCAACAAGGATCGAGGTGTCGTGATGCAGACCGCCCCGCTCGCACAGTCCGTCACCGGGCCCGAGTTTCCCCCGGCCGCGCGCATCGCCGGCCGCGTGCTCGGCGTCCTCACCGGGCTGGCCGCCGGCGCGGCGATGCTCGTCATCGGGGGCCTGTTCGCGCTCCTCTCGACGTGCGGCGGCTACGACGGCATGCAGGCGGCGTGCAGCGGCGCCGTCGACACGCTGGACCTCGTCGCGGTGTTCGGCGGCGCCGCCGCCGCGATCGGCGGCGGAGTCGGCACGGCCGCCACCGGCCAGGCCCGCTGGATCGCGATCGGCCTGGCGGTCACGCTCGTGCTCGCCATGGCGCTCGCATACCTCGTCGGCCTCCAGGAGCCGGCATTGAGTTGATCGGCTGCGCGCCCCGTCAGGCGCGCCGCGCGAGCGTCACGCCGTCGCGCACGCTGAGCATCACGTTCACCACGCGCTCGTCGGCGGCGACGTGGTCGTTGAACTCGCGCAGCGCACGGGTCGAGTCGCTGTCCTCGTCGGATGGCGGCTGCGCGACGCGGCCGCTCCACAGGACGTTGTCGACGACGATCAGGCCGCGCGCGGAGAGCTTGGGCAGGACGGCCTCGTAGTAGTCGCGGTAGCCCTCCTTGTCGGCGTCGATGAAGACGAGGTCGAAGGGGCCGTCGAGCGACTGCACCGTCGCCAGCGCCGGCCCCTCGCGGATCTCGATGCGGTCGCCGAAGCCGGCCTCCTCGATGTGGCGCCGGGCGAACGCGACCAGCTCGGGATCGAGCTCGCACGTCACGATCGCGCCGCCGTCGGGCAGCGCCCGCGCCATCGACAGCGCGCTGTAGCCCGCGTACGTGCCGATCTCCAGCACGCGCCGCGGCTGGGCGAGGAAGACGAGGAACTCGAGCAGGCGGCCCTCGATCTCGCCGGTCAGCATCTGCGGCGAGTCGAGCGTCGCGCGCGTCTGCGCCGCGAGCGCCTGCAGAAACCCGGCCGGCGGCGACGTGTGCGCGGCGGCGTACTCCTCGACCGCCTCCGGGACGATGAACGCGCTCACACCGACGGTGGCGGCGGAGGCGGCGGGCTCGGCCGCACCGCCCCGGAGATCGCGCCGCCGATGTTGCCCAGCGCCTGGCTGAACTCGCTCGGGATCACGAAGATCTTGTTCGCGTCGCCCTGCGCGAGCTTGGGCAGCATCTGCAGGTACTGGTAGGAGAGCAGGCCCTGGTCGGGGTCGCCCTCGTGGATCGCCTTGAAGACGGTGTCGATCGCCTTCGCCTCGCCCTCGGAGCGCAGGATCGCCGCCGTCCGCTGGCCCTCGGCGCGCAGCACCGCGGCCTGCTTCTCGCCCTCGGCGTTGAGGATCTGCGACTGCTTGGAGCCCTCCGCCGTGAGGATCGCGGCGCGGCGGTCGCGCTCGGCGCGCATCTGCTTCTCCATCGCCTCCTGGATCGTCGCGGGCGGGTCGATCGCCTTGACCTCGACGCGGTTGACGCGGATCCCCCAACGGCCGGTCGCCTCGTCGAGCACCGTGCGCAGCTGCGAGTTGATCTCGTCGCGGCTCGTCAGGGCCTGCTCGAGCGTCAGGCCGCCGATGACGTTGCGCAGCGTGGTGACCGTGAGCTGCTCGATCGCCTGCAGCGGGTTGGCGACCTCGTAGGAGACCGACTTCGCGTCGGTGATCGTGAAGTACAGGACGCTGTCGATCTGGATGCCGACGTTGTCGCCCGTGATCACGCCGGCGGGCTTGAAGGTCACGACCTGCTCGCGCAGGTCGATCAGCGGGCGCACGCGGTCGACGAACGGGACGACGACGGCCAGCCCCGGCAGCAGCGTTCGCTGATAGCGGCCGAACCGCTCCACGACGCCGGCGCGGGCCTGCGGGATGATCCGCACGGTCCGCGCGGCGAGCAGCAGCGCGAACACGGCGATGATGGCGAGCAGGATGAGGCCGGCTTCCATGGGGTGTGTCTCCTAGGCTTCGCTGACGAGCGCGGTCGCGCCCTGGATCTCGACGACGTGCACGCGACTGCCCGGCTCGTAGACCTCGTCGCCGGCGTACGGCCGCGCGGTCCAGATCTCGCCGTCGAGCTTGACGGCGCCGCTGCCGGCGTCGATCCGCGCGGTCACCGTCGCGGTCTTGCCGACGAGCGCGGCGGTACCGCTGCGCAGCTTCGCCGGCGTGTGCAGATGGCGGCGCGCGACCGGGCGCAGCAGGCCGAAGAACAGGCCCGAGCTGATGAGGAAGACGAGGATCGAGACGACGGCGCCCGCGCCGGCGCCGTCTGCGACCGCGCCGAGCACGGCGCCCGCCGCGAACGGGGCGAGGAAGAAGCCGAGGGTCATGACCTCACCGGCGGCGAAGAGGACCGCCAGCAGGATCCAGAACATCCACGCGTCCATCACTACGGACTATAGGCGCAACGCGGCGCGCCCAATCCAGGCGCGGGCGCTGCTCGCGAGGTGGCGCCGCCGACGGTTCAGGACGCTGGCGCGCAGGCCGCGCGGAAGTCCTCGCCGGACTGCGCGACCGAGCGCGTGTCCGGCTCCCTCAGCGCGTCGATGCGCCGCTGCGCACGGTCGGCCAGCGCGACCGAGCGTGTGCGCAGCGCCCGCTCGAGCTGCGCGAAGCCCGACCGCAGGCGGGTGAAGTACAGCAGCGCCTTCATGTCGGTGCGCAGCTCGCGCGTGCAGGCGGCGCCGAGCCCGGCCGCGATGACGGCCCGGTTGACCGCGCGCCGCTGCGCGATGAACGTCTTCAGGGCGCGCTGCACGAGGCGCGTGCCCGCCAGGCAGGACGTGCGCGCCTTGCAGCGCGCCGTGATGCCCAGCGCCTGGCCGACATCCAGCTGGCCGCCGCACGATCTGCGCAGCGCGGCGAGCAGCGCGTCGGCGCTGCCCAGCGCGGTGCAGGCGGCGCGCGCCGCGCGCCGGTCGGCGGCGGTCGCGCCGTCGGCGTCGTCGAACGCGGCGAACGCCACGTAGACCCGGTCCATCCCCGTGAACTGGGAGGCGTTCAGCGAACCCTGTGCCGACGCCGCAGCGGGTAGCGCGAGGCAGGCGATGGCGGCGACGATCACAACAGCGAAGCGGTGCATGCCGGCAGTATCGCGGGCATCGCCGCGAAGTTCCACGCGCAACCCTCCGGCGCCGGCGACGTTGTAACGACATGGACGTTCTCCGCCTGGTCGCCGTTTCGCTCGCAGTGGCGGTCATCGGCGCCTGCACCGCCGTCCCGGCGGCGCAGGCCGGCATCTCGCCGCCGGCCACCGTCTCCGTCGCCGGCCTCGACGTCGAGCGCTTCGCGATCGCGATCAACCCCTCCGGCGAGCGCTCCGCCGTCGCGTTCGAGGGCCTCGTGCGCAACTCGCGCGGGCGCCGCACGCAGCTGTTCGCCCGCCTCGGCGGCGCTCGCAGCAGCTTCGGCCCGCGCCAGGAGCTCGACGACGTGCGCAGCGGCCCCGGCATCCGCGCGCAGGGCGCCATCTCCGACGTCCGCGTCGCGGTCGCGCCCGACGGCGGCGCCGTCGCGGCCTGGATCGTCACGACCGTGGCGCGCCGCAACGGACCCGTCCGGTACAGCGTGCGCTACGCCAGCGCGCCCGCGAAGGGCCGCTTCGGCCGCGCGCAGACGGCGCTGCGCCCACCGCGCAACAGCAACCCCGGCCTCGCCGGGCTCGTCGCCGGCCGCAACGGGCTCGCCGTCGTGCTGCTGGAGCGCGGCAACCGCGTCGAGGCGCTCGTGCGCCGCCGCGCAGGCCGGCGCTTGCCAGGCCGCAGCGGATCGGCGGCGACACCGCCTTCGAGGCACCGCCGAGCCTGGCGCTCGCGCCGAGCGGCGTCGTCGTCGCCGGCTGGACGCAGCGCGACGCGACCGCGCGGGCGGCGCTGCTGCGCCGCGGCGGGCGGCGCTTCGGAGCCGCCCGCAGCGTCTCCCCCGCCGGCGAGCCGAGCGGCTTCGGCCGTGCCGTCTCGGGCCCCGGTGGCGCCGGGGTCGCATGGAAGGTCTCCGCGTCGCCGGACAAGCTCACCCGCTTCGCGCGCCTGCGCAGCGCCACAGGCGCGTTCGCGCCCGCCGTCACGGTGGCCGACGACAACCTCAGCGGGGGCCCGCAGCTCGCCCTCCCGCGTCTCGGGATCGCGACCGCGTGGCGCCAGTACGAGGTCGTCGGCGAGCCCGGCGACAACGACTTCTTCCGCAACCCGCGCCTGTTCGCGACGGCCTCGTGGCTCGCCGGCGCCGGTCGCCAGGCCCTCTCCCAGCCGCCCGCGCTCGCCCTGCGACCGGCGCTCGCGGCGCTGCCCGACCGCGCGCTCGTCGCCTGGGAGGAGGTGCCGGCCTACCAGGACGGCAGCCACGTGCGCCTCGCCGTCGCCGGACCGGGCGGCTGGGAGCCGACGGCGACGATCGCTGCGGCCGGCCCGGTGACGCCGCGCACGCGCCCGGCGACGTCGGTCCTCGGCGACGAGCGGCCGGGCGGCGGCGACCTCGCGATCGCGGCGGGGCGCAGCGGCGCGCTGCTCGCGTTCTCCACGTCGAAGCAGACCGGCGGCGCCGACGGGCTCGTCGGCACGCTCCGCGTCGCCCGCTACCGCCCGTAGGCCGGCTCAGGTCAGCAGCGCGCGGGCGTATTCGTCGGCGTCGAACGGGCGCAGGTCCTCGAGCGCCTCGCCGATCCCGATGAGCTTGACCGGGATCCCGAGCTCGCCGGCGATCGCGAGCGCGATCCCGCCCTTCGCGGTGCCGTCGAGCTTCGTCAGAACGATCCCGTCGACCGGCACGACCTCGGAGAAGAGCTTGGCCTGACGCAGCCCGTTCTGGCCCGTGGTCGCGTCGACCGTGAGCAGCGTCTCGTGCGGCGCGTCCTCGATCTGCTTGGAGATCACGCGGCGCACCTTGGCGAGCTCGGCCATCAGGTTGTCCTGCGTGTGCAGCCGGCCGGCGGTGTCGATGATCACGACGTCCGCGCCGCCGGCGCGCGCCTGCTTGACGGCCTCGAAGGCGACGGCGCCGGGGTCCGAGCCCTCACGGCCGGTGACGATCTCGCAGCCCGCGCGCTGCGCCCAGCCGGCGAGCTGCTCGACGGCGGCGGCGCGGAAGGTGTCGGCGGCGCCGAGCACGACCTTCAGGCCGAGCTCCTGCTGCAGGTGCCAGGCGAGCTTGCCGATCGTCGTCGTCTTGCCGGTGCCGTTGACGCCGACGGCCATGATCACGGTCGGCGAATGGCGCAGGTCGATGCGGTCCTCGCCGGTGCGGGCGATGCCGGCGAGCATCTCCGCGAGGCGGTTGCCGAGCGCCTCGCCACCGGCGATCGCGCCGCCCGTCGCCTCCTCCTCGAGCTCGCCGACGACGCGCGCCGTCGTCGTCGCGCCGACGTCGGCCATGATCAGCGCCTCTTCGAGGCGCTCCCACGTCTGCTCGTCGACGTCGCCGTCCAGCAGCGTCGCCTGGATCTCGGCGCCGAGCGCCTCGCGGGTCTTGGAGAGGTTCGTCCGCAGGCGCTTGAAGAAGCCGCGCTTGCGCTCGGGCTCGCCCTCGGCCGCGGCGGCGGACGCGGACGCCGAGCTCACGCCGTCGGTGATGAAGAGGTCGTTCCAGTCACGGGCCATGGCGATGCGCGACGATAGCGACCCCCTGATGGCGTACGAATTTCGACGCGGCCGATCCGACGAGTCACCCGGGCGCGAGCTGCTCGGAGAGCTGATCGAGCTGTTCAACAGCCAGTACCCCGGCCGCGCCGCCAAGCCGGGCTCGGTGACGAGGCCCGACGAGATGGTCGCGCCGCACGGCGCGTTCCTCGTCGGCTACGAGGACTCGTGCCCGGTCGCGATCGGCGGCCTGCGGCCGCTCGACGAGGACGGCGTCTGCGAGATCAAGCGCATGTACGTCGTGCCCGCCGCGCGCTCGCGCGGCGCAGGCCGGGCGCTGCTCGCCGCGCTCGAGGACACGGCGCGCGAGCTCGGCTACGAGCGCGTGCGGCTCGACAGCGGCCCCAAGCAGCGACACAGCCGCGTGCTCTTCGCCGACGCCGGCTACGTCGAGATCGCGCCGTACAACGCCAACCACATCGCCGACTACTTCGCCGAGAGGCGGCTGTAGCAGCGGCTCAGCCCGCCTGCTGCTCGCGCAGCAGCGTCTCGAGGTTGGCGGCGAACGCCGTCAGCGTGTTGCCGGCGACCTGGCCGAGCGTCTCCTCCGAGACGAGCGTCGCCAGCCCGTCGACCTCGACGCTGGAGTGGACCGCGCCGGCGGTCCTGTCACCGTCCTGGGTGAGCACGATCGTGACCGTCGCCTCGGCGAGCCTGTCGCCGTCGGGCTCGCTGGCGAGCACCGTGAGCACCTCGCGGTGCGCGGCGTCGTCGCGCTCGGTGAGCGTGATGTTGCCGTCGGCGGTGATCTCGAACGGGCCGACCGCGGCCGTGATCTCGACGTCGAAGCTGCCGGGGCCCGCGGGTCCCTTCACGCGGGTGTTGGGCACGCACGGCGTGACGCGCTCGACATCGGTGATCGTCGCCCAGACCACGTCGATCGGGGCCGAGACGGAGAAGCTGTGGTCGAACTGCATCGCGCGACCCTACCTCGCACACACGAGCGCCGTGCCGGATCCGTGGGGCGTGTGATCCGGCGCTCGCCCACGCGCCGCGGAGCCCGGCGCGGCGGTTACGCCGCGCCGCCGGAGCCGGCCGCCGGCGCGGTCGGCTCCTCGCGCGGCAGCCGCCGCGAGATGACCTTCGAGACGCCGTCGTCGCCCATCGAGACGCCGTAGAGCGTGTCGGCGGCCTCCATCGTGCGCTTCTGGTGCGTGACGACGATGAACTGCGCGCGGTCGGCGTACGTGCGCAACAGCTCGAGGAAGCGGGTGATGTTGGGGTCGTCGAGCGCCGCCTCGACCTCGTCGAGGATGTAGAACGGACACGGCTTGGCGAGGAAGACGGCGAACAGGAAGGCGATCGCGGTCATCGACTTCTCGCCGCCGGACAGCAGCGTCAGGCGCTTCATCGACTTGCCGGCGGGGGTGATCTCGATCTCGACGCCGAGCACCTCCTCGTCCTTGGAGGCGCGCTCGGCCTCGTCGGCGTCCTCGGCGCCGGCGCCGTCGGGATCCTCGGCGGGCTGGCCGGCGAACCCGGTGATGTGCTGCTCGTCCTTGACGAGTCGCAGCCGCCCGCGACCGCCGGGGAAGAGCTGGGCGGCGAGCTCCTCGAAGTTCCTGGCCGCGGCCTGGAAGGTCTCGTCGAACGTCTCGTCGATCTGGCGGTCGGTGTCGCGGATCAGCGTGCGCAGCTCGCGCAGGGCGGTCTCGAGGTCCGCGCGCTGCGTCTCGAGCTCGGTGACGTGCGCGAGCGCCTGCTCGTACTCGTCCTTCGCCAGCGGGTTGACCGGGCCGAGCTGCTCGCGGCGGCGGCGCAGGCGCTCGATGCGGTCGCGCAGCGCCTGCGCCTGCTCGGGCTCCAGCGGCTCCTGGGCGGGCTCGGCGGGCAGGCCGAGCTGCCCGGCGAGCTCGGTCAGCTCGTGCTCGGCGTCGGCGTTCTGGTCGCGCGCCTGCTGCGCGCGGACCTCGGCGCTCGTGACGGCCTCGCCGCGTTCGCGCAGCTGCGCCTGGATCTGGGCCTCCTGCGAGGCGCAGGCGCGCAGCTGGGCGGCGAGGCCCTCGCCCTCGGCCCGGCCGGCGGCAAGCTGCGCCTCCAGCTCGGTGGCGCGTGCGCCGATCGCCTCGGCGACCTGCGCCAGCGCGCCCGCGAGCCGCGCGGCCTGCGGCGCGAGCGCCTCGTCGGCGGCGACGCGCGAGCGCAGGCGCTCGATCCGCTCGGCGCGCTCGGCGAGCTCGCGCTCGGCGCGCTGGACGGCGCGGCGCTCGGCCGCGAGCTCGCCCTCGATCTGCGCCCGGCGCACGGCCGAGGCACCCTGCTGCGGCGCGGCGCGGCGCTGCTCGATCAGCCAGCCGGCGCGACGCGCCTCCTCGGTGGAGGCGGTCAGCGCCTGCGCCGCCTCGCGCAGCGCGCGGTCGGCCTGCTCGCGCGACGCGTCGGCGGCCGCGACCTCGCCGTCGGCCGCCTCGCAGGCGGCACGGGCGGCGTGCTCGGCCTGGACGGCGGCCTCGCTGGCGGCGATCAGCTCCTCGCGACGGTTGCGCTCGGCCAGCACGCGCTCCTCGCCGCCCTCCGGCGCCTGTCGCATCTCGCGGCGGCGGCCGTGCCAGACACGCCCGGCGCGCGTGACGGCGACACCGGTGAAGCCGGGCGGCAGCTGCTCGATCGCCTCGACGAGCCAGGCGTTGGACAGCAGCCGCTGCGCCGTCGCGAGCGTGCGCTCGTCGCCGCCGATGAACTGTGCGAGGTGGCGCGCGCCGGGCGCCGGGGGGTTGTTCGCGACCGCCGGTCCGGGGGCCAGCGAGTCGACGATCAGGACGCGGCCGCCGTCGCTGCCGGCGCTGTCGAGCAGCGCGCTGCCGTCGAGCACGCGCTCGGCGAGCGTGGCCCGCAGCAGGCCGCCGAGCGCCGCCGCCACGGCGTGCTCGTAGCCGGGCGTGACATCGAGCACGTCGGCGAACGTGCGCGCACCGTCGCCGCCGTCGCCGGCGACGGCCGAGCGCGTGCGCAGGAACTGGTTGCAGGCCGCGAGCTCGGCGCCGACGCGGGCGGCATCACGGCGCGCGGCCTCCAGGCCGCGATCGGTCTCGCGGCGGCGGGCGCGCACGGCCTCGGCCGCGACGGTGGCGGACGCCAGCAGCGCGCGCGCCGCATCGACCCGGCCCTTGCTCTGCGCGGTCGCCGCGTCGGCCGCCGCGCGCGCCTGCTCCAGGCCGGCGACCTCCTGCTCGAGCTGGACGGCGTGATCGGCGGCGAGCCGCTCGAGCTCGGTCTCCAGCGCGGCGATCCGCTGCTCGCCGGCGTCCGAGGTCGCCTCGCCGGCGGTCGCCGCGAGCGCCTGGAGCGCGCGCAGCTCGTGGCCGCGGCGCTCGGCGCGCTCGACGAGGTCCTCGGCGGTCGAGCGCGTGCGCTCGAGGCGCAGCTCGACGCGCTCGCCGGCCGAGCGCGCGCGGTAGACGCGCTGCGCGAACGCCTCGCGCTGCTCGCTGCGCTGGGCCATCGCCTGTTCGGCCTGCTGGCGGCGCGCGGCGACGTCGTTCAGCGCGGCCTGTGCCTGCTCGCGCTGCGCGCGGGCGGCGGTCGCGAGCTGCTCGGCGGCCGCGAGCTCGGCGCGGCGGGCACGGGCGAGGTCGCGCACGAGCTCCCAGCGCGCCTCGACGGACTGGCGCTCCAGGCGCTCGTGCAGCTCGGCGGCCTCGGCCTGGCGCTTGAGCGGACGCAGCCGCGAGCGCGCCTCGCGCTCCACGTCCAGCGCGCGGTCGAGGTTGTCCTGCGTGCGCTCGAGCTTGAGCTGCGCGCGGCGCCGGCGCTTGCGGTGCTTGCCCAGGCCCGCGGCCTCCTCGATCAGCAGGCGGCGGTCCCTCGGCTTGGAGGTCACGATCGACTCGACGCGGCCCTGCGAGACGACGGAGTGCATCTCCTTGCCCAGCCCCGTGTCGGAGAGGATCTCCAAGACGTCGACGAGCCGGCACCTGGCGCCGTTGAGGCGGTACTCGCCCTCGCCGTTGCGGTCCAGCCGGCGCAGGATCGAGATCTCCCCCATCGGCACGTCGACCGCGCCGTCGCCGTTGTCGATGACGATCTCGACCTCGGCCGCGCCGCGCGCCTGCACGCCGCGGCCGCCGCCGAAGATGACGTCGCGCATCGACTGGCCGCGGACGGCGAGCGGCGACTGCTCGCCCATCGCCCACAGCACCGCGTCGGTGATGTTCGACTTGCCCGAGCCGTTGGGGCCGACGACGACCGACACGCCGGGGCCGAAGTCGAGCTTCGTGCGGTCCGGGAAGGACTTGAAGCCCTTGAGGGTGACCGATCTCAGATGCACGCGATCAGCTCGATCATGGGTCGACCGGATCCGGGGACCGCATCGGCTCGAGCGGATGCAGCGTCTCCAGCGCGATCCGCGCGGCCTCCTGCTCGGCGTGCTTCTTGGAACGACCCGCGCCGCGCCCGACCGGCGCCCCGCCGACCTTCGCGACGACCTGGAACGTGCGGTCGTGCGGCGGCCCGTCCTCCGAGGCGATCGTGTACTCGACGGTCTCCGCGCGGCGCGCGAGGCGCTCCTGCAGCGTGGACTTGAAGTCGACGGGGTTGTCGAGCGCGTTGGAGATCTCCGGCGTGAAGGCCTCGACGACCGCGGCGGCGGTGCGCTCGTAGCCCGTGTGGAGGTAGCAGGCGCCGATCACGGCCTCGATCACCGACGCCAGCACGCGCTCGGTCTCGACGAGCGAGTCCGCGCTCTGGCCGATCCCCGCCGGCGCCGAGGCGCGCAGCTTGTCGGGCACGCCGAGGCGCTCGGCGACCGAGCGGCAGGACACGCCCGAGACGCTCTGCGCGCGGATCTTCGTCAGCCGTCCCGCGCCGAAGCGCTCGGCCTCCAGGCGCGGGTACAGGTGCGAGGTGACCGCGAGGCTGAGCACGGAGTCGCCGAGGAACGCCAGCCGCGAGTAGGAGTCGCTGCGGCGCTCGGTCCAGGAGGCATGCGTGAAGACCTGCCGGTACAGATGCTCCGGCAGCTCCGACAGGAGGTCGTTGAGGAGCTTCAGGGTTCAGTGGGCTGGTGGACGCCGGCGAGGACGAAGTCGACCGCCTGGCCGACCGTGACGATCTTCGCAGCCTGCTCGTCGGTCATCTTCACGCCGTAGGAATCCTCGAACTCCTGCACGAGCGTATAGAGGTCCAGCGAATCGGCCTCGAGGTCGACGCGGAAGTTCGTGCTGTCGTCGATCCGCGCGGGATCGACCTCGAGCTCGTCGACGAGGTGCGCCTGGATCAGGGCAAAGATCTCTTCGCGGGTCACGGTGTCGACACGCTAGAGGCGCTTGCGGACAGCGCGCCGCCGGCCTTGCGCAGCGCGCCCGCGCGCTCCAGCGCGTCGTGCGTGCGCCCGGTGACGTCGCCGGTGACGCCGCGCGCCGCGAGCAGGATCGCCTGTGCGAAGCCGCGGCTGGTGAAGCGGCCGTGGCCGACGACGCCGAGCTTGCGCAGACCCAGCAGGTAGGCGCCGCCGGCGAGCTCGGGATGGATCTCGTCGCGAAACGCCCGCAGCGCCGGGGCCATCAGCAGGCCGCCGGCCTTCGCGCGCGAGGATGAGGTGGCGGTCTCCTTGAGCAGGGCGATCATCTTGTCCGAGACGCCCTCCATGACCTTCAGGGCGACGTTGCCGGTGAAGCCGTCGGTCACGACGACGTCGGCCTTGCCCTCGACGAGCGCGTGGCCCTCGATGTTGCCGACGAAGTTCAGCCCCTCGATCGCCGCCAGGCGGGCGTGGACGTCGATCGTCAGCGGCGAGCCGCGCGTCTCCTCCTCGCCGACGGACAGCAGCGCGACGCGCGGCCTGTCGACGCCGTGCACGACCTGCGCGAGCGCGGCGCCCATGAAGGCGAACTGGACGAGGTGCTCGGCGCGCACCTCGGTGTTGGCGCCGACGTCGACGAGCGTCACCGGCATGCCGGGAACGGGGATCGTGGCCGCCAGCGCGGGGCGCAGGATGCCGCGGTCGCGGCGGATGTTGAAGAGCGCGGCGGCGAGCGCGGCGCCGGTCGCACCGGCCGAGACGAGCGCATCGGCGTCACCGGCGGCGACGGCCCGGGCGGCGCGCACGATCGAGGACTCGGGGTTGGCGCGCGCGGCGGCGGCGGGGTTGGCCTCCTTGGCGATCGACAGCGGCGCGTCGATGACCTCGATCCCCGGGCCGGCGGTGCCCAGCTCGGAGGCGGGTCCGAAGAGCAGCACGCGGACGCCCTGCGCTGCGGCGATGTTCGCTCCCTCGGCGACCTCGGCGGGGCCGAGATCGGCGCCGTTGGCGTCGACGGCGATGATCGGGACGTGGACCGGCTCGACGGGGAGATCCCCGTTGGAACGGTCTTTCAGCGCGCGGAACCGTGGGGCCGGCATGCGCCGGCCTGACTCAGTGGTCGTGGTGGTCGTGCGCCGACGTCGGCGCGACGACCTCGCGGCCGGCGTAGTGGCCGCACACCGGGCACACGCGGTGCGGGCGGCGCGGGCTGTGGCACTGCGGGCAGGAGTTGAAGACCGGCGCGGCCATCTTGTGCTGGGCACGGCGCTGCGCGGTACGGGCGTGGGATTGCTTCTGCTTGGGGACGGCCATGGCTGCGGAAGGGTAGCGCAGCGGGCACCGCCGGCGCCCTCGACGTCCGTTCAGTTTCCGGGAAGGAGTGGCGCTGCCGTGCGCGAACGGTAGCTGCATGAGTGCCCTCGAGCTCGATCCGACCCTGTTGGAGGCCCTGCGCACGCTCGGCGAGCACGACGTCGAGTTCGTCGTCGTCGGCGACGTGGCCGAGGCGATCCACAACGACGGCGGCTTCGTCTCCAGCCTGGCGATCGTGCCTGGCGCCTACGGGCGCAACGCCGAGCGCCTGAGCGGCGCGCTGGAGGCGATGAACGCCGAGCTCGGCATCGCCGGGACGGCCGCCGCGACGCAGTTCGACTACCGCCGCATGGACCTGCGCGAGGTCGCGCCGTGCACGTTCATCACGAGCTGCGTCGACATCGACGTGAACTTCGAGCCCGGCGGCACGCGCGGCTACCGCGACCTCTTCGACGACGCCGACACCGTGCAGCTCGCTGCGGGCGTGCGTCCGCTCGTCGCCGCGCGCGTGGATCTCGAGCGGATCGCCCGCAACAGCGCCCCTCCGGTGCCGTATGCCCAGGCGCCGGCGGCGCTGCCGCCCGAGGCCGGCGACGAGGACTGGGCCGCGGCGGAGATCCGCGCGGGGCGTCCTACTCGAATCTGATCTCGCGCAGCTTGGCCCAGCGCGGGTCGGGCTCGCGCTCGTGCGCATGCTCGGGACCGGCGCTGTTGAGGTCGATGCCGCAGACCGTGCACAGGCCGGCGCAGTCCGCGCGGCACAGGAGCTGGGCGGGCAGCGCGAGCGCCAGCGCATCGCGCGCCCAGGCGTGGACGTCGAGCTCCTCGTCTGAGACGTAGGGGCTGCGCAGCTCCTCGACGTCGCCGGGCTGGTCGACCTCGCGGCTGTCGACGACGATCTGCGGCCGGGCCGGCTCCAGGCAGCGCATGCAGGGCCCCTGCAGCGAGGCGCCGAAGCGCAGCCGCAGCGCGTAGCCGTGGTGCGTCGTGGCCGAGATGTCGAGCGTCGCCTCGACGGCGTCGGGCGTGATCGCATACGTCTCGCCGCCGAACTGCAGCGGGTCCAGCGCGACCTCGAGCGTCAGGCGCCGGCCCTCGCCGGCCGTGAGGCGCAGTCGACCGAGATCGAAGCTGTCGGTGCGGGGCGCCATCGCCCCTTCAACGTTAGCGCTGCGGGGACCTCGGTCAGACGAGCTCGCGCTTGAGCACCTTGCCCGTCGCGTTGCGCGGCAGCTCGTCGAGGAAGACGACGTCGCGCGGGACCTTGTAGCGCGCGAGATGGGCCTTCACGTGCGCCTTGACGTCCTGCTCGGACACCGTCGCGCCGTCGCTGACGACGACGAACGCCTTCAGGCGCTGGCCGAACTGCGCGTCCTCGACGCCGATCGCCGCGACCTCCTCGACGCCGTCGAGGTTGGCGATCGTGTCCTCGACCTCGCGCGGGAAGACGTTCTCGCCGCCCGAGACGATCATCTCGTCGTCGCGGCCGTCGACGAACAGGCGCCCGGCCTCGTCGAAGTGGCCGACATCGCCGGAGGACATGAGCCCGTCGATGACGTGCTTGTTGCCGCCGCCCGAGTAGCCCTCGAAGGCCAGTTCGCTGCCGACGAAGATGCGCCCGGTCGCGCCCGCGGCGACCTCCTGCTCGTCGGCGTCGTAGAGCTTGACGACCGTCCCGCGCGGCGGGCGCCCGGCGGTGCCGGGGGCGGCGCGCAGGTCCGCGGGCGTGGCGATCGTCGCCCAGGCGACCTCGGTCGAGCCGTAGAGGTTGTAGAGCACGTCGCCGAACGTGTCCATGACCTTCGTGGCGAGCTCGCCGGGCAGCGCCGAGCCGCTGGCGGCGATGATGCGCAGCGAGCCGCTGTCGTAGCGACCGACGGTCTTCGGTCCGAGCTCGAGGATCCGCTGGAGCATCACGGGGACGACGATCAGCGCCGTCGCGCCGTGCTCGTCGATCGCGTTCAGCGTGTCCTCGGGGTCGAAGCGGCGGCGCAGGACGAGCGTCGAGGACAGCCCGATCCCGAGGATCAGGTGCGCCAGGCCCCAGGAGTGAAAGAGCGGCGCGGCGATCAGCGTGCGTTCGCGGGCGCGCAGCGGGATCTTCTCGATCAGCCCGGCGACCGGGTCGAGCGTCGCGGGCTGCTTGCGGTTGGCCCCCTTCGGCGTGCCGGTCGTGCCGCTCGTGAGGATCACGATCCTGCCCTTCGTCTCGGGCACGACGACGTCGCGCGGGTCGCCGCGCTCGATCAGCGTCTCGAGCAGCTCGGCGCCCGCCGGCGCCGTGGCGCTGTCCGACCACGCGACGAAACGGCGGCGGTCCTGCGCGGCGGCCTCGATCAGCCGCTCGAACTCCTCGTCGTAGACGATCGCCTTGGGCTGCTCGCGCTCGCAGACCTCGGCGAGCTGCGGCGCCGCGAACGCGGTGTTGAGAAAGAGGGCGTGCGCGCCGAGCTTCGAGCAGGCGACCATCGCCTCGACGAAGCCGCGGTGGTTGCGGCACAGCAGCGCGATGTTGTCGCCCTCGACGATCCCCTCGTCGCTCCACGCGTGCGCGAGCGCGTTCGTGCGCCGGTGGACCTCGGAGAACGTCAGCGCGCCGGCCTCGTCGATGATCGAGACGTCGTCGGGGTAGCGGATCGCCGACGCGGTGTAGCCGGCGGCCGTCGTCGGACCCCAGTCCTTGATCGCCTTGATCGCGCGCACGAGCTTGTCGGGCCGGGCCGGGCCGAACATGCCGCACTCGATCAGGGTGCGCACGGTGATGGCCTTCGTTGACAGGGTGTCGAGAAGCATGCGCAGGAATCTATTACGGTGCCGGGTGCGGGGAGCGCACGCAGAACAGTCGGGAGACGGCGGATGAGAGGCAACCGTGGGCAGGAACGCCGCGCGACGCGCGCGGCGATGATCGGCGCCCTGCTGGTCGTGGCCGCGCTTGCGGGCGCGGCGCAGGCGAGCGCGGCGACGTATCACGCGTTCCTGTGCCGGGTCCCGTACGGACCCAACGCGGGCAAGCCCGCGCCGACCGACGGCACGGTCTACACGAGCAACAGCGCACCGAGGACCGTGGCGAAGCAGACGTGTGCGACCGGCGGAGCGATGAGCGCCACCGTCCTCGGCACGGCGAGCCACGCGGTGGGCGACGGCGCGGCCGTGCTGTTCGACGTCCCCGGCGGCCTCGCGCTGGGCCGCTTCACGCTCTGGCGTCATGAGGCCGTGGGACCGGTCTCCGGCGGCGCCGGGCCGTTCACGAAGGCCGAGTACGGCTCCACCCTGCTGGAGCCGGACTGCAACAGCGGCGCCGGGTGCACCGGGCGCGGCGATCCCAGCTCACCGCTGTCGCCCGGCAACGCGGTCACGGTCTCGAACGCCGGTGGGGCCACCAGGCTGCGCTGGAACGCCTTCTGCGGCGGCGCCGGGACGTGCACCGGCGGCGCCGCGTATGACGTCTACGCAGCCGACATGCTGCTCGATGACCCGGCGGCCCCCACCGTCAGCAACTTCGGCGGCTCGCTGCTGGGGTCCGGACAGCCGCTCGCCGGCGCGCATTTCGTGACGTTCGACGCCGCGGACGCCGGCAGCGGCGTGCACGAGGGCACGCTCCTCGTCGACGGCACGGTCGCCGTGAAGACCGTGCTCGATCCCAACGGCGGCAGCTGCGCCAACCTCGGCGTCGCGCCCGACGCGCGCCCGTCGTTCGTCAACGTGCGGCCCTGCCCGGCGGCCGTCGACGGCGTGCTGACGGTCGACACGGACGCGCTCGCGCCCGGTCCCCACACGTTCACGACGATCGTCGGCGACGCCGCCGGCAATCAGACGGTCGCCGGCACGACGACGACCACCGTCGTCGGAACGCTGGCGCCGGGGACGCCGAACGGCGTCGGCGCGTCGCGCGACGCGAAGCTGAGCGCCCGCTTCGGGACGCGCGGCAGGCGCGCCCGCACGCTCGGGTACCGCGCCCGGCCGACGATCAGCGGCCGTCTCGTCACCGCAGCAGGCGGCCCGATCGCGGCGGCCACCGTCGACATCCTCGTCCGCGACAGCCGCACGGGCGCGCGGACCGCGCGCATCGCCTCGGCGCGGACCGACGCGAGCGGGCGCTTTGGCCTGCAACTGCCGAGCGGCCCCTCGCGGACGATCAGCGTGCGCTACACGGCGTTCAGCGGCGATCCGAAGTCCGCCGCGACCGCGCGGCTGCGCGCGCTCGTGCGCGCCCAGCTGACGGCCGCCGCCTCGCCGCGGTCGGTGCGCGTCGGCGCGCCGCTGCGCATCAGCGGGCGCCTGCGCCACCTGCGCCGCGCGTCGGTCCTCGTGACGATCCAGGTGCGCGAGTCGACCGGCTGGCGGACGTTCGACACCGTCAAGACGCGCAAGAACGGCCGCTACCGCTGGACGCACCGCTTCCGCTCGCGCGCGCTGGCCGGCCGCAGGGTCGCGTTCCGCGCGCGCGTCGACAGCCCGATCTACCCCTTCGAGCCGGGCACGAGCCCGGTCGTGCGCGTGCGCTTCCGATGACGGGCGCGGTCGCCTCCCGCGCGGCTGCGCGGTTCGCACCTACGGCAGACGCAGGCCCTCGGGCACCTCGCCGGACTCGATCAACTTGTGGATGTCGGCCGCACGGCGGGAGTTGAGGAACACGTGGCGCTGGCCGACGCTCGGCTTCTCGTCGAGCAGGCCGGCGGCGAGCAGCGCCTCGCCGACCTCGTCGGCGAGCGCGCGCTCGTTGCCGGCGAAGCCGCGCGACAGGTGGCGAAAGTCGGTGTGGTAGCCGCCCCACTTGCCCATCCCGTTGAGGCGCTGCAGGATCCGCCGCGCGATCCGGCGGGCCGGCTGCGGGTCGTCGTGGGGTCGCGCGGCGCCGCCGTCGGCGCCGACCAGTGCGAGCACCGCGTCCTCGTGCTCGCCGACCGAGTCGCCGTCGGCGGGGCGGCCGCCGAGGCGCGCCACGAGCTCGGCGCTGCGCAGCGCCTGAGCGATCGGCGGGCGCCAGTCGCCGGCCTCGGTGAGCGCGTGCGCGGGCAGCGCGAGCCCGCGACTGCGCAGGCGCGCGATGCCGGCGGCGTGCTCGTCGAAGGCGACCGCCGCAAGCTCGGCATCGTCGGCCCCGGCGCCTGCGGCCGGCAGGCGCAGCGCGAGGTGCCCGTCGAGATCGCCCGTCTGAAGCAGCAGGTCGGCGGCGCCGGCCGGCGCGCCGAGGCCCGCGCACTCGACGAGCGCGCCGATCGCGGCGGCGGCCGCGAGGAACCCGCGCTCGGGCGCGGCGGCCGGGTCGGCGCGCACCGCGGCGGCGACGGGGACGACGGCGATGAGCAGCTCGTCGCCGGCCGCGAAGGCGACCGTGACGGGCTCGTCACGGCCCGAGCGCGGCAGCGCCAGCTCGCGCGCGGAACGCTGCAGCTCGTCGCGCAGCAGATCGCGCAGCTGCGCCGCGCGCTCGCGCGGTGCGGCCGTACCGCCGGCGTCCTCGAGCGCGTTGGCGAGCTGGCTCATCGCACGAGTATGTAGCGCGCCGGTCGCCGGGCGACCCACACGCCACTACCCTCCACGCCGCATGTCCGACTGGTTTGAGCACTTCGGCTTCGCGGAGGTCGGCGACGACCTGCTGATGGGCGCCTACCCGCAGGACGCCGACGACGTCGCGGCGCTCAGCGCGGCCGGGGTGACGGCGGTGTTCAACCTCGTCCAGGACGTCGAGTACGAGCTGGCGGACGGCCGCGACGCCTGCGCCGCGGCACTCGGGCAGGCCGGCATTCGCGAGCAGCGCGTCGAGGTCGTCGACTACGGCAACCTGCTGCCCGGCCACATCGAGCTCGCCACGAACACGGTGCTCGCCTGGCTCGGCGAGGGCGAGCGCGTCTACGTCCACTGCCGCGCCGGGATGCAGCGCTCGGCGACCGTGGCGGCGGCGATCGTCGCGCTGCACGAGGGCGTCGAACCGCCCGAGGCGCTGGAGCGGGTGCGCGCTCGCAACCCGCGCGCCAACCCGCTCTCGCACCAGCGCAAGGACCTGCTGCGCTGGTGGGAGAAGCGCGGCGGCGCCTGAACGATCTCGCAGGAGATCCTGCGGTCTGTCGGGCACGGTCCGTACCGTGAGACCGATGGCCATCAACGCTGCCACCCCTCTCCCCCTGGCGCGGGTGCACGTCTCGGGCGGCCGTCTTGCGATCGACTGGCTGACGATCGCCGACGAGACCGCCGTCCGGCTCGCCGCCGAGCGTGAGGACCCGACGCAGTTCGTCGTCGAGGCGATCGAGATCGGCGCGCGCGTGCTCGACCGCGAGCAGACCGGCGCCAACGCCGAGTTCGTGCGCGCGGAGTTCGAGAAGACCGCGCGCGAGCTCGACGGCCAGTTCGTCGAGCGCGCCCGCAAGGTGGCCGAGCGGCTGGACGCGAAGTTCGACGAGGTCTTCGGGCCCGAGCACGGGCACGTGACGAAGGCGCTCGCGCGCCACTTCGGCGACGAGTCGTCGGTCGCGGTGCAGAACCGCGTCAAGGCGTTGCTGGCGGAGGTGTCCGTGCAGATGCGGGAGGACCTGCGCCGGCAGTTCACCTCCGACAGCGAGTCCAATCCGCTGCACGGCTTCCAGAACGCCCATCTCGCCGCCACGCGCCAGATCGCCGGCCAGCAGTCCGACCAGATGCGCGTGATGAACGAGAAGCTCGAGCGGATGACGCTGGAGATCGCGCAGCTGCGCTCCGAGAAGGACAAGCTCGCCGAGATCGCCGCCGTCGAGGACCGGGGCACGGCGAAGGGGCGCACGTACGAGGAGGCCGTCGCCGAGGTGCTCGACGCGCTCGCGGCCGCCCGCGGCGACGTCCTCGAGGCCGTCGGCGACACGCGCGGCGAGGGCGGCAGGAAGGGCGACTTCGTCGTCGCCATCGACGCCTGCAGCGGGCCGGCGCGCGGCAAGCTCGTCTTCGAGGCCAAGAACCGCAAGCTGTCCAAGAACGAGGCGCTGACCGAGCTCGACGCGGCGCTCGAGACGCGCACCGCCGACTACGCGGTGCTCGTCGTCTCCGCCGACGACAAGCTGCCCGCCCGCACGCACCCGCTGCGCGAGTTCAACGGCGACAAGCTGTTCGTCACGTTCGATCCGCAGGACGGCTCGACGCTCGCGCTCGAGGTCGCCTACGGCCTCGCCCGGGCCCGCGTGCTGACGGCCCGCGCGGCCGGCGGCGGCATCGACGAGGGCGCGCTGCGCGTCGAGGTCGAGCGCGCCCAGGGCGCGCTGGAGGACGTGCGCCGGATCAAGTCCCAGCTGACGAACGCGACGAGCGGGATCGACGCCGCCCGCACGATCCTCGACGCGATGGCGGTCAACGTGCGCGGCCACCTGACGGCGATCGAGCTGCTGCTGGCCGAGGCCAGCGCCGCCGACGACGTCTGACGCAGCGCGACGCCGTCACGCACCCGCGCGCCGGAGCAGGGGGTAGCGTCAACGGGGTGACCCAGGCCGTGATCTTCGACTGCGACGGCGTCCTCGTCGACACCGAGCTGGCCTCGAACACCGTGCTCGCCGGCCTGCTGACCGAGGCCGGCCTGCCGACGACGCTGGAGTACTGCCTGCGCGAGTACCGCGGGCGCTCGATGCAGTCCGTGATGGCGCTCGCCGAGCAGCGCCACGGCACGGCGCTTCCGGGCGACCTCGCCGAGCGCTACTACGCCGACCTGAAGGCCGCCTTCGCGCGCGACGGCGAGGCGGTGCCGGGGATCGCCGAGGCGCTGGACCGGATCGCGCTGCCGTCGTGCGTGGCGTCGAGCGGGCCGCACCACAAGATCGAGGTCACCCTGCGGCGCACCGGCCTGTGGGAGCGCTTCGCGGGGCGGATCTTCAGCGCCACCGAGGTCGAGCACGGAAAGCCCGCCCCGGACCTGTTCCTGCACGCGGCGCGCGCGATGGGCTTCGACCCGGCGAGCACCGCCGTCGTCGAGGACAGCGTTCCCGGCGTGCAGGCGGCGCGAGCGGCCGGCATGCGCGCGCTCGCGTTCGCGCGCGACACCGACGCCGGCCTGCTCGCCGCGGCCGGCGGCGAGCCGTTCGAGGACATGGCGCAGCTGCCGGGACTGCTGGCCGACAACGGCGCATGAGCGACGGCGTCGTGCGTGGGTGTTCGTGGTGGCGGCCGCCGCGCCGGGGCCGGCCCGGGTGGGCCGTGGCGCGAAGATGTGCGATGCGAACACGTTCGCGACACGGCTGCCGGCGGGCCGCGGTCTGAGCCGTGGTGGGCGCCGCCTGACACGAACGCAGGACCGAGGATGAGGCCCTGCCACATGCGTCCGAGGACGCCGCCAAGCGGTGATCGGCGCCCGGGGTTACCGGTGGACTGCTACGCGACGGGCCACTGGCCGGGCGCCGGTGGCGACCGGTCCGGCGGCTACCTTGCGGCCGTGTTCTCCGTGCACCGACGCGAGCCCTCGGCGCTGCTGCTCGCGGGCCAGCTGCTCGGCGTCCTGCTGTACCCCTTCATGGAGGGAAGCGACGTCGGCCGCGCGCTGTTCAGCGTCTTCGGCATCGCGATCCTCGGCCTCGTCGTCCTGGCCGTGCGCAGCACGCCGGGGCTGAACTGGGTCACGGTCGTGCTCGGCATCCCGGCGACGGTGCTGCTGCTGATCCAGGCGACCACCGGCAGCGACGGCCTGCTGCCCTACTCCTCGGCGCTCGAGGCCGCGCTGTACTTCTACGCCGCCAGCGCGATGGTCGTCTACATGCTCGGCGACCGCGTGATCACCCGCGACGAGCTCTACGCCGTCGGCGCGACGTTCACGCTCCTCGCGTGGGCGTTCGCGTATCTGTTCGTGGTGATCCAGGCGATCTATCCCGGCAGCTTCACCGCGGCGATCGACGCGGACGCCGACCGCACGTGGATGGAGCTGCTGTTCCTGAGCTTCACGACGCTCTCGAGCACCGGCCTCAGCGACGTCGTGCCCGTCGAGGCGACCGCGCGCAGCATCGTGATGATCGAGCAGCTCGCCGGCCTCGCGTACCTCGCGATCGTCGTGTCGCGGCTCGTCGCTCTGACCGTGCACCGGCCCGAGCGCGACGACGCGTTCTGAGCCGCGCGCCGCGGCGCGCGTCAGCGGACTTCGGCGGGCTCGTCCTTGCCCTGCAGGCGCTCGCGGCCGCGCTGCACGGCGGCGATGAACTTCGACAGGTTGACCTCGAGCGTGTTGAGGATCTCGTCGGCGTAGTCCTCGGCGCCGAGGCGGATCTCGCGCTCGCGAGCGCGGGCGTCCTCGATGATGTCCTCGGCGGCGCGCTGGGCCTGCTTGGTGACCTCTTCCTCGCCGACGAGCTGCTCCTGGCGCTCGCGCGCCTCCTTGACGATCCGCTCCGCCTCGCGCTTGGCCTCGGCGAGCATCTCCTGACGCTCCTTGACGATCCAGCGCGCCTGCTTGATCTCCTCAGGGATCGTCGCCCGCATCTGGTCGAGGATGTCGTAGATCTCGTCCTTGTCGACGCGGACCTGGCCGGTCATCGGGACGAGCTTGGCGTTGTGCACCAAGTCGTCGAGCTTGTCGATGAGTACGAGGACGTCCATGGCAATCCTTCTGTTCGCTAGCGGCCCAGCTCTTCCTTCAACCGTGCAGCCACCCGATCCGGGACGAGCTCTTCGATGTTGCCACCGAAGGTGGCGAGCTCCTTGATCCCGCTGGAGCTGAGGAAACTGTACTGCGGGCTGGCCATGAGGTAGAGCGTGTCGATGTCAGGTGCCTGCAGGCGGTTGAGCTGGTGCATCTCGAACTCGTACTCGAAGTCGGAGATCGCGCGCAACCCCTTGACGATCGAGCGGGCTCCGTTCTGGCGCGCGAACTCGACCACGAGGACCGAGAACGGCTCGGTGCGGACGGTGTCCAGGTGCGCCGTCGCCTCCTCGATGAAGCTCAGGCGCTCCTCGACGCTGAAGAGCGTCATGCCCTTGCGCTGGGGCAGGTTGACGACGCCGACGATGACCTCGTCGAACAGGTGCGCGGCGCGCCCGATGACGTCGAGATGGCCGTACGTGATCGGGTCATAGGAGCCCGGGCAGACGGCGATGCGGTGGTCAGGTGTCATGGATGCGGATGACGGTGTCGCCGTAGCGGCGCTCGTCGCGGAGCGGTAGTCCGAGCTCCAGCGGATCGCGGCGGTCGCTCTCGGTGATGACACGGGCACCGGGCGCCAAGACGGCGGCCAGACCCTCCGATAGCTCCCGTCCCAGTTCGCCGGCGCGCCGGTAAGGGGGGTCGAGGAAGACCAGATCGTATGCATCCGCACGCGCGGACGCCGCGCGCAGCCACGCGCGCGCCTCGATCCGGTGCACGTCGGCCTCGATCCCGAGCGCCGCGAGGTTGGCTCGCACGGCCTCGATCGCCTTCGGAGCGCGGTCCACGAAGACCGCTTCTGCGGCCCCGCGAGACAGCGCCTCGATGCCCAGCGCGCCCGATCCGGCGAAGAGGTCGAGCACGCGCGCGCCCTGCACCGACGGGCCGAGGACGGAGAACAGCGCCTCGCGCACACGGTCGCTCGTCGGGCGCGTCGCGTCGCCCGGCGGGGCGACGAGCCGGCGCCCGCCGTAGCGCCCGGCGACGACCCTCATGCCGGCAGGCTCCGCGCGGTGGGCCGAATCTCGGTCGCCCGGCGAGTGAGATTCGGCCCAGCGTCCGTGCCGGCGCGCATGCTCATGCCGGCAGCGGCGTGAGCTCCGCCGCCCCGTAGGCCTGGGCGAGCGCGTCGGCGAGCAGCGCGTGCTCGGGCTCGACGAGCTGCGGATCGGCCTCGAGCAGGCCCTCGGCGTAGACCTTCGCCGCCTCGGCGAGCGCCTCGTCCTCCGGCATCCGGGCGACCTTGAACTGCGCCAGGCCCGACTGCCGCGTGCCCGCCAGCTCGCCCTCACCGCGCAGCTCGAGGTCGATCTGGGCGAGCTCGAAGCCGTCGCTGTGGCGCTCCAGGGCGCGCAGCCGGGCGGACATCTTCGGCCCGAACAGCAGGCAGACCGAGGCGTGCTCGCCGCGACCGACGCGGCCGCGCAGCTGGTGCAGCTGGCTGATCCCGTAGCGCTCGGCGCCCTCGACGAGCATGACCGTCGCGTTGGGCACGTCGATGCCGACCTCGATCACGGTCGTCGCGACGAGCACGTCGGCGCCGCCCGCCGCGAACTCGAGCATCGCCGCCTGCTTGTCCCTGGAGCGCATCTGGCCGTGCAGCAGCGCGACGCGGTAGTCCTGCAGCTCGCCACCGCGCAGGCGCTCGAACTCGGCCGTCGCCGCGCGCGCCTGCAGCGCCTCGGACTCCTCGACGAGCGGGCAGACGACGAACGCCTGCCGGCCCGCGTCGAGCTCCTCGCGGATGCGCTCGTAGGCACGCGCGCGCTCGGCGTCGGAGGACGCGACGTGCGTCGTGACCGGGCGCCGGCCGCGCGGCAGCTCGCGCAGCGTCGTGATGTCGAGGTCGCCGTAGCGCAGCAGCGCCATCGTGCGCGGGATCGGCGTCGCGGTCATGTGCAGGACGTGCGGCACGAGGCCCGGCCGCGCCTTGGCGTCGAGCGCCGCGCGCTGGCGCACGCCGAAGCGGTGCTGCTCGTCGACGACGACGACCGCGAGCCGGTCGAAGTGCACGTCGGGCTCGACGAGCGCGTGCGTGCCGACGACGAACGACAGCTCACCGGTCGAGAGCTTGCCGAGGATGTCCGTGCGCCGGCCGGCGGGCGTCGAGCCGGTCAGCAGCGCTGCGCGCACCGACTCGCCGGGCATGAGCGCCTGCAGCGTCGCGAAGTGCTGCTCGGCGAGCGTCTCGGTCGGCGCCATGAAGACCGCCTGCATGTCGTGCTCGACGGCGCGCAGGATCGCGTGCAGCGCGACGACGGTCTTGCCCGAGCCGACCTCCCCCATCAGCAGCCGCTGCATCGGCCGCGGCTGGGCGAGCTCCTCGTCGAGCGTGGCGATCGCGTCGAGCTGGTCGCCGGTGAGCGTGAACGGCAGCAACTGCTCGCGCCAGCGCTTGGACAGCAGCGGCGACCGGTCGAGCACGGGTGCGGCGCCCGCGGCGCGGCGCTGGGCGCGGCGGCGCAGCAGCGACAGCTGGGCGAGCAGCAGCTCGTCGAAGGCGAGGCGGCGGCGGCCGGCCTCGTGGTCGCCGGTGTGGGCGGCGACCAGCGCCGCCTCGCGGTCGGGGAAGGCTGCGCGCGTGCGCAGCCGCGCGGGCAACGGCTCGACGACGTGCTCGGCGGCGGCGAGGTGCTGGCGCACGAGCGCGAGGATCTGCGTCGACGACAGGCCCTCGGTCGCCGGGTAGTGCGCGACCTCGCTCTCGCCGCCGGTCTGCTCATCGGTCGGGGCGTGGCTCGTGACGCGAAAGGCGTTGCGCGCCGCGTACTTGCCGTGCAGGACCAGGCGCGTGCCCGGCGCGTACTTGCGCTGCAGCCAGGGCTGGTTGAAGAACGTGGCCTGCATGATTCCCGTCTCGTCGGCGACGGTCGCCTCGACGAGCGGCTTCATCCCGCGGCGGCGCACCGGGCGGCTCGTGATCGAGCGCACCTCGACGACCACGGTCGCGCTCTCCTCGGGCGTCAGCGCGGCGATCGTGCGCGCCTCGCGGCGATCGCGCGGCAGGTGCTCGAGCAGGTCGCCGATCGTGTGCAGGCCGAGCTGCTCGGCGGCGTCGGCGGACTTCTTCGGCGCGACCTTCAGCTCGTGCTCGAGCGCCGACGGCCGCGGCCAGCGCAGCGGCGCGGCGAGCAGCTCGTCGCGGCCGAGGCTGCGGGAGCTGGCGAAGGCGGTCGGCACGTGTCCATGATGATCGCCGCGGCGGCGGCGGTGACGCGCCCGCGCGAGCGGTCGCATAGCGTCCAGCGGATCGAGGCCTCCGACCACCCCGCAGATACGCCGCAGCGCGCTCCCACGGCGATCGCGTACCTCCGCCACGCGGGCGTCGGGCTCGGGCTGATCGCGCTGCTGCTCACGCGCGACAACGACGGCTCGGCGATCTACGACCCCGCGAACCGCTGGCTGATCGCGGCCGGCCTGGCGATCATCCCCTACGCGGTCTGGCTCGCCCGCTTCGAGGACTCCGCACGCCCGGCGAACTGGCCGCTGGCGCCGCGCGTCGTCGCGCTCGCCTGGCTCAGCCTCGCGCTGTACGGCATCGCCGAGGGGATGAGCTACAAACACGAGGGCTCGCCCTGGCTGCTGCTCGAGTTGCCGATGGCGCTGACGGCGACGGCGCTCGCCGCCTGGTTCGCCTTCGCGCCGCGGGCGCGGACGTTCGAGCTGCGCTGGCTGGCGGCCGCCGGCTGCGCGATCCTCGCCGCGGCCGGGTTTCAGACCGCGGCCGCGATCCTGTAGCGCGGCGCCGCGTCAGTGCTCGCGGGCGTCGCCGACCGCGGCGGCGTTCGCTACTCGGCGGCGACGAGCCACCAGTACGCGGGCTGGCCGCCGTGCTCGGATTCGAGCTCGACGGCGGCGGGGGCGAGCGCCCGCACGGCGGCGGCGTCGAGCGGCGCGCCGTCGCCGGCGATGCAGGTCAGCAGCTCGGCGCCCGCGGCGAGCCGCGCGAGCACGGCGGCGAGCGTGTGTCCCGGCTCGCCCCACGCGACGATCGCATCGTCGACGAAGCCGACGGCGTCGCCGATCGCGAAGCGGCCGTCGGCGTCGTCGCGCGCGGCGGGCGCGACGGCGCCGGTGCGCACGTGCGCGAGCGCCTCGTCGACGGCGGCGGCGTTGTCGTCCGCCGAGCGCGCCGGGTCGAGGGCGAGGGCGGCTGCGAGGCCCGCCTGCTGCGAGCGCGCGGCGCTGACGCGCACGACCTTCTCCGACAGCCCGGCGGCGTTCTCGGCGGCCATCACGACGTTCGGCGAGTTGGGCAGCACCACGACCTCCTCGGCGCGGACGTCGTGGATCCCGGCCAGCAGGTCGTACGTCGACGGGTTGAGCGTCGGACCGCCGTCGAGCACGGCGACGCCGAGCGACTCGAACAGGGCCCGCATCCCGTCGCCGGCGACGACCGCGAGCGCGCCGCAGCGATCGGTCGCCAGGCGCGCGTCGCGCTCGAGCACCTGGGCGTGCATGTCGGCGACGTCGAGGTGCGAGACCGCGCCGACGGCAGCGAAGAGCGCGGTCGCGCCATCCGGGGTGTCGGTGTGGACGTGGATCTTCAGCGTCGCCGCGTCGCCGACGACGAGGACCGAGTCGCCGATCGCCTCCAGCGGCCCGGTCCAGTCGGCGGGATCGAAATCGCGGCCGGTGACGGCGAAGTTCGTGCAGTAGCGGTACGACGAGGAGTCGTGCTCGGGGTGGCTGACCTGCGCCGGCGGCGCCTGGCGCGCGATCTGCGGCGCCTCGCTGCCGCGCAGCGCGGCGATGACGCCGGCGATGATCACGGTCAGCGCATGCCCGCCGGCGTCGACGACGCCGCTCTCGCGCAGGATCGCGAGCTGCTCGGGGCCGCGGCGGACCGCCTCCTCGCCCGCACGCAGGGCGCGCTCGAGCACGTCGGCGATGAGCGCGTTCTGCACCGCCGGATCGCCCTCGGAGCCCAGCCGCGTGTCGCCCATGTGGGCGATCTCCGTGGCGACGCTCGTCGCCATCTCGCGCATCACCGTGAGGATCGTGCCCTCGGCGGGCGCGCGCACCGAGCTGTAGGCGCGCTGCGCCCCGCGCGCCATCGCGGCGCCGATCAGGACGGGATCGACGAGCTCGCCGGGACGGCTGACGAGCTCCTCGGCGGCGCCGCGGATGAGCTGGGACAGGATCACGCCGCTGTTGCCGCGCGCGCCCAGCAGCGCCGCGCGGGCGACGGACTCGACGATCTCGTCGCGGCCGATCTCGTCGATCAGGCGCTGCTCGCCTGTGCCCTGCGAGCCGCCAGCCGAGCGGGTATCGGCGGCGAGGCGGTCGACCTCGACGAGCACGGCCTGCAGCGTGAGCGCCATGTTGTCGCCCGTGTCGCCGTCGGCGACGGGAAAGACGTTGAGATCGTTGATCTCCTGGCGGCGCGACTCGAGGTGCGCGAGCGCACCTTCGACGACGGCGCGGAAGCGAACGAGGCTGGGGTCCATGTGAAACGTCGGCCGAAGGTCGCCGCTTGCGGCGATCGTAGGACGAAACCGCAAGTCGCCGGTCGCCCCCTGCGGGCGACGAGCGATGCCTAGACGGCCTTCTGGACCTTGCCGGCCTTCAGGCAGCGCGTGCAGACGTACACACGACGCGGAGCGGAGCCGATCAGGACCCGCACCTTCTGAAGGTTCGGGTTGAAACGCCGCTTCGTGGCGCGCATGGAGTGGCTGCGGCTGTGTCCGAATGCCGGACCCTTCCCGCAGCTGTGACAGACCTTGGCCATAGCGAGGTGGCAGTGTAGCGCTAGCGCCCGCGCGGTCCCGCGGCCGATCGCCGCGTGCGGTTGGGCGGCGGGCGACGATGGGTATCTTGACGGGGCACCTATGCCGCTGGCCTCGCACATCCAGCTGCCCGATCGCTACCGCGTCACACGCCATATCGCCAGCGGCGGCATGGCATCCGTCTGGGAGGTCGAGGACCTCCTGCTGGGACGGGTCGTGGCGGTCAAGGTGCTCGGCGCCCACTACGCCGCCGATGCCGGCGCCCGCGCACGCTTCGCGCGGGAGGCGCGCACCGCCGCGCGCGCCAGCGAGCACCCGCACGTGGCGACGATCTACGACATCGGCGAGCACGGCGAGGACGCGTTCATCGTCATGGAGTACTTCAGCGGCGGCACGATCGCCGACCAGCTGAAGGCGGCCGGCAACGGCGGTCGCCGCGTGCCGCGCGAATCGGCGCTGCGCTGGCTGCGGGAGGCCGCGAGCGGCCTCGACCACGCCCACGCGGCGGGGATCGTCCATCGCGACGTCAAGCCGGCGAACCTCCTGCTCGACGGCCAGCAGCGCCTCGCCGTCGGCGACTTCGGCATCGCCCGCCTCGCCGACGACACGTCCATGACGCAGACCGGCATGCTGCTCGGCACCGCCGCCTACCTGTCGCCCGAGCAGGCGCTCGGCCGGCCCGCGACGACGGCCAGCGACCGCTACGCCTTCGCGGTCGTCGCCTACGAGCTGATGACCGGGACGCGCCCCTTCGCGGGCGGCCCGGCGACCGCGCAGGTGCGTCAGCACGCCGAGGCCCCACCGCTGCGCGCAAGCGAGGCCGCGCCCGGACTGCCGAGCGCGATCGACGGCGTCTTCGCGCGCGCGCTGGCGAAGGAGCCCGGCGAGCGCCCGGCCTCCGCCGCCGCGCTCGTCGACGAGCTCGAGCGCGCGCTCGAACCGACCGCGCAGACCGAGCCGACGAAACGGCGGACGCCGATCGTGCCGGTGCCCGCCCCGCAGCCCGCCCCTGCCCCCGCGCCCGCGCCTGCGCCTGCGCCTGCGGATTCGCGCACCCACAGGCCGCACAAGGTCTCCCCGCTCGCGGCGCTCGCGATCGTCGCCGCGATCGTCGGCGCCGTGCTGGCGATCGCGCTCAGCCAGGCCGGAGACGACGGGTCGCCGACGGCCTCGACGACGCCGAAGACGACCCAGAACGCCGGCGAGCGCACGCAGACGAGCGCGCCGCCCGCGGCCGCGGCCGAGGAGCCGCAGCAGCCGTCGACGTCGACGCCCGCCGCCGCCGGCGGCGATCCGGCGAAGCTCAACGACCAGGGCTTCGCGCTCAACAACCAGGGCAGCTACGCCGAGGCGGTCGCGCCGCTGCAGGCCTCGGTCGACGGCTACCGCAGCGCCGGGCGCACCGACGAGATCGGCTATGCCTTTGCGCTCTACAACCTCGGCGTCGCGCTGAACCGCTCCGGCAATCCGGCGGCGGCGGTCGAGGTCCTGCAGGAGCGGCTGAAGTACCCCAACCAGACCGGCACCGTCCGGCGCGAGCTGCGCGACGCGCAGGCCGCGCTCGGCGGCGGGAACGCGGGCAAGGCCAAGAAGAAGAAGGACGACGACTAGCTGCCCGTCTGCACTCCAAACCCGGCGGCGGCGATACGGCCCGCCCGTCGGTGACGCATCTGGCGCCGCCCGCCGCGGCGCCGGCAGGAACTGCATCGATGAGGGGTGGGGTGTTCGTGGTGACGGGCCGCCGCAGCACCGGGGCGGCCCGGGGGTGCCGTGGCGCGAAGATGTTCGGTGCGAACATCTTCGCGACATGGCTCCCGGCCGGGGCGCGCGGTCTGAGCCGTGGTGGCGCATGCATGCTTCATGCCAGCACAAACGCGCCACCACAACAGCGCGGCGGGATGCAGATGTGACAGAACAACCGGGGCTCGCGCACGCCCCGTCACAGTGCACGCATGTGCTGCGGACACGACTGAGCGCGATGCGCGCACCAACGCCCCGTCACACCTGCACGTCCAACGACCACGGGTGCGCCGACCGCCTCCGCGCTGCGCCCAGACGCCAGCCAGCGCGAGCGTCAGCCCCACCGCTTCACAGATGCAGTTCTGCTCGCGTCACGTATGACCACCGACACGTCGTCTCACGCTCCTCGCCTCGTTCCAAGGGGTCGACCAGGAACGTTGGACCGGAAAACGGGACGCCGCCAGGCGGTGATCGGCGCCCCGGGGTCACCGGTGGACCGTTACGAGACGGGCCACGAGTACATCCGGCAGGCGGTAGATTCGCTTGTCCGATGAGAGGATCGGCCTGGGGGATCGCTGTGCTCGCCGCGCTGGCGGCGCTTGTGCTGCCGGACGCCGCGCGCTCGCAGGCGCCCGCGCCGGCCCCGGCCGCGGTCCCGCTGCGCGACGTGCCGCTCGGCAGCGCCGTGCGCCTGTCCTCGCTGCGCGACGACGGGCGCTACCGCGACACGTTCCTGCGCGAGTTCGACTCGCTCACGCCGGAGAACGAGATGAAGATGCAGGCGCTGCAGCCGCGCCGCGGCCAGTACGACTTCGCCGCGGCCGACGAGCTCGTGCGCTTCGCGCAGCGCAACCGCAAGGCCGTACGCGGGCACACGCTCGTCTGGGGCCAGGCGCTGCCGTTGTGGCTCGTCGACCACGGCGCGCTCGAGCGGATCGGGCTGCGCCTGGCGCCGATCGCGCTGCCGGCGCTGCCCAACCCGCTCGGCACGCTCGTCGGCGAGACGACGACGATGCTGACCGGCTGGCGGCGCGACGAGCTGATGGCGGTCATGAAGGACCACATCCGCACGGTCATGCGCCGCTACGAGGGCGAGATCGCCGAATGGGACGTCGTCAACGAACCGATGGCGCAGGATGGCTCGCTCGCCCCGACCGTCTGGCGGCGCTTCATCGGCCCGGACTACATCGAGCAGGCGCTGCGCGCGGCGCGCAGCGCCGATCCGAGGGCCAAGCTCTTCATCAACGACTTCGCCGTCGAGTATCCGGGGGCCAAGCTCGACGGGCTCGTCCGGCTCGCGCGCGACCTCGTCGCCCGCGGCGTGCCGCTGGACGGCATCGGCCTGCAGTCGCACACCCACATCCTCGGCTACACCGACGAGGCGACGCTGGCGCGCACGATGCGCCGCTTCACCCGCCTGGGCCTCGAGGTCCAGATCACCGAGATGGACGTCGGCATGTCGCTGCACGGCGTCGGGCGCCCCGATCGCATGCAGCGTCAGGCGCTCGCCTACGGCGCGGCGGCCCGCGCCTGCAACGCCGTGGCGCAGTGCACGCGCTTCACGACCTGGGGCTTCACCGACGCCGTCTCGTGGCTGAGCGCCGGCGAGTCCGGGCTGCTGTTCGACGGCAGGTACCGGCCCAAGCCGGCGTATGCGGCCGTGCGCGCGGCGTTCGCGCCGCGTACTCGCGGCTTGCCCTGACGTCGCCGCGCACGAGCGCCGAAGCGCTCTGCCGGTCGCTGCCTCACGGCCGGCCCGCGTCCTCCAAGCCGCAGCTCACCGACGCTGCGGCTCGCGGCGCACCGGCTCGCGCGGCTGCGGCGGGTGCGCGGGCCGGCGGGCTGGGCGCGGGTGGCGCTCGGCGGCGGAGACAGGCTCGCGCAGGCGCACGCGGCTCGGCGCCGATCCGGCCAGCGGCAACTGCGGTCCGACGCCGTCGCCCGCGCCACGCGGTGGCGGCGCGTCGGGCGGGCCGTCGTCGCCGCCGCCGCCGCGCCAGCGCCGGCGCCAGCCGGAGCGCTGCTCGCCGTCGAGCAGCGCCCACACGAGCATCGCGCCGCCGACGACGTGGACGGCGAACACGAGCGCCAGCGCGATGATCTCCTCGGCCTGGCCTGCGGGCATGGGCGCAGCCTACCCCGCCGCGCGCGTGATCAGGGAGCGTCTCTCAACACGTTGCGTGTTTCGGACGCTCCCTCACGTCAGCTCGGCGCGGACGCGCAGCAGCGCGAGCACGGCCTCGGCCGCATGGGCGCCCTGGTCGCGCTTGCCGCCCCCGCTGCGGGCCATCGCCTGGTCCATGTTCTCCACGGTCAGCAGGCCGAAGCCGCACGGGACGCCGGTGCGCAGCGCGACGTCCTGGATCCCGCGCGCGGCCTCGTTGCAGACGTGGTCGTAGTGGCTCGTCTCGCCGCGGATGACGGCGCCGAGGCAGGCGATGCCGGCGTAGCGCTCGGTCTCGGCGGCCATCAGCGCCGCAAGCGGCAGCTCGAAGGCGCCGGGGACGGCGAAGACGTCGACCGCATCGGCGCCCGCGGTCTCGAACACGCGCGTGGCGCTCTCGACGAGCCGCTCGGCGAGCTCGGTGTAGAACTCGCCGACGATGATCGCGTAACGGGTGTCGGGCATCTCTACGCGTCCCCGCCCTGCGCGTCGCGCTCGCCCTCGTCGTGGAGCATCTCCTTGTCGACGTCGAGACCCTGGTGGTGCAGCGTGTGCCCCATCCGGTCGCGCTTGGCGCGCAGGTAGTCCTCGTTGTGCGGGTTGGGAAGGTGCTCGATCGGCACCTGCTCGCAGACCGACAGGCCGTAGCCCTCCAGGCCGCGGATCTTCTTGGGGTTGTTCGTCAGGATCCGGATCGACGACAACCCGAGGTCGACGAGGATCTGGGCGCCGATGCCGTAGTCGCGCAGGTCGGCGGGCAGGCCGAGCTTGAGGTTCGCCTCGACCGTGTCCAGGCCGCCCTCCTGCAGCTTGTAGGCGCGCAGCTTGTTCAGCAGGCCGATCCCGCGCCCCTCCTGGGAGAGGTAGAGCAGGACGCCCTGGCCCTCGCGCTCGATCATCGCCAGCGCGGACTCCAGCTGCTCGCCGCAGTCGCAGCGCAGCGAGTGGAAGACGTCGCCGGTGAGGCACTCCGAGTGCACCCGCACGAGCACGTCGGACGCTCCGTCGACCTCGCCCTTGACCAACGCGACGTGGTGCTTGCCGCCGACGAGCTCGCGATAGCCGACGGCGTCGAAGTCGCCGAAGCCCGTCGGCAGCTTCGTCGAGACGACGCGCTCGACGAGCTTGTCGTGGCGGCGGCGGTAGGCGATCAGGTCGGCGACCGTGATCATCTTCAGGCCGTGGCGGTCGCAGTACCCGACGAGGTCGCCGACGCGCGCCATCGTGCCGTCGTCGTTCATGACCTCGCAGATGACGCCGGCCGGGTTCAGGCCCGCCAGGCGGGCGAGGTCGACGGCGGCCTCGGTCTGGCCGATGCGCTCGAGTACGCCGCCCGCGCGGCTCTTCAGCGGGAAGATGTGGCCGGGCTGGACGAGGTCGCGGGGCGAGCTCTCGGGGTCGATCGCGACCTGGATCGTGCGTGCGCGGTCGTGCGCCGAGATACCGGTCGTCACGCCCTCACGGGCCTCGATCGAGACCGTGAACGGCGTCTCGAACGGCGACTCGTTCTTCGCCGCCATGAGATCGAGGCCGAGCTCGTCGCAGCGCTGCGGGGTCAGCGACAGGCAGATCAGCCCGCGCCCGTGGGTCGCCATGAAGTTCACGGCCTCGGGGGTCGCGAACTGGGCCGCCATCGTCAGATCGCCCTCGTTCTCGCGATCCTCGTCGTCGCAGACGACCACCATCTTGCCCTGGCGGATGTCCTCCAGCGCCTCGTCGATCGTGGCAAACGGGCTGCGTGTCATCTGGCTCATGACACCTAGCTTGCCAAACCGCGCCGGCGACCGGGCGGACTGCGCCGCCCGGGCGCGCCCGACGCCTATCTCCCGTCGACGTCCTCGACGCCCTTCTCGATCTCGTCGCCGGCGTCCTGCGCGGCGTCCTCGACCTTCTCGTCGGCGTTGCCGGCACTCTCGTCGAGCTTCTGGCCGGCGTCCTCGGTGTCGCGTTCGATCGCGTCGTCGGTGCCGCAGGCGGGCAGCGTGGCGCCGAGCGCGGCGACGACGGCGAGGACGGACAGGCGTGAGCGCAGAAGAGCGGGCATGGCCAGGCTGTACCCACTGCGCCGACGGGCGATGCTCAGCGGCGCCGGCCGTCTCGGGCGGGGCGTCCGTCCAGGCGGTGATCGAAAACGCCCGGCGCAGCAGCGGCCGACGGTGCGGTGTGGGTTGCTGGCCGCGGAGGGCGCGTTTCAGCGCCGCGACAGCGCGGCGCTCGGGCCGCCGGGTAGATGTGGTGCCGGCGGCGCAGCGGGGGTTGTCACGGACGGCGCCGGCGTGACGGGCGGCGGCGGCGCGGCGCCGGCCGCTGATGTTGGCCTCAATGCGCTGCTGCCGGTCGCGCGCGGTCCAGGTCGACGATCACGTGGGTGACAGGGATGTCCAGCTCCTCGCGCAAACGTTTGACGATGCCCGTTTCAAGCCAGTTCGACTCGCCCGGTGGCAGGGTGGAGATCACGACCTCGTCGGCTGCGAACAGGCGTAGCTCGTCCTCGATCGCGCCCAGCGCGACGTTCGGGTCGCCGACCTTGCCGCTGGCTTCGAACCCCGCATCGCGAGCCCACGCAAGTGCGGCAGCAAGCCGCTCGCCCGCCTCTTGCAGCTCACTGTCGACGTCCGAGGCGATGTAGCGCACGCGAGAGACCAGGATCGGCACCACCACGCGCAACTCGGCACCGCGCTCGGCACGACTTCGCAGGATCGCCTCGAGGTCCTCGCCCTGCAGCGTTCGGTTGGCGACCACGAGCACTCTGTCCCGCGGCGAGCGGGCGGCCTGACGTCCCTCTGCGGCTGCCTCGCGCAACGGCCGACGACGGTGGGGATCCGTGGTTGAGAGCTCCCAGACGAACGCGCCGATCAGGCCACCGGCGAAGAGTGCCCCGCCCGCAGGTGGATTGACCAGCGCACCGAGCGCCAGCGAAACACCTGTGAGCCCGGCCCCGCCGACAGCGAGGTAGAAGGCATCGGCTTCGTTGCGAATGGGATTGCGCATGACGCTTGGCTCAAGCGACCGTCATGCAACGTAGACCCGCGCAGACGACATGTCAACGCGCCGCACGCGCGCGTTCGCATGGCGTTACGAGCAGCGTTCGGGGACCCGGCGGCGCGATCGATGCCGAGTCGATCGGTGATGTCCGCGACAGGAGGAGTGCTGTGTCCGTCGTGAAGACATCGAACTCGTCGGCAGCTCAAGGGTGAGCTCTGACGACGCGGTTCAGCGGCGCTCGCCGAAGCCCGCCAGACGCTGCGGAACAGCAGGGCAGCCGACGTCGTGCCGCGGGACGAGCAGAGCGCTTCCGAGCCCTGGAAGCAGCGCAGCGGCGAGTGGCGCCTTCTGACGGTTGAGCCGTCCAAAAGCGCCACTGGACAGATCCCGCTACGCGTCCGGCCCGGGCGCAGCATCGGCAGCACCGGCCGGGGCGCCACCAATCCGCAGCAGCTTCTCGACGTACTTCGCGACGACGTCGACCTCGAGGTTCATCCGCGCTCCGGCGCACGCAGCGCCGAGCGTCGTGCGATCGAGCGTCTCGGGGATCAGCGACACATCGAAGCTCTCGTCGTCGATCCGTGCCACGGTGAGCGACACGCCGTCGAGCGCGATCGAGCCCTTGTGGACGACGTAGCGCAGCAGCTCCGGGTCCTCGGGGCGGATCGTCACGACGCGGGCGAAGCCGTCCTCACGCACGCCGGCCACGGTGCCGACGCCGTCGACGTGGCCCTGCATGATATGGCCGCCGAGCCGGTCCGCCGCGCGCACCGCGAGCTCGAGGTTGACCGCTGCGCCGACGGTCGCGATCGCGCCGAGGGTCGAGCGGTCGAGCGTCTCGTGCATGACGTCGGTGGCGAAGCAGTCGCCGACGACCGCCGTTGCCGTCAGGCAGACGCCGTTGACGGCGACCGAGTCGCCCTCGCCGACCTCGCCGGCCACGCGCGTGCGCAGCGTCAGCCGCAGGCCACCGGCGGTCGCATCGACCGCGGCGACGCTGCCGAGATCGGCGACGAGTCCCGTGAACACGCCGGCCTCACCACTCGCGCAGCCGCGCGGAGATCAGCATGTCGTCGGCGACGCGCTCGCAGTCGAGCGTCAGCGCGCGCAGCGCCTCGGAGATCCGCTCGACGCCCTCGCCCTCGAGCGGGTCGCGGGCGGCGCGGCCGCCGAGCAGCAGTGGGGCCAGGAAGAGCCGCACCTCGTCGATCTCGCCGGCGTCGAGGAACGCGCCGGCCAGGTGCGGGCCGCCCTCGAGCAGGATCGAGGTGATGCCGCCCGCCCCGAGCTGATCCAGGGCCGAGCGCACGCGGGCGGGCTCGTTCTCGCCGGTCGCCACCACGACGTCGCAGCCGGACATCTCCAGCGCCTCGACCGCCGAGCGGCGGGCGGCGCGCGAGACGACGACGGTGAGCTCGGAGTCCGGTGCCGCGGTGACGAGCTTGGAGTCCAGCGGCAGCCGGCCGGTCGCGTCGAAGACGACGCGCCGCGGCTGGTGGTGCACGCCCTCGACGCGGGCCGTCAGCTGCGGGTCGTCGGCCAGCGCGGTGCCGATCCCGACGACGACCGCGTCGACGCTCGCGCGCCAGCGGTGCGCCCGCGCGCGGCTGGACTCGTCGGAGATCCACTGCGAGTCGCCGGTGCGCGTGGCGACCTTGCCGTCGAGCGTCATCGCGGACTTGAACAGCACCCACGGCCGGCCGCTGCGGGCGTGCTTGCGGAAGGCCTGGTTGACGAGCCGCGCGCGCGCGGCGATCTCGCCGTCGGCGACGTCGACCTCGATCCCCTCGTCGCGCAGGATCCCGAGGCCGCGGCCCGCGGCCTTCGCGCTCGGGTCGTCGGAGGCGACGACGACGCGCGTCAGGCCGGCCGCGAGGATCGCGTCCGTACAGGGCGGCGTCTTGCCGTGGTGACAGCACGGCTCCATCGACACGTACAGCGTCGCCCCCCTCAAGCTCGCGCCCGGGCCCTCGGCCGCGACCGCGTCGGCGATCGCGTTGACCTCGGCGTGCGGACCGCCGCACTCCTCGTGCCAGCCCTCCCCCAGCACCTTCTCGTCACGCACGAGCAGGGCGCCGACCATCGGGTTGGGGTGCACCCGCCCGAGGCCGAACTCCGCGAGCTCGATCGAGCGCGCCAGATGGTCGTGGTCGGTCGCGGTCAGCAGTGGCACAGTCGCAGCATAGGCCGCTACCTAAGGGCCAGCTGTGGCGCCCTCGGCGCAGTTGCCGCCCTGCAGGCGGTAGACCGTCATCAGCGGCCCGGGCCTGTTGTACGCCAGCGGGTAGTAGTTGAACGTCCAGTCGAAGTTGAACGCGACCGGGCCCTTGCCCCTGGAGTACGGCGACACGTTGTAGGCCACCTTCGAGCGCCGCTCGAGCTCGGCGTAGTAGCGCAGCGCGTTGGGCACCACCTCGGGCTCCACCTCGGCGCGCCCGCGCTGGGTCGAGCCGACGACGACGTGGCAGTACCCCTGGCGCTCGAAGACATCGACCAGCTCGGGATGCAGCACCCGCTCGAAGTCCTCGATGTTCACGATGCCGGCCACGCCGGGCACCGGCAGGCCGGTCTGCGGATCGATCTTGCGGCTGAGCGGATACTTGTTCCAGCGGTTGCCGTTGGGGATGATCGGCGACGGGTTGCCGATGTCCTGCGCCCACTGGTCGGGCACGACCGGCTCGACGACGATCTTCGTGCCCGCCGGGACGTTGAGCACCATCCATTCGCGGGCGATGTTGCGCGTGTCCTTGCGCGACATGACGAGCCCCGAGTGCAGCGAGTAGACGAAGCCCTGGCCGCACAGGACGACGACCGCGGCCGCCACGAAGGTCGGCCGCAACGCCGACGAGAAGCGCCCCAGGTAGTCGGCGAGCTCGACCGCCGCGTACGCCGCCAGGACGCAGACGAACGGGAAGACCGGCATCAGCCAGCGCCCGAAGTAGCGCTCCTGCGAGCCCATGAACAAGACGAACAGGATGACCGGCGGCACGAGCATCCACAGCAGCCGGCGCTCGTCGAAGAACAGGCGCACCGCGCCGCCGACGGCGAACAGCAGCGCCGTCCAGCCCAGGCCCCAGCCGAACGACCACAGGTAGTAGGCGTAGCCCGAGTCCTGCGTCAGCCCGAGCTTGCCGGCGGCGTCGCCCGAGGCGGTCGACTGGTGCGTGAGGCCGTCCCAGAAGGACCCGAAGTCCAGCACCGCGTACGGGTTGGCGACGACGAACGTCACGAGCGACAGCCCGCCGGCGATGCCGATGCCGCGCAGGGCGCCGCCCTTGCCGCCGCCGGCCGCGAACTGCGCGCCCGCGGCAGCGACGATCGGCAGCAGCACGATCCCGCCGGTGTACTTCGTCGCCGCCGCCAGGCCGAGCCCGATCCCCGCCCAGACGTAGTCGCGCAGCCGCCCGTTGCGCAGGATCCCGGCCGCGCCCCACAGGCCGAGGCAGACGCCGACGAGCGTCGGCACGTCGTTGAGGGCGAGCTTGGAGTAGAAGACCGGCAGGAACGCGACGGCGAAGATGCCGGCCGACAGCAGGCCGACGCGGCGGTCGACGAGCCGCGAGCCGGCGAGGTACAGCAGCCAGACGGCCAGCGTCCCGCACAGCGCGGAGATCGTGCGCGCGATCGTCCAGATCTCCGTCGGGTCGGCGGCGAAGGAGTTCGAGACGCCGGCCCGGCCGCCGAACCAGGCGCCCAGCACGAGGTGCACGAGGTACGTGTAGGCGGGCGGGTTGACGTAGTAGTTCGGATCCCAGTCATGGCCGAACATGCCGATCGCCCGCGTCACGAAGTGCGCGTTCTCGTCGGCGTTGTAGGCGTACGGCAGGCCGTGGCTGACGCCCCAGATGCGCAGCCCGAAGGCGAGCAGCAGGACGGCCCCGATCGCAGATCCCCAGATCAGCCTGTCGCTCGTCATGCGGCCCGGGCCCAGGCCCGGCGAGGTCAGCAGGCCGGTCAGGCCGCCTGGCTCAGGCGCCGCAGGCGTATGGCGCTGCGCCTTGCGCAGCTGGTTAACAGCGGGCATAGGCCCCGTAGTACTGGCTCGTGGCGACGCGCACGAAGCCGGCGGGCGGCAGGTTGTCGGCGGTCTCGTCGTCGTCGGTCACGAACGCCTGCTTGAACAGCGCCGGGCGGTTGTGCACGAGGATCACGACGCCGCGCGACGGATCGCCGATCTCGCGCGAGGATCGCGCGATCACGTCGGACTGCGAGCTGTCGAGGATCCAGCGGACGTCGGGGATGAGCTTGTGGTTGGGCACATAGACGGGTCCGCAGCGCAGACCGGCGACGACGTCGGGGTCGTGCAGCACCTGCTCGAGCGCGACGTGGGCATCACCGCGGAACCGCAGCTCGTTGCGCAGCTGCGTGAGGTTAACGCGCGTCGCCGTGAACACGACCCCGAAGATGACGACCGCGGCGGCACCGAGCATCCACACCCGCCGCCAGTTCGTACCCGGCTCGAGCATCGTCCAGCCGGCGATGAAGACCGCCGCGAAGACCATCACGCACAGCGACGGCACGAGCAGGTAGCGGTCGATCACCGACAGGCCGGCGAGCCCGACGAGCGCGAACGTGCCCGCCCCGATCGCGAACAGCACGAGCGGCATCAGCGCGCGCCGTGGCGTCAGCACGACGGCGAGCACGACCCCCGCCATGCCGGCGATCATCACCGGGAACTTCGCGAGCTTGACGAGGAACGCGTACAGCGCGGCAGGCACCGCCGCGCCGCCCTTGTTGCGGCCGAGCTCCTCGGCGAGGTCGCGCGTCCCGGTCAGCGAGTACAGCGGCTCGCCGGTGACGGCGAAGTCGACGCCGACCCAGACGAGCGGCCCGACCGCCGCCAGCCCGGCGTAGAGCGCGCGCTGCCTCCACGTCAAGCCGACGAAGAGCCACAGCCAGTAGACGCCGGCCAGCAGCCAGGCCTCGGGTCGCATCAGCCCCGCCGCCGCCAGCATGCCGAGCACGATCACCGGATGCCGGCGCGGGGCGCGCAGCTCGATCACCGCCGCCCAGACGACGACGGCGAGGTACGGGATGTCGATGTAGCCGCGGGCGGCGAGGAACGGGAAATCGAAGCGCGTCACGAGCAGCGCCGCGGCGACGGCGCCGACGAGCGGCGTGAACGCCGTCTTGCCAAGCGCGTAGACCGCCGCGACGAGCGCGAGGAACGACAGCACCGTGCAGGCGACCATGACGCGGTCGGCGCTGTCGCCCAGCAGCGCCAGCAGCGCGCCGAAGGCGATCGCGAGCGGGTGCTCGGTCGGCGCGCGGTAGGCCTCGAAGGAGAGCTGATCGAGGCCGAGCAGCTCGCGGCCCCACAGCAGCGAGTAGTAGGAGTCGTAGTTCGGATAGGTCGGGTAGACGACGAAGCCGATCAGGGCGGCGAGCGCGAGCGCGCCCATGCCGGCGCGTTCGAGCACGGCGACGCGCACCGCGGGCAGGCGCCGGCGCCGCGGAGTGGGCTCCTCGGCGGGCGGCGGCGGGGTGGCGGTGGCAGGGGTTGCGGTGCTGGACACAGAAGACGCTGCGATGGCCGTTAGGATTCCACGCGGACCCGCCACATGAAGTTGATCATCCAGATCCCCTGCTTCAACGAGGAGCAGACACTCCCGCTCGTGCTCGCGGACCTTCCGCGACGAATGGACGGCTTCGACGCGGTCGAATGGTTGATCATCGACGACGGCTCGACGGACAAGACGATCGAGGTCGCCCGTGCCGGCGGCGTCGACCATATCGTTCGTCTGACGAACAACAAGGGCCTGGCCGCCGGCTTCCAGGCCGGTCTCGACGCCGCCCTGAAGCTGGGCGCCGACGTCATCGTCAACACCGACGGCGACAACCAGTACGACGGCAAGGACATCCCCAAGCTCGTCGGGCCGATCCTCGAGGGCAAGGCCGACATGGTCGTCGGCAACCGCGAGGTCCACAAGATCGAGCACTTCTCGCCGCTGAAGGTCACCCTCCAGCGGCTGGGCTCATGGGTCGTGCGCCAGGCGTCCTCGACCGAGGTCCCGGACACGACCTCCGGCTTCCGCGCCTACAACCGCGAGGCCGCCATCCAGATGGCGGTGGTGTCGAAGTTCACGTACACGCTGGAGACGATCATCCAGGCGGGCAAGCAGCTCGTCGCGGTCGATCACGTCGCGATCGGGACGAATCCCAAGACGCGCGAGTCGCGCCTGTTCCCGTCGATGTGGTCCTACGTCCGGCGCAACTCGGTCTCGATCTTCCGGATCTACTCGCAGTACGAGCCGCTGCGGGTCTTCATGACCGCCGCCGCGGTCGTCGGGCTGATCGCGCTCGTCGTCTGGGGGCGCTTCGCGTACTTCTACATCGTCGAGGACGAGGGCAAGGGCCACGTCCAGTCGCTGATCCTCGGTGCGGTGCTGTTCAACGCCGCGATGGTGCTCGCGGCGCTGGGCGTGATGGGCGACCTCATGTCCGCGCAGCGCACGATGATCCAGCGCACGTTCGAGCGCGTGCGGCGCATCGAGCTGCAGCTCGGCGTCGCGCCCTCGCACTACGAGCCGGGCCAGCCGACCAGCAAGCAGGGGCCGACGACCGGCGCCGACGCGGGCGCCGCGACCGGCAAGACCGAGGAGCGCGACGTGGTGCGCCTGTGACGCCGGCTCCCGTCGACGTGACCGTCGATGCAGAGGGCACGGTCACCGGCAACACCTACGACAAGTACGGCTCGACGAACCCCGTCGTGCGGCGCCTGATGAGCGGCTTCGAGCGCACGCTCGAGGAGCTCTTCGAGCAGGCCGACCCGCAGTCGCTGCTCGACGTCGGCTGCGGCGAGGCCGTGTTGACGCACAAGTGGGCCCAGCGTCTCGGCGAGCGCCGCGTCGTCGGCATCGACCTCGACGACCCGCTGCTGCACGCCGAGTGGGAGCAGCGCCGGGCGCCGAACCTCACCTACCAGGTCATGAAGGCCGAGAACCTGCCCTTCGCCGACGGCGAGTTCGACGTCGCGACGGCGATCGAGGTGCTCGAGCACGTGCCCGATCCGGCGCACACCGTCGCCGAGATGGCGCGTGTCGCCAGCGGCCACCTGCTCGTCTCCGTGCCGCGCGAGCCGATGTGGCGCGGGCTGAACGTCGCCCGCGGCGCCTACCTGAAGGAGCTCGGCAACACGCCGGGGCACCTCAACCACTGGTCCAAGCGCAGCTTCGTGAAGCTGCTGTCCCGCCACGGCGACGTCGTCCAGGCGCGCTCGCCGTTTCCGTGGACCATGCTGCTTGTCCGTCTCTAGCAGCGGGACGCCCCGGTCGAGCTATGGGCGCGGGGCGCGCGTCCTGTCGATCGGGATCGCGACGACCGGGCTCGTCACGTTCGCGTACTTCGCGCTCGCCGCGCACGCGCTGAGCCCGGTCGAGTACAAGCACATCTCGCTGGTCTGGTCGATCATGTTCGTCGTCGCGTCGGTGCTCTACCGTCCGATCGAGCAACTGCTGTCGCGGACGATCGCCGACCGCCGCGCGCGCGGCCACCGCGGCGGACACAACCTCGGCGTCGCACTGCTGATCCAGGCCGCGTTCGCACTGACGTTCCTGGTGATCGCGCTGCTGCTGCGCGACAGGCTGCAGAACGGCCTCTTCGACGGCTCGGCGGCGCTGTACTGGGTGCTCGTCGTCGGCGTCCTCGCCTACGCCGCGAGCTACTTCGCGCGCGGCTTCCTCGCCGGCCACCAGCGCTTCGAGCTCTACGGCCTGCTCGTCTTCCTGGAGGCGGTCTCGCGCGTGCTGTTCGCGCTCGCGGTCGTGATCGGGATCGCCTCGGGCCAGTCGGCGGTGGCGCTCGGCATGGCGGCCGCGCCGCTGATGTCGCTGCTCGTCGTGCCGTGGTTCTTCGCGCGCCGCGGCGAGTCGGCCGACCCGCCGGCCGACGTCGCCGCGGTGCAGGAGACCGAGGGCGGCCTGACGCTGCGCCACGGCGCGCCGTTCGCGGCCGCCGTCCTCGGCATCATGATCGCCGAGCAGACGCTGCTCAACGCGGCGGTGCTGACGGTCGAGGGGACCTCATCCGACGCCGCGCTCGCGGGCATCGTCTTCAGCGTGCTGCTGATCGCGCGCGCACCGCTGCAGCTCTTCCAGGCGGTGCAGGGATCGCTGCTGCCACACCTCGCGGGGCTGCAGGCGACCGCCGGCGCGGCGGAGTTTCGCCGCGCGATCCGCACGACCGTGCTGGCGATCGGCGCCTTCGCGCTCGCGGTGGCGCTGGGCCTCTTCGCGATCGGCCCGCCGGTCGTGACGGCGCTGTTCGACATCGACCGCGACATCGGCCGCGGCGGCCTTGCGCTCGTCGGCCTGGGGATGGGCTTTCACCTCATCGCCGGGACCTTCAACCAGGCCGCGCTCGCACGCGGCCATGCGCTCGCCGCGGCGCTCGCCTGGCTGACCTGCGCGGGTGCCTTCGTGGTGTGGATGCTGAGCCCGGCGGTCGGCGACCAGCTGCTGCGTACCGAGGTCGGCTACTGCGGCGCGACGGCACTGCTCGCCGCGCTGCTGGGGCTCATCTACCGCGCCGGCGACCGCGCTTGGGCCACCGGCGACTGACGGTCAGGCTGTGGCGGCGGGCTAGTGGTCCGTCTCGTAACAGGTCGCTGGAAAACCCGGGATGCCGGCGCCGCCTGGCAAGGACGCAGGACCGAAGGTGTGGCTCTGCCACATCGAGCGTCCGAGGACGCCGCCAGGCGGTGATCGGCGCCCGGGGTTTC